>JANMGH010000079.1:0-41453 GCA_031374515.1 Pirellula sp. | reverse complement strand
GATAGGGACTTCCACCCTACTGTTCAAACGCCTTCGGAGGCGCACTAGCAGGCACATTCCATGTGCCGTCCGCCTAAAAACCCAGCCAATATACGCAAGCATACGGCACAGCGGAGCGTGCCTGCTACTTTTGTCGGCTGTATCCGTCAAAACCGATTTGCAAGTGGTCGACTCGGAACAGGGCATTGGCTGAAGAATACGCTCAAAGTGCCGTCGCTTTCATCGCTACTGTTTTAAAAACAGGAGGCAACAATCCGATAGAGTTGAAAGCTCTCAGCGATTTTGCCCCAATTCGAAATCGCTTGGATTTCGAAGCCCTTTTTCAGTAGGACGAAAGACTTTTTTTAGTCATACCCACCCGTTCGCGAAAGTAACCGATTAAAAGAACCGGTTGAGCATCACTCTCAACTCGCTGTTGAATAGCTGGTCTTGGCTGTTTCCAACTGGAACGGCATATCCAAGTGCTAGCCTTGTCTGACGTGGCAGTTGGAAAGTCACGCCAGAGGTAATGTTTAGGTTTTGGAACTGATTAACGGTGCCATTGACAGTGCCCTGTTGTGCTGTGACCGAATCCGCACGAGTGAGGGATTGATTCCAGTGAAACTCAAGCGTTGGTATCACACCGAGAATTCCATTTCGGCTATTACTTGGAGCGCGATACAACCAGAACCCCGTGGCGATGTCGCAATACAACATCGTGAAATCGGTAAGCGTCCCAACGTTGTTGTCCGAGCTAAAGTTGCTAAAAGAGGTTGTCTCGATGACACTATTACCATTTAGGGGTTGATCGATTTGGACGATGCTCTGAATGTAGGTGTTTGTCGAAGGAGTCGCCATGAAGCCTAAAAATGGCATTAGATGCACCGAATCATTCGAAATTCGAAGAATTTGCTCACCACCCTGTCCAAGCACATTATTGTCCTCCGCTGTCGGTAGAACCAAGGAAGTTCCGCCGGTAACAGCCCAACGATCTGTGCCGATAAGCAACCCCTTGAGAGTTAGGAAGAGATTTCCAAATTGAAGTTTATTGGTGCTGCTCGATCCATCGGTAAAAATATCGTTATCCAAAGTCGTCGCGAATGGCGTTCTTATTTCCAACGACGCTTGTTTGTCCAAGAATGTTTTTTCGAAGCCTGGGCTGAATCGACTTACATCCACTCCACCTGGAGTCAGCGGAACTCTATTGAATAGACTGTAGTTGAAGAAAATTCGGTCACGAGGCAGCGGACTAACATTTTCTGCAAGTTTCAACTGGCCATTGTTGTTGCTTGGGATGAGGCTGCTATTGAAACTATAGATTTGGCCGCCAAAGTAATCTCCTTGGAACTCAATCGCGTTGTTCAGATAGCCGCCGCTGCCCAATTGTCGTTGTTGCCCAGTGCTGGACCGACTATTGCTTGCGATCTGATCGAAGTCGATTCCAGATTGACTAGGCACAGCGCCGATCGCAGGAGTCGCGGGTTGGACCAAGCTCGATGTTTGGTCGCTCGACGAAGGTTGATTTGACTGCGGAGTGTAGTTTCCATCGGGTGGCGATTGCACTACTCCCGGTACTTGTGTGGTAGGACTCGCCATGCCGGAGGTCGAAGGCGAGCATTCGATCTGATGTTGGCATGCCGGGCAGGTCCACTGACCACAATTGCAGCTTGGAGCACTGGCTTGCCGTTTCAGAAACCGAGGTTGTTGGGCGTACAAATCGCTCGTTCCAAAAGCTCCAGCAAAGGAGAAAACGGAAATCCCAAGAGACGCAGTA
The DNA here is from genome assembly GCA_031374515.1 of Pirellula sp. GTDB lineage: Bacteria > Planctomycetota > Planctomycetia > Pirellulales > Pirellulaceae > JBKCUI01. The sequence goes on along the minus strand of JANMGH010000079.1, from coordinate 39,700 downwards.
AATTTTAGAGAGCGTTTCATTATCTGCCTCAAGTCACGACCTCTGCGTCGTGACAAATCGTTCCTTCGTATCAGCAATTTGCCATCCATGGCGAACCCGCAATTTGCGGCAACCAGTCTGCCTTACCTCGTTGTTCGAGTGAGATCGACTAAAAAAACTTTTCTTGAGCAGTAGAAATTTAATGGTTGGCAATTTTTGTCGGAATGCCCCTGCCAGAATACTGGACTGGAGGACTGGGGTAAAAGATAACGCCCGTAAACTCGTTGAGCGTGCCAGAAACATGTTGCAAAACTGCTGGTGCTCTGTCATCGCTAACAAGGTGGGTTGTTTCGTAACGAAACTCATCTAGAGTTTCGTTAAAACGCTCGGCGATTTGCGAAATTTCCCAAACTCTTAACGCGTCTCGCTACCACAGGTTAAAGGAATGCAGAAGTACTAGTCGCAAAAGCGAAATCAATCGATTCTTTGCTAGCACCTGTCGATAATCGGAATTGGTTCGATCGCATTTATTTCTGGGAAATCGGGTACGATAGACGAGCGAAAGAAATGCATTCATATTCAATTCATTTGTTCCGTACACTTCCCACCCAATTGGGACCCCGTTCCTACCCTTAGATCATTGAATCTCGACCGTTATGTTGAAAGAAGGCTTCGAGCCCATACCCGGTTACCGCTTGCTAAACTTTCTTGGGCGGGGGCAGTTTGGTGAAGTTTGGCGGGCCACGTCCCCCGGAGGCACCTACATTGCCTTGAAGTTCTTGAATGTCCAGGAACGGCAAGGCAGAAAAGAATTTCGAGCGATACAAAAGGTAAAGGGTATTCGCTATCCACATCTGGTACAGACCTATGCCCTTTGGCTCCTTGACGAGAACATGCACGTCATCGACGATGCGGCATTTGATTCAAGCCAGCCGATATTAGTCGATTCCGTCCGCGCGACCATGATCCGGCAACCGATGTTGCAGGCCGATGTGCACAAACCATCCATGTTAGTGATCGCAACCGTCTTGTGCGATCAGAACCTGATGGAACGGCTATCGGATTGCAAAAAAAAAGGGGAACGGGGGATTCCAGCGCAGGAGTTGCTTGGATATATCGAGGACGCAGCCAAAGCGATCGATTTTCTGAATGCACCTCGCCATGAACTCGGCGAGGGAGCGGTAGCAATACACCACTGCGATATCAAACCCGAGAACATTATGATCTTGGGGGACCTTGCGGTCGTTGGCGATTTTGGTGTCGCTAGAATCCTTGGTTCAGGAGCCGATTCGAGAGCAACGACAACCATGGGGGGATCGGTAGCGTATGCTGCTCCAGAAACCTTTGATAATCGAACGGCGGCAACCTCTGATCAGTATTCGTTGGCTATCACTTATTATGAATTACGAACTGGCAAACTCCCTTTTCCAGAAGAAACCCAATCGCAAGTCATGCGAGATAAGCTCTCGGGACGACTTGATTTTGCCGACGTTTCGCCACAGGAAGCGAAGGTCCTTCGACGCGCAACATCGGTGGAACCACTCAAGCGTTTTCAATCTGCTCGCTCGTTTGTCGAAGCATTGCAGTCCGCGGTTAGCGGGAAGAAAAATGAAAAACGTTCCGTAGGCATTGGCACCATCATTGTCGGTACTTCGGCGATTGCTTTAATCATTGCGTTTGCGGTACTGTTTCTCAAGCCGACGGTTGTCATTCCAGATGTGCCAGAAAAAGAATTAGAAAAGCTGGATGGTGCCGCGCTCTACACCGAAGCGTTAGAAGAATTACGTCGATCGGACTTGGGTAGCAAATCGATTGGCGATGCGTTGGAAAAGTCCGTGCCAGCCATCAAGGAAGGCGGGTACGTACCAGTTGTAAGCAATGCGATGGGACTAGAACCGACTCCGATCTTTCAAACTCACGCTGACTCTCTTGATGAGAAGCATTGCCTCAAGCTAATTGCGATGAGTTCGGACCAAACCACGCTTGTTAAGGCCGTTAACCATACGTTGCACTTTTCTTCATTACTCAGCGATCAATCCAAGCAAATGGAATTGCGAGATACCGACGTTATTGAGCAGCTGGAATGGCTCAAGAATGAAATCGTTTTGTTGGATAAGCAGAACCGGCTGATGCGAATTGAGGATGTGAGGGGACTGCCAAAGCAAGATCAACTCATTTCAAAAGAGGTTGTGATACGTTCTGAATTGCCTGAATCGAGAAACTGGTTGGGGATGCAGCAATCAGGGAATCGAAACAGAGTCGTACTACTACACGGCAAGGAATCCAAGAGTCCCGATCTTTTTTCTAGCAAGCCGGCAGTGTTTCATTCCATGATCTATCAAGAAGGCGGCAACGCGATTGATGTTGCCAATGCGCACGACATGCAATGGAAGGACCGCCGTCCGTCCTTATACATAGACGAAGAAGGTGAGTTTTTTCTTGCTGGTGCTATTTTCGATGGCGGGATTGGAACGTTTACTGTTTCTAGTTCTTCCACTCAAAGCGGTTTCAATTTCGTATCCCAACCTGCGATGAAGGAGCTTCAGGAATTTACGAAGGTCGTCTTCTCGGACGTGAAATCGGGGTTTTTGTTGGCTGGAATTGCGAAAGATACCGAGGAAGACTTTCGTGTGGTTTCAGGTGCCTTTATCGATCAGAAATGGCAATTGAACAATGTCCCTTTGCCCAACGCATTGCCTATTGGAGCACTATTTGCCGAGTCGCCTAATAGTGTTTTAATCGCTCAGGCCACTAAGTTGCTCCGATGTACGCGCGAGAGTTTCACAAGTGAATGGGGAACGAAAGAGCTATTTGATTTTGAGGATGGATTGCTTCAAGACGGGGCATCGCAAGAAAGCGCGACGGGAAGGATAAACGCTATCTGCAAACTCAATGAACGCTGGATCATGACAGGACATGAGACCGGTAGATCTATGGTATTGAGCCAGGACGTCGGGTCAACGCCGTCGGGATTTGCGATTTGTCCAAAACTGGATTGTGCTATCCAAGACATCAAGTTAACTCAAAATAGAATTGTATTGATTGGGCAGGACGGGCGTTTGATTTGGTTCGACCTAGCCGAGATCCTATTGAATGCGGAATCTTGCAAAAAGGCGGGGGTTGCTCCGAGGAATCCTCCGAGCAATTCGGTAAGGAGTTAGGTTCCAGCGAACATCCTTTTTAGAACGACTATCGATCTAGCCCATTTGCGAGCGTACCTGAGAAGTTTACTTTGTTTTTGATTGGCAGGTTGGGTGACGCGGATTCAGGAGTACGATTCGAAATCTGCAAAATCTGTCTTAGCCTTTTGGCATGCGTGGATTCCGGATGAAACGCCAAAATCTCAATGGCATAGTTGCGAGCTTTGTCCGGGTCAACCAGTTCCTTTGCAAACTTATTCGATTCCCAATCACCGGAATGTAGCCCCATCAACATCCAGCGTGCACGCAGTTTGGCTGAGTCATCGCTTGTTTTGAGGATCGATTGGTATCTGTCAGCAGCGATGCTGTATTTGGCGATCATCATCGCGCTATCCGCTTCGATTTCTAATACTTCAAAGGTTGCATCTTTGTTCGCATTTCGTTTAGCTGCATCGAGATAGAGAATCGCTTCCCGCCTCCACTTGCCGCACTCGTTGGATTGAGGATTTAGGATGATCCTTGCAATCCGTATGTTGGCAGCGATGAGACATGCGGTCGCGTTTTCTTTTTCGACTGTTAACGCTTCGTCAATGTGTTTTTCTGCTTCGGCAAGCGCCTTTCCAATTTCCACAACAGCAGAGTCATTAGCTGAGACCAATTCGAAATCCACGATACCGTCTAATGCCAATCTCGCTTTGACGATGAGATTCTCGACAGCGCTCGTTTCAGCTAGGCTAACATTTCTGGTTTTGCCGGCGGAATTTGGAGTTAGCTTTGCAAATAGACTGCGAAGATCGTTGGGTGGAGCAATGGACTTGGTAACTTGACCAATCTGAACCAACAAGGCATTGCTCGCTTCTGAGTCTTTTCGAACCTTCGAATCAACGGACACCGGCTTGACAACGTAGGTTCCACCTATCGTTTCCAGCAGGGCGTAGTCATATTGGATTTTTTCATTGACTGTCGCGTTCTTCGAAACGCACAGGACATAGTCTGCGCCTACATTCTCTCCAACTGATTTTGCAAGGAGTTCTTGTCGCAGTTCACGATTCAACGCCGTGGAAACCTCTTTCTTAATTTTGCTGGAAGCGACTGGCTGAGCGCCAATTTGACCGAGTTGCGAACTTATTTGACTTGCTAAAAGAACCGTTTCGTTCTTTGCAGCGTTGAACAAGTCGATTCCTTTAGCGGAGTTCTCTGCTTGTTTGGGCATGAAGGGCAAAACAGCGATGCGGATCGGGCGGTTGGACTTCGCTTCAGACAACTTGGGAACAGAGTTGGCCATTCTATCGATATCATCCAAAGTAATCGGATCGATCGCAATGTACTCGACGGCGGCTCTTTTCGCGGCCGCTCGAATCTCGGATTGGAATTTCTTATCGGACATATCAAAGCAAGTGCCACCCGTATTCTCAGCCATCTTCCCGAAAAATTCTCGGGTCTTGGGGAGCACCTCATCGTAGATCGCTTGGTCTTCAGTTCGGGTTGGGCAGAGCAGCGTGTGGATGGTGATTCCTCTGTCTTTTGCCAAAAGGATTATCTGATCATCTGTATGTTTTCGCTCGGCTCCGGTCGCATCATGGAAGCCTTCGTCAAACGGTGGAGCATCGCCAATCAGGAGGATCCACCGAGAAACCGACGCGTCTGTAGACCAATTCAATTGGCTGATGGCTGCATGCAATCCTGCATCTACCTGTTCTAGGAAATAGGGTGCGCCTGACTTTGGCAACAGCTTTGCAAGCCCAGTCTCGATCGCCGCAATATCGCTTGTGAAAGCGTTTCCGCTTTGTGCCAACGGGAACTCAATGACTGTTGATGCTCCAATGTCCCGATATATGACGAGTTGAATGGAGAGTTGATCTCTTAGTACCGACGTCAGATCGCGTACCATTCCCTTCAGTTGCTTCTGAATTGCTTCTAATTGAGGTGCCATGCTTTCAGTGCCGTCTACGACCAAAGCCAGCTGAAGCGCTTTTGAGCGAGTCACTTGGTCCAATAGGCTGGTGCGTTGCAGGACTGCCATCGCTTTCGGCTCAGCAGCGATGACAGGACTGAATAGGGTTTGTAGTAGGTCTCCGCTCGTTGCAGAGTTTTTGGGTTCGTCCGACACACCGATCGATGCGGCTAATACAATAACAAGAATGGTGGGGAAACCAGTTGCCCGAAATGCTGTGTTCATAAAATGCCAACTAAAGATGGGAATTGACGGTAGGACGAGCGACATGAATCGAGTTGTCGGTCGAATCTTTAGATTGTTTCCTTAAAAGTTCTATTTTTGAACGCAACAAATTCTTTTCACCCTGCGACAACGAGATCATGAGAACCAAGAATTTTGTTTTATTGATTGCTCTACAAGCGTTTTTCACGATTCCCTTCGCATGCGCGTCAGATTTACCGTCGGAGCGCTCCTTGCCGGCACGCCCGGGCTCAACGCCAAACGGGGCAAGTATGGAAATGCCGTCGGAATCGATTTTGCCGAAAAGGGCGATCGGCAAATTACCCCGGGAAACGGGCATTGCAGTAGCCGATTCTCAAGCCGCCTATATTGGTATCGAATCGAAGGATCTGCCAACCGAATCGCAATTGCCAACGCCCCCACCGAGCCCGTCTGACATTTCCAACCCGTCGGTTCCTAGCGTCCCTACCGACGATGCCTCCAGCCGCGGCGACCTTGAGAAAGAGCTGTTTAAGGATGAGGGTGAAACAACGCCCTGGCCGAGACTGATTCAGGATGGTCATACCGCAGCCATCACAGCGATCGCTTTCTCTCCCGACGGTAAGAGTCTATACACCGCAGGTCGGGACAAACTGGTGCACGTTTGGGTGTCGGACGAAAACAACCAATGGACACATCGCGACACCGTGCGTTGGCAAGTTGGACGTGGGCCAAGCGGGACGATTGGAAGCGTACTTGCGACAGATACTTTTCTGTTTCTTTCAGGGTACGCAGTGAAAGCCCAGAGAGAAATTGGGGTCCTCGATCGAATCACCTTGGCCACACTCAGTCCTTTGCTCAACACGAATGACCTCAGTTCCCGCGACACTATGCTCGTTGATTTGTCGAACAACAATGAGCTTCGAATGATGGCCGGCGATTCGAAAGGGGGGGTAGTGCGTTGGGAATTCAATCGGGCGGGCGGGAAATGGGAGTCGACCCGCCTTCGAGATGCAACCCAAGCTCGAAAAGGATTCACCACTCTGGCCCGAGTTGGGGATACCAAGTTTGCGTTACCAGTGACTACCGATAAAAACACGAACTTGGCTTGGCATGTAGACGTTGCGGACAGCACGAACGGAAAGACCGTCGAAACTTTGAAGCATGATGCAACTCCCGCGAAAGGACTGGAAATACTTGGTGCTCTATTTGAGGAACAGGCGAAGTCCAAAGGAAAGCCATGGGACCTGTCAACGAAGTCTGAAATTGTCAAAAGATTGATCCCGCAGTCACCTTCGACCTGCATTGAGATCGTTTCATCGCCATCAGGGAAATTCGTCGCCGCCCTCGACGATAAACGCTGGTTATACGTTTGGGAAACCGGCAAAGGGCTGGTACTCAAGTACCGTCAATACGAAGCCGACGGACTGTCTATGAAAGAGGCTCCATTTGATTTCACCTGCATCGCATGGACAGATTCCGAAGGAGCGTTTTTGGTGGGCGAGAGAAATATCACGAACGGCCGTGGTCGCATTCAAAAGTGGACCCAGAACTCCACCGGGCGTTTTCGGATGGAAACGGCAGCGGAACTCGACAAATCGCCATCGCATATTACCGTTCGCGGTAATTCGGTTGCTTTGGATAGCGGACCTAAAATCCAACTGCGCATCCTAGGCGACTTATCTCTGTCCGGAGAGCTTGGACGCAATTATCTGCGTGCACCTAAACAAATTCAGTGGAGCCAGAGTGGAAAGATTGGCTGGAAGTGGCTCGATGTTTCCGGTAACGAGCATGCAATGGGAATCGTAAGCACGGAACAAGGGGAAGCAAGATTGCAATTGCTTGATAGTTCTGCACGTCAATGGCTTCCTCAGCCGTCGGTTTTGAATGGAGAACTCCCCAAGTATGATCGGGCTGGTAATCTGATGGTAAAGATACCTAGTATTGGGACCGTCGGCCTGGAAATGGCCGTCGATAAAGGCGAATCGATTTCAAGTCGCTATGGACCGTTGTCGACCAGTTGTTGGATTCTTGACTCCAATTCTAAACCTATCGGCTTCGCTGTCTGTTTTGAAGACGATTCGGAGATAAGAGTCTTTGGTTTCCCAACGGCAGACACCAAAGTATGTCCATTGTGGAGAGTTTTTCGCGGCCATGAAGACACCATCAATGCGATTCAATGCTCTCAAGATGGTCGCTATCTCGCCACTAGTAGCCAAGATCGGCGAATGTGCATTTGGCCATTGATGGGTTGGGATGCCGCGCGCGATGCCAAATCCGATCCGATGGGAAGATGGGGACTAAAGGCAGAGGTTGGTGCTGATGGTATAGACGTTGTTGACGTTGCACCGGAAGGGCCACTTTATTCACGTGGTGTGCGAAATGGTGATCGAATTGTGAAGTTAGCCTGGACGGAACCCAATGTGGCAACCGGAAAACTCGAGACAGCGTCCACGGAAGTTCCAAGGGAAATTTGGCGCCGCTTGGGACAAGCGAATTTCGAAACGAATTTTGCATTCTGGTACCAACGCGAGCAGGGCGTTGCGAGGCAAGGTTTCAAACGTGTTTGTCAATGGGAACCACTCTTGACCGTTGCCGTCAGTACGGAAAGAGAATGGGCAGCGTGGACGCCACTGGGATTCTATGATGCATCGTTCAATGGTGATCAGCTTTTCGGTTGGCAACTGAACCGTGGCCCCGACAAACGCCCCGATTTTCTTCCCGCCAATCGATTTCGTGCTTCGTTGGAACGGCCGGATGTCATTGGCAGATTGTTGGATGCTGGAAACATACTAAAGGCTTTTGAGAAAGTGGCAGCACAAATGCCAGGCGGGCCAAATGGTGTGCTTTCCAACGTGATCGCCCTGCAGCCAACCGTGGAAATTGATGTGCCCCCACTAAGCGTTCCAACACAAGGAAATCAAATCCGAATTCGCGCAAACGTACGTATGCAACGAGGTCAGACTCTTACTTCATCGCGAGCATTTATCAATGGAGTCGTTGCAACGAACTTCCGGTCAGTCGGACCATCGCATGGAATCGTAGACCCAGAGGATCCAAACAAGCGACTTTTTGTTGTGGAATGGGAGGCTGCCATACCATCCGACCGGAGGCTTAAGTATCAAGTGTTTGTTGAAACTGCGGAACACAATGTTGGAGTGGGGGAAGTCGTCATCGATCGTGGCGTTGAAAAACGGACCACGCCTCGCTCAAGCCTGTACGTTGTTACCGCCGGAGTCTCACAATATCGAGATCCTTCGTTAAACCTGAACAAACCCTCAATCAACGCCAAGCGCGTTGCCGAGTCTTTGTCATCAAACGCCATTTTCAAACAGGATTCACATTCGTCTGTTCTGACCGATTCGATGGTTACGCCCGTTGCGTGGCGTTCTGCAATCGAGACAATGGCTGGAAATCTTCAAGGCAATGTGTCGCCTGACGACGTCATTCTCATCTACCTGACTGGGCACGGGATTGTCGATCCGGTGACTGAGGAGTACTACTTTGTGACTAGCCGCGCATCGACTCGCGACCTACGTGCAGCCAAATACGAGGATTGCCTCTCCCTTTCCGATTTGGCTTCACTTCGAAAGGTTGCATGCCGGAAACTTGTCATCCTAGATACCTGTCACAGCGGTGCGGCTCAGCTTCAAAGTCCTTCACGTCTAAAGCAAGCAGTGCGAACACTCCAAAACGACCAAATATTTGTAATGACCGCATCCGATGGAAATCAGCTTGCCTTTGAGGATGCGTTCACCGACCCGCTCAAGGAAGCGTTTGACGGTCGAGCGGATGAGAACAACGACAAGCTGGTGTCGCTGCAAGAGGCTTTTCAATTCGTCAAGGAAAAAATGAAAAAGCAATCGAAGCCGCAATATCCAACACTTGGACCCATTGACCTTATCGACTTTGCTGACTTTTCCATAGTGCGCACTAAGCCATCCGAAAAGCTTACCAGTGTTACCGCTTCTCCTACCGAAGGAGCAGTACCACCAGCCCGAATTCCAAGTGCGAGCCATGGCCAATGACCGAAAGTCGGCCTCGAGTTAGAGCATGGATGATTTGGACCGTATTGGGAACTGGGGCAGTTCTCCTCTGGGGATGCTGGGTATTGCTGTTTACAACAAAAAAGTTGGGCACAGCAACAGATTTTGGGATCTCGGAGACTGCACCGAGCCAGAGTGATTACAAAATCGCTCGCCTGCTGTCAGACGTCTCCGGATCGATTTCCGACAAGATTGTTCCCTCCCTGGTTCGAATCACCGTCACGCGCCCCGTGGGTGTCGCCCGGGACAAAGAACTGGAAAGTTACTTTGGACAACTACCAGTTCCAATAGGAACAGACATTGGGTCCGGATTCTTCTTTCAACCAGGAGGTTGGATTTTAACAAACTACCATGTCGTTCGAGGTGCTGACACGATACAAATCGATGGAACCAATGGAAGGAATTGGTTAGCCAAGATGCACGCCTACGATGCCCTTTCCGATATCTCAATCTTGAAAATCGAAGAAACGGAAATGGCTGCTTTAGAATGGGGAGATGCGCGTCGAATTAAGGTCGGCAACTTTGTTTGGATCGCGGGCTCCCCCTTTGGATTGGATGCAAGTGTCTCGTTTGGAATTGTAAGTTCCCTGGAACGGAGATCCATGAACGGAAGTCCACTAAGAGACTATATCCAGACCGATGCAGCCATCAATCCTGGAAACAGTGGCGGACCCATGTTGGATGTTGAGGGTAAGGTCGTTGGTATAGTAACATCAATTCAAGGGGATGAGAATCGTGGAATCGGTTTCGCTCTCAACGGGGACGTGGCCCAAAGCGTTGCACAACAGCTGATAGTGAATCGAATTGTAAATCGTGGATGGATTGGAGTGCAGCTTGGACAAGTGACCCCCGAAATTGCAAAAAAAGCGAATCTGAATTCTGCGGTGGGTGCGGTAATCGAGTGGATTGATCCAGGTGACGAATCTCGCATCCCGGCGAGAAAAGCTGGAATAATGGCCGGTGACATTTGTGTTAAATGCGATGCTCTCAAGATCCTTAGCCAGTTTGATTTAGCTCGCAAAATAGGCATGACCCCCCCAGGTAGTTCGTTGACGTTGGAACTAATCCGAAACTCGAAGAGCGTGGTCGTATCGGTCTATGTGATGGCTAAGCCGTGAACTTTTGCAGTGCTCTCGGTTCCTGGTTGATGGCATTTCGAATTCACTCGCAAATCTAGAATCCATTGCATCGAACTAAAATCCAGTGCATCGAAAAGTGGAACCACAATCCGGGTGTGACGTGTGAGCGCCACTTACGGCAAACCAAAAAGTGAACTTTCATATGAGACAATGTCGTAGCGTATCGCCTCCATTTTTTCAGCCTTACAGACCGAATTTCCCCTACATCTTATTCTTTGGAATGAAATTGACCTCGGATTCAAAGTTGAATTCACTTTTCGAGACAATGTTTTGCGAGCCAGCAACCGATTTTAAACCGCTATGGGCGATGGTTCTAATAAGAATGGTCGCTTTGTCACTAGGGCAATGACCCGAGGATGGATGTTGCACTTGATGCTGGTTTTTTAATTCCGTGAAACAATGAATGTCTCGCAGGTACGAAGATGGATCGCAAGTACGCCAAAATTAAAATAGCACTTTGGTCACTTTTTACTGTAGGTGCTCTTGCCACATCCAGCCGGATTTCCGCGACAGAGCCGCTCCATGGTTGTGAAAAATGCGGCAAAGCTTGTCAGCAGCATGTCCTGGTCGAACGAACAGTCATGGTTCCGACTGTGATCACGGAAAAGCGTTTAAAAACATGCGTCGTTGAGAACTGCGAAGAGCGCGAAGAGAAGTACACCTGCTTTGTCGTTAAGCCTGAAACAAAACCAATTAACAAAGAGTGCTGCTATCTCGCCGATGAGATCAAAACAAAATCCGTGACGACGACAGTCGGCAAGATTGTTCAAAACCCGATGACACGTCTGAAGAAGGTCCAGATTCCTCAAGTTGAGCTGATCGAAAAAACCATATGTGAACAAGTGTGCACCGAATGTGGACCAGCTTGCGTTGAAAAAACATGCACATGCGAGAAAACTACTCTCGTCGATGACTTTGTGACAGAAGAAGACTGTGCACCACAATTGATCTTCGAAAAGACCACCAAAGACATTTTCTACTGCGTCAAAACGCCTAAGAAGCTGAAAATCGATTGCGGTGAAGAAACCGTAATGAAGCTTGAGCCTGTCGAGAAGACTCGCAAAGTCATGGTAATGGTCCCAAAGATCGAAAAGCAAGTATACGAAGTTGAAGTCACTCGAATGGTTCCAAAAAAGATTCTGTGCTGCGTTGAGTGCAGTCGCCAATCTCGCTAAGATTCCTGATCCATCGAACGCTGTAATGCCAACCACGCCCGAGCTTTGCTTTGGGCGTGCTGCTTTTAATGGCTTCGTTCCTAGACGGTTTCACAGGTTCGTGAATACTTGACATCTAACCAAGCGTGGGCGTTACCACCTGTGTTTTTTACGAAAATGGAGTTGCCTCAGAACCGACTCCAAATCTCGAGGCCCTAAATAAGCCCATTGCTTACCACCATAAAGTTCAATCAAAACAGCATCTAACGGAGCAAATACACGGTTGACGGTGTCGCTCAATCGGTTGGCTAAGAAATCAAACAGATCAGAATGAGAAGGAAACTTCTGGCTCGTTGCGTTCAGGGATTCGAATAGGGATTGGAAAGTTGATTTGACCTTCGACTCGTCGCTTCGTGAATAGATTACGAGACTTCGCTGCTGCCCCCATAACTGGCTCCATGGAATCATCCAGCTGGGATCCATCGGCGAGATTTTTTCTATGCAAATTTGCTGCGGAGAGATGGATCCACTCTCGTTTTGCTTGAGTAGCCAACCTGGAGTCGCGAGAGTCAAACGACGTGCTACGTCAATCGGGTCAAAAGTGGGCACACAACCACTGAAGAAGACGAGACCTGATCCGCAGGGAAACGACTCGAAAGCGATGCTCGACTCGGTCAATGCCTCCGCTGCTTCGATTTGCAACGGCAGCAGAGATGGTTTGGCAACAAAACTGGGCACGGTCGTTTGATTGGAAGGTGAATCGTAAAACGTTGTCGTATCGGCGTTGAGAATACGATTCTGTGGAGCGGGCGCGATCGGAACCTCACGTCCGCCAACTCGGATGCAAAAGGACTGCGAGCCGATGGTTATTCGGTCAGCATGTTTCAATTCAACCTCTTTGACGCGATCTCCATTGACCTCCGTGCCGTTACTGCTCATTAGATCTTCGAGCAAGATTTGATTAGCAATGATCTTTATTCGTACATGTTCGCTAGACATCCTTGCATCGTTTGGAACAGAAATGTCCGCGTAAATAGATCGGCCTATGACAATCTGTTGGCCTTGTTGGAAATCAGCCGAGAGGTTGGGTTGTGTCAAGCAATCGATCGTGACGCGGAATATCGGCACCAGATCGATGTCAACTTGCGTCTCCTGCAAAGGAATCGTTTCAGCTGGAAGGGCTTTTTTGCCCAGAGTTGGCTCATTCCAGATTCTCTCGCTCTTACCGCCGATTGTTGTCGAAGGAGGAGATGACGCTTTACCCGCTCTATCATCACATGGTTGTAGGTCCGAAGTGACAATCCTGATAGAAAAAACAGTACCTCCCGCAACGATCGAATCTCCAGAATGGAGCCGACAGCTGGTTACACGATTCTCATTAAGGTAAGTACCGTTGCTGCTTGTTAGATCGACAACTTCCCACCCATCATCGATCGAACGGATGGCCATATGTTCACTGGACATGCGTGGATCCGATGGGAAAACCCATTCCGAAAGATCGGTACGTCCAATGCTTATCCTTTGACCTACGTAAAGAACGCGTTCTTGGCCGCCAATGCTCGAGATTGTCAAACTAGACTGTGAAGATCCGTTTTGGATCGTCTGATCCTTTGCTTGATCACCGTCGTGCCGCGTGTCGGTTTCCGCTTCTAAATCAAATTGGAAAACGGTGCTGCCCGCAAGAATCTGATCACCGGGATGGATCTGACAATAATTGCCCCTGACTCCATTGACGAAAGTGCCGTTGGAACTGCCTAGATCAGTAAGGAAAAAATCTTGCCGCACCACCGCCAATGAAAAGTGTCGTGTTGACATCAATCCATCTTCAGCAAAGACCGCACTGCTCATCCCCCCTCGACCGACAATGAATGCACAGTCGGCAAAGAGTTGAAACTTGTCGCCCGAGCCACATGGGCCGGAGAGAACTTTCAATAAAGGTTTCATTGAAAGGAGTGATCGCGCTTCCGGGTACCGAATCTAAATTTCGAATCTAGGCGGGCTAACGTGCCAGTGTGCCCACTACTTGAACTTGTCGTGACACGACTTACAGTCGGACGTTTTCTTCAATTCGTCAATAGCACCCTCTCGGCCTAGCATCACTTTGGCCGCACTTGCCATCGCTGCGCTAGATTGTATTTTCCACTCTGCCTTGTCGCCTTTCTTTGGTTCGCCATCAACCATGTCGATATACAAATCAAGCAGCTGTTTCTTGTCCTCATCGGTGCCCATTCCGGCAAGGATCTTTTTATGTAGACCATCCTTGTGAGCAATCTTCATCACTTCCTTAACCGTTTTTTGTCCAGCCACTATGGTGCTGGTCACAGCGAAAGCAACACCGCCAGCGGTCAAAACCGCTACTACCAAGGAACCGACTAATACCCTAATTCGCATCGCATGCTCTCCAAATATTGAATGAAGACCTGTAATAAACATCCTGCCATAGTGTATTGGATTTCTAAGCCAATGTGCAAGCAACTGGAACTTTTTCTTGCCAAGCGAGGTTTTGAGGCAAAACGGTTGCCTTATATCGTTCCGAAGGTCGGAGCCTACCTGCCGCGTGGCCGTTTCGGTATGATGACAGGTTGTCCCGACTAACGTGGGGAGAACTAGTCGTTCTGGAATGCCCTTACCTACTAACCTTCGAAATGGATCACCTTGGATGAACTGCCGTCGCACAGGGGATTGGTCCAAGGTTCGTGCCCACTGTTTTAACATTGAAGAATCGAGTTCCGTTTATGAAATGCACATCAAACCAAATCCGGTCTAACCGTCTCTACGACTCGAAAACCAAAGCGATGATTTCGTGCGGTGCGGGCGGCATGTCTGCTTTGTTCGGTAGCGGATTGTTATACGCAAACCCGACCTCGATGATGGCGATTTGCCTTTTTGCGATTGCGACAACCGTTTCGTTAATTTGCTTTTTCATTCCGTGGTGTCCAAAACAGATTGAACCAAACCCTAAGTAGGCAAACGAGTTGCTATCGCGTCTCGAATTCACTGCGTCTCGGAGAGACGCAGTTACGAAAATACTAGCTTAGAAACAGAGCCTAGTTCAAAAGACCATAGATAGCGTTCAAAAATTCGGTAAGGACGCCTGTCTCCGGCTTGTTCTCTTGAAGCTGTCTTTCGAATCGATATCTCACAGGGACACAGCTATCTCACAGGGACACAGCCGACAAAAGTAGCAGGCACGCTCCGCCGTGCCGAATGCTTGCGTATATTGGCTGGGTTTTCAGGCGGACGGCACATGGAATGTGCCAGCTACTTTGACTTTTGTCGGCTGTGTCCACAGTTAGTCATCGACGAAATATCTGCGGGCGATCCTTTCGAAGGGAAGAAACGGCTCGCCGTAGCGGATTCTCTGAATTCTTTGGCCGTGACGGTGACCTCAATCATTCTTCTAGTGACACTATCTCTCCTCCATCGCGCGTCGAAAGCGATTGCCAAGTTGGCCGATCGATACTGCTGGAAAACGTCCGAACGCTTCCATCGCACAAACCGCTTACGACAAGTGAAGTATGGTAGGAACGCGATCCGATGAAGGCATAAGTCGATTTACCTTGCCGTCGATCCAACCCCTCTTGCCAGGAATTGTAATCCACGTCGAGGACCTTGCCGGCGACGATGACCGGAACTCTCGTGTTAGGCGGGAAGGTAGCCGTAAACCCAGTATGGTGTACCCGTCCATCCGGCCACTCTGTGTGCCCAGTGTCGCGAAACGACGTTCCTACAGTGGCCAGCGCGGCCGCCGTTTCAACCGAGTCGGGTATGTTTGTCGAAGCGGGGCCACCGTTGCGAAAATAGGGGTTCCATGCTTTGACCTCAGAAAGCATCGACGTGGACGAGGTGCCATCGGTAATGGCGGATAGCCGCAAAAAACTGTTTGGAAAAAATACCCCGCTTCCAGAACGAAGTTGGACCGGATCAAAAACGAACCATGGGCCGAAATTGAAACCATAATTGCAGGGGATCAATTTGGGGCGACCAGGTCCTGGGTCCCGGATCTCAGAACTTCTTGGGTCGCTCGAACAACGAAATACTGTTGGGGCCACTCTGTCGATTGCAGACTGGAAATCCCATGCCACATCGACATCGATTTGGTTCGCAAGGTTGGCTCCTTCTAAAAACGGCAAAATACGTCCATGAATTCCCCAGCCGGCGTTGTTCGCTGACGACGGAGCGTTGTAATCCACTGCCACGCCGGGTGGAAGTCGTCGAAAAGCGGACTCGTAATTCAGCGTAGCGAGCGCAATTTGTTTGACGTTGTTGGAGCAAGACATTCGGCGTGCCGCTTCACGAGCTGCTTGAACCGCGGGCAATAGAAGTCCTACCAAAATGCCGATGATCGCAATGACCACCAACAGTTCAACCAATGTAAAAGCGAGGTGGCGTTTCATTTCTAGATGCATCCGAATAAACTCCTCAACAACACAACCATCCTCTTTGATTACATAATCACGCCTCGAAGTCACGATCCTACTTAACTCCGTTCCGAACACCAACCTTATGGACAACAATTGTCCAAGGCAATCCGATGATTCATAGACCGCAAACCTCCCGGCAATTGACCCTTTTTCGCGGTGCTGTCGCTTTGACCATTGCAGGATCCGACCCTTCGGGCGGCGCAGGTATGCAGGCGGATCTAAAGACCTTTCAACAGATTGGGGCTTACGGTATGGGGGTCGTGACTCTACTCACTGTACAGAACACGATGGGAGTTCAGTCTGTACATGTCCTCTCGCCAGAATTGGTTTTGGCGCAGATCAACGCGGTGGTCTCGGATATTCCACCGAGGGTCGCCAAAACTGGAGCCTTGGGAAACGCTTCGATGATCGAGGCTGTCGCTGACCGAGCAAAGGACTTTTCATTTCCATTAATTGTCGATCCCGTCATGGTCAGCAAACACGGACATATTCTTTTGCAGGACGAAGCGATCGAAGTTATGGTAAAGAAGCTGCTTCCAATGGCTTTTTTGTTGACCCCCAATCGCTACGAAGCAGAGCGGCTCTGCGGCGAAACGATTGATCCGAGCAACTCAGATTCGGTCGCCAATGCGATTCGTATCTTGCATGAACTTGGTGCGAAAAACGTATTGCTGAAACTCGGGGAAGTTGACGGGCTGTCGGTGAATGTCCTCGGGCTCGGCAACGAAAATATCGCTTTTCAGCTTCCGCGATTGAAGACAAGTAACACGCATGGAACCGGCTGTGTACTTTCCGCAGCGATCGTCGCGGGAATGGCAATCGGAAACGAACTGAAATGGTCGGTCGATCAAGCGATCCGCGCCGTTCATTACGGAATCGAAGCAGGCCAACAAGTTGGATCTGGTCAACATCCTATCGAGTTCAATGCCATTCCATTCGGACTCGATGATCAAAACCATTAAGCTAGTGTGCTTAACACTTTGATTTTGGACAACGGAATGCCTGCTGGTTTGTCTGCAACTTCCTCTACATGTTTCGAGTGCTTCTAGTCACCCCCTATCTAACTGTTGCGTTTTCTCCATTTGCTATCGACCGCGAATGGTTGAAAATGAATCAGGGATTGGGCCATTGACTAAAAAGTGCATGATTCGAATTGCATGCCCTTTGCTTCGAGGATCTCGGTCGCCTCGAACCCGCAGCTCCAACACGTGCTCACTGCTTGTGAGATCGGAGGCCAGCATCTTTGCCCACGGTAGATGCAAGCCAGGACTCCACTGAGTAAACAGCTCGAGCGGCGTCCACTCGCCCCCATCCATTCGGTACTCAGCACGTCCCGTATCCGGACCCGCGGCGACAAAAAGTCCAATTCCAGATCCTGTGAAAGTCAATTGCATCGTGTCCCCAGGCTGATCGGCTATCAAAGCAGGAACGTTAACGAAACCTACACGTGTCCCTGCTTGCCCCTCTGGTTTCCACATCTTGTCTATTTTCCAACCGCTTATGAGTTTTAACTTACCTGTTTCCAAAAGCTCCATTGGATTCGCAAGCCTCCCCATGAAATAACTACTCTTGTCGGCAGGTGGTGGCAAGATGGTGGAAGTCGTTTGCTGCGAAGATTTACTTGCGACCCATGCTTCGTCGAACATCCTACCGATCGATTTTGCATACAACGTATGCCCAAATGGGCTTGGGTGAAGATCGCGAAAATCCGATTCCCATGTAAATTCGCCAGCTCCGATTCGCTCCGTAACTTCTTTGGCAAGGTTGATCGAGGGTATGCGGTAATGTTCTGCTACCCGCTCGTGGTTGGAAATAACCGATGGCGTTTTTCCATTGCGAATTTCAGTGATCTTGCCCGGGTCGGCGAAATGAAGCAAAACCACGTCCATTTGTGGATTCGAAAGGAGCGCTTGCCGAACTATTCCCTCCATTCCGCGGACTTGCTCGATGTCGGAAAAACCATTGGTATCATCGTTGACCGCCGCTTCTTCGAACAAAAGATCGACCGATCCTTTGGCTAGCACATCGCGGCTGAATCGAAAAGCGCCTGGTGTCGAGCCCATTGACGGTAGGCCCGCACTGATGAAGTCGAACTCCGTGCTTGGAAACCTACGTTTCAAGTCATCGCAAACCTGATCACGCCAACCCTTCGAAGCGGTGATCGATCCTCCAAGAAATGCAACGCGTCCCCGCCCCGTTTTCTCAAATACCTCTCTGCATTTCTGCAATCCGTCTCGCAGTGAATAGTAGTCGTAACCAAACGGCGTCAGTGCTTCTTGTTGTTGATCGACAAAGCCGGTATGAGTCAACACAAAATTGACGATTCGTGTTGGGTCCGCGAGACTATGCGGGTGATGATTGCAATGTGGCTTGGATATCAAGATCATTGGGCCGCCAAGCTCGCGATACTTTTGCTGCACCAATAACGAGTTCTCCTCGATGGGGACTACATCATCACTTGCTCCGCAGACATGGAGCAAAGGGACTTTTGCATTTGCTAGGATTTCGAGCTGGTGAATAGGGTTCAGTTTACTTGCCAATGCCTCTTCTTCCCTCAATGCGTAGACTTTTTTCAATCGTTCCCAGTCAGCAATAGAGCCCTTGCCGCGGCCCTTGCCAGCCGGCCAACTTGTGAAGTCACACACCGGCGCGTCATTGTAGATGCACGCAACCTTGCTCGGATTGCGGGCAGCCCAGTTGATGGTGAATAAGCCACCGCGACTAAAACCCTCCAGTACTGTTCGCTTAGAAAGGTGATTCTCCGCCGTCAAGCGAGCGTACATGGCATCCATTACCGACATTGCAAGAGGGCCGCCATAGAGGTTCTGTACGTCTACGTAAGCGACAAAAAAACCTCGATTTAGCAAGGCGATGTCGGCTTGGGGCTGATGTCCAAAAAATTCCGTTCGCCAGATCCATGGACGCCCCTCTGCAGGAGACTTTGGTTCGATGAGAAATGCTTTGCGAGCCTCGATCTGGAATTCAATTTTGTTAAAGCCTTCCCAGCTCTCAGCATTTGCGTTGGAGATCCACAGCGCTGTGGCAATAGAAAACAACGACCAAAGGGAATTGGAAAAGAAGCGTTGAAGGTAGAGCATTTTGCACAGATTTTGAGCGAAGTCGAAGCAATTAAAAAGACATTATCTAATAAGTGTAAAGCAAATGGAGTTCAACGACGAGCACCGAACAGAGGACCAAGCTTCAAATAACGGTTCATCCGGGAATTGCTGATGGATGGAACTGCCTGCACACTTTCGGGGAGTAACTGATGAATTCGCAGAAATGCGAGAAAGCTGCATACATGTCGCGGCTCTGCGTATACTGAAAGCGCTGCGCCTAGGTCAAAAATCGATTGTTTGCGAGGGTCAGTAATGGCCGAACCAATGGAGAACCAATAATGAACGCAAGATCGGATATCTTATTAAAAACGATTAAGGTCGCTTTCTTGATGATGATTGCGATATTCTCCACGGCAGACAAGGATGCCATTGGGAGTATATGGCAATTTAGCACAACCCTTAATGGATCTCAGGTAGTCCCGATTTTTAATACTCAAGGGCGGGGGACAGCGACTTCAGTCTTCGATGACCAAACTGGTATCATTACCATATCTGGTAGATTTGATGACCTAACGAATGTTCCAAATGATGTTACTTTGAACGGCTTTGCACCCATTGGGTCGAATGCACCTTTGTTATTTGGTTTGAATCATACTTTTGCAACGAGTGGGGCTTTTACCGGTTCTGGTACGATACCTAGCGAGAGGATTCAGGACGTACTCAACGGCCTAACTTATATCAATGTCCGTACCGCGTTTAACAGCGGAGAGATCCGAGGGCAATTGATAAACCCTACTGCAGTTCCCGAGCCAAGTTCGCTCCTAATTCTAATTGCGAGCGGGATTGTCTTCTGTTATTGCAAGTCCCGCCTGAGACGCAACCGTCCCCTCCTCCGGCAGGAAACTCATGCAACGGTCGACGCTAAGCGCTTTCGGCAAAGGCCGTCGTTGCCTGAAAAACCGCCGCTGGGTATGGTGTTCCGCAGTTATTTCCACGAAGAGAACGGGTTGGCAATTCTTCGATATGCCTGCGAAGCGTAAGGGATTCGGACATCGTCCGCCAGCAAGGGAACTTGCCTATGGTTGTCGCGGACTTAGTCGAATGGCTTCAAACGGCGATCGCAGATCACATGGCCCCCGCGCCCTTTAGGCCCCAGGAATCGCTCGAACAATTGCGTGCGCATCTACGGTTGAAACATCCGATACTCTTGCAGCTTTATCGGCTGCTGATCTGGGAGCATCAGCGCGAAGTCGAACAGGTTTCGCAACGCCTGGCGCAAGAGCATTTGCGACGCTCGTACGCCGATTTGCAGGAAGCCTAAGAGTTATTGCGCTTCGGGTACGACGAATTGCAAATCGCTTACTACCACTTGCTGCATGCATATAACGAATTACAAGCCGCGAACGCAGCGGACCGCGAGGCAACGAATAAACCGGCGACTTCGCAGTCAACAAGTGCGTAACTATCTTTGGAGAAGTTCACCGCAAAACGTGAAAACGGTTCCTGACACCTTTTTTGCGTCACTAGGGTGCCAACGATTCAGCAACTTCTCCCTTTGCGCGCGTGCCGTATGCTCGCCATATACTGAGATCTACGTTGGAAGATACGAAATGCACACTTCCGTCCATTAATGCGGCATTGACACCACCAGAGTGATAGCTCCGACTTGTAAACACGGTGTATGTTGGAGAAATCGCATCCAAACCCAGCCTACTACTCGTAAAGTCGAAATCATATTTCACGCCGTTTATGATTTTATAAATGGCTGTGTTTGGCGCGAATGTGTGGGACATTCCTGCGTGACCGATTTGTCCATTGACCCATTGAGAATGACCCAGTGCGAGAAAAGGAGTTCCGCCATACGCCAAGACCTGGGATGGATTATTTGGAATAGGTTCAGCAACTCCATTTGGATTTCGACTGTCGCCAAAAACCGGTTGAAATGCCTTCACTTCAGCCAAAGCGACGGTGTTGCTTTGTCCGTCAGTAATATCATTGTGCCCCATAGCTCGGCTCACCGTGAATACGCCGTCCCCGATTTGCGCTGGGTTACGCGGGTCGTACTGAAACCACGTCCCATAACTTGCGGCGTAGTTGGTTGGATAGTGGACAATGTTCGGAATGGAGTCATTCGCTCTATCGTTTACCTCACTAGGACACATAAAAACAGGAACTCGCACTCTGGTGACATCCGGCTGGGCTGTGAAGCTTCTATTAAAGTCGATTAAGTTTCCCAAATTCGACTGTTCAATATAAGGAAGCCACCTTGCTTGGGGGGAGTAACTATCGAATGTTGTACTTACAGTGACTCTAGAAAGCGATGGGTACTTTCTGGGAAAGGAAAAGGTGTCCGGTACCGATATCTTTGAAAGCAAATGAATTCATTGCCTTTTCGCGTGAAGAAGTTCCCTCCAGAAAGTGCTAACTGGCAAGGGGTAACTTCGTTGCGGTCAGACTCGGGCTTCGGGATTCAGCGTTAAGAATTGGGCAATGCCACCGCGCTGAACAGGCGGCGACATGAACGCAGCCAAGCGGCGTCTCAAGACATTCTGGATTTTTGTGTACGAGAACTCGACAAGCTGGCATTTCCAGGACTTTGTGAGCCTGCAGTTGGCTAAACATTCTAAACATTTGGACGCGAATGCATTTGAGCTACCAGACTTGCTCTTTGATTCGAATCATGGCTACATTTTTGTTGTGTTACGCTTGATTGTTCTTCCCATGCGGATCACGAGGCAGTTGGGTTGTTTGAAGGATCTTGGGAAAGGAAAAGGTGGGGAAAGGAAAAGGTGTCCGGTACCGATATCATTGAAAGGCAATGAATTCATTGCCTTTTCGCGTGAAGAAGTTCCCTCCAGAAAGTGCCAACTGGCAAGGGGTAACTTCGTTGCGGTCAGACTCGGGCTTCGGGATTCAGCGTTAAGAATTGGGCAATGCCACCGCGCTGAACAGGCGGCGACATGAACGCATCCGAGCCGCGTCTCAAGACATTCTGGATTTTTGTGTACGAGAACTCGACAAGCTGGCATTTTCAGGACTTTGTGAGCCAGCAGTTGGCTAAACATTTGGGCGCGAATGCATTTGAGCGACCGGACTTGCTCTTTGATTCGAATCATGGCTACATTTTTGTTGTGTTACGCTTGTTTTTTCTGCCCATGCGGATCACTAGGCAGTTGGGTAGCTTGAAGGATCTTGGATCTTTTACAGCGGGTTGGGAATTGGAAGTTGGACCGATCTATGTTGTGTTTGGAGTCAGTGATTCGAAAACTACAAGACCAGAAGTCACCTTACAATGGGAACAAGATTCCGCCAGATTTGACGCTCGACGTAACTTGCGAGCATCGAGAGTCGCGTTGCGCATTTTTTCTGAAACGTAGATTTCCGATTCGAAAAACATCTCGTGCGGCGTCTGTCCTTTGAATGCGTAGTGCGGGACATGTGAGTGCTGGCAACTTGCCAGAATCGAGATAACGGGTTGCTACCGGGGGTGAAGCCAACCAGCGGCAGTCGAACGAGGCACGCCGATTCGCAGCGCATGTGCTGTGTCGCCGGTGCAGCTCGAACAAAACGCACTTCGGATAACGCTATTTCGAAAGCAATCGCATCGATCAATTCCAATGACTGCCTAAACTGCTTCAAGGCATGCGGCTACGACCTAGGTAATTCATGAAAATGCTCTAGATTTGTAAGCACCCAAGAGTCACCGAGGTGACCGAGAGGGTGCAGTGAACAACGGCTGTGTTGGTTCCGTCTGGCATGGCCTGAACTCGCGGAGAGTCCTTGCTGCTCAGCTTAGATTGCTTTTAAGAACGTCTGCTGCGAGACCGTCGAGATAATCGAATTCCTCATCGGCCGTTTGCTGCGCCAAGTATTCATCTAAGCTGAACACCTTCTCCAACTCGTCCGAAGAAGGCATCGGTCCGTAAACAAACGGAACACTGACACTGGATCTCCTTAGGAACGGTACTTCAACCACAGTGGGCTTAAAGGTCGACTTCGACATGGAATCAAGAGGAGCTGCTGCCCCCTCTCCTTCTCCACTGCCAGCGTTCTGTCGGTTGTTCAATTCGTTGATCACCATCAGGGCATCAAGGGGTGATAGATAATTATCACCGTTGACGTCCATGAAGTAACGTCCAGCACCACCTTCGCCATTGCTGCCGGCCGGTGTCCCTTCGACGGGAAGCAGTCCACTACTACCGTTGTTCAGGGAATTGACCAAGATCAGGACGTCTATTGGCGAGACGAACCCATCGTTATTGACGTCATAGGCATTCGTCAAATTCGTGTTGCCTTCGCCCCCACTCGATCCACCTCCAGTTGAATTGGATACGATCAAGATGGAATCAGAAATGTAACGAATCTGGCTAGGTGTCAGTGGAGTGGTGGGATCAAAAACAAAGCTGTCGTGGAACGGTTTGATGTCCGCAGGGTCGCCGATGAAGCTCGCTGTTCCTACATTTCGAGCTGTCAACGTAATAGTAAACTGCAGTTTCTCACCTAGCCCAATTGGGTTACTCGATGTTTGAACCGAGCCAACTTCGTTGATCAAGCCTGGGATACGAATATCGCCCGATGTACCGTTATTGTATTGCGAGTCATAGACGATTTGGAAGCCTGGAGCCGCAGGACTGGTGTTAACCGATACCAGTCTATTGCTATAAAGAATGTCTTGGAATGCAGCGAACACGCCTGCTCTGGTCGGGCTAGTTCGTAAGTCCTCGACGAAACCTCGCAACTGGAACTGTTGACCGACCGTGATTTGATCGATCGGTGTGCCGGCCAAGTCGGTCGCACTCAACCGGAGCTTAATCACGTCATCTGCTGTCGATATCCCAACATGCAACGTCACCGTTGCGGTCGAGACAAAGCCTCGTTCGTCGGTGATGGTGTAATTGAACTGGTCCAAACCAACAAAGTTTGAGTTGGGGAAGTAGGTGACCGTATCGTCCGAAAAAATGTTTGGCGTATTGTTGTCGTTGACTTGACTCTGGCCATTGGATGGCTGCGTGACCGACGTAATACGAATCGGCGGCTGTGTTCCAACGATATCGTTGGTGAGCACATCGATGTTGAACGGATTGCCCTGTGGCACATTGAAGCGCGTATCATCTACTGCGAATGGGAAGTTCACTCCGTTTGGAACAATCTCGATCGTCGCTCGCCCGAATCGAATTTGCTCATTAGGAACCCGTGCGGACGAAGGTGCGTTGTAGAACGTGACTTCCGAACCAGGAATCTTGTCTGCTGGATCACCGATAAATTCTGCGATACCAGCCGATGCGGCAGTGAAGTCAAGCACTACGACTGGTAGCCTGTTCGGTTGATTGAACGCGGACACTTGTCCGATGAATGCACCTAGCTCATCAATGATACCTGGAGTTGCCGCAGTTCCACCGCGACCGGTTTGATATGGAGCAATGAAGGTCGCAGAAAAATCTTGCGAGCCGCTGGTGGGTGCATTGGGTGTGACCAATCCGGAACTATAAAGCAAATCTAAGTAGGCGGAATAGACGCCTGGGTCCGTAACGTTTCGTGGTGGAGTTTCCAACGCGGCCTTTTCTGGTCGCAAGTCATCGACGAAGACAACAACTTTGAAGGAGTCCCCTTGCCGGACTTCGGTGATCGGTTCGTTAGCTGCGTTCAGGAATGCAAAACTGAATTCCACTTCGTCATCCAGACGGTCCCCTTGGACTGTATGAACGGTGATCTTTGCAGTGGAGGTTTTGCCAGTCGCATCGACTGCGGTGTATGTGAATTGTTCTGTTCCACCGAATCCGCGTGCTGGAGTATAGCGAATGCTTTGTCCACCGGATCCGATCACAACCGAACCACCCTTATCTGGATCCGTCACGCTTTGAACGATCAGCGAACCACCGCGGCCTTCGACGTCGTTGGCGAGAACGCTCAACGGAAATCCAATGGAGTTGGTCGGCACATCGAAGGAGTCATCCACAGCAACTGGATCGATAAACTGCAATGCCACAGTCACGGTTACAGTAGTTGTTTCGCGGCGTCCCGTAACGCTGGTTGTCGTGTAGGTAAACGTTTCGCGGCCAGTAAAGCTGAGACGAGGCGTGTACTTAATCGTTTGGTTTGCAGTGTCAATGACTGCCCGACCACCTTGCGAGCCGGTGCTCACGCTGGTAATTGTCCAACCATCGCCGGGCAAACTAAAGTCGTTAGCCAAAACATCAAAGACATTGTCGCGACTGTTGCGAGCGACGGTGAATGCATCTGGCTGAAGCAATACTCTTGGACCATCCACTATGTTGTAGACGTAATCTTCTACTTCGCCAGCTTGAGCTCGACCAACCGGTGTCAGATTTTGATCTTGTGACAATCGGAACCGAGCATACGTACGTCCGACAGCGTTGGTTGGCGTTGTGAATGTGACGTTGGTCGCACCACTGATGGCAAACGCTACGTTGTTTGCTATCTGTTCGCCTGGATCCGAGAAACTCCCGTTACCATTGAAGTCGATCCATCCCTGCAAGAAGCTAGGAGTTCCGGCCGTGTTGGTCACATTGACGCGAATAACGTTTGAGCCATCTCCACGAACGATTGGGGTAAGCTGAGTGATTCCGTCTTCGTCATTGACTCGATTGAGGTTGTCGCCGTCAGCATTTACGGACGGTTGACCGTCTGGATCTGCGTCGAACGAATTGCCGAGTGTGAGGCCAGGCTTGGTGCCGTGCGACGGGCCACCTTGGGCGCGCGTTGTCGAATAGGGTGCTGGCGCATCGCCCCAGTCGGACGACTCGCTGTTGCCGAAGTCAAAACCGCGAAGAGGATTCGTTCCATCGTAGGTTACGTTGTGCTCTCCACTGGCAGGGAACGTTTGGATAAAGCCTGCTTCGACAACTTCTCGGATCGCGTAAGTACCCGGTCCAGGAGGATTCAATGTGAACGATCCATCGGCCTTGGTAACGCTCGCTGGTTCGCCGATATCTGGACGGTCATCGCCGTCAAGGTCCAAATAGATGTACACCCCAGCCAATGTTGGTTCACCGGCATCGCGTATTCCGTCCGTATTTAGGTCCAACCATTTGAAACCAGTCGCGAAGTCAGCTGGAACCACCGAACCAAAATTGGCGGTCGCAGTTCCGCTGCTCACGGTTACAGTCTTTACGAGTTCGGAGTCCTTCGAAGCGATCCAAGGTGCAGGACGCACAATTCGAACATTGTATGTGCCTGCAGCAACCCGCAGATTGTAATTACCCGATCCGTCGGTTGTGGTTTGGGGCTCGCTTGCATCTCGAATTCCGTTGTTGTTTAGATCTGCGAAAACCACCCATCCGCCGATCCCTTCATCCGTCGAGTCCTTTACCGCATTGCGGTTTCGGTCGTTGTAGGAGTTGCCGATAATGGACGCGCCGATTTTGCCGGTTGAAAGCCCAAAAGCAACAATGTTTGCGGAGTTGTTGATTCCACCACCCAAGGTTGTTTCACCGGGCCTGTAAGCGTCATCCCTAAAACGAATCGGTTCATCGTCTGCATTTCCAATGATGCCATCTCGTCCGGCGGCAAGAGTGGGATCGTAGAATGCGTCCATAATCGTATTGATCGTATTACTCGGATCCTGGTGCATTCCGCCCAGGTTATGCCCAGCTTCGTGAACGATAACACCCGCAGTAAACTCGGCAAACGCTTGAGCAACTGAGAAGTTGCCCGCTAAATTGGAACTTGACGCGATCAGAGCTAATATATCGACCATGACAACTGCAGTGTCTTCGCGGTCGAAGTTCCCGATGTCAATTTCTTGAGCGATTCCCAAAAGGCCCGTTGCGGGAGGTACACCAAAATCGGCTTGCCTTCCGCCTACTAGAACTCTCGAAACATTGGGCTGGCCCCAAATATCAGGGCTATCCAGGCTGTTCACAATCTGAATATCAAAGTCGCCGGGTGTGCCAGTCTGCGCATAGAAGCCGTTGTTGGAATCCAATGCAAGTTGGAATCGAAGCTTCTGTTCGACTCGACGAGTAATATCGCGGATCAGCGCGGGTTCATCCGCAGGGTTCAAACCAAGCGTCGGAAGAATCGCAGAAAGCGGCGGAACGCGAACTGTTCTCGCTGGCGAAGCAGAGATCACGTCCAGGCTTAGCAAGTCATTTCGTACGAATGAGCCATCAAAATCGAGAAACAGGATCTGCTTGGTACCGATTGGCTGCTGTTCGATCGTCGGACGGTAAGTGCGCAAGTTCAGCGTGTAAGCACCTGTCGCATCGCTAACGCTGAGGAAATATCGGCCGTCGGTGTCGATGATGTAGCTAAGTGTCGATGCACCGGTTCTTGCCAACGGAGTTTTCGTGGAGATCGGTCGCCCAATCGGCGAAGCGTAGAACAGCTGCTTGCTGTAAAGCAACTCGGTACCTTGCGAATTGAAGAGGCCGAGTCCAGGGGCCGCAACCGTTGGTGGAACGGTTGAGCGGATATCTAGAATGTCCCCTTTCTTAAGATCGAATGCGTAATAGTCGAAGTCAAAGCGGTTGGACATAGTACCCGAAACATTGACAACCGGATTCTTTCCCGGTGCATTGCCGAGAGGGAGGAAGTCGGCTGTGTTTCTGATGTCATTCGGTTCGGACTCTGTTGTATTGAACGGAGCGTCGGGCTCGCCATTAGATTGGCTCCCTGAAACAGTTCCGCCACCAAACTTTGCTTGGAGGAGTTGCCCCGTGCTTTCATAGGACGCTTGGTCGGTGAAAAGCATTGTACCTAGAGCAGCAATGACTCCAGGTGAGAACGCCATCAGATCACGACGTTCTAGAACCTCGAGTTGTCGTAAACGTTTTGCCAGTTTTCGGCGTTTTGCCATTTTTGTTGACTGGGACTTCATTGAACCAAGAACAGGCTTACGTGAATTCACCATGGGATCCCCAAGTGACGAACGGACAGAAAAGATATGCAGTGTTTCGTTGTCTCAACAGCGATCCCACCAGTGAAAATGGGGGTACTACTAGGACAGTCGAATTTCTATGGTAGTTGGAGGCCATTCACTGTCAACAAAACGAACCGACAGTAGGATGCACATAAATGAATCGAAGTTCCTTTTATCCAGAGTTTTTGGCAATATCGACACAACCGGACGGGCAACGATTTTGTTTATTAGTTGCTATTTTCTTGAAAGCGGTAGAAAATTAGTGAAAAGACCGAATAACGAGAAAAGTAAACAAATTCCGAGTTGGACGGTATTGCGAATGAACGAAGAAGTTTCGCCGACCTAGCCAAGTCTCTCCAAATCTCTCGTAAACCGCGATAGAATCACATGGTGATTGCCGCACGATTCAGAGAGTCGGAGCCACTTTGCTAGGCCCGCAAATCGAATCCGCTAAAAGCACTCAATCGTCCTGTTCCTTTTGAAATTCCGTAGCCATTGAACACTCCAAAACCAGCCCCTAAGCTCGATCTCCTTTTCCGACGTGACAGGAGTTTGTTCGTTTTCGAACAAAAATATTGGTCGGATTTTCGCGCATGGATTGCTAGTTGCCTTTTTCACACAACCCTTTTCTTACTCGCTGCATTGTTGTGGCGTCCCCAATCTCGGGGCACATCTGGCGAGTTGGAGCGGCCAGTCGGGATTGCCGTCGTCCATCAAACCAGCGATGGGACTCAATATTCTCTAGAAGGGGGATCAAGTGGTTCGACCGGCTCGATTGCAGAAGTTGCTCGAGCGGTCTCGATGAATATTGAAAGCGAAGCAGGTCCGCCTATTTCTATTGAAAGCATTGTTTCCCAACTCGCTGGTGCCCAAACAGGCCCGGAAACGGGTACGAGCGGTTCCCAAGGGAACGGACTTGCGGGCGATAGCGGACTTGGCTCTGGTAAGGGGAGCGGAAAAGGGAGCGGGTTGAAAACCAAAACGACTTTTTTCGGAGTTGAGGGTTCCGGCCGATCGTTTGTTTATGTCATAGACCGATCGGATTCGATGAACAGCTTGGGGGGTGCGCCATTACGATTCGCCAAACGGGAAGTCCTCAAAAGCCTGGAATCGCTAACGGAGTTCAACCAATTCCAAATTGTCTTTTACAATGATTCCCTTGCCCCCATGTCCCGTGGACTGCTTTTTGCCGAAGACAAAAACAAGCGCAAGGCCAGTGATTTTGTCAGGAACATGCCAGGCGATGGCAGCACGGCGCACTTTCCAGCGCTCCGCCAAGGGTTGGCGATGGTCCCCGAAGTTCTGTTTTTCCTAACGGATGCCGATGATCCAAGTTTGTCGAGGGGGCAACTTTTGGAGATTCAAAAAAGAGCAGAGCTATCAAGAACGACGATCCATTCGATACAATTCAATGCGGGTCCTGCAACGAACGACGGAAGTTGGATTAAAGAATTGGCGGAGATGAATCGCGGCACCTATTCGTATATCGACGTTACTTCAATCAGTACGCTTCCGGGCAAATAGAAATGCACAATGTTTTTGAGTTGACGCACCCTTTAGCAGTTCATCACCTTTCTATTCTCCGCGACATTCAAACAAATCCTGCACAGTTCAGGAACCAAATTCATTTGCTAGCGATGCTGCTTGCAGTTCGTGCAACCGACGATTTGGGTCTTAAACCTTCGGAGGTCCAAACTCCGCTTACAAAAATGACAGGCGGTCGGATGGTGCAACGCATTGGGATTGTGCCGATTTTGCGAGCTGGTTTGGGGCTTGTAGAGCCTGTGCTTCAATTGATACCCGAAGCGGCCGTTTGGCATTTGGGAATGTATCGCGATGAAGCGACAGCGCAACCCGTTGAGTACTATTGCAAACTTCCAAATGGTAATGCTGTGGATATCGGATTGGTGCTAGACCCGATGTTGGCTACCGGCGGCTCGATTCGTGCCGCTGTCTTGGCTCTAAAAAGATGGGGGGTTCCAGATATTCGAGTGCTCAGCGTACTGGCTGCGAAACAAGGGGTAGAACAGTTTCACCAAGAATTTCCCGAAGTGAAAGTCTACGTCGCTGGAATTGACCCCGAACTGAACTCACACAAGTTCATTGTGCCGGGGCTCGGTGACGCCGGCGATCGCATGTTTAATACGTTTCGGGATTAGCGTTGTTGGCATGTGAAAAGGTCGCGAGCGTCGCGACTTTGTTCCTTTCCTGGTGCAACTCCTTGCATTTTGCGTGGAGTGGCTCACTTAGCCTGACGTCGATGGTGTCGCTCTCGTAATCTCGAAATACGAATCGACAAGCGTTTACGCGCTGCAGATTTCTAACAAGTTTGCTACATTACTGATTCGACTCGCCATTTTGGAGAGAGTCAATTGTTAGCACCTGAATAGGAACGATGATTTATGCGTTGGGAAGGCCGGGAACAGTCGACAAACGTTGAGGATCGACGAGGAATGGCAATGGCTGCTGGAGGTGTCGTGGCTGGAGGTGGAATAGGTTCCATCGTCCTAATGTTGATCATGATGTTCCTAGGGGCCAACCCACAACAATTGATCGAGCAGGTTGGGCAACAGCAGGAGTACGCTCCCACTCAGGCGAGAAGCACCCCAGAAAACGATCCCGATGCCGCCCTCGTGGAGTTCGTTTCGGTTGTGATGAAGGACACGGAAGACGTTTGGGGCAAGCTTTTTAAAGAACAGCTCGGCGCTCGCTACCAAGAACCTAAGTTGGTTATATTCAAAGGTGAAGTGCGGTCGGCGTGCGGCCAAGCGTCTGCAGCCGTTGGACCTTTCTATTGCCCTGGCGACAGCAATGTATACTTGGATTTCGACTTTTTTCGGGAGCTAAAGAGTCGGTTCAAGGCACCAGGTGACTTCGCGATGGCGTACGTGATCGCTCACGAAATCGGCCACCACGTTCAAAATCAACTTGGCCTCTCTGCCAAGATTCAGGCGCTGCAAAACCGTGCCGGAGAAGCCGAAAGTAATCAATTGAGTGTCCGGCTAGAATTGCAGGCTGACTATCTAGCCGGAGTTTGGGCCAAGCATGCACAGGATACTAAACGGATCCTGGAATCTGGCGATGTCAAGGAAGCGATGAACGCTGCGAACCAAATCGGTGACGACAAGTTGACGCAGGGAAGGGTACGCAAGGAAAAGTTCACGCACGGAACTTCACAACAGAGAGTCAAGTGGTACAGTGCCGGTTTAGCATCAGGCGACTTGAATGGAATGATGAAACCTTTCGAAGTGTCATTCGACGACCTCTAAGTCACCGCATTCGCGGTTAGAAAGCAACGATTGAATGGCCATTAGGATTCCTGTAGTCGTCAGCCAGCATGAACGACGGTCCGGTTCGGTTGCTGACTACGAGGAACAACTAATAACGAGTATCGTTATGGAAAATGGACTCGATGCCACGCTCATCGCGGACTTAAAATCGATTGAACTAGATAATACCGACCACCTTTGCATTGAGGGATTGAAAGGTGATTTTGCGCTAGCCACATGGGAATCAACCCAATACGTTTGCACTCACCTGCATCGACTTGGTATTCCGTCGCTCGAGATCATCCCTGTCGATGGCAGTCCAAAGACTTCAAGTGGTGATTCAGGTGGATTGCCAAAGAAAATTTTTTTGATCTCCCTTGCAACCAATGTC
This sequence comes from Pirellula sp., assembly GCA_031374515.1. Taxonomy (GTDB): domain Bacteria; phylum Planctomycetota; class Planctomycetia; order Pirellulales; family Pirellulaceae; genus JBKCUI01. Next base: position 8,063 of record JANMGH010000079.1, on the reverse strand, counting down.
CCGATTGACGCGACGATCAAGACGCTTAAGAGTCTGTTGCATGCTCGGTCAACACCCCTCTTTTCGATAGGCGCACCCATTCATCGAGCAAAGTCCGAGACCTTAATTCCCCCTGGCGGCGTCTCGAAAATCTCAATAGACAGTAACCCAAATCCTCCCGCGATTAACGAAGTTGCCAACTCGATTCGAGCTGACAAACCCATCGCTCCCCTGCAGAGTAAATCTATCGAGGACGCCGATTTTTCAAACATTGATCAATTGATGGACGAGCTTGACCAATTTCAACTCTAGTCTGTCAAACGCAAATTCAGAACGAATACCGTTAAGAGGAGTAAGCTCAGTGAAATTAACGCCCAGAACAATGAATTTTATTCGGCAGATAGTGACGATTTCCGTAGTTTCAGTGCTCGGCGGATGGCCGTTTTACTCGGCAGCGCAAGATAGCGGTATCGAGTCGGCGAAACTCGTACCGGTTGATGCCGACTTGTATAGCGTAGCGCTCCGAATTCCAGAACAGTGGAATCGCTTCGTTGCCGGTCCAGTGGTTTCCAAGTTTCTTGAGTTGCCCGCTGTCGAAAATGCTGTCGAGCAGTTTCGTTCGGAATGGTCCGAGCGTGAGGGATTCGGTGCAACCGCAAGAACCGCGATGGAGAACCCTAACGCCAAGGAAGGTCTAGCCTTTGTACGCGATTTGATTTCAAGCGAAGTATTTATGTTTGGAGATAAGCATTTATCCCAAGGGTATTTCGCGCAAGCCAAATTCAATGACGACATGCGATTAGCCGCGCTCAATTCCGAATTGGACGAAACAGAGCGAGCGGTGCAATCGATGAAGTCCATCGCCAAAATGTTCGAGGACTTGAATGTGCCGACGATGATGGTCGGAGCAAAGTGCAAGGATGTCGATTTAGCACTAGGTAAAATTGATCAACTGGAAGCGGTTATTCACTTGGGAATGAGCCAAATCCCCAATGGATCACTTATCTTCAAGAATTTTGAACGTATTGATGACGCACGCGGCGATCGGATCCAATTGCGATTGGACGGCATTCAGATCCCTTGGGACGAAATCCCAACCACCGAGGTTTTCAACGACGAGGTTTTGGAGCAGTTTCAAAAGGTTTTCGCGAAGAAAAGCATCACCATCACGCTTGGTATGTTTGATGGTTTTTTTGTTTTTGCTGTTAGCCCATCGAGCAAAGCGATTCTCGAACTTGGTAAAGTAAAATCCATACTCGAGCATCCGCACATGCTAGCGGTCAAGCAAGCAGCAGCCAATCCGCTGACGTACGTTGGCTACACATCGGATGCATTGTCCAAAGCAACTTTTGACGCAAACCTAAACAATTTTTTCTCTAGAAACTTCGCTACAACGATCACCCCGATTTTAGGATTGATTTCAGAGGATAGCGAGATTCGAGACTTTGCAAAAGATCTTATGAACGATTGCAAATGGGTGGATGAGTCCATTGCCAAATTGGTCCCAGAATTCAAGGGCTCCACTGCGTTCTCCTTCCTGACACTTGATGGTTGGGAAATGCATAACTACGCCAGAACGGCGGACGCAATTTCAGAATCCATCGCGCCATTGAGCATGTTGGAGCATTTAGGTCCCGACCCAATGCTGTTCACCGCGACGAAACTCCAGTATCGCCCAGAGTTTTTTCAACTGAGCAGAAAGATGGTCCAGAAGTTGAAAAGTCGTTTGGACGAAAGCTACGAGTTGGATTGGAGCGGGGTGGATGCACCTCTAGAATTAGCGGGACTTTTTGGTCCAACGCTGTCCACATCCTTTCCGGATCATGACTGGGATAGCATCCTTGAATCAGAAAACGTCAAGAGCTCTATCGACTTCTGCTGGCCTTTTTTGGTTCGCATCGCAGATACATGGGAAAAGAAATTTCTCCCTGCGATGTCGGGCGAACACGCAATCGTTCTATCCGGCGGGAACTTAGCAGCAAAGCAATGGCTCAAGGACATGCCCCCCTCTGTGGATCCATTGGGCTTACCTGAAATCGCTGCTCTCTGCGGAATCAAAGACAGAGCGATGCTGGACATCGCGTTTGAAGAGCTCTTCAAAATCTGCGACGACATGGTTGTGGCGATGCGGGAGAACGTACCTAATTCGATTCCTGACGGATACAAGATACCAAGACCCGTTAAGTCTCAAGGCAAGATTGGCGTGACGTACGGTTATGCAATTCCGGCGGATTGTCCTGTACCAAAGGAGATGATGCCTCAAGTATTGTTTATCGGAAACATCATGATCGAATCCTATTCCGACAAACAATCCCAATCGCTCGCGGAGGTCAGGAAACTGGAAAAGGGTTTAAGCATCATCGACCCCAATGCAAAACATTCAAGGGTGTCTTATGCGCACGTCGGCAAAGTCTTTGAATTCGCTCGGCCATGGATTCGATATGCATTGACCGAAGGTATGGAGAATATGGACGATTCGCTCACGGCGGAAGTTCTGCCCGAAAATTACGAGCTGACTGCAAAGGATTTGTTGTCTGCTTGGAGCGTGCTGGGCAAGATCGGCGAATTCGTTAGTACTACAAGTTCAACTCCGACAGGTGGTTCGCATATCCGTTCGGTCTACAAAAGCCAGAAGTAAGAACGATTGGCCCCTAATGAGCGAATTGATTCGATACGGAGTTACCAAGAGATGGTCGGACGCTGTAGTTGTTGGTGGAATCGGATATTTTGTAGAAGTGCCGGACGACCCACATGGCTCCCCACGCGAACAATTCACGCAAGTGCTTGATCAATTGGAAAGGAGACTGACGCAAATCGGGAGCGATAAGTCTCGATTGGTGCAAGTACTTGTTTATTTACCCTACGCCGAAGATTTGGCTGAATTTAACGAACTGTGGGACGAATGGATTCCAATGGGGCATGCCCCATGTCGCGCATGCACGCACCCTCAATTAGCTGCCCCCGGCTACAGAGTCGAATTGGTCGTGACTGCCGCTGTTTAGCTTGCTGTAAATTCTTGCAATGTGTGTGCGGTGGAAAGATACAATTCGAACCAGGAATTGATTGACGGAGTCTAAGAGACTGTTCAAACCTAGGCTCTGTTTCTAAACTAGCATTTTCGTAGCTGCGTCTCTCTGCAACTACGTGTTTAGAAACAGAGCCTAGTACTTTGTCATCTTAGTCTTTGGGGCATCAACTGGTTTGGCCGTAGCGAAAGTTGTCAAGACTTTCGACGATTTGCACTTGCCGAGTTTCGATACCCTAAAATCTAATCTTGTTAGCGCACCGATGAATTTATTTAAGTAGACATCACCTCGATTTCGTCGCGGACCCTATTCAATGAAGAGAAAAGCATTCGCCGTTTATTCGCTAATCTTATTTTGCGAGATATGGTCGACCAACGTTTTCGCGGACGACTGGTCCAGATTTCGCGGTCCAGATGGCGCTGGGATCAGCAAATGCACTACGGTCCCGATCGCATGGAGCAATGAAAAGAACCTTACGTGGTCGAGAGAACTCCCTGGTCCCGGTAGTTCGTGTCCCATTGTTGTTGGGGATTGGGTGCTCGTCACTTGCTATACAGGTTATGGAGTCAATGCGGAATCACCGGGCAAAGCGTCTGACTTGGTGCGACACGTGCTGTGCATGGATCGAGTATCAGGCAAGTCGCTTTGGGCGACGCCCATTCCTTCGACCGTCGACGAGGACCCGTACAAGGGGTTTATCCTAGAACACGGATTTGCAAGCAGTACTCCCGTTTCTGATGGGAACATGATCTATGTCATGTGTGGAAAAACGGGCTTGGTCGCCCTCGATATGTCAGGAAAGGAAGTTTGGAGATGCTCTTTGGGAGTCTATTCGGACCCTGCATTGTGGGGTGATGGCACAAGCCCGATCCTTTATCGGAATTTAGTGATTGTCAATGCAGGCATCACAGGCCATTCGATTGTTGCTGTCGATAAAAAGAGCGGCCAAATAGCGTGGAAAGTGGAGGATGAGAAGCTCACCAATTCGTGGGCGACACCTATTGTTGTAACAGTCGAGGGCAACGATGAGTTGGTCTCTGCGTCGCCGGGCAAGTTATTTGCATTGGATCTTAGAACCGGTAAGGAGCTATGGCATTGCGATTCCCCATTAAAGGAAACGGTGTGCGCGAGTGTGGTCCATGATCGCGGCGTGGTCTACCTGATGGGTGGTCGAGCAGGATCCGCAATCGCGGTGCGATGCGGCGGTAGTGGAGACGTTACAGCGACACATCGCAACTGGGAGAAACCGCTTCGATCGGGTATCGGGACGCCCGTAGTCGCCGACGGAAAGCTTTACTGGAGTTCGTCTGGTTTAGCCCTTTGTGCGGACTGCAAGACTGGTGAAGAAGTTTTCAAATCGAGGTTACGTTCACCGATTGCCGATGTACAAGGGGACCGTCCGCCGGCAAATTATGCATCGACATTGCTTGTAGGAGGAAAAATTTATGTGTTATTGCGAAGCGGCGAGATGCAAATCTGGAGCGTAGGCGACAAATACGAAGTGCTTTCAAGCAGCACTTTTAGCGGCGACTCCGGTCCCTTCAATGCGACGCCGGCGGTGGTAGAGAATCAAATTTTTCTGCGATCGAACTCCAAGTTATATTGCGTAGGAAGTTAGCGATTCAACAGTGGTGATGTGCTGGATGCCACAACAAATCGACTTTTCGGCCACCAGCTGGGACGATTGGAGGGTGGTTTTGTGGTTTGCAAACGGCGGAGTTGTCGATAGAATCACCGCTTATCACGTTGAGCGTAGTGCTGAAGGTAATCTTCAGATGTCCGGCGTCGTTAAGAAGCTTAGTGTCGGGGATTGCATCAGTGCACCCACTCGGCGTCAAAACAGGCGTTAGATGATGACGTTGAGTGAAGAGTGTAGGGGATTTCCTGTGTTTTTATTGATGGCGAAGTAGCTCAGTTGGTTAGAGCAACGGCTTCATAAGCCGTGGGTCGCTGGTTCAAGTCCAGTCTTCGCTACTGTTAGTTTATCAAGCGATTCGTTGTTCAAACGTTACCTGACCAAGCGGTCAGAGCGCTGTTTTTCATAAAGGTTTAAGCGGTAGTCTACCGCTTATTTTTGGAAAGGCAGTGTTCATGGCAAAGTCGCCAACCTATCGTCTACATAAGGCCACTGGTCAAGCTTGCACGACAATTAGACGCAAGACATACTATTTTGGCCGGCATGGTACCGCAGCTAGCAAGCGAAAGTATAAAGATCTGCTTGCAAAGTATTTGCTTGCTCCCGATCCCTCGACGTTTGGAGAGGATGTTGCCAAACTTTCATTAGCAGAAGTTGCTAGGTCGTATGCTCTTCATGCAAAAGCCTACTACGGCGCTGAGTCTCAAGAATATCGGAACATCGCGATGGCACTGCGACCCGTCAGCGAACTGATGCCTAGGAAGCCTGCTTGCGAGTTTGGGCCACTCGAATTCAAGCTAATTCGGCAATGGTGGTTGAATCGCGACGTTTCGCGACAGTACGCAAACCACCAAATGCGGCGCATAACCCGCGCCATTAAATGGATGGTTTCGGAAGGGATGCTTGCACCGTCAGTTCATCAAGCCGTCAAATGCGTAACCCCCTTGACGAAAGGCCACTGCAAGGCCAAGGAAGCCCCTCCAGTCACTCCGGTTGGCGATGCAACCGTAGACGCCACTTTGCCCCACCTGTCGAGCACGGTAGCTGCAATGGTGCGTTTTCAGCGTTTAGCGGGATGCCGGCCAGGGGAGGTTTGTAAGCTAAAGCCGAATATGGTTGACCGCACTAATCCGGTTTGGGAAATCCGGTTGGAACACCATAAAACGGCTTGGCGTGGTAAGTCCCGAACTATCTATGTTGGACCGCAGGCGCAAGCCGTTTTACAGCCCTACCTAAATCGAAAGGATGACGCGTTTTGCTTCAATCCGAGGGAAGCCGTCCGGCAGAAATTGAAAGCGAGAGAGGAATCGCGAGAGACTCCCAAAAGCTACGGCAATAGTCCTGGAACAAATCGCGTTACTAAGCCATCCAGGAAGCCCGGAAGTTGCTATTCAACGGCGTCATATGGCCGATCCATCAAATATGGTTGCCGGCTTGCATTTCCAGCGCCGGAGGGCTTCAAGGGGGAAGCATTAAAAAGATGGCGAAGCGAGCACCAATGGGCACCAAACCAACTTCGTCACGCCATGGCTAGCGAGATTCGAAAGAGAGCGGGTTTGGAAGCGGCAAGTGTACTGCTCGGCCATAGTGGTTTAGCGATAACCCAAACGTACGCCGAGCAAGATCGCGAAAAAGCGATGGAAGTTATCGCGAGGCTTGGATGATAAGAATCGAACAACTTGAAACCACCATTGAGCAACTTGATTCAATCCTTATCGCAGTAGTTGATTTGAAGCCGGCCGCAAACGAAGTTGCAAGATTGAATCGAATCTACAACGCAATTGAGAAGGCCAAGAACGAGCTATTGTGCCTTGCCGGCTTCGATCGCCGAGATGAGGGATAGCAATCTCGCTTGCGAAAATCGGATTGGCAATTGCAGAATTGGCACTGCAATTGCCGATGCCGCCACTGCAAAATATTTCCATTAAAAAGTGTTAAAACTCTCGCACTTAGCGAAGCAAATCGTGTAGTGATTTGGCGTCTGTCGAACTAGCAAAATAACTAACCAGAAAACGGCTAAAACTCGAAATCCGATCGAGGCAAACGGTGTATAGTAAATGCATGGAATCGAGCGTTTCGAGTCTAAGTATACACTAACAGGAATTAGGGCAATGCTAGCATGGCAAATGGAAAGAAGTATATCCAAAAAAGCTTAGCAGGTGTGAAAGAATACTTGCCACTTTCAAAGGCAGTTCGGCAAGTGACGGGAACTAGTCCCCATCTCTCAACATTGCTGCGATGGTGCACGAAAGGAGCGAGAGGAAGGACCTTGGCTCACGTGATAATCGGTGGCCGGAAAATGACCACAATTGAGGACGTTCAAGCGTTTATCCAAGTGATTGACGCGAAAACTGAACTGCATCATCTCAATATAACTGTTCCGAAGGACCGAACCCACGCCATTGAAAAGGCGGTTGTCGATCTTCAGAAGATCGTTGGCAACTAACACCAAATATCGTTGAAAACGGAATTCAACAATTTGCGAACTAGTTCGCATTCTCTCGCCTGACAAAAGCTAACACTTGATGTTTTCGGTGGTTTTTTCCTGTTCTAATCCAAGGGCCTCCGTTTTTTTATCAGAAAGTAAAAACAGTGTATAAGAAAAAGACAATCCATTCTGAGTCTAGTTATCATTTCATGTTGCCTTCTTCCTTTGACGCAAGCGACTACCTTAAAGGACCGCTGGCAAAACGCACGGATGACGCAAACTACATCGTCAGCACGATTTACCGCCGTCAGGCCATGGGCGCCGGGCACGGCGACGACGATTTCGTGAGGCTGCACGCTGCAACGTTGAACAAAATTGTCGCAAAGGATGATGCGAAGAAGGTATTGGAAGCCTTGATACCGGAAGCAATCGAACGCGAACCGGACTACGTCAAGAACTGCTATTCGAGGGGATACCGACTAAATCGAAAATTTATTGGGGACAAATGCACCCGAATCAAGCCCAGCAACCCTCGGATAATCCGCGCCCTAGAAAGGGAGTCTAAACGGCGCAAACAAGGTGGACAAAATGACCACATTAACGAAACCGTTTTGGCACTGTGTAACCAACTTGAATCGCAATTCCACCGTATTGGGATCAACATTTCCCACGCGAGAGAACTGATCAAAAAACTACCGAAAGAGTCAAACCCCTTCGACCGTCAAACGGTCATCGTCGAGGATTTACACTCAAAAAACTTCCAGGTATTCCCAACCCGCTGGGGCAGAATTTACAATTCCATCTCAGGTCTACATTCCGACGTGAGACAATCGCTTCGGTTTAACGGAAAACAACTAGTCTCCGTAGACGTCAAAAACTCCCAACCCGCCCTACTCGGACTAAAAGTCAAAACAGACTTTTTCCAAAATCACCTCATTCCCACCCCCACATCCCCCCCTGACAACCACCCCCCACTCCCCCCCCCTCACCACCC
>JANMGH010000078.1:0-31272 GCA_031374515.1 Pirellula sp. | reverse complement strand
GATAGGGACTTCCACCCTACTGTTCAAACGCCTTCGGAGGCGCACTAGCAGGCACATTCCATGTGCCGTCCGCCTAAAAACCCAGCCAATATACGCAAGCATACGGCACAGCGGAGCGTGCCTGCTACTTTTGTCGGCTGTGTCTAGCGGAGCGTGCGGAGCGTGCGGAGTGTGCGGAGTGGAAGGAGTGGAAGGAGTGGATGGAGTGGATGGCCGGCAACTCGACTCTTTCGGCGAGCGGCAACAATGGATATAGCGGGAGGGAGAGGCGGAGAGGCTCCTGCCGAATCAAACCCAAGCACGGTTGGAGCCTGCAATCCCATTAGAGCCTTTGGCAGGTCGTTTTCACTCTACCATGGGGTCCAGCTTGAAGCGAAGGTCGTCAGGACATCGTCAAAGCCTAGTGCTGACCTACGGTTTTTCGGCAAGTGCAAATCGCCGAAAGTCTTGACGACTTTCGCTACCTTTAAGCCTAAGCTGGTCAAAGGACCAGCGAGTGGCTTATCCAGATTGAGAATTGGCTTAGGGGGCCAAGCGTAGAAAAGGCTTCCAGCGTGTGTATCGTAGTGAGTTTCAAGTTGCAAACCTATGCTGCAATTTTGCACTCTCGAAAAAAGGAAACCGGACCGAGCCGTTTGTTACTTGTTGAAGAGAGCAGACTGTTCCTCCAATTTGCTGCGAGACTTCCATTCACGCAGAACTCCCCACCATCGCAGCATCTTTGAATACGCACGGTCTACCGAATCGACGACCTCGTCCAGGTTGTAGATGGGCTTGTAAAAACACTCCTCTGCTCCTAATCGAGTGGCTCGCAGAATTGTCCCCATGGACACGAGCCCAGTTAACATGATCACTTGTATGCCGCCGTCGAACTTTTTGATGCTCCTAAGAAGCTTCAATCCGTCCATTCCAGGCATGTCGATGTCGAGCAATACGATTCGCGTTGAGTACTGAGCGAGGCTAGGTAATGCCAACTCTGGCTGAGTGATTGAAATCGGAGTGTAGCCGCGTTTTGACAGAGTCTTTGCCACAATGGACAGGATCGCCGGGTCATCATCGACATGCAGGACTCTTCTATCCAAGGCTGAATCAGTTTTGGTTTCCATTTTATTTTTTCTTGTTTTGCGAGAGATCCGTTTAGGTTGCTACAACTCAATATTGCGTGATTGCAAATCGTCCGATTCGCATTCTTGTTCATCTATTATTTATAGGTTTTAGAACTGCAAAGCCCAGTCAGCTACGTCATTCATTTGGTAACTCTATCTGGAGATCGTAAAGGCGGAAACGGTCGCGGATAGTGAACTTGCTTGCGCATTGAGTTCTTCTCCAGCACTTGCCGACTCTTCACTGCTTGCAGCATTCTCTTGGGTGATTTTGTCTAGATTCGAGATCGCTTTGTTCATTCCTTCGATTTCTCGTAATTGGCAATTAGAAGCGGTCGAGATTTCAGAAATGATATCGTTGACCTTGCGAGAGCCGCAGCTGATTTCCTCAAGAATTGTACCCATTTGTTTGGTAATAATAACGCCCCCTTCCGAATTCTTGACCGACTCTTCAACGAGTTCCGCGGTACTCCTTGCCGCCGCCGCACTGCGTTGTGCAAGGTTCCGAACTTCTTCAGCGACTACTGCGAATCCCTTACCCGCGTCACCAGCACGCGCTGCTTCAACAGCCGCGTTGAGCGCTAGCAGGTTGGTTTGAAATGCAATATCGTCGATGGTTCTGAGTATTCGGGTTGTCGCTTCGGAGGACTTTCTGATTTTTTCGATCGAGTCGCTCATCAGGACCATAGAGTCACTACCGGATTGCACCGACAGTTGAGCCTTTGCCGCTAAAGCCCTTCCGGCGGCTGCGCTGCTGACTCCTTGTTTGGTAGCGATGGAAATGCTTTCCATGCAATTCGTAATCTCCGCCAACGTGACAGCTTGCGTCGAAGCACTATGGGCAAGTGACTGGCTACCGTTGGCGATTTCATACGAGGCAACATTGACTTGCTCGGCACCTAGGGCCACCTGCGCAAGCGTTTCCCCTATTCCTCCAAGTGCATCGTTGAGCGAAACCTTGATCCGCTCAAACTGACCAGCATAGGACCCTTGCATGCGCACGCTCAAGTCGCGAGCCGCTACCTTCGTGAGTACGTTCACCGCCTCGTCGATAGGAGAACTCACAGCAGCAAGAGTGTTGTTCAGTCCGATGACTAGATCTCTGTATATACACGCGCTCTTAACGAAGGCTGCTTGAATGGATTCTGTTTCCATAATTTTCAGGTTCTTTGCGCTGTCCAGCCAATTGGGGGATACGAACGAGCCGAGCAAAGGCAATATAAAATCAACCCAGCTCATTCTTGAGAACTGGGAATGCTGCGAACTCCTGGCTTGAAGTCTTCAGCATTGTTTCATCGCTAGGCTTTGCTCAAAGCTAATAGTCCACCGGCAACAATGCGCTAGTGAAGCGGATTTGGTAAAATAAAGCGGCTGGTTTGCACTACATTGCACACTAGAAAAGAACGAAAGCTGCTTTATCGACTGGCATGACTGAAGTAGCTTTCGCAAAATTGAATGCGCGCCAAATGCCCCGATCACTATTTTCTGTGACGCACAACGTTACGAACAGTGTAGAAGCTGTGATGTACGATGGCTTGTTCATGACGCGCATCGAAATTACTACCGGAGGTGCAAGAATTGCAACTTGGTCTTGCCTGCTAAAACGCCTGACCTAATCCAGATTGGATTCGGAATTGCACTCGCTTGTCCGACGAATTGATTCGATGACTTCGGAACGGCTACTAACGCCAAGTTTGGCAAATATCGTTTTTTTACGATAGTGAAATGTTCGAATACTCACGTCAAGCGAAGCACCGACCTCTTTTGCGGATTGCCCTTGGAGGATTTGTCGTAAAATCGTCGCTTCCTCTAGTGTTAGCTTTTTTAGGATCTGTTGCGGAATTGAGTCGTGGTGAATAAGTGAAACTTGTGCTGTCTCCTTCAGCGCACTGTAAATTGCGTTTTTCAGTTGATCGATTTGAAGAGGAATTTCGCAAACCTCCTTTGCCCCCAACTTCATTGCGCTGACGGCGTTTGCTACCTCCCATTTCTCGCCAAAAGCAATCACCTGAATATTCTTTTGTCGGCTGCAAATAGAGGCAATTGCATTGAGTTCCTTCATTGGATTTTCGAATACCTCGACCAAAACGCAACCGCACTGTAATTCACTTAGAAATTCGAAATACTCCTCCTCGCTGCGAATGTGCACGATTTGGATCGGTTCAGACTTCAGCTCCCTTGCGATCATTCCCTGAGTTTGAATCCGATCTGATACGACGTAGACTTTCGGGAGTGTTTGTCCAGTGAGCATGTTGATTAACGCTGAGGATGAGCCGATTGACTGGTATTTGTTTCATGACTATCGCACAATTCTGCCACATGATGACAGAGAAACTGAAGTATTCACCCTCCACAGTGCCTAAGGGAATCCCTATGAGAGTGTTAGCAGCGTCAGCTTGCGCTGTTGCGATCATGACTCTTCGCATTGCCGAAGTTCAGTGCGTAAAGAAATACGGCAATCCGCAAAACGACGCATCGGAAATCCGAATTGAATTTTCCTGACCACTTCAAAGCGCGCTCCGGAAAATTCCGCATGCTCGGATGATTTGGCTAAGAGATGGGAATACGTATCATGGTAATCATTCCATTGGGAGTATTGCGTGACATGATCATGTTCCCATGATGCTGCTCAATAATCGATCTACTAATGCAAAGTCCCATACCTAGCCCATTCGGTTTGGAAGTGCTGTAGGGCTGAAACAATGTCGCAAAAGTTGAATCGGGGACTTGAGGGCCGTTGTCCGAGATCGCGACGTGCACCCATCCATTAGAATTCTTGGTTTGTACTTGGATACAACGCTCGCTTTCGGGCAGAGCACACAACGCCTCGGCAGAATTTTTAATCACGTTAACTAACACTTGTTGGCATCGAATGACGTCTGCCTGGACTTGCGGGACCCCTGGATCGAAGTCGAGTTCCACCTGTACGTTTGTGTTCGCCAAAAAGTACTTTAGGATTTGTAAAGCGTCTTGAACGCAGGTGTTAAAATTGACCTTTTCGACCTTAAACCGATCTAGCGAAATATACTTGCGGAGGCGCCCCACAATCGCTCCAGCGCGGATCGCTTCATCCCTAATAAGCTCTAGAGTTCCCGACAGTTCGTTTTCCACCAAACATTTTTTTTCGATCCCGCACAACAGTCCACCTGCAAAGTTGCTGATACTACCCAGCGGCTGATTGATTTCGTGCGCGAGTGCCGCTGCCATATGTCCCAAGGTACCGGTTCTTTGTACGTGAGCAAGCTGGTCTTGCTGCTCCGAAAATAACTTTTCGGAACGAAGCTTTTCGGAAACTGCCCAGCTCCGGAGCAAGACACAAGCAGCCAGTGACTCTACACTTTGGAGAAAATCTCGCTTTTCCGGAGTAAAAACTTGTTGTGCAGCAAATTCTCCCTCTATTTCCCCAATCCGCTTTCCGTTCTCAATCAGTGGGATTCGAACGCCGTTCATGGTGCTTAGCAATTCCAGATGAGCTAATTCGATCATCTCGACTGTTCTGGGAGTAGAGGAAGCATTGGTAACCTTTTCGGCAATGCAGTCATTGCGTTGCAATATTGGGTTCCACAAAACCACTCGCCCTCGCGACAAATCTAGCCCCTTGTCTATCTTGCTTAGAGCTTCAACAAGAAATGCATCCCGGTCAGAGATATCAACTGCGGACCTGGCCATTTCTGCATTCGCAAGATGGAGTTTGGCTAGGAGGCTGAGGCTGTTCTCTTTGGCCAAAGTAAGCGTCAAATCATGAAACGAAAACACGGTACCGCTAAGGACATCCAGATTATCTTTCAGCCCAGTGGCTACTACTCGAATCGGTATCGCAACCGATCGATTTGACTTCTCACCTAAGTAGCAATCGGCCTTCCAACTCGCGCCGGATTCCAACTGCGACATCAAAAGTTGCATATCGAATGGTTGCAACGAGACGAAATCCGTGATTGCGTTGCCTACAGCGGCTCCGGAAATGACGCCCGACAATCGAGAGGCAAATCGATTCCAGTAAATGATCTTGCCCTGTAAATCGGTCGCAATGATGCCATGGTCCACGGCATCGAGCAGTCGCAACTGGAATGCGATTTCGTCGTTGGCCGCTTCCAAGTTCAGACGAAAGAATTCCGACGCAGCTCGATGGCATTCGTCTACTACGAGATCCGCATTTGCTCCTTTTTCGACATAAGCAAATACCCCCAAGTTAATTGCGTCCTTCGCATACTCAAAGGATGCTTCTAAGGAATGAAGAATAACTCTCGTCTTGGCTCCCCACTTGGAAAGAACTCGTACTAAATCCAGTGCCGACTTGCCCCGAATATTCAAATCTACGATGACGACAGCATATTCCCGTTGTTCAATGGATTGGAGAGCCTCATCTACAGTCCGACAGGTATCGACTTCAAAGGACGCAAGCCGAAGTCGTCGCTCAATCATTGCTGATTGATATGGGTCACCCTCAATGACTAGAACGAGGATCGCCCGATGCAATACCGACAAATTTCTCATTGTCTCTCATCGGGACTTGCTGACATACGAAGACACATTTGAATGAACGCTTCGATCGAATCAACCAATAACGCAATGTCCGTGCCCTTGCGAATCTCGCCTTCTAGAGATGCTGCTAATGGAGTAACTTCATGAAATCCATAACTACCGCATGCCCCTTTGAGTTGATGAATCAACGTACATAGTTGTTTCGTATCTCTCTCCTCGATCGACTTTCGAATCATATGAACTCGATCCGGAACATTCGACACAAATTCAGAAACGAGCTCCCAATAATCCGGGTCAGATATCAGCGACGAATGAATAGGGCCGTTCAAAATGCTAACTCCTTGCTAATAACTTGATTAAATAAACATATTTCTTTTAGGACAAGGACCACGCCCTATGCATGAAGAAAAAGCCGCGTTTCCTTCAAGAACTTGACGGCAAAAAGGTGTGTTGCACCCACATCGGGGGTGGTGTAAGTCTGAAGTGGTCACCAATAAGCCCGCTAAAGATCTTCGACTTTTCTCGGCCCGATTGGTAGTGGATTAGGGTTTTATTTAGCGATGAATAAGGCGCAACGATCCGAATCGAAATTCCGAATCCAATATAGCTGCGGTTGCATGACGCATGCAATGCTGCTCTCATCTTGCGAACACGGTTGACCCAAAACTACAATATAGCCCAGCAATCTCGATTCTCTAACTCACCGAAGCAGATGCAGCCACAATGCAAGAAGGAACTGTTGTTTACATCGTTGATGACGACGTCGGAATGAGAGATTCGCTTTCGTTCGTGCTTCGAAAAGCAGACATTCCATCTGAGGCATATCCTTCCGGGAAGTTGTTGTTGGAAACGCTCGCAGGAAGAAAGCCTGGTTGTTTGGTAGTCGATTTCCAGATGCCTGAAATGTCGGGCCTGAAGTTGATGTCAGATATTCGCAGCCGATGCGGCCAAGTGCCATTTGTTCTTATAACCGGACACGGTTCCGTTCCACTTACGGTGGAAGCGATGAAATTGGGGGCCATAACCGTTATCGAAAAGCCATTCCATCCTCAGGCTTTTTTGGACTCTGTTCGAGAGATGCTAGATGTTGTCAAACGGCAAAAAGAAATGATTGAGAAACAGAAGGAGATCAATGAGCGGATGAACTCATTGACCGAGCGAGAAAAAGAGGTCACTGAATTGGTGGTCGACGGAGTTCTAACAAAACAGATTGCAAAGATGCTCGGTATTAGTGTCAAAACGGTTGAAGTTCATCGCAGCCATATCACAAAAAAACTGGGCGTTGAATCAATTGCTCAGCTTGTAAAACTGGTCGTGAACTCTCGTTCCGACTCGACAAAGGATTGATCCATTGTCGAAAGTGTCCAACTTCGAATCATTCAAACCCTAGTCAGTGCACGTTCGGTGTTGCCGGGGAGCAGAGCTAACGCATTTTTGCGTTCCATCCATTCGCGAAGAGCGTCCCACCAACTCTCAATATTTTCGAAACATCGATCGACCGCATCTCCAACGTCATTCAAATTCTTGATTGGCTTGAACACGCATTCCTGCGCACCCAGGCTGGTTGCTTTGAGGATAGTCCCCATAGAGACCAAGCCGGTCAACATAACCACGTGAATTCCCGCATCGCGATGCTTTATTTGTTGCAATAAGGTTAGCCCGTCGATCCCCGGCATATCGATGTCTAGAATAACGATCCGGGCAGCGCAATGTTCCAGAGCCTCAATGGCTTGGCTCGGATCCGCGATCGAGACAACCTGATATCCCCGTTTTCCCAGTGACTTGCTGACAAGATCTAGCATGGATTTGTCGTCATCAATATGGAGAACGGTTTTCTTCGTATTCATGCTTTATTCCCTAAGCCTGGACAGGACCATTAGCTAGATAAATGACGCTTTAAGCTGGTCACGAATGGAGTATTTCGCAATCCCGCCTGAGTTCTAGAATCCAATTCTAGGAATCCTGCATCGATATACGATTGCACATATTGGGTAAAAAGAAGCTTCTAAGGCTTCAAATGCACGCAATTGCACGTTTTTTCAACGGCAAACGTAGGAAATTCCTATCACATGAACTTCCCCGTAGCCGTGGGACCAAAGGGCGTGAAAGGCTCTTTACTCACATTGACGAGAATTGGTTTGTATGGGTTGTAATGAACATAAGGAACAATCGTCGTGTGATGCCCCATGCTCCATTGTTTCAAACCTTTTCGGTCGCGTTGAACCGTTCCAGCGAGGCCGGTTTCAACGTTCCTTTGCGATCCTCCGAACACTACCATGATTATTTTGCGGCAAGTCCGAGTCATGGACTGGGTTGTTGGTGACACTCCGAAACCTGGGCAAGTGAAGCATGTATCGAAAGGGATGCGAAACCGAGCAGTTCTTTTGATTTCATTATGTTCAAGTAGAGAAAAACAGAGACTTTCGGCGGCGCGTGTGCTTCAATATAAAAGTTGGAAGCGTGCTCGCTTGGATACGGTTCCATGGCGAACAAAATACATTATCGAAGTATTGCGTAGATGACGGCCCAAAAAACCAGCGCAAGCCTGCTCCTTAGAATTAGGGATCATCAAGATGAATCCGCATGGGGCGATTTCCTAAGAGTGTACATGCCGCTCGTCTATTCGTATGGTCTCAAGTACGGGCTGCAAGACTCCGATGCTGCCGATCTCGCACAAGAGACGATTCGTCGAGTCTTTCGAGCGATTGACTCTTTTGAATACGACCCGAACAAAGGATCTTTTCGCGGGTGGTTGCTTACTGTGGCAAGAAATGAGCTGCGGCGGATGAAGAATCGATTGGACGGCACTACTTCTGGGTCAGGTGATACGGATGTAGCCCGCATCCTCGCCGAAGAACCGTCCCGAAACGAACAAGATAAATGGGAACGAGAGTATCAGCTACACATGTTCCATTGGGCTGCGAACCAAGTTGAAAGGGATTTTAGGCAAGGAACTTGGCAAGCATTTTGGTTAAGTGTCGTCGAAAACCAGCCAATCGAAAAAGTAAGCAAAACGCTGCAAATGAGTCCTGGGGCAATCTACATTGCACGGTCGCGCGTCCTAGCTCGCATTCGCAACCTTATCGCAACCGTCGAAGGAGAGGCCCATGGAACCGACAGATGAATTGTTGATGCGTTCGTTGTTCGACGGAAATTTGACGGACGACGACCTATTGCGATTGGATGAATTGCTGAATCGTTCTGAAGAGGCACGTAAACAAGTATCGCAGTGGCAGGGGTGGAAGGAACTCGATATTTCACTGATCGGGGCACAGAGTCCCAATTCCCAAGAGTCGGGTCTTTTGCAAGATGCGATTCGTGCGATGCAAGTCGAAGTCTCTGAACTCCGAAATCAGTCAAACACCAAAATCCGCAATGTCACAGATCCAACAGAAAAACCTGTTCCAAAATTTGCTGATACAGTTCCAGATTGGATCGATAAAGTTTCCGGAATTACCCTCGGGAAGGTCATTGGGCGAGGGGCGATGGGGGTGGTCTATGAAGGCTTTGATGACGCTTTGGGCCGTCGAGTTGCGATCAAAATCCCGTCGCAACGCTGTGCTGACAATCCAGAGTCTCGAGAACGATTCAGCAGAGAAGCCCAAGCGGCCGCACAACTTTGTCATGAAAATATCGTTGCCATCCATTCCATTCAGCACGTTGAGGGAGTACCCATCCTCATTCAACAGTTCATTGATGGGGAGACGTTAACGGCTTTCGTCGAACGAAATGGGCGGCTATCCGCCCAGGAAATGATTGAGCTTGCAACGCAGATTGCACGCGGACTTGTAACGGCCCATGCAGTTGGGATTATTCACCGCGATCTCAAGCCGGAAAATCTCCTAATTGAGCGCTACTCCCAGATTGTGCGAATCGCTGACTTCGGACTTGCAAAGCGCGACTCTCTGTCCTTAATCACCCACCCAAACGTCATTGCAGGAACTCCTTCCTATATGTCGCCGGAGCAAACTTTAGGGCGTCAGCTCGATGCTAGAAGTGATCTGTTTTCGTTTGGGGCCGTTTTGCGATACGCCGCAACGGGAATGACACCATTTTCTGGCGATGATACCGATGTTGTCCTACACCGCATTCGCACACAGAACTTGGAACCGTTAAGTCAGATTCGTTCAGATATACCAACGGAGATTTGTCAACTATTCGATCGCTTGCTCAGTAAGGAAATTGCAGAACGCCCGCCTAGCGCTACTGCATTTCTAAACCAATTGGAACAAATACCGAAGCGATCTCGTTTCGGATCGATTCTGTTCCGCTTGTTACTCACGCTCGTTGCGATTGTCGTGTGTGTGTTGGTTTACGCATCACTTTTGACGACAGAACCAGTTGCGTCGACCTCTTCGGTTTCGCATATGTCGGCAAGCGAGGCAATCGAGTATCCGTTTGAGTTTTCCAATATGGAGGGACGCTTTCGCTCCCTCGCGGAAGCAATTGCGGCTGCAGAGGACGGACAAGAAATTCTTGTCGAAGGAGACGGTCCATTGGAAACTCCACAAATCGAGGTTGGACGCAAACGAATAGCCATTACTGCGAAGAGTGGATCAACTCCGTTGTTTATTCCAAGGAGGGTGCCACAACATTTCAATAAACAGTTCCTTCGAAGCGAAAGTGATCTGCACCTGAAAGGAATACATGTAGATTGGCTTGTTGAGATCGATGTCACCGATCTTCAATTGATGAGAGAGATGCCCGCGGTCTATTGCAATAACGGGAACCTGTTGCTCGAAAATTGCGTTATACGGAGGGGAAAAAGCGGGACGTGCGCTCATGGGTCACGTTCGGTGGAGATTCGCGGTTGTTTGTTTGAGGGGGGAACACATTGCTTGAGTTGGTATAATCAAGGGGGTTCTGTTAGGGTTGAGGATTCGACGCTGAAAGGACCGAATGGTTTCCTCGTCGTTTTCCCACCAGCGGGTTTGCAATCGAGTGGAAAGGGACTATTCAAGATCATCAACACCTCCATCATCGCCAAAGCGGCAATCGAGATCCCTCTCGCACGTGCACAGACTAACCCGATTCAATTTGATTGCGATTCGTGCAAAATTGAAACTGCCATTTTGGTGAGTCTAGTGCGGGCACCCTCCATAGCGGCGAAGATTGAAAAGTCCCAACCGATGGTGGCGTTGATGCGGGGTGCCATGCTTTGGAATGAATCTAATTCGCAACATCTTGCTGGCCAAGTGTACTTGTCGAGCAGAATGCTGAGGCAACCTGAGCGACGCTATTCAAGCGACTTGATCGGACTTGCATCCTGGCGAGGCCAGTGGCAATCCACTTTCCCAGGCTCATTCGAGTCTCCCATGGCACAGGAAAGGAAGTAGTAGACTATAGCTATCTCGCGATTGCGACGACACATTCGATACAACCGCCAATCTTAACGCGGTATCGCAACGCAAAGTGTGCATTCCCATCCTCCAAGGACTATCCATCAGTAACATGCGGGTATAGATCAAGGACGAATCGGCTTCAAGTTTATTGTGCATTGATTTGGAACACTTGGAAATGCAAACGGGCTCTGGAATTCGCAAACAGCTAGCGCGAGCCTACCTCTTGTACTCGCTGCTTTCCGTTTGGTGCATAGCCGTTGCTAGCGGCTTTGCCCTTCTGAGCCTGTATAGCCAGAGATCATCCCCAGAATCTCAACCCCCTCGGGTATGGCCAGAGCATGTCTTGCTTGAGTGCCCAAGTGGAGTTGCCAAGCTGTTGGTTTTCATTCATCCAAAATGTCCATGCACATCCGCCACACTTTCCGAATTGGATCGGTTGATCGCCGAAGTAGGCACTGGTCTTCAAGTTGTCTTTCTCGTTGACTGCCCGGAAGACTTGAGAGACGACTGGATGTACTCTGAATCGACATCCCGTTGCAGGTCCATGCCGCAGTCTTCAACCGTCGTCGATTACGACGGCAAACTTGCGAGAGAGTTTCACGCGACTACGAGCGGTTTTTGCTTGTTGTACATGGACCGTAAGCTCTGCTTCCAAGGTGGACTAACAACAGAACGAGGACATGAAGGCGAGAGTCTCGCCCGCGTTGCTATTCGACAGTTGCTGTCAAATGGGCAAGGCAAAAACTATCGGGCCCCTGTATTCGGCTGCCCTCTTTCTTGGTCCGTCGGAATAAATCCATTGGCATGCGAAAGTTGCAACAGAGAAACAAATGATAACTGAGCCTGCCAGTGAATTTGTTGCCGAACGAACCGCACAAATAATTGAACACAATTTATTTAGCAGTCGCAGCAAATTGGATCGTCTTTTTGCGGTCCTGATGGTACTACAATGGCTTGCTGCAATCGTCGGTTCTTTATTATTGTCGCCCTATACCTGGGATGGTGCTCAAAGTCGCATTCACGTGCACGTGTGGTTTGCCCTTGGCATCGGGACTGTGCTTTCATCGCTTCCAATTTTTCTTGCATTTCGGCATCCTGGAACCGGTACAACTCGCCACGTCATCTCCGTTTCGCAAGTTCTGTTTTCATCTTTGTTTATGCATCTAAGTGGCGGCCGGATCGAATCCCATTTTCACGTTTTTGTTTCCTTGGCCTTCCTCTCGCTTTATCGCGATTGGCGAGTGCTCGTGACCGCAACGCTAATAACTTCAGCGGACCATTTAGCGAGGGGCTACTTCCTTCCGCAATCGATATATGGCGTCTTGACAGCGAGTCCTTGGCGAACGGTTGAACACGCCTGCTGGGTGGTTCTCGAGGATGTATTTCTGATTATCGCTGGAAATGAAAACCTCTATAGCGTTTGTCGTGCAGCTCGCCGCGAAGCGGAGCTCGAATCGATGAGTGGAGAGTTCGAATCACAGGTTTTCCAGAGAACTCGCGAAGCAGTGTTAGCAAGGCAGTCAGCTGAAGATGCTCTCAAGGAACGGAACACGTTGAGAGAAATCCTCGATGAACATACCTTGGTCTCGGTGAAGGACCGTTTCGGAAACATAACCTATGCCAACAAAGAGTTTTGCCGACTGAGTGGCTACGAATTCGAAGAACTTGTTGGTAAAAACGAACAAATGCTGGATTCAGAAACCCATCCAGCACTCCTTTGGGATCGCATGGAAAATTCTCTGCTCAGCGGTAAGCCCTGGCGAGGGGAGATTTGTTGCCGTGCAAAGGACGGATCGCAGTATTGGCTCGACACCAAAACTCTACCTCAATCCGATGCAAAAGGGGAAGTGGACAATTTTGTGTCTTTAGGGTTCGATATCACGGACAAAAAAAAAGCAGAAGTGTCGCTTGTACTAGCGAATGAACGTTTCCGAGCATTGGCTGCCGCAGTGGAACGCAGTCCGAACGCAACAATCATTACCGATATAAATGGGGTTGTTCGTTTCGCAAACCCAGCAGCTCAAAAGCTTGATGAAGTCTTTGATCACCAACTGAGCATCGACTCGCGGGCTCTCGTCTTTGACTCTGGGCGACTGGATGCGGGGATCCAAAAAAGCATTATTAGCACGGTCCTTTCTGGTCAAGTCTATTGTGGTGAGGTCGCATGCCGCCTGGTTAAGTCTTTTCAACAAACAGATCTGCCAGAGTTGATTAGGCACCTGAGTCTCACTGCCTCGCCATTGATTTGTGAGAACGGACAGATCGATGGCATTCTCCTAGCCCAAAGAGACATCACCGACGAATTCCAACGCAATCGTTCACTGGAAGAGATCACGACTGCGATGGATGCCGCGACGGATTGTGTCTTCATCATTGACGCGGAAACAATGCAATTCGTCTACGCGAACAAGGCCGCGAACAAGCACATCGGCTATGATTTGCCCGACTTGAGGGGCATTGCGCCCAGCGAGGTCAGTCCTTACTTCGATGGAAATACACTTGCGAATCTCATTGAGTTGCCGCCAGAAAAGAGCGCAGCGTTAAAGGTTCGAACCGAACACAGACATCGTGATGGACACCGCATACCAGTCGATGTTGCGCTGCAGTTTCTCCCGAACATTGGGGAAAAGGGGCGTTTCTTTGCCGTTGTCAGGGACGTCACAGAACAGGTGGCTTCGGAGAAAGCGCTCGAAGCCGCAAGAGTGCAGGCAGAACAATCGAGTCGCTCAAAAAGTGAGTTCTTGGCCAATATGAGCCACGAGATACGCACTCCGATGACTGCAATCATCGGATTCGCAGATCTTCTAGACATCGACGGAGACTTTTCTCGCGATCCCGCCAATGCCGCAAACGCGGTCCAGACGATTCGTACGAACGCAAATCATCTGCTCGCGATTATCAATGATATTCTCGATATGTCGAAGATCGAAGCCGGTAAAATGACCGTAGAGAAGTTGATATTCCCTCCCGAATCCATAGTCGAAGAAGTTGCTTCCTTGATGCGGCCGCGCGCTATCGGTAAGGGGATTCGGCTTGATCTTTGCTACGAGGGAAAGATCCCAGCAAAATTGATTTCGGACCCTACTCGTTTGCGCCAGATATTATTAAACCTTGTTGGCAATGCAATCAAGTTTACCGAAGTTGGAGGCGTTACCATTCTCACTCGGTATCTTTCGCACACCAACCAGATCCAGTTTAGTGTTAAGGACACCGGAATTGGTATGTGCCATGCCCAAAGAGATCGCATAGCAAAGTTTGAAGCTTTTGCACAAGCCGATGGTTCCACATCAAGGCAATTTGGTGGAACTGGGCTGGGACTACGCATTTCGAATTCCTTAGCTGGTATGCTTGGCGGTTGCATCGAAGTGGAATCGCAAATCGGGGTCGGAAGCACCGTTTCGGTAAGCGTAGATGCGGGCAGCCTAGGAAGTGTCGATTTTGCTGCACGAGAAGCGCCTTCGACACATGAAGTCCGTCCAGGCGAAAAACCTGTTGCTCCCCGTTCAGATACGAAAGGTAACACAGACCTTTCCGGACTGCGAATCCTATTGGCTGAAGATGGACCAGACAATCAGCGACTCATTTCCTTTCACCTTCGGAAAGCAGGCGCAGAAGTCACGATTGCGGAAAACGGACGCATCGCAGCCGAACTTATCGAACAAACTGGCGCAGAGTATGATTTGGTGTTAATGGATATGCAGATGCCCGAGTTGGATGGGTACGACGCCACCAAGCGTCTTAGGGCAGGCGGTCATCGAATACCAATTGTCGCACTGACCGCCCATGCGATGGAGTCGGATAGGCAAAAATGTCTGAATGCAGGTTGCGATGGATTCACGACCAAGCCGATTAATCGCCAAGTTCTGTTGGAGACTGCAAAGGAGTTTGCGACGCGATCAAAGCCCCTCCTGGTGGACTCTTTGCAAACGCCTTTACAGGTTCAACGCACTCATTGATCCCTGCACCTTGAAACGAGTCAACACGAGTGAAAAGGCTTTACACAACCGACATTCAGTCCGTTGCTACGATTGCGAACATGACACAGCCGACAAAAGTAGCAGGCACGCTCCGCCGTGCCGTATGCTTGCGCATATTGGCTGGGTCTTCAGGCGGACGGCACATGGAATGTGCCTGCTACTTTGACTTTTGTCGGCTGTGTCGAACATTCGCTGACATTAGTTGATTCGGCCATGTCTCTGGCATGGTAGGAACTACGGACGAATGGTCCGGCAGCCACTTTTTTGAAGCCCAAAGAGGTCGCAATCCATTTTAGCTCGTCGAATTCCTCAGGTGGAACGTAGCGTTCTACAGGCAAGTACTTAGGACCAGGCTGAAGGTATTGTCCGAGAGTTAAGAAGTCGCAGTCGTAGGACCTCAAATCGCGTAGACAGTTGAGTAGTTCTTCGCGAGTCTCACCAAGTCCGAGCATCAATCCACTCTTGGTTTTAATCGAGCTGTTTTTGTTCTTAATGTGCTTCAGTAGTTCCAGTGTCCAGTGATACTCGCTCTTTGGCCCTCGAACCTTTCGATAGAGTCGTGGCACTGTTTCCATATTGTGATTGAATACTTCTGGGGCAGATTCAATAACTCGATCGAGTCCATGTTTGTGACGAATGAAGTCTGGAGTTAGAACTTCTACGGATGCACCCGTCTTATGTCGAACCGCGATCACGCATCGATAAAAGTGATCGCCTCCACCGTCCGGCAAATCATCGCGAGTTACCGACGTGATAACCACATGCTTGAGCCCCAATCGGTATGCAGCCTCGGCAACTCGGTCCGGTTCGTCGTCTTCGAGCGCCTCAGGTTTACCACGAGAAACGGCGCAAAACCCACAAGGGCGTGTGCACACGTTGCCGAGTATCATGAATGTGGCGGTTGATTGCGAATAGCACTCCATGCGATTCGGACATTTTGCATTTTCGCAGACCGTTTCCAATCGGAGTTCCTTCAAAAGTCCAGCCGTAGAACGACTCGCATTCCCTTTTGGTACGTCTCTACGAAGCCACTGCGGGAGCCGCCGACTCGGCTCAAAAAGGGGGGGGACTGACCCGCAAGCAAGTGACTCAGAACCATCAGTGTTGGTTGTTGCCAGAGGACCCTCTGGCGATAAAACCTTTAAAATCGGTAACTGCATGGATAACTTAGAGGGGTTATTTGGCAAACTCGGAAACGGGCTCGTCGACTCGGAGTCGCATTATAGCTCGACTGGACAGTTCTAAGCAGTTGGATTGCATGCCCTAATTGTTGCCGATTGCGTCAATTCGAACCAGTGAACTTGGGTCGCTACGTCTGGACTATCGTTGAAATTGAGCATTTCATCCCGAAACAGATAACGAAAAATCTGTCTAAACGTCTGGCATTAATAGCCCATGATGACGTACATTAACAGGAGTTGCGCAAATGCAACAGAACTTAAATAATAGTACCGTAGTGGGTTTGAGGATGATTATGCGAGTTGAACCGAATGCAACGAAAAAACCCTTATCAGTTGTTGCTCTCCTTTCCGCGGTCATTTTTGCCATTCTCGTGATGCCAAAAAACTCGGTTGCTTCGGACTGCTGCCCATTTTGTTCAGCAGCTTCGCAGACTCTGCGGCAGGAAATCATGTCCATGGACGCGGTGGCCATTGGACGCCTTGAAACCGATGGTCGTACGGATGTCGATGGGACCGCTGCATTTAGGATCGAAAAAGTCCTATCAGGTGAGAAACTCATCAAATTGGACCAGCAGATTGATGCTAGCTATTTCGGCCCGGGAAAATCAGCTAAGAAGTTTTTGCTTTTGGCTGTGGACCCAACAAAACTGCTGTGGTCCTCACCTTTACCTATTTCAGCCGATGCAGAAAAGTATATCGAAGCCATTCGAAAGCTCCCGGAATCACAGGTAGAGCGTCTCGAATTCTTCCAAAAATACTTCGAACACTCGGACTCGCTACTAGCACGCGACAGCTACGACGAATTTGCTTTAGCCCCTTATTCGGATGTTGTGTTGCTCAAAGACAAGATGAACCGAGATCAGCTGTTGAAGTGGGTGCAAGACACTTCCAAATCTCCGGATCGCAAAAGACTGTACTTTACGATGCTTGCCATCTGCGGAAAACCTGAAGATGCGGTACTGTTTGAATCTATGATCCGAAGCGAAAATGCAGAAGCTCGCGCAGGCTTGGACGCGTTGATTGCTGCCTACCTAACGCTCAAAGGTGAAGAAGGGGTCGAGTTGGTCAAAAAAGAGTTCTTCGACAACGAAAAGAGTCAGTATGCCGATATTTACTCGGCGGTAATGGCTCTCCGATTTCATGGAACGGAAGCAAATGTATTGCCGAAGACCGCAATAACGGGAGCTATGCACCGCCTGCTGGAAAGACCTGATCTGGCTGATTTAGTCATTCCCGATTTGGCTCGCTGGGGCGATTGGAGCCAAGTCGATAAAGTGAGCGAGTTGTTCGAAAAAGCGACCGACGACAACAACTGGGTTCGCGTCCCAGTCATCAATTATCTTCGAGCTTGTCCACTGCCTGAGGCAAAAGAAAAATTAATTAAGCTGGAGAAAATCGATCCTGCTGCCGTGAAGAGGGCAAAGACATTTTTCCCGATCCCTTCGCCTGCGGCCCCGAAAAAAGAGGATGCGACGTCCAGCATTCAGTCTAATTCAGTTCATCGTGCATTAGCTACTCTTCAAAATAGAACATCGGTCCGCGTCGCATCGCTTGACAAGGCATTTGTGGTTTCACAACTAAAACACAAAGCCTACGCCGACTCCGCTGGCATTTTCGGATCGTCGTTGGAGTCGCGACCAGCGAACCGGGAAGTGAACCTTTGGGCTCCACTTGCCGTAGTGGCTATCGCAACAATTATGCTCGCCATTGTCATGTGGAATATCGCGACTAGCGGTGGAGTTGTTGCCCCACGGTTTGGATTGATCTCACTACCACTCAAATAAGCGGCCAATCGCAGAAAACAATGACGCAAGCCATTTCCGAAGCCCAATCAGTCGACTACGGTTCCCCTGAAGAGGATTCCGATGAATTTACCTACAAGTCACTTAGTCGGGCTGCAATGCTGTGCATCGTGTTCGGGTTGTTTGGCTTGTTGGCTTGGATCTCACCCTTGCTATTGTTCCTGCCTGCGGTAGGCCTTTTGTTCGGCGTTGTTGCCTTAGCGAATATTAAGAAGTATCCCAATGAGCTGATTGGAAAGCCGTTCGCTTTGGTTGGGATGTTTTTCTGCGTGTCGATTCTAATCGCTTCGCCGATTCGGCATATATACATCTATTACACCGAGGTCCCAGAGGGGTTTGAACGAGTCTCGTTTGGCTCGTTGAAAAGTCGCATGGGTGAACCGGACTTTCCAACCGAAGAGGCCATCGCCCTAAATGGGAAAAAAGTGTTTCTCAAGGGTTATATACATCCCACATCGATCTCCAGCAATTCCACCAAGACGTTTGTATTGGTGCCGGACTGGGGCACTTGCTGTTTTGGCACTCAACCGCCACTTACACATATGATCCAAGTGCGTTTAGTAAATGATGGATACGCTTACAAGTCGGTTCGACAACATTCTGTTGCAGGCACATTGGAGGTCCATCCCTACGTAAAGCCAGTTGAAGGATTGGAAGGAGTTTTTTACGAATTTGAAGCGGAACACTTCCAATAAGGCGTGCGGCAGAGTGAAGACTACCTGCCCAGGGTTCTAATTGGGAGAGCAAGACTCCGGCCGAGATTGGCTTTGGTTCGGCAGGAGCCTCTCCCTCCCGGTATATTCTCTGTTGCCAACTCGGTTAATAGTGTTCTCAGAAGTAAGGCTCATTTCGGCACTCCACTAGGAGACGATTTGGGTGAGTAGGAACTGTCACCTTGGCGTGCGTTGGACTTGCTTTGGAACTAAGATTGCTTTGTCTGACGAGGTTTAACTCTTGGAGCCTCTTCTCGGTTGGATGTTGCTGAGACATTCGATGACTCGCCGCTGAGGGAAAGGACGCGCTGTAGTTCTTGCATTTTCATTTGTAACGAAAGTTCCTCCGATCGCGATACGGGTTTCTGGGATTGGAGCAAAGAGAGCTCCTTGAATGTCTGGTCTACTTCCGTAACGTTTGGTTCGGTATCAGCGAGTTGAGCCCTTTCTTCTTTTGATCTGAACGGACGTGGCTGATAACCGTTTGTCGACCGCGTAACGATCGGCAAAGGGCAAGTGGTCTCAATCGTTTGTGATGAATCTGCTGAAATGGCTTCTTGGACCTTTGTCATTTCTTCCGGGACCGGATTATCGGCCGTTTTCGGTTCAACTAAATCAGCATCCCTTCGACCTCTTTGTCGATCGAGGTTCCTTCGACCATAGGTTGGGCCAGCGTCTAGTGGCGTAATGACAAAGACAATGCCTAGACCAAACACCAAACCCGCGACGGTGCAAAGTCCGCAAATCGTTGTTTTTCCTGGGCCAATTGGCCTATCACTAACTGTAGGTGCATCGAGTCTTGTCAATAGACTTGTGGAAATCGATGAATCTCTTGCTGCTTGAACCTCTGCTAGTTCTCGTTCGGAAGACTCAAGAATAGCCACCTTTGATTTCACTTCCGATAGCAAGTTTGCGTACGGCGCGCGACTATCCGCGAGCTTGGCCAACCGCTCTTGCAAAGTGTTCTTTTGCGTTTCAAGACGCTTGATTCGCCCTTCTACCAACGATATGTCGGACTCGACTCCTGCGATCGACGCTTTGAGTTCGTGTAGGAATCGAGTGACAATTGACGACTGCGACGACTGTGAGGCGATTACAGAGGGATGCGATTCTGTGAACTTGCCGGTCAGTTGCGAACCTGCGAGTTGCGCGTCAACTAATCCTTCGCGAAGACGTTTTAGGCCTGGTTGCGAAGTTAAGACGGCCCCAGGAGCAACAATAAAGGTCGAGGGGTCTTTTGTTGCGCGAATCAACATCTCGCGATCCGCAAGCAATGACTGGAGATTAATCTCCGCTTGCCGCAATTCGTTTTTCGATTGATCCAATTCGGCGCGGGCCGTCGCTGCTCCCGCAACCGTGTCAGTCATGCCGCGTAGATCGGAAAGGTCCGCCCCTGCAGCGTTTTCTATTTCATGAAGTTTCGCGGTCGACTTAGCTAATTCCTGCTTGGCAGAATCGCGAGCGAGCGTAAGCTCCGCCAAAACCCCGTCGGCACGCGCCTTGCGGATTTGCTGCAAACGCGACTCCAGTGCATCCGAGAGTGCGTTGCTCATTTGCATCGCTTCTTCCTGCGAACTGGCTTTCACATCCAAGTAGATAACCTCCGTCACTCCGAATTCCGTCCCTTTGGGAGCGTGTACCGAGATCGACTTGGCAACGTCCTCGACCTGTTCTTTTGAAGGGAATTCGCTCCAACCTGTCCAAAATGACTTTTCCACTGAGGGATGCACTGCGAGCAAAGCATCGTGAACAACCTGTTGGCTTTTTGCCATTTCCAGGATCGTCTCTTGTGCCGCTTTCATCTCGGCTTGGCTTTGAAAACGGCCTAGACGCATAACCGCGCCCGTGGCCTCATCCCTGACAAGCAAAGCTTGGGAGGCTAAAAATATATTTTGCTTCAAAAGAACTACGTAAACCAGCCCTAGGGTTCCAAAGAGAACAGTCGTGGAAATCCATAATGGAGCCCAAACCAGAATACCCCGAGCAATACTTCGAACAACTGGATTGGAAATGAATGCACTCATGTGGGAAACTACAAACGGTTTTTGGACCTTGGCAGATAAAAAGATCGATAGAGCAAACATACGTGATGGCTTGCATTGCAACCTGTAAGCAGCAAATTGAAGCGCAAATTCTTGGTGTGTTGTGACTCATTCTCGTAGTCTTGAGGTTTATTCAGTTGCGAGAGAATTTCCTCAAGTTCAGGAGTAACTTGCTTCGCTTCCGTTGATGGGTTGGACCTTCCAAGAATCAACAACATGGACTAAAAGAACACTTGGGTCGAGCATGCGTTGAGCACGCTGCCGAACTCTTTGGTACAACGATTGTCGAACAATAAGTCGCAACGAGAGAAACAAGAGAGGTTTTCGTGAATCCCGATTTTGGTAAGAGGCGTGAACAACTTTTTCGCACCCTCAAAGAACGTAAACTTCCTAACTTGCTGGTGACCTGTCCCTACAACGTTACCTATTTGACTGGTTTTACGGGCGAAGATGGATATCTCTTTGCAAATCAAGGCGAAGTCACGATCCTAAGCGATGCGAGATACGAAGAACAATTGCAGCAAGAATGTCCCAATGATGACGTTTTTATAAGGGGCGCGACCATTAGCATGATCGATGCGACCGCCTCATGGTTGGCTTCACAGAAACTGCACTCCGTGTGCGTTGAGTCTCAGACGATCACACTGGCACAGTGGGAAAAGCTGGTTGGCCAAGTCAAGGGGATTCCATTTAGTACCAGTAGCGGCGTTATAGAGCAGTTGCGGGAACGCAAGGATCCTTCGGAGATCGATGCCATCGAACGAGCAATTTCCTTTGCAGAGCGGTCATTTGTATCGGTTCAAGCAATGTTGACGGGAGACATGACAGAAAAAGCGGTAGCGGATCAAATTGAGTTCTCCATCCGTCGGTTGGGTGGCACAGGAAGCGCATTTAAATCGATCGTCGGTGTTGGCGCGCGGGCGGCATTGCCTCATGGTCGCCCTTCCAGCAAACGGATCGAGGAAGCACCGTTCGTGCTTATCGATTGGGGAGCGAAAGAGAACCTGTACTTAAGCGACATTACCAGAATGATCATCACAGGCAAAACGAACGCAAAGTTTCATCAGGTCTACCAGAGCGTGTTGTCCGCGCAGGAAGCCGCGATACGAGCCATTCGTCCGGGAATCATGATGAGTGAGATCGATGGAATTGCTCGTGGAATCATCGAGCAAGCGGGGTTCGGAAAGCGATTCACGCATTCGCTTGGACATTCGTTTGGTCTCCAAATACATGAGTCGGTTCGTTTAGCGAAAGGACAGGATCGTACTCTACAGCCGGATATGATTGTGACCGTGGAGCCGGGAATCTATATTCCCGGCGTCGTGGGCGTGAGAATTGAGGACGATGTTCTGGTGACCAAGACTGGCAACCGCGTTCTGACGTCATTGCCTAAACAATGGGATGAAATACAGCCTAGGTAAGAGGAAATCATGGTAATCGTACGCGAAGTGACCCTCGAAGACCTCGACGCCCTTTGGGAACTAATTGGGCAAGCCAATGCAGGGATGACATCACTCAGAATAGATAAAGACCAACTATCGGATCGGATCGAACGATCTCAATTTGCCTTTCGAAGATCGACGGAACGCGCCGAGGGTGCCCCTTATGTGTTTGTCATGCAAGATCTGGAGGGTGGTCGACTGGTTGGTACCAGTTGTGTTTTTTCCAAGATTGGTGGCTTTGAACCGTTTTATGCATATCGCATCGTCACGGAGAAAAACCATTGCGAATTGCTGAAGCAAACCTATGAGATTAGCGCATTGCACTTGGTCAAGACTCACAATGGTCCCACCGAAATAGGGAGTCTTTTTCTACTCCCCGAATACCGAGGTCAAGGTTGTGGGAAGCTTTTGAGCATGTCTAGGTTTGCATACATTGCGGCACATCCAAAGCGTTTTGCTCCGCAAACAATTGCTGAAATGAGAGGCTATATCGACGAGAGTGGAGTCAGCCCATTCTGGGAAGCAATCGGTGCACATTTCTTCAAAATCGATTTTCCACGCGCGGATTCACTGTCCATGATCGACAAGCAGTTTATTGAGGATTTAATGCCTAGATATCCCATCTATCTCGACTTGCTTCCGCAGGATGTGGTTGCAAAAATTGGACGCGTACATGATCAGACGAGGCCAGCGCTCGCGATGCTCGAATCTCAAGGTTTCGTTCGAACCGACCAAATCGATATTTTCGACGGCGGGCCTGTTGTTCAGTGCGCGACCCAGTCGATACTTGCAGTCAAAGGCACCGCCGAGTACACGATCTCAAATACAGCAAGTCACGAAGAATTGCAAATTCAAAACACGCAGTTACACGGCAATGGGCAAACCATTTGCAAAGCAATCGTGGCCACATGCCGCAAGGATTTTGTTGCATTGCAGTGCCATGTTGTGATGGATGAAAGCCAAGTAACATTAGACAAGCAAGCTTTGAGAGCTTTGAATTGCAGCATCGGCGACGTCGTTTTGGTCATGAAGCAATGACGCGATAACCAGAGCCTGACCAATCCGATGTGATTGCGCCGAAGTCCTATCGTGGTGATAACATCCAAGCAGTTGCCAGAGCAAGAAATGTACAACCAAAGCAGACGATCTCCCAAAGACTGCCGATCGTCTCAATTGGAAAAAAGGCTTGGGACATAGACAATGATACCTTGTTGGATTCGCGGTGTTCGCATGGGTTCCACATTCGGAACGCATGCAAGCTTACGCCATGTTTTCGGACAGTCAAACACTGCAAACCAGAAGTTTAGCGAAACCTGAAAGAAAGTAGATTGTTCGTGGAATTGTTGCGATTTTCCATAGATCAATGACAATTGTTCGGAATGTAGGGGACCCAACCTTTAACCAACAGAACCAGCGGATGGCCATTTCCAACTACGTTTCCGCAGACTTTGCTTACCAGCGACCAATGATCATGTGAATTCCATCTTGGTCCTTTGCAGTGGGCAAACACTTTTCAAGATACGGGACTTCCTTCGCAAAAATTAGGAACGTTTTTGGCTGCAGGACTGTTTGGTCATTGCCCGACTTTCCGATATGGCTGGCCCAAACTAACTCTTCGACTATCTGGCCTGTCGAGTTGCTTAAACTGTTATTCCAAGTGAAGAAGCCTGTAAACGTTTGAGCAAGGGAAGTTTGGTCTGCCGAGGGCGAATCAGGCGGAGGGACAAGCGATTGAGATTTATACTCCTTTTGTAGAATTAGCTCCGCGTCTTCCCGAGACGAAAACGCAAACGGAACGCGCTCACCATGCCGCACATTGGAGGCAACAAAGAACTCGCTTTTTGGCCCAATGAAGACAGCTTGGCTCCAAGTGAAGTTCGAATCATTCAGCAAGGAAGGGCCGTTAAGTATTGGGTCGATTTCAGCCTCCTTCTTAAAAATGGATAGTTTTCGAAGAGGATGAGAAATTGAGAATTGGGTTTGCAATCGGGGTGGGAGGACTCCAAGATACTGTTGACCATATTCGACATCCAGTTGTTGGCATTTTGGCATTTCCGTGTACGGTCTTACTGGCATTGGAGCAAAATATGTCTCTGGCCCAACAACCAACCCTTCGTTCGATACGGTTGCCGCAAAATAACTCTGCCTAGACCAGACTACTCCATTCCCCTTTTCATCAATAAAAGAGAGAGATCGCGACCGAGTAACGGAGCCAAAACCATCCTTCAAAAGTCCATAAGAAAAGAGAAAAATGGTGCAAGCAGTCGCCATCAGCGGCATCAGAATCACAAGCCAAACACGACGTTTATGCCGGTTGCTCCAGTACATAATCGCTGGAGCACCTACACCCACAAACAAGACTACAAACGCGAGAAAAGGAATTGCGGGTGTACGTCCGACCGAAGGGATCAGCCAATCCCAAAAATCATCTCCAATCCCGTCCGCCAATCGGTGAGTGCGATTCTTCGAGCTGGTGGTCGTCGTTTGCGGGTTTACAGTGGCGTTGGAAACTTCATCGAACTGACTGGACTGATCTCCGCGTCGTGCATTATTCAGATAAACGGTACCAAATCCATGTGCTACGAAAATCGGAATTGTGATCTGGCCCGGAAGACTTCCCCCAGTCGGCTTGGACTTGGAGAGAGAATCGAAAAAATGGCTGGCGAAATAGCTCGCCGACGCCAACTCCGAATCGATGACCGCTTTACCTACTTCGAACATCTCCTCACGAAACTCGTCAAGTGATTCGTAAAAACCCGATGCTGCATTTCGGTATCTATTGCTTTTTGGAGTAAAAACAATTTGTCGTCGATTTACAACCAATGCAAGGCCAAGTGCCCGCTGATAGTCGTCCCAAAGCGTATCTTCAAGAAGATCCAAACTGGGTGGCTCAAAGAATGGAATCAAGCTAGTCATTGCGTTTGAGACCGTCCCGTTTGGTCCCTTCGTTGATCTATAGCTTCGGTTGAGATCAATTGGCAAGAAGCTAGACACATCGTAGGGATTTGTCACCTTGTTGATTGTAAAGTGGCCACCACCCAAAATGTACTGGTTAAGGCATTCGAGCCCACTTGCGTCCAATCGAGCGAGGTCTTCGAAGCCGATCGAAATGCCCTCTAGACTAGTAAAAAAGAGCCAATTCGATGGCATGTTGCGCACATCGCAATAGGCTACCGAACTACCTGATGACCGCACAAACGCTTCCTGTGAAAACCAGAAGCCAGTTTCCTTCATTTCCGCGAGGGCTTCGGATCGGCGACTATCATCCTTGGAGGACTCTTCCGAAATCAGGATTAGATTTTTGCATTCGTAATTGTTTGCTCCGCCGCCACTGTAAATCGACGCATTTTGGGAACGCAACTTCCGACCATTCAACTTGGCAAAAACATTTACCAACTCCCACCTACTTGAATTACTTCCAATAAGAAGGTTTCCTAAGGTCTCGCCATATGCTTCGCTTGTTCCAGCCTCGATTGGAACCTCAACCACAATTTGCCGATTGGGTTCGGCAGATGAAAACGGAGAGTAGTTTCCAACGCCAACAATCACTTTCAACTGGCCATCTTGTTTGAACTGCAGTCCTTTGCGAGGCACGACACGCACGCGGATTGGACAATAGCCTGATCTACCAAACCAATTGGGAAACGATACGTAAATCGCCAGGTTACCCGTTTCCTCTCCGACTCCCTGCGTGATCAGATGCTCGCGGGTAACTTGTGCAAGATTAAAGTTCTGTGCACACACCGAACTCGGACTAATCCCAAGAAGTGCGACGATCGCGACCACCAAAAATGCGAAAGTGAGACTATTAGGCGAGAGGCAGCATTGTTTATGCCGGGAGGGAGAGGCTCTTGCCGAACCAATACCAAGCTCGGCAGGAGCCTCGCTCGTCTCGCTCTCCGATTGTAACCCTTGGAAAGTAGTGTTCATCCTGCCGCTCGCCTTAAAAGAGAGCCGATTAATTGTGAATGCGTATTTGGCTTGTTGCACCATAGTGTTATCCTGAACTACCAGTCTTGACCCAATCGCACTTGGGTGGGCGTTAATTCCGTGATCATTATAGTTTTTATGGCGGTCCAATGTGGAGCCTCGATAGACTATTGGTTTTGATGCCAAGGGAAATGAAAATGACCATCAGCATTGAAGATCAGCCACGTTGGCCAGCAATTGTTTTACGAATCGCAGCCATTTACAACATCGTCTGGGGACTGTGGGTTATTGCTCTCCCAAATCATCTTTTCGACCTAACGGGCATTCAACGACCAAACTACCCAGGCATTTGGCAATGCGTCGGCATGATCGTTGGGGTTTATGGTATTGGATACTGGATCGCGGCCAAAGATTTTGTAGTTCATTGGCCCATCGTTCTCGTCGGCCTGATTGGAAAGGTACTTGGTCCGATCGGATTTGTACACAGTTTGTTTTATGGACTATTGCCCTGGTCTTGGGGATTCACGATTTTGACAAACGACGTCGTTTGGTGGGTTCCCTTTGGTGGAATGCTCTACATCGTGTTAAAACATCAAAGCGATCCCAGAAATCAAAATGCCCTTAAAATGCCGCATAAAGAGCACGGAGACGAAGTCGAGCCTGAAGACCTTTCTGTGGAACGCGTAAGTAGTAGGACGATTGTGTCCAATGGGATCAACCTTTGGGAACTGGGACTAAATAATAAGCTGCTCATGGTTTTCGTGCGCCACGCAGGCTGTACCTTTTGCAGGGAAACGCTCAACGAACTCAAAGAGAAGCTGCCGGGTCTGCAAAGTAAAAGGATTACACCCGTCGTAATTCATTTAGGTTCCCCTGAGGAAGGACAGAAGATGCTAGATCGATCCGGATTAAGCGATACACTTGCAATTTCCAATCCCACAGCAGACCTCTATCGCGCCTATGAACTCAAGCGAGGCCAATTGTCGCAACTGCTAGGACCACGCGTATGGTGGCGAGGGTTTAAGTCTGCGATTCTCAAAGGGAATGGGACAGGGGCATTGGTTGGCGATGGTTTTCAATTGGGAGGGGCGTTCCTCGTTGAAAACGGTAGAATCACGAAATCCTTTCCAGCCAAAGACGCGTCCGACAAAGTTCCCTTCGAGTGCTTACTCGATTAGACTCAACTCGAAACACTTAAATTGCCATGCCAAGTTCTGCTGAATTGGGACCACTTCACCTTCAGAATGTTCAATCGCTTCTCGAGCAGCACGGGATCAAAACGAATCCGAAACCTGCAATCGATGACAAACGGATTCTGAAAGCAGCACTTAGCCTTGCGACAATTTTGCAACAGCGTGCAAGCCAACTGCAAACCCCACAGGAACGACGCCAACAAGCCGAACTCGACCGAATGCTTCAGCATCCCGAAGACAAATCGACGCTGACGCAGATCACCGACCAAAGTTTTCGAAGCATGTTGCCTGGGCGCGTTGTCGATCAAATGGTTCATATTCTCGATGTCCAAGGAGTGCCGAGGTTCTTTAGCGTCTTTGACCAAGCGCTTCTGAAAGGCTTTCAGTCTTTTGGCGAGTACTTACCAGGCGTTGCGGTCCCCATGGTGAAGGAAAAGATGCGCAAGGAAACTGCAAACGTGATCCTGCCAGCAGAGCATGATAAACTCTGCGGCCACCTGCGAGAGCGTTCGCAAGAAGGGTTGAGGATGAACGTGAATTTCCTTGGTGAAGCGATCCTCGGAGAAGGCGAATCGAGACGAAGGCTAGACCGATATCTCGCTGCGCTCCAACTGCCAGAGATCGAATGCGTATCGATTAAGATCTCAACGCTCTATTCCCAAATCTCGCCACTTGCAAGAAAGAACTCTATTCGGACCGTCTCCGATCGTTTGGAATTGCTTTATCGTGCCGCTGCAAAAGAGATGTTCGTCAAGTCCGATGGTCAGCGAATACCGAAGTTTGTCTATTTAGATATGGAGGAATACCGCGATCTTCATTTAACCTCCGAAATTTTTATGCATACCCTCTCTCGCAAAGGGATGGAGAAAGTGCGAGGTGGCATCGCGTTGCAGGCCTATATCCCAGATTCCTCTTTGGTTCAAGAAACCATCACGCAGTGGGCACTGGATCGGTTCAACAAAGGGGGCTCGCCTATTACGATCCGAATTGTGAAGGGGGCCAACATGGAGCTGGAGCGTGTCGAGGCCTCCATACGCGGATGGCCTCAAGCCCCCTACCGTTCTAAAATTGACACGGACGCGAACTACAAGCGAATGGTTCGTTATGGGTTGCAGCCAGGGCACAGTCAGGCTGTGCAACTCGGGATAGCTTCGCACAATCTATTCGATCTCGCCTATGGAATGATGCTTGCCGCTGCTCAAGGATGCGTGGACAACGTGCAATTTGAGATGCTTGAGGGGATGGCAAACCATCAACGCCGAGCGATGTTTGAGTTGAGCCGCAGTGTGCTCCTTTATGCGCCAGCGTGCCAACGAGAAGAGTTTATCAATGCGATTGGATACCTCGTTCGAAGAATGGATGAGAACACGGGGCCTGACAACTTCTTAAGACATGCTTTCAAAATCTCTGCTGGCGGTGCCACTTGGCAACGACTTGAAAATGGGTTCTTGGAGTCGGTCGATCGAATCAGCACCGTTTCCGCCCAGCCAAGGCGGCAGCAAGATCGTCGCAATCCACCGCCGATGCCCGCTAAACCAATGAGTTGGCAAACATTGGTCAACGAACCAGATACAGACTTTTCATTGGTTGCCAATTCGTATTGGGCTGAGTCGATTGTTGAAAAATGGCAACCGCTTTGCGACTCGCGCGCGATGATGATTCCGTTATCGATCGCTGGACAAGAACAAGAGGGGTGCGGAAACTTTGTTGAATCGTTGGATCCTTCGCGCCCAGGAACGATTGCAGCCAAGTATCGACAAGCGGATCGATTGCAAATTTGTGCAGCAGTCGACTGCGCAAGCAAAGATCTAATTGGATGGGGAGCCATGAATTCAAGCGACCGCTATCGTATTTTGCGCTCTGCTGCTCAGGAGCTTCGAATCGCACGTGCGGATTTGATCGGTGCAGCCATCGCCGATGGCGGCAAAACCGTGCTCGAAAGCGATCCGGAGATCAGCGAAGCCATCGACTTTGTTGAGTTCTATGCCCGCTGCGCGTTGGAACTGCAACGGGATCCTTTGCTCAAAGCCAATGCGGCTGGAGTTGTTGTCGTGATCAGCCCTTGGAACTTCCCAATCGCAATCCCCTGCGGCGGCGTGGCGGCTGCTCTGGCCGCAGGCAATACTGTCATCCTTAAGCCTGCTTCCGATACCGTACTGCCAGCGTACATCATGTGCCAATGTTTTTGGCGAGCTGGGGTCCCGCACGAGACGTTGCAATTCGTGCCCTGTAGCGGCGCCATGGCAGGCCAGCACATGCTGCAACGTCCGGAGATAGCGAGGGTCATTTTGACGGGCGGAACCGAGACAGCGCTGACCATCCTGGACCAAACTCCCAGCCTCAAACTTTTCGCGGAAACCGGCGGCAAAAACGCTACGATCGTCAGTGGTTTAAGCGATCGCGATCTCGTCATCAAAGATGTACTTCATAGCGCGTTCTCACACGCCGGACAAAAATGTAGTGCAACATCTCTGCTTTTGCTGGACGAAGAGGTCTTTGAGTCTTCCGAATTCCGTGAACAGCTTGTCGACGCGGTTTCTAGCCTCAAAGTGGGTTCCGCCTGGGACTTGTCGACAAAAATGGGACCACTGATTCGTCCACCATCGGGTGACCTACTTCGAGGACTCAAAGAACTTGAAATCGGCGAAAGTTGGGCCGTTATGCCCACTCAACTAGGCGACAATCCATGTTCTTACTCACCTGGCGTCAAGTGGAATACAACTTCCGGTAACTTCACACACATGAATGAACTATTTGGACCGGTTCTGGGTGTCATGAAATTCCGAAGACTCGGCGAAGCAATTCAAATGGTGAACGCAACTGGCTTTGGCCTGACCAGCGGACTCGAATCTCTAGATGACCGCGAACAGAAAATATGGCGAGAGTCGATTCGAGCTGGCAATCTTTATATCAATCGCCCAACGACTGGCGCCGTTGTCCTTCGGCAACCATTTGGCGGAATGGGCAAAAGCGCATTCGGCCCAGGTGCCAAAGCGGGCGGACCAAATTATGTAGCGACTCTGTTGACTTTTGAGGAATCGACGTCGACGACGACTGCTCCCGAATCAGGGCAAGTACCCGTTTCGAAAGTACTTCTGAGCTTTTGGGAGAGACTTGGGCACTCGAGTCGATTGTTGTTGGATCTTCCCGGCTCAACCGCCGAACAAATTCCACTCCTGCGACTAGCGATTCTTTCCTACGATCAATTCGCGCGCGAAGAAACATTGGTCGAGCACGATCACTTTCAATTGATAGGTCAAGACAATCACCGACGCTATTTACCAGCCTCGCCACTTCGGATCCGGATTCACTCGGATGACAAACCATTCGATATTGCGGCCAGGTGCTCGGCAGCCATCGCTGCGAACTGCCGTGCGACCATTAGCCATCCCGACTCCGTGCACGAAGAAACGATTGCCGCACTGGAAAAACTGACCTACGATTGGGCAGGCCGAATCGAATTCTTAGAAGAGAGCGATGAGGAGCTTATTCGGTCGATCGAGAATAGTCAGGTTGCACGTTTGCGATACGCTGCTACCAATCGCGTGCCTGAGTCGATTCGGCGAGCCGCAAATCGACATCAAGTGTTCGTGGCGGACGAAGCGGTCTCGCATCTCGGGCGCATCGAATTGTTATGGTATGTCGTGGAGCAAAGTATTTCCTTCGATTACCACCGCTATGGAAATCTAGGGCCAAGATCAACCCAGAAACGAGCAGACACACTCTAAAACTGCCCAATAGCACGCCCTTCTGAAAGTAAAAAAAGCAATAGACAAACAGAAAGGGAGCAAGAGGGACACTGCATATCTGAGACAGAGTGCGAGCAAGTATCCAAGAGAGCAAGAGGGACACTGCATATCTGAGACAGAAAGGGAGCAAGAGGGACACTGCATATCTATGAAGGAGCAGCAACAGGGATGTAATTTTGGGCGACCAACCGACAATTGATTGTGTCCCTCTCATTGTCGAGCAAAAGACTTTCATTTTTTCTGATATAGCGCAGCAAAAAATGCGATCAACCGATGGATTGAGACTTAGGTCTGATCTTATCGTCCACGATTTGCT
>JANMGH010000206.1:0-5895 GCA_031374515.1 Pirellula sp. | reverse complement strand
GGATCCAAGCAATGGAGCGGAAACGGGACGATGGAAGACGCCAATTGATATCTCCAGCGGTTCGTTGGCATTGGACCCCAGTGGGAATTCGTTGTGGGTTGCAAGTAACCAATCTCCGCAAGTAATTCAAATGAGTTTTACTGGTACGGAACTCAAGCGATTCGATTCAGCCGCTCAGAACGTTACCGGAAGTATCAGCGGTATCGATTTCGATGCCAATGGTAAGCTGCTCGTCTCTACCTACTACAATGTCGTTTATAGAATCGATCCATCTTTTTCTCCGCTTCGATGGGTGGCTCGCAGTACTTCGGTTTTGCAGAGTCAATTCCCCGTTTTGCTTTCGGTCAAAGATGTGGAGAGTGTTCGGCAAAAGGCAATCGAATTCTGGAGCACAGCCGGTTTGCCGATAGAATTGGTTACTCGTCTGCAAGCTGTTACGATACAGATTGTGACTATGCAGAATGGCTACCTAGGCTTGGCGTCGCGCGATGGCATTTTCTTGGATGATGACGGTTCCGGGGTTGGATGGGACGTAAATACAGACAACAATGCGATGAGTTCAGGAGTTGATCTGCTCACCGTTGTCCTTCACGAAATGGGGCATGTCCTTGGGCTGGATGATAAAGAAGACGCAGACTCTGGATCGCTTATGTTTGACGC
This sequence comes from Pirellula sp., assembly GCA_031374515.1. Classification (GTDB taxonomy): domain Bacteria; phylum Planctomycetota; class Planctomycetia; order Pirellulales; family Pirellulaceae; genus JBKCUI01. The sequence goes on along the minus strand of JANMGH010000206.1, from coordinate 5,235 downwards.
ACTGGAAATCGGCGAACGAAGAAGACCAACATTTCATGATATTGACGAAGCAATGGCAGGTATGAAGTAGGCGGTCGCATTGCATCCGCCCCATCGCAAATTTAACCCGAGCCGAGACTGCTCAGGCACAATCCGCAACGCACAGCTTTCCTTGGAAATCCTCGATAGACGGAGGCAAGAAACAAAATATCGCGGGAAACTTGTAATCATTCCCTGATCGGAATCCAAGGGGCCAATCTCGATCTCGGTCAATTTTCATAAGGAATAGTCGGAAGAGTTCCGCATCCAAGGTAGAAAAAACAATAAGCTTAATTGCCTCCTGAAAATAGTCACGTCGGCGCTCCGGGAACCGTTGCCACCCTACATAGGAGACCTTTGCATGTTGCAGCGTATCAACGAGAAACTCTTGCTAGCGAAGGAACGGGTTCGTGCTAAACGAAAGCTAGAGGCAATGTTGGCAGAGGCCCAGCGCCAAGTTCAAGAGCAGCAACAGCGTTGCTTCAAACACAGGCAGTTGCTTGGTAGTGAGCAAACCCATGTGGAAAACCTCGAAGGGGTTAGCCTTATGTCACTCTTCTTTACCATCCTCGGCACCAAGAGTAAGCAGCTGGAAAAGGTCGACCAGGAATATCTTTCTGCCAAGCTTAAATACGCGGAGGCCATCGAAGCTGTTAAGTTTACCCAGATGGAATTTGATCGATTGGAGCAGAGGCTAATTGAGTTTAACGATGCAGACAGCGAGTATGAGCGGTTGGTTGAGGAGAAGCATCGGCTCCTGGTCGAGACGCGAGATCAGCGGGCTGATGAGTTGTGTGGCCTAGTCGAACGGCTTGTAGATCTTGGCGCTGACAGATTGGAACTTCAAGACGCGATGCAGGCCGGGACGGCAGCACTAGAATCTCTTGAGAGAGTTCTTGTTGAACTTCGGTCCGCGGAGGACGTGTGGACATTGGATGAGCTAGGAGGCGCTTTCCAAGCTACGAAAGCACAGCTTTCAAGAATCGACACGGCGAGTCAGTACGCCAAGGCTGCCCAGCGCCTTCTTCGCAAATTTCAAGAGGAACTGGCCGATGCGAGCCTGCGCCTCCATGTCGCCGTCCACATCGATGGGTTTTCGACCTACGCCGAATCCTTTTTCGACGGTTTGATTTCCGACTGGGTTGTTAAGTCGAAGATCCAGGCAGCGTCGTCAGCCTGTGGCACTACTATCGCGGCGGTCAGTGCGACACTTGCGGAGTGCCGAAGGCAACTGGACGAAGTCGAGCGGAATACTAAAGCTGTGACCGAGCAACGCAGGCATTTCATTGAGGATGCGTAAGAGCGATTTAGACTGCAAGTCAAGTCAAACGATGCAATCTGACGAATGGTTGACAATAGCTTCCGCAGTCCTTGGGCCAACTCGATCGATGGTCATGACACGCAGAACTCGAGGATCCTGTTTGCCGATTTCATCCAGCTTCTTTTCGATGGAAGTTAGCTGTAAGCCAACCGCATCGAGTTGCGTTAACTCGGCATCAAGTTGGCCTTTCCAAAACTCGTTGCTCAAGCATCGATCGATTGTTTTTCAATACTCGTTGAGCGATTTCCGTCCCGAGGCCCAAAGTTTGACCGTGCGGTCAATGGTGATCCCGTGATTGACAAAGAGGCTTCGAATGGAGCAACGAGCTCGATTGATGCGATGAACAAGCGACTTACGAAACTTAATGAGCGATCGCCATTCACGTTTCTCAGGTGCGGGGCCAAGTCGCCGGTCGCGGATGGAGAATTGAGAATGGCGTCCCCGCAGGCTCGTCTGTTTCGATGTTCGTCTAACGAGGGAGTTTTAGAGGCGATTCGACTGTTCATTCGTTTTCTCCTGGAATTCCTCACCTTGGTCACATCCAATGCGTTCGAGACACTCACTTGGCATAACGAAGGGCTAACAAAGTCCAGGTCGCGGCAGCAATGTCAATGGCAGCAAACAACAATAAGCCCAGGCCAACCATTTTCAATACGACAAGCAATACCATAAAAGCGGCGGCATAATAGCGTCCGGGCACAGTCCAAGGAATGAAACGGTCCAATCCGGCGCGTGCTACTTGTATGTAGTAAAACCCCACGATGGATGCCAGCATTCCAACAAATCGAATCCATACATCGTCTCCGGCATTCAATCCAAAGAGGTATAGAATCTGCATTGGCATGACCATGAAACCCAATCCGGCCACAAAAACCATATAGAGTCCGAAGACCAAAAGGCTGAGGCGAGCACTATTCATCATATGACTCATTTCATGGTAGTGGATTGGACAACGTTGTGGATACGGTTTAATTGCCGATCGTCAAAGACTACATCCGACTATCTTTCAACCACAACACCGGTTTCAAAAATGAATATTGCACGAATTGGGACTTAGCCATCTGCCATCGGACCCGCTGAGTGGTTCACCGGAACCGTCCGAATCGACGCGCTGTTCCAGCCACACGCTCCGGCACGCGCGGTCGGCGCCAGCGTGACGTTTGAATCAGGAGCTCGGACGGCATGGCATACGCATCCGTTGGGACAGACACTGCTAATCACTGCTGGCTGCGGATGGGTGTACGAAGATGGTTTGGCTAAGTCGACGCTGCAGGAGTAGAGCAAGCAGCAATATTCAATGTGTAAATGAGTTGGCCGTGGCACTTAGGATTTTGCCTGCTACTTCGCGTTCTGTTAGACTTAAATACATGAACAAAAATGGCTACGGCGAAACTCCGACTCAACTAACCTGGGTTATCAATCAGGGCGGCAAGCCATGCGTTCGATGGGGGCGAGTCGCCGGATATATCGGCATGGTCGTCGGTGTCAACGCTCTTGCCATGCTTTTGATCTCATGGTTTATTGGTACCCGCTTCAATTGGCCTCTGGTATTTGCAATTTCATGTGGCGCAATTGCCTCTTTCACCGTTGTTCTGGAATTGCAGCGTCAAAGAGTCCTTACGGGAGAATGGCGCTTTCGCCTGAGCATCATTTCCTGCTTGATTTTGATGCTCATCGCAGCCTGCTTCTTCGCGATTATCGGTAACATTATTCGCGCAAACCAATTGGGGCATGCAGCAAATCTAACCTTAAAAACGAAGCTAGAGGAACTAATTGATGGTGGGAACGCTTATATCAGCACAATCGAAGGTACTGGCGTGTCGTGTGATGTATCGCGTACGAGTTTTTCCGATAATGACTTACACAGATTGATTCAATTGGCTTCCGAGCGGACACCCGGTATTTCACAGATCATGCTTCTGAATCTTGAGAAGACGAGCGTGACTGACGCTGGATTGCAGGCGGTCCAACTTTGTCCTCACTTGACTCACTTATTCCTTCCAGCCTTTCAACTTAGCAACGAATCAATCGCTAGTTTGGTATCATGCCGAAATCTCAAGTACCTTTCCCTCGACGAAAGCAAACTTACATCCGAGCAAGTTGCCGAGTTAAGCAAAACCTTACCCAAACTCATTCTGAACGGAAAACGGTGGAGCGATCGTCGAATGTAGCGATGGAAAGCTAGTTGCTGCAGTCGTACGACGCTTTCATAGTGGATGAGGTAGCCAGGCATCCAGCTAACCAATTCGAGAGTAGACCTCCGTCTAGGTGCCCACCGTGACTGCTTTTCTTGCTGCCGTCAGGGCCGGAACTTCTCAAATGCCTTTCCGTTGAATTTGTATGCCCCTCCGTTGTGCGTGCCAAGCCACAAGAAGCCTTGTTTATCCTTGTAAATTGCGAAGGCTTCAATCGAGGTAATACCTTCTTTGATTGGGTAGGACACCTTCTGCTTTCCTTCGTATTTGAATGCTCCAGCACTCAACGCCGCCGTCCAGAGCTTACCGTTGTTGTCATCAATGATCGACATGCCTTCAACGATGGTGCCTTCCGCCTGTTCTTGCAGTCTGCCAAAGTCGTTGACCACCCTGAAACCATTTAGCGAGGCTCCGCCACTGTAAGTGAACCAGTAATTTCCTTTTCTATCTTCAAAAATGGATCGTACCGGTGCCTCCGTCAGGATCTTGTCGGTGAGCCAGTCAAACGAATTGCCGTCATACCGACACACCCCGACGCAGGTGGTGCCGAACCAGAGGTTGCTTTTGCTGTCCTTCAATATGCAGTAGACGTCATACGGGCTATAAATCGCATTAGGGAATTTCGAGCGAGGCATCTTTGCAAAGTGCTCGTCGCCGAGCTTGGTCTTGGGGAATTCCAAGGGGTGAAGCCATTTGCCATCATAACGGAACACGATACCGGCATCCGGAGGCCCCACGAACCACAAATCATCCGGCTCTTTCTTCCAGTCTGTCGGAAGGGAACTCGCCGAAACTCGCAGCGTCGTAAAAGACTTCCCGTCGAATTTGCTTATGCCCTCATACGTCGTGAAGTAGACGTTGCCCGAATTGTCTTCCTGGACCCCCCGAATGCGATTGCTACACAACCCGTCCTTCGTCGTGAAGTTGACAATTACTTTTCCGTCAAAACGGTAAACACCTCGGTCGTTGCTGCCGAACCAATAGTCACTGTTCATGGCTTGAAACACGTACATCGCGCTCTCGCCTAAACCAGAAACGATCGCACCTTTGGCAATAGGTACCGTCAGGTCGTTAACATCGGCGTTTTGTGTTGAAGTGGTGGACGGGCTCCGGTCCTGCCCAACCACAATGACGGACACGGTGGCGATGCAAGACAGGGTGATCAGGAGGTCATAGAGTCGCATGTTACGTCTCGGTCGAAAAAACAACGCTGCCAGTCTTTCGGGGCGTTGATTTGAAAGTCCAGTCTCGTTGTCGAGTTGGTTCTCACCAGAGCTCTATCCTTCGCTCAAAAAAATCCCATCGTATCGTTTGCAAAAATCAGAATCAACCCAAAGGAAAATAGATCTTGGAAAGCGTCTGGTAAACTGCTGCGTGTCTTGCCGGCAAGCGTCGATTCCTCAGCGGTTGGTCACGCGACCGATGCGTCCTACATCGGTGACATGATGGTAACGACTTTTGAGGCCGTGTGGGATGCTATTTATTTCCAGAAATTGTTGGCAACCAGACCAATCAAGGTTTCCATATCGTCGGCCTGGATGTTGCCTTCGTTGAGTTCGCTCGCCTTGGTCGAAGCGTGGGACTTAGCCGACGCGAATGGGTCAAGGAATGAGGCAGCTGTGGGTTGCTTCAACGCGAGCCCTACGACACTCATGAACTTGTCTGTAGAGCGAACCGTTGCTTGAGCTTGATCCAATCTCG
>JANMGH010000046.1:0-25003 GCA_031374515.1 Pirellula sp. | reverse complement strand
TTGCATTTTTCGTTTGGCATTTGCGGAAAGGGGCTCTGTCCATGGCTAGGCAGAATCGTCGCGATATTTTTGATCCGAATGAAGTTGGCTGTTTTCATGCCGTGCAGAGGACGGTTCGTCGGGCTTGGCTCTGTGGCTCCGACCCCGTCTCCGGCAAATCCTTTGAACATCGGCGGACTTGGATCCAGAATCGCCTGCAAAAGCTCGCCGCGAGCTTTGGAATCGACTGTTTATCCTTTGCGGTGATGGTTAACCATATTCACGTCATTTTACGCAATCGGCCTGATATCGTTGCTGGTTGGTCTGACGAGGAGGTCGCTCAGCGTTGGTGGCAGTTGTTTCCGCTTCGAAAGAACACGGACAAGAGCCCTGCTGTTCCTACTGAGAGTGAACTCAAAATGTGGATGTCTCCAGCTCGCAACAAGCAATTGCGGAGTCGACTGAGTGACATTTCTTGGTGGATGCGTGCCTTGGCCGAGCCGATCGCGCGACGAAGTAACAACGAGGATAAATGCACGGGTCGATTCTGGGAGGGGCGATACAAATGCCAGAAATTGGCTGATGAAACTGCGATTTTGGCTTGTTCTGCTTATGTGGATTTGAATCCCGTGCGAGCGGGATTTGCCGAGGCTCCCGAGAAGAGCCAGTACACTTCGGTATACGAACGTGTCGCGGCACAGAAGGGTGCTCAAAAGGAGCGGGCTCGAGCAAAGCTCGGCAAAAAGCGGCGTGGCGACCGAGCTCGATCTACAGCTGAAGGGCAGACGAGCTTCGTGCGAAGCGACGCTTGGTTGACACCGCTGACGATCGACGAACGTGCGGTCGCGTACAAAGAAGCAATGCCAAGCAAGAGCGGGAAGCGGGCTAGCGACAAAGGGTTTCTTGGAATGAGTTTCGAGTTGTACTTGAAGCTGCTGGATTGGACAGGTAGGCAGATACGCCGAGACCATAAGAAGGGTCGCATTCCGGCCGACTTAGCCCCGATCATGGAACGAGTTGGATTGTCGGGCGAGTTATGGTGCGACTTGGTAAAGCGATTCGGCAAGATCTTTAAACGCGTAGCGGGCAAGCCAGAGTCGTTGGCACAAGAAGCGATTCGTAGAGGACGTCCCGGCTACCGAACTGGCAGTTCGCCGTTAACGAGTGCTGGTTAGCGATTCAGTTGCTGGTGAGATGTCACAATCGCATGTTGGTTGATACCGACCATGGAGCTTCGTTGGCTCTTCTATTCATTTTTCGGAGAGTTGCCTATCTGAAGACCATGTCTTTTTGAAATGTGATACCTGTCGTTCCAATACTTTCGTTCCGCAATTGTGTTGCATCAATGATTGAGAGAGAAAGGTGCGTGTAGCTGGATGGCCCCGGCTTGGAAGTTCAATCAATGATTGAGAAAGGTGCATGTAGCTGGATGGCCCCGGCGTGCCCATTGGCTTTATCCTTCGAAAAAATAAAAGCGAGTTTCGATGTCGGACAAAAAGGTAAATTGAAATAGATCTGATCAACCCATGCGGCCAGAGTGTCAACTCCTCGACGCATATCGATGGGTTGAATTGCCATGAAGATCTTCGTTTGATGGTTGGCGGCGCATCCAGATTGCAAATGGGAGATCGATGTAATCCGCCGAGAAGAGCGTCGGCAGAAAGAAACAAGAAGGCGACAGCTCAGAAACCTCAAGAAGTCTCGATAGCTGTGGGCGTTGTCAAGATGCGGTTCAACGGACGCTCACAAAGCTGGAGCTATTCCAACTGGAAAAACGAAAGTCAGGCGCGGAGCGAAAGCAGTACAATCGCAGGGCATGTCTCAAATGATGCCGGGACCGAAGCAGTACGTTTCTTAGACTTGGACGCTTTTTTCAGCTTCTTTTTCCCCGGCTTGATTGGATTCGTGTTCGCGTAAAACGCGGTCGAGAATGCCATTGACGAATTGCCCGGAGTTGCGATTGCCGTACCGCTTGGCAATTTCGATGGCTTCGTTAATCGAGACTCGGCCAGGTACGCCTCCGTGCATCATTTCAAAGGTCGACATTCGCAGGATGTTTCGGTCGATCGTGGTCATCCGTTTTACGGACCAATTGGCCGCATGCTTCGTCAAGATCTCGTCGATTGCATCGCGGTGGATGCGCACACCTTTCAACAATTGTTGCGCAAAGGCAACCAACGGTTTGTTGTGCAGCATGCGTTTCGAAACGAACTGGTCTGCGACAGTTAACTCTCGCATCGGATTCATATCCTCTTCGTAGAGTACTTGCAAAACGACTTCTCTAGCCCGGCGACGTGTGGTCATGCTCAAACAAATTGGAAAAGAACGGCGGAAAAAGGAACACATCAAAACGATACGTAGTTTGATTCAGCTGCGGTTGCGAGTCAATCATGGAACGGAGATGGTTGGCGCTGTTTTGGTCAGCATTTGGTCTACTTCGTTGGACACAATTACCCCGTAATTGATGGCACCCAACCAGCCCGACATAATGATTCCAACCGACCCGGCATGGTAGAGTCCTTTGATTTGGTGCGGCAAACCGCGAGAGACGGCCAATCCCTCAAACTTTGTGCCGAAACTAGCACCCAACTCATGCTTGGTGTAGTGTTGGAAAGTCTGTGGCGTGGCTGCTTCTGCGTGCTCAATTTTTTCGCGACAATTAGGGACGTATTGCTCAAGCGAATCGAGGGTGGTTTCTACGAGGTCTCGTTTGCTCTCGGCGTATTCTTCTTCGTTCAAGTTCGACCAGTCACTCCAATTCGCATTCGTGCTGCTGACGATTGCAGATCTTTCTTTGCCGGTAGGACGTGTTTTCGGATAATAAAAACTAAAGGTCCGTGAAGTGATCTTGCGGTCGAGCAACAGATTCGTGCGGAAGAGCGGTGCTGTCGAACAGAAAAGCAAGTCACCTGTGGACTCAGGGATGGTCACCCCAGGTTTGATGGCCATGTAAACTTGGGTACTGCTATTGTTTAACCTAACAGCCTGTGCGTCGGATAGGAATTGCGGATCAAAGTGCTCGGGTCCAACCATGTTAAGTATTGTTGAACGAAGATTCGAATTACTGACGACGGCTCTGCATTTGATTTCTCGGCCGTTTACGACGACACCTTGAACGCCACCAGTCCCGACTAGAATTTTGGAAACATCGCATCGGATGCGTGTATCGACACCGTTCTTGGTCAGTTCAGCTTGCATCTTCGTGACTAGGTCGTCTGTACCACCCTCGTAGATAAAGACCCCTTTGGCCATGAAGTTTGAAAAGACGATGCCGTAGGTGATCGCTGGATCCTCGAGCGTGGAACCATTTGCGTAGGTGATCGGCTCCATTAGGAGGCGAACAACATCCTCTCGGCCGGGAAAAAACTTCTCAAAGAGTTGACCCGTGGTCATCGATTGGTCGTCGTAGAAATTCATTCCGCGAGCGGCATCGAAAAATTTGCGAACGCTTTCCGCTTCGACTGCAAATTGTGAGGTGAGGAGTTTGGTAAAGTCTTCGCGATTGAATGTGGTTGTCAGAGAAAACATCGGGTTATCAAATCGGATGTTTTTCAATTGGTGAATATTGGAAGCGATCTCCTCGTTCCAATAGCGTCGGCAGCTTTTGATCATTCCAAATGGGAAGCCATGAAGCGAAATATCAAAGGTGTGGTTACCGGGTCGTTTAAACCACGTTGCGAGCCCGCCTAGCTTGTAGTGTTGCTCCAGCAAAAGAACACGATGCCCTGCCCGACCAAGAATATTGGCAGAGGTCATCCCTGCTAGTCCACTCCCAATCACAACCACGTCGTACTCGGGGAGCACCCCTGCTAGAAAATCTTTTGGCATACCGCGAGGGAAATGTTCTTTCGTTCGACAATAGGGGCAAGGAGTGCGGGTGAGAGGAATCGAACCTCCACGGCCGTATGTATTTAGCCACTAGATCCTGAGTCTAGCGCGTCTGCCAATTCCGCCACACCCGCAACAAAACATCGTGCTAGCAATGAAAATGCACGCTGTTGGCAATTCAAAAAGTTATCCGCAATCGATTGCCTGGTCAAGTCGAAGAGAAAAACTGGCTGATTTTGGACTTGAACGTTGCTATAATGTCATGTCGCACCATGACTTTGGCAGCCGGTTGACCGTTTTTCGTTATTTTCAATCCACTCGAGGCCAAGATGAAATCCCGATTTCCAATCCTTACTGCCGTTGCTTTACTTGTTTCATTTGGAGCCTTTGCAGCAACTCACGCATTCGACCCGCCGAAGGATGGTTCGACTAAAGCGAGCGATGGAGAGTCTGCAAAAGGCACGAAACAGGATTCTTCCAAGACCAAAAAGACCACTCCACTAGCGCAGTCTAAAAAAATGATCGATCCATTCAATAAATTGTCCAAAGAAGAAGCGGATGTCATTATCCGAAAGGGGACCGAAGCACGTGAGCGTGGATACACGCACTCCAAGGTTGTGGGAACCTACATTTGCAAGCGATGCAATGCGCCACTTTACAATTCAACCGAAAAGTTTGAGAGCCATTGTGGATGGCCAAGCTTCGACGAGGAGATCAAGGGCTCGGTGAAGCGACAGTTGGATGCGGATGGCAGTGGCCGAATTGAAATTGTCTGCAAAAATTGCGACGGACATCTTGGTCACGTTTTTGAGGGGGAGCGATACACTCCGAAAAACACTCGGCACTGTGTGAACAGCATCTCCATGAAGTTGATTCCGAAGGACAAGGAACTTCCAAAGATGATTCGCGCAGACGGTACACTGGCCGGAGACGAATCCTCCCCGACGCCTATAAAAGTAGAGGGTAGCGAATCGCCCGAAAAGAAGTCTGCTAAATAATCGACTAGTCGAACTCGCTCGACGCTTAACGCATCGAGCGAAGCGGGACCGTTTTCATCTGCTCACTATCCGTAAACAATCACTTTTGGTTTGGCCTTTCGCATGCCCAAACCAAATCCGAGGCCTAACGCGATCGAACTTGAGGCTATCCAAAGTATGAGTTCGCTTACGGCAGTGGGTGTAATCAAAGCGAGGTTGGCAAACGGAAACAATGTCGAGCCAAGAGCGTTGTAACTAATGGACGCTAAGGCCCCAGAAACCACCGCTGCGATCAACGCGGCCAAAGACTGTTTGGCGTTAGGATGGACCAGACAGATCGCGAGCGCCAAACCGATTGCAATCGAACACCAAATTGCAAGATGAAAAAGAGTGCTATGAAGTAGGGTCATATCTGTTTTTACGATCAGCCCCTGTGCGACGAATTGTCCAACGGAATAGCCAGCGATCGCCCCGCCCAGCAATCCACCCAATCCGCCGGCGATAAGCGACAAGAATCGCCGACTTTGAACCGTGAAAAGTCCCATCATTGCTCCTACGCATAGTCCAATAATGCCGCAATCGACGGCGCCATTGTTGCTGCGAAATGCGTATTCCGCGTCATGATACTTTTGAACCAATTCCGGCGGCGGGCCGAGCCCCAATTCAGGAAGGTCTGGGAACGGGAAAATAGGAGTCAATGAATTCAATACAAAGTAACTTATTAAACCACCAGCGATGCATGCCGAAAGTGATCCAACGATGGCAGGAGTCCAGCCATTGCTTTGTTGATCCACTGTTTTTTTTGCATCGATCTCCTCTGTAGTCATCGCGTTTTTTACTTTCTTGGACAGGATTGGTTGCAAACAAGTTGAAATTGAATTTACTTGAGATCGAAATCAAATCGATTGGTGCCAGATGTCGCAACTGTCGCGCGTAAAGCCGAAGTTTGGTCGTTGGCATACTTTGCAGGGAGCAAGTTCTTTGGAGTTCCATCTGAGCTTCCGCCCTCTTTGCCCGAAGGCGCGGCGTAGGAATCGCCCAGATCTCCACTCTGGATTTGGCCTTGAACGAGTTGCTTGGATGCGACGGGCGGAGTCGAAAGCTTTGAAATCGCGACCGAATATTGCCCTGCAACGGCACCGTCATTAGGCGTGAAAGTGGAAAGCGAATATTCACCGCTGGCATCTGTCGAGCCAACCGCGCTATCTTTACCCCCCATTATTTGAAACAGGACGGTCGCTCCCTCAACCGGTTTTCCATTGAGCTTCACGGATCCGCTCACTTTATAAGTTGTAGGATGGCCGGATGAACCCTGACATCCTGTCATAAATGACAAAACTAGAACAGTCAAAACAACACAACCGATCCTGCAGAACATAGAGATCATCCTCGAATACTCGATTTCGCAACGAAATAAAAAAAGAGTGCAAGCGACATTGCCGCTTGCACTCGTCAATTGCATTGACTCGATACTGTGACGTTACTGGTCAGCGAATATGTCTCCACCCGATTTGGAGCCCATCGCTCCCCAAGCACCGTAGTTGCTCGCACCGGAATCTGGCTGAGTAATGTTAAGATTGCCAGTGTCGATGGACTGACTAACGAATCGTACGGATCCATCGGCGAGCCCTACATTGACTCCGCCAGTATGGCGACTGCTTGCTGGCAAGACAACATTTATCGAGTCTGCATTTCCGTTGACGTCATCGGTGCAACCTGGCGAATTGGGAGCCAGGATTGTGTTAAAAGCGACACGTTCGGGTTGACCATCGGTCCAAAGTGAACCAAATCGACCCTTCACTTGTGTTCCAGCGTTGAAGAACCGCCCGCTACTCACGGTAAGACAAAGACGAGGGACATTGATCATATTCGCAATGCCTACGGCAGTTCCGTTTGCATTCTCGATTTGATTGGCGCCGACACTGGAAATACCAAAGTCTGCGCGAAGCCGTTCACTAAAGACGATCGTATTGCTTGTACCATCCGAGATCTCTCCCATTTTTGAGCCGATTGCCGCAGGAAAGACACCTCGTACAACCGTGTTGTCTCGTATGTTGATTGAGTCGTCACCCACGCACATCGCATAGCTATTCACGTTTGTACGGGTAGGCGCATTGAATACAGGCCCATCCGATGGACAACAAGAAACCGGGCGATACGCTCCATACCGACCATCCTATCCATGCAGCTGGACCACCTGGTGCAACCGTTGGGCCGCCAGGACCAGTAAACCCAGTAGCCGTTCCACTAGGATCACCGGACAAAATGCCCTGATACATATTGTTCTGCTCGATGAACGGCAACAACGAAACGAAACCTGACAATCGTCCGCCGTTATTCGTATTGCGTGCTGTTCCTGCAAACACTCCAGTGGTGCCCCCTTTGCGTGGTGGGAAACGCTTGTACGCACTCTCATAGTTGTGCAATGAGAGCGAAAGCTGTTTCACTGAATTCGAACATTGCATGCGGCGTGCAGCCTCGCGGGCTGCTTGAACAGCAGGTAGAAGGAGGCCGACAAGAATGCCAATGATCGCGATGACTACCAAAAGCTCTACTAGCGTAAAGCCTTTTGTTCTGCGAATTCTCTCAATGTGACGATACATATCTACTCCCAACAAGAATGAAATGACGGGTGGGGTAGGATATACCCAATTAAATAGAAAATCACCCTAAGTGCCTAATAGTAGCGACTAACGGCGCACAAAGCTGCTTGAGTTTTGAATTAATCTCTATTTTCTGAATTCCCTACAAAACGGCTACTCCAATCCAAAAACGACGTGTTCCGATGATTCCCATAAGATTCTCAGCTTTCCGTTTGCAATGAGATTATTTAGCTCGCGCCACCACGCCTGCTGCCTTTCAATCCATTTGTTGGTTAAATCGGGGCCAAGCGGAGTCTTGGAAGCGACGATGCGGCTGAAACCGCTCCCGCATAGAAATTTAGTCTAAGAGCGACCTTGGCTGCAAATGGAACTGTGATAGAGCGTGTAAAAAACGATCCAAGGATCCACTCGCAACTGTAGAGAGACGCTACGGCTACGACCGCACGCATAATCGAGTTCCACGCGATGAGTAGCATGCGAATAGGAATTCACCATTTCGGATCGCTGGAAATATGCCAACAAGCCTACTTATTTTCTCGAAACTCTAGTTTCTTGGGTAACAAACGCACTTCACGCCGGCCTTAACATATGTGTCGAAAGAGAGTGTTGGAGGTGGCTCGAAACGAAAATCTGCTAAATTTGGAAGCTAGCTTGGAACCGTAAGCGATACCCTCGCTTCTCAAAGATGGATTTTTAACGGTTTTTTGGCCTCAGAAATAAGGCAGAACATGACGAGCGAAATGCAAAACTTGCTCCATGAAGCCAAAAAGGGGGGAGCTCCCGAGAAGGGAAAGTTGCTCTCCCTCTATGCGAATTATCTTAAAATCATCGCCCAGTCCCAGCTGGATCGACGGATAAGGAGGCGTGTTAGTCCATCGGACCTCGTTCAAGAAACGCTGCTGGAGGCGCACCGCGATTTTTCAGATTTTCGAGGGCTTACTAGTGCTGAGTTTATTGGATGGCTTCGCCGAATCCTCGTCCACAACCTGATCCGAGTAACGGAGAAGCATTTGCAAGCGGACAAAAGGGACGTCCGTCGCGAAGTTTATATTCACAGGTTCCACGCGTCCGTCGAACATTCGAATTCGCAGCTTGAGCACGTTTTGGCGGGAAGGTTTGAGAGCCCAAGCAAAGAATTAGGTCGACATGAGCGAATGCGATTGCTTGCAGATGCCATTGCTGAACTCTCGGACGAGAAAAGGCAAGTTATCGTTCTGAGGCATATCGAAGGTCTGCCGTTTGCGGAGATAGCATCGCAAATGGAACGTACGTCGGGGGCATGCCGCATGCTATGGTTACGAGCAATGGACCAGCTCAGATTTAGCCTTGAAGGAGCAGAATTCGAATGATGTCCGAACTATCCGCCTCAGATTTCGCGAGCCACCTTTCCTCGAGCCACCTTTCCTCGAGCCAACTGGAGACGCTTTCTGTCCTACTCGATCAGTATTTGATGCAGGTAGAACAAGGGGTTGAACCGAATCTAACTCAATTATGCAATGAACACCCAGATCTTTCGAAAGCGATTAGGCATTATGTTCAAAGTTTGAAGATTTTGCGACATGCAGTCGGCGATGCCGACTTGTTCGCAGCCCACGATCGCACACAAATCGAAGCTCCAATCCAGCAAATCGGCGATTATAAAATCGTTCGCGAAATAGGTCGTGGTGGTATGGGGGTTGTCTACGAGGCGCTTCAAGTCTCGCTCGGTCGCCGAGTGGCTCTGAAACTGCTGCCCTTTGCCGCAGTGTTAGATCAGCGGCAAATAGCTCGCTTTCAAAATGAAGCACAAGCAGCAGCGCAATTGCATCACCCGCACATCGTTCCGGTTTATTCCATTGGAAGCGATCGCGGAACCTATTTCTATAGCATGCAGTTTATCGATGGCCAATCGCTCGAACATGTTATCGCGGGCTTGCAATCTGGTTGTGATTCCTGGACCCCACCTAGTCCTGTAACCAATTCGCCAGCGGCGGTAAGCTGCGATCGTAATGGAACAACGATCGATGTCGATTTGGACAGTTTCAATGTGTCGATTGGCGACGCCCCCCAGTCAACCGAGTCAATCAAAAGGATGGCAACTCATATTTCCGCGAGGTCTCGAAACCATGTGAGACGTATCGCGGAGTTGGGAATCCAAGCGGCAGACGCGATTCACTACGCTCACGAACATGGCATTGTGCACCGCGATATCAAGCCCTCCAACTTGTTGATAGATCGAGGTGGCAAACTATGGATTGCCGATTTCGGATTAGCTCAGTGCGTCGGTCTCGGAAGCTTAACGCGGTCTGGGGATGTTGTCGGGACATTACGCTACATGAGCCCGGAGCAAGCAGCTGGCAAAACCCATTGGATCGACAACCGCACGGATATCTACTCGTTAGGTCTGACACTCTACGAGCTATTGACGCTGCGTCCAGCCGTTGACGGCAATGACCGATTGTGCATGCTTCGGCAGATTGAGCATGAGCAACCGACCGCTCCACGACGCCACAATCCTTCGATTCCCGTCGATCTTGAAAACATCATTCTCAAAGCGATCTCAAAGGACCGTGAGGACCGTTACTTCACGGCAGGCGAACTTGCAAGAGACTTGCAACGATGGCTCGATGGGAAATCCACGCTTGCCCGCAGACCATCCGCCGTAGATCGAACCGCTCGTTGGGTATCGAAGAACGCGAGAGTCGTGGCGGTAGGATTCGCCCTTTTGCTGATTTTATTTACCATCACGGCGGTCACGGCTTCCATGTTCCGCGATAAAAACAGCGAAGTCCAAAACGCAAATAGACTTGCGATGAAACATCTTGATGACGCAAACGAAGTGGTTGAGCATTTTGGAGCTCAGCTGTTGGCAAAGCTGGAGTGGCTCCCTGGGACCGAGGAATTGCAACAAGAAGTTGCAGAAAACGCGATCCACTACTGGAACGCGTTTGCAAAGTATGCTTCGCACGACCCGAATCAACGAATCGAGGTCGGTCGCGCCTTGCTTAGGCTTGCTAAACTTTACGAAATGCGAGGCGCGAACAAGGATGCTATCGAAACCTACCGCCGGTCAGCAGAGTTCTTCCATGCTACCGGAGCGCAAGCTGGCGATGGAATCGAACTCATCGATGAAGACTTCTCGTTGCGCAACAATCTTGCATGCGTATTGATGCGCGTTGGTAGGCTGGATGAAGCGGCCGACAGTTTCCGAGAATGCCTCCAGTTGGTTGATCGCAGTTCGTACAAAGATTCATCGCAAGAAGATAAAAGATCACTACGCCAAGCATTGTTGCATCTTAATTTAGGGCACCTGCATAGAGAGCGGGGTGAGAGTCGGCTTGCCTCAACGGAATTTGAAAGGGCATGGTCCACGCTACGCAAAGTAAGCGGCAGGGAAAGTGAGGCCAACAGAGGGCTCGCGGTTGATCTACAACAGATGTTGGTTACTGCATTGTTGCAGGTTGCGTCTGACGATGTTCAGGACAGGGACTCGACCATGGGAATGCTGAGCATGGCTTTGTCTCTAGCCCAAGCGAATGCAAAAACGAACTTCGATTCCATTGCCTCACAGCATGAGGTATGCGTTTGCCAACTTGCCCTCGGTGCTTGCCTATCAAGTCGAGAGGAAGTAAATCAAGCCAAAGTTTGGTTCGAACAAGCGGCATCTGGGCTGAATCGACTTGCCGTTCGGTGTCCCTCTAATGTTCGCTTGCGCAGTGACGAGGCAAGCGCGCTAAACAATATTGGCCAGTCCGAATTGAATCTAGGAAATACTCTCGCCGCGACTCAAGCATTTGCATCATCGCGAAAAATCCTTGAGGTGTTGGTCTCCAGCACGACGGACTACTCGATTCGAAGCAATTTGGGGGGCATACTGAACAATCAAGCAATCGCGGAAGAAAGCCAGGGCAATATCGAGGCTGCAGAAAAACTCTTGCTTAAGGCGGTCGACAATCAAAGGCTAGCTCTGCAAGTTGCCCCGGATTGCAATCGTTGCAAAGTGTTCTTAACCCAGCACGAGTCACATCTATTGAGAGTGTCGAGCAAATTGCGATCAAACCCGAAGGAAAGCCTGCCCACTAACCATCAGTGAGAGTGCATATGAATAGCAAGACGAACTCGGCTTCTAGGGCCAAGCGAAATCAACGAAGACGCTTTTGTCAGCGTATCCCACGCAGTATCGGCTTGGAGTGCTTGGAAAATCGCACGGTATTTGCAAGCGATTTAACCCCTCTACTGGACGAAGTTGGGATTTGTTTCGCTTTGCCGGTCGAGGAGAGTCGAGTTGCGCAAAACTCCAATCGCATGGTCGAATTATCGAACTCGCCATTGTCGTTGCTTCAAGGTGACGTCATTCGAATTGAAGTTCCCGAGTCGATTCTTCTGCAACTGACGAATCGTGATTCTTATGAATTGCAGGTGTTCTTTTCTGAGAACTATTTCTCGGATGAAGCCAACAACCGTTCCCCAGTCGAGAACAACGACATCGCAGGCAAGTTTATTGTGGACACCCATTTGTCGAGCCAACCTTTGTCAAACCACCCGACTTTGGGTCAGTCAGCTCTGGCTTGGCTTTCCCAGAATGATCCGTCATCGAGCGAAGGAAATGCGTTGGTTGCGCCATCCAACGACACTAGTCATTTCCTGGGCCAGTACTCATCGATTATCTTGGCAAGCCTAACGGCATCTAACGATTTCGATGGGACTATACGACTTTTCGATTTTGTTCCAGTGTCGTCTCAGCTTAATTCCAATGGAACGCTCGAAGGGCTTCCCAATGAAGTGCGAATAGAACCTCGTGCCACGGTTCCGACCGCGATGCGAGATCCTGGCGCAACGTTGGTCAAGACGATAGTTGTCAACCGCGCAGCCAGTGGCCTAACGGTCTCCGCGGAGAACAGGCGAATTGAACCCGCTACGAATGGCGGGACGGCAATTTTGGCCTTACCAGAAAAAGCCTCAATCGCTGCACCGACCGAAAACTCTTTGGAACAGAAACTGGTTCGATCTGTTGTCACGCAAAAGACGATCGATATTTCTTTGGCGCGACGAAACGAAATCCCCCGCCCCTGGATACGGTCGTCGAGCATTCCCAACCCTGCCACGCTTCGAGAATCCGGGGCGAAACGAACGGATTCGGAGTCTGCGCGGTTTGCATCGATGTCGGCGGTCAAAACAGACGTCGATGGAAACAAACCGACACGGCGAGAGCTTCGAGTCGCCGGGACACAATTACAACCGGTCGAGTTTTTGTTGGCCAAGAGCGATTTCGGTGAGGAGCAGGCCAAAGGATTGGACGCGGAACGCATTCTGGCAACTGACCGAGCTTTCCATGATTACGCGGACGAAGAGTCGATAGAAAACCTACCAAATTGGGGTGAGACGGGGCTTAATCCAGACAGTTTGTTGCAATCCGATCGACTTCTGTCAAAATGGCCGTTACTACCAAGGGATGCAAGCTCGGCCTTAGACCGGAACGAAATCGAAATGCTATCGCAGTTAGCCGCTTTGCATTTCACACCAATTCATGGCGGCGTTGCATTCAACAAGGAATCCTGGAAGAATGTGCTTCGCACTGCATCGGAATCCACGGCCGGGCAAACAATGCTTGCTAGCTTTACGACCTTAGCTGTCCAGTATCGAGAAATAAACACCTTGGGATCAAAATCCGCGTGGGAGTTCGTGACTAAAACGACACAAACAGTCCTTTAAAGACAGCCCCATTTTAAGAGTAGTAGGTCGGGATCATTGCCGACGAATCTACCTTCGACCAACAAACTGCATTCGAAAGATTGAGCCTTGAGAAAAGCACACCCCGGCCATCGCAACACGTTTCGAAAACTCTTTCTAGAATCGCTTCAGGATCGAAGACTTATGGCGGTAGATGTCGCAGCTCCGTGGGCAGCGACCGTCGATCATTGCGACATCGCGGAAACGTTGGGAAACAGCACGCCATCGCTTCTGCAAGCGGGAGATGAATCGAAGATCAGGCATTTCCAGTCTCAAGCCGAGGCGATCGAGTCGCTGAAACAAATGGCAGTCGAGCATTGGAATGGATGGTTTGGAAAACCGTGGCAAATGTACTTGGAGGATCGACTTTCCTTCCAGACCAACCTTGAATTCGGTGGCAATTTATTTGCTTCCGCAGTTAGAAACACTGGAAACGTGCAAACAATTGGGGTGGATGAAGCGGATAACGCCGTGTTTTCGAACGACGGCTATGTGTTTGTTTTTCGAGATCGAGCCATCCGAATCATCGACATCCGAGATCCTAAGAATCTAAAAGAAGTGTCTCGAATAGATTTAACAAGTACGTCGGCTAGTATGCATCTAGTAGGCAACAGACTTGTCGTCATTTCTCAAGGGTATGAAGCACAAACTGTGGCTTCCTTTTCTCATCCGAACGTTTACACTCAAGTGAAGTTCTTTGACGTGGCAGAGAAGGACGCTCCGGTTAGCACTGGCGGCTTCAACATCGATGGTACGGTCAACGTTGCTCGAATCGCAAACGGAAAACTGGTGCTTGTCCAACATACTCGGGATGCAATTCTGCAACTGCAGTCGGTCAATCCCAATGCAGATTCTTTGGATCGACGTCTCACAGCGCCCCCTAATTGGTCAAGCCGGTATGAGACCAAGCAAGAGTACCTCGATCGTATCACACCCACTTTGCTCAACTCTGTTTTGCTCCAATACCAGGAGATAGGCAAGGATGGGAAAGTGGTTTCCGAAGGCGTGGTTGGCGATTGGCGCGATGTTGCTGCAGCAGGCGGAAATCAACTGACCAGTGTCGTTTCAATCGATCTGAATGGCGAATCGCCGAAGATTGAATCCATCGAATCGGTGCTTGGTAGTTGGGCCGCGAATACTTACGTGACTGAGAATAGCATTTACTGGACAAGTTTTCAAAGCGATGGCATCACGCGAATCACTCACCTCGACCTAGGCAACGGTCCTACCAAGGCAGAAACCAAAAGCCCACGCGGGGTAACGGCGAGAGCTATTGGCGATATAAAAGGTACGATTCGCAATTCGCGATTCATGGACGAGTATGATGGCTACCTCAGGGTTGTGGCCAACGAAGACGGTTCGAATAGCGGTGGTAGAATTAGGAATTCCGCCAGTGTTTTTGTCATGAAGTTGGTCGATGGGGAGCTGAAGACAGTTGGATCGCTTTTGGATATTTCTCCTGGCGACCAAGCTTTTGGTGCTGAGTTTGACGGTCCACGAGCGTTCATCACGACTGGCTTTATCGATCCAATAACCATTCGACCCATTGATCCCCTACATGGAATTGACTTGTCGGACCCCACACATCCGAAAGAGCTCAGCGACGTCATCATCCCTGGCATTACCAATTACGTACAATGGGTGGACTCGAATCACTTGCTGGGTATAGGAATGGTCGAGGAGCAATCGCAATGGTTTACCCAAGTTTCCCTCTACGACGTAACAGATCTTTCGGATCCAAAAACGCTTGATGTTTGGCGAGGCACAACACGCATTCAACCGAATGTTTTTGGTTCCATCAACCCGTTGGATATTCATTATGATTCTCAATCCAAAACGTTGACAATTCCAGAAGCACAGAGCCAAGAATTTAATCCGTGGTGGAACCCTGTGTGGAGCCCGTTGTTAATCGATGTCGACTTGCCAATTGGAAATCCGCCTTTTTGGAATCCAAACGGTGAGCAAAATAGGTCCATGTCAGACGTCATCGTCTTAGCTGTCGACCTTGAAGCAGATGATCCGTTATCGTTCCGTGCTGTAGTAGGGGATGGATCGGGGATGGGTAGAGCTGTCGTCGTAGGCGAATCGCTCGTAGCTCTGACCCGTATTTTCCTGTCCACTTACGCGATCAATGCGCCAACGAACGTCGTCGATCGTATTCTGTTGGCCAATCCATTGCGTCCAGACGCGATTTACTTTCCCGATGGTGCTCCCAAGACGATCATTAATGTTTTGGAAAATGACTTTCGCTTGGAGGACTTCAAGATTACAGCAATCAGGCGAGGGGAAGTCAGTGGTTCACACCAAGGTGTGGTCAGGATTCTGCCAGACCAAACACTGGAGTACACCAGTCCAACGTTACCCCAAAGTGAAATTGCCTGGTGGGATAACTTCTACTATGAAGTAACAACAGACGATGGGCACAAATTCGAAACCCAAGTTTCAGTCTGGGGCGTGCGTTCCAATGTATCTGATCCGGTACAAGGCTCGGCGACCATTTCCGCACGAGCGGTTGATGCAAATAACCAACCTGTTACCGCAATTGGCGTTGGGGATGAGTTTTGGGTCGAAGTCTTGTTGCAGGATGGAAGGTCGGACGGCCAAGGAGTATTTTCTGCCTATGTAGATCTTGCGTTCGACACGAATGCATTTGAAATCGTCGGTCCGTCGGAACCGTTGGGTGTCTATACCAACAGGGTATCAGGCGAGAGAACGGTTGAAGGATGGAAGAATCTCGGCGGATTCAGCAACTCCCCAACTCCGATTGGATCCAGTTCACAGCCCCTGGTACGATTCAAGCTTCGCGCAACGGCAGATGCGGCATTGAATATGACCATATCCAGCAGCACCGCGATTGGCTCTGAACTGACATTGTATGGCATCGATT
Source organism: Pirellula sp. (assembly GCA_031374515.1). Lineage (GTDB taxonomy): Bacteria > Planctomycetota > Planctomycetia > Pirellulales > Pirellulaceae > JBKCUI01. Next base: position 9,020 of record JANMGH010000046.1, on the reverse strand, counting down.
CACCTATTCCGATCGAAAACATCAGCTTCCATTCCCTTCAGTTGCCCCAGAGGCTCAACGCTTCGGCGAGTATTTCCTTGAAGGCGTACGACGCTGAGAACAATCCCGTAACGTCAACTGCTAAAGGGGATGAGTTTTGGGTCGAGGTTACCATGCAGGATGGAAGGCCAAACGGTCAAGGTGTTTATTCTGCCTACGTCGATCTGGCATTCGACACAAAGTCATTTGAAATCGTCGGCGACGCGGAAGCGTTGGGGGGCTTTACCAACAAATTGTCCGGCGTAAAAACGCCAGACGGATGGAGTAATTTAGGCGGTTTCCGAGACTCGGCCAGTCCGGCGGGATCTGTCGCTCAGTCCCTCGTTCGCTTCAAAATCCGCGCAAAGGAAGACGCGGTTTTGGATATGATGGTAATCCCAAGCAACTTGCAAGGCTCCGAAGTGACTTTGTACGGCATCGATACGGTTATTCCGATCGCAAACATCACATCCAGTCCTCTTCGGTTGCCCATGACGGTTTTGGACTACGATGTGAATGCCGATGGACTCGTCTCTCCGATCGATTCCTTGATCGTGATAAACCGACTCAACCGCGAAGGTTTGGATGGCGCATTGAACAACACGATCGCAGTCAATTCGAGCAACGAGACATTGGACGTGAACAACGACGGCATCATTTCTTTGTTGGACGCGTTGACTCTCATCAATCGCATCAATCGGGACAATGTCATTCCAATGATGAACTCCATCGAGACGAATGACATTGCGAAGAAGAAATAGCCACACGCGACGCCCGCCTCTGCCCAGAAACAGAATCATCCAGCAGGTCGCGCCTGCGGCATTGTGGTTTTTGCGATCGATTCTCTTTTTGCTCATCGTTGTGGCCGGGGTGGATGTTTCGCTGATTGCGCAGGAAGCAAATGGAACCAAACAAGTTGATGCGTCGATCCAGCGCGCGGTGACCTTCTTGCTCACGCAACAACAGAAGAATGGTTCCATTGCAGATCGGGGTAACGAGAACGCAATGACATCGCTTGCGATTATGGCGTTGGCGTCCGTTGGGCATCAGCCCACCGACCCTACGCCCGAAGGTGCCGCGATGAAAAAGGGCCTTCAATTCGTGCTTGGCCCCAATCGGCAGGACAGAGCAGGTTACTTTGGAGCGAGCGATGGTTCCAGAATGTATGGACATGGAATTGTCACTCTGATGCTGACGGAGATGATTGGGATGGGAGGAGATGATCAAACCGATGATTCAATTCACGACGCTTGCAAGAATGCAATCGACTTGATCGTGCGTAGTCAGCGAGCCAAGAAACCCGCTTTTGCGAAGGGCGGATGGCGCTATACTCCGGATGCGGCCGACAGCGATTTGTCGATTTCGGTGTGGCAGTTGATGGCCCTGCGCAGTGCAAAGAACGACGGATTGGAGGTGCCCTCGTCAACCATCGACGATGCCATTACCTACCTCGTGCGATCTTTTACCTCACCCGTCGATCCGAACGGTCAACCAAGACAGTCTAAAAACGGTTTTTCGTATGAAGCCAACAATGATAGCCCAACCTTTACAATGACGGCAGCTGGCCTGCTAGCAATGCAAGTATGCGGGCAGTACGATTCGCCATTGGTTGTTGGTGCAACCGATTGGCTTAAAGAACATCCGCCGGCGTGGGGCGAACGGTTCGTACTCTACGGAATCTATTACTACGCGCAAGGGATGCACCAACGCGGCGGGGAAATCGCCGACGCGGCTAGGAAGCTCGTCGTGTCGGAGTTGCTACCGCATCAATTGAATAATGGATCTTGGCAGTCTTCCAGTGGTGAAGAGCTGAACGCGGGCACGGTCTATTGCACAGCGTTGGCCATTCTCAGTCTCTCAGTCAAATTCCACTATCTGCCGATTTATCAACGTTGAATCTTAGTTTCATACGCCATCCATTGATTCACGATGCCTCGACCATCAAGTATCGATCCACAGAATCCATGGCTCGTGCATTGGTACTTGACCTCCCGATTTAGGCAACAGCCGAAGCGGGGCAGTGCTCGAACTCTGCAACGCTAATTCATTGATCTCATTAATGATCGCAGGATTCTCTTGCAAATGGTTTTCGAGCTCCGATCGGGCCGGCTCTGGCCCGTTTAGTTTAGGCGTTTCTCTTCCATTCGAAGAAATCGAGAAGCTATCAGGTTTTCCCGTCGCTGGCCCTAGTCCGTATCGAGCCCGCGATTCGTTCACAAACTTGGAAAGATAGCTGCGAAGTGAATCGATTCGTTCACCCAAGCTTTTGCCGTCGTTACGACTTCCTTTTGTGTTCAGAATTTGCTCGATCTGCTCCGAGTGGCCATTGTCCACCACCGACGGGCTTTGAGAGACTGGATTTGTCTGAAGAAACTCGCCAAAGAAACGGCTGGCCGAGGTCGCCGCAAAGTTGGCCGTTTGTTTTATCGCCTGGGATGCTGGTATCGCCCCGGCGACTACCCATGATATAGGTAGACTCATCTATTGCCTCGATCGATTTTTTTGATTCCATCACGCACGTTACCATGGGATTTGAAAGAGAAACCAGACGACCATTGGTTGACTCGGCAATCTGGCGTTTGTGCGATGAGTTTTTCTTTTAGGAAATCTCTTCCTAGATATTTAAGCTAGCGTTCGGATTGAGAAAGTTGGATTATTGCTGCTTTTAACTCAATTGACTTTGCCGGTTGTTCCGATAAATGGCAATGTGCCTAGGGGGAAGAGGTACATGTGCGATGGAGCTACTGCGGTGCCTAGCAGTAGCTCCTTGCACATGTTTATGGTTGCATCAGGCAAACTCTTTCCCAACTCATAATGAATCGTCTTCCAATTCAAAGTTCGAACGTGGCCGGTAGCTACATTGGTACCGTCACCATGGAATTGGTTTGTGCTGTTCGATTTCCACTTCGGTGTGTCATCGTGGTCTCGATTTTCGCGCTCTTGTCTGGATGCAATCTCGTTCCGGACATCAAGCATAAGGCTCAGCACCACAATCCATTCCCGCAGATCAGCAAAGTTGCAGTCCTCCCTTTTCGCAACCAAAGCCAAGAGCCAACGTTGAGCGGCGCTCGCGTCTCCATGGCCTACTACAACGAATTGCAGTCTATTCGGGGGTTCGAGGTCATTCCCTTTGGGGTAGTTGAGAATCAGCTAGCTTATTTCGAGGCCCAAGTACTTAAGCACCCGATCATCGCGCCTGAGGACTTTCAGCAATTCGCCAAACACTTAGGAGTTGACGCGGTTCTTCAGGGAGCGGTTACCGACTACGACGCTTACTACCCACCTCGATTGACCATGAAGGTCAATTGGTATGCAGCTAACGAAGGCTTTCATCCAATTCCTGTGGGCTATGGACTGCCATGGGGTACAAAGAAGGAAAAGAAAATTCCGGAATGGATTAGGCTCGAATCCGAACGCTCGTTGGCCGCAGAGCAGATGAAAACGCAAACGCCCGTTCAAGCTGAGAATCGCGCCGAAGAAGCGCAAGCCAGTAAGCATTCGGAGAAGCTGGCAAAGCCAATGTCGGGACCGGAAGTTTCAAATAGCACAAAACGCAGAGATGAGCGCATCGCTTCGGCTCGAATTGAGCTGCCAGTATATGCGATCGAAGACGATAACGCCAATGCTAGCTCAAGTGTCGTAATTGCAAACGCGATTCAAGAGCCGGAAAAGATGCCGGAAGCAGTTGTAGGATTGGAAGTTCGGGAATCCTCGGTCACCGCAATCGATGGAAACGAGGATGACGAAACGCAGAGCAACTCAGTTGGTTCGGGTATGCCATTGGACTGGCCAGATCCACAAGGCTTTATTCCGCGACATCCTTCCGGCAAGCCCCCCGAATTGCGTCCTCAATCCGAGCCAATCATTTCACATATGCGGGCTTATAACGGCAATGACGAAGATTTCACGCATGCACTTGGGGAGTACTTTTACTTTCGTGACGACGCGCGTTTTGGCGGCTGGCAATCGTATCTCCAACGCAGCGAAGACTTTATAAGATTTTGTTGCCATCAGCACATCGTTGAAACCCTCGAATCTCGCGGAGGATCGCTAGAAAGTCGAATGATCCTTCGATGGCCAATCAACCGATACGAACGCTGATTGTTCCAGGCACGGGACAACTTGGTTCGAGTTGTAGGCACGGAGGTTGTTGTAATGGACGGCGAAATCAATGTAGTCGCGCTGGTTCGCGGTGAAGAACAGTACATTTTTTTGTTCGATGAAGCGAATCGAACCGAGACACTTCGCATGCTTGGTCGCTATGCTGCAGACCCCGAACTTTCAATGACTTGGTACGACGCTGCTGTTCTCAGTCAGAAAGTTCGCGACATGGTGCCAACAAAGTCTGCGCAGTCCGCACCCGCACCCAATGCCCATTCCCACTCGACTGCACATGGGCCCGTCAGCACAAGTTCGAAACTTGCGAAGTCTACGCCACGTTTCAAGATGTCTTAGCGAGTCTGTAACGCGGTCCTTGAAGGCGTTTCAGATTCATTGGCAAGTGCTCATGAATTCGTGCAGCGTAGCTTGCTTAGCCCGCACGTACAACGTTTACAGTCTCGCGAAATAGTTTCTGCAATTCGCTTTCTAGCTCGCCCACGTCAATATCACCTTGATAGGTCAATTGAAAATCCCCACCTACCATTTGTTTCATCTCGTATTTGAGCACGGGATGGCGTCGCATGAGCCGGATCAATTCCATGCTGTGGATGATCGTTCCACAGGCTGTGCGGTACTCTATTAGTTCTCGTCCGTGGAAATTGACTAGGAGACGGTTGCGACGTCGAACTCACGAACCACCGATCGCGAAGACGGGTTGGTAGGTGATTGTGAAACACGCTTAAAGAAGTTCTGCAGCACTTGTCACCCTTGAAACAAAGGAGGAACCGCTTACGGCACAAACGCGAGCGTGATGGTAAGTATACCGAAAAACGACGAGCGATCGTCAAGCGTGACTACGCACCCTGCCTTCGCACTTGCGAGGAAAGTGTGCAGTGCTTGCAATCCACCACCTAAATTTTTTGGAACACCGAACATGCATGCGGTCAAATGTGTCCGCATTGCGTCAATCACGAGAAAACACCAAGGTGCTTCCAAAACATGCCCCCCAATCTGCCCGATGATTTTTTTGCCTCAATCTTTAGTTCCGGTACCGCCAATTTTGGGATCGCCATCGAGCATGCGATCGTTGGTTCCGTTGGTGATGCAATCGTAGTTGCATCGTCCGGATTCGATTTTCAAGAGTATGCGGAACTCGGACATTGCAAACTGGAATTGCAAGTGACCCCAAGACCAATACTTTCTCGGCAATGGGGTGGCGAAGATTGCGACCAACTGGTCGATCGCTATGAGCAGTCGCTCTGGAAAATAGAGTGGCGGAATGAGAAGTTGTATGTCTTGCACGCAACTTGGAGCACTTCCTGTGGTGGGGAGGAACGCAGTTGGGTGATTGCCAAGGACCAGGATCTTGCGGATTCACTTATCTTGGATGTAGCGAGGAAGACCAACGACCCAGGCCAGTCGATGCTGGTTTTTCGAGGTGGACACTGGAGTCGAAGTAAGCAGTTGTTTGAAACAGTCCAGCGCAGCAGCTTCGATGATTTGATTGTCGATGATACGCTCAAATCTTCAATACGAACGGATTTTTCTCAGTTCTTAGGTGCACAAAAGCAATATGCATCTTTGGGGTTAGCATGGAGACGCGGCGCTCTATTCATTGGACCGCCTGGAAATGGCAAGACCCATTGCATTCGAGCTTTGATCAAAGAGCTCGGCATCCCAAGCCTATACGTACAAAGTCTGCATCACAACTACTATGAAAGCGAACAACTGCTGCAGATGGTCTTCGATCGCGCCCGGGAACTGCGGCCTTGCGTTCTCGTTTTCGAAGATCTCGACGCGTTGGTCAATCCCGATAATCAATCTTTTTTCTTAAATCAACTAGACGGTTTTGAAAAGAACGTTGGCCTCGTTGTGCTTGCAACGACCAACCATCCTGATCGGATTGACTCTGCCATTATTAACCGACCAAGTCGATTTGACCGAAAATACCATTTTGGACTCCCAACGAGTCGGCAGCGATTTGATTTCCTCAAAATCTGGCGAATCAAATTAGCCAATCAAGTCGATTGGTCAGAGAGCACCCTACAGGACCTGGCGAATAGCACCGACAGCTTCTCGTTTGCATACTTGAAAGAACTTGTCGTGAGTGCACTTCTCAACTGGCTGTCCAATCGAGACACAACCTTTGACGATCAGCTTGCAAAGCAACGTGGCTTGCTCTCAGAGCAAATGGTGTCGCCATCGTCCTAGAAAAGTCTCCGAAAGGTGCCACTCCACCTTTTTTGTCGTCTTTCTCGCTATCGTTGATTAAATTATGCTCGTGATCGAAGCGGTTTTCTAGGCTTTGAGAACAACAACACCATCTACTTGTTTTCCTGTTCCATTTCGCGGAACAGCTTAAAGAATGGGCTGTCTGTTGAGAGAATCATTTGGCTGTCTGGTCCAATGGATTTTTCGTAGGCTTCGATCGTTCGTACAAAGGTATAAAAATCGCCGGTCTGCTGAATTGCCTCAGCGTAACGTTTGATCACATCTGCGTCGGTTTTCCCTTTTTGCTCGCTCGATTTTTGTTCTCCTTCGCCTTCGATCTTTGCGACCTCTGCTTTGGTTTCGTTGATGATTGCTGCTTTGAGTCGCTCACCTTCGTTTATATTCTTAGCGGAAATCGCTTGTCTTTCGGCAACCCAACGATCAAATGTTTTTCGACGTACACTGTCGACGAATCCGATCTGGGAAATACCAACGTCAATCAGTTCGATTCCGCGACCCGTATCCGCTTCGCTGCCTGTTGATGCCATTCGACGATGCGCTTCGGTCTTAATGCGATTTAGTATTTCTGCACGGCCGAAACGGACTCCTTTTGGCTTGGACTCAGCTGCCTTTTCCAGCAACTCAGCCGGAACTCCATTGGGCAATTGATCCATAGTGTTTCCAAGTCCAATGTCGCTGATAAGCAGCTCTCGATTCGTACTTCGCACGATCTCTTCGAGGTCGTATTGAGTGATGACGTCCCGTATCGAACTTCGCACGATCTGCCCAACACGTTTTTCTGCCTCGTCCATAGTCCTAAGCCGTTGAATGAAGACTTTGGGGTCGTTGACTCGCCAGATCGCCCAGGAAATCAATTCAATCTTCTTATTGTCTTTAGTAGGCAAGTCCGGCAGAAGGTCATCTTTGGTGTCTCCCCAAAATTGTTTGATCTTCGAAACGCGTTGGACCGTGTCGATGCCTGGAAGTTTGAAGTACATACCTGGGGTCTTGTATTCATGTTTCGGTGCGCCAAAACGCAGCACGACCGCCATCTCTCTTTCATCGATAATGAAGACAAAAAAGGGGGCAACTATCAAGACCAATGCGATGCTAGCTAGTGTGTACGCGACGTATTTCATAATAGGTGCAGATGAGATGTGATGGGTCAATCAATAGTCAGTAGATTACGGGGCTTGCTTACGATTGGGTTTCGGGATCGCAGCTGCGGCAGCCGGAATGCCTGAAGTTGTCGATGGAGAATTCGGCGTAATATTCAGCAAGGGTACTGGGCTATTCATGTCGCTGCCCATGATGATTTTCGGTCCGCTATTCTTTAAAACCTTTTCCATCATTTCGATGTACATTCTTTTCCGCGTCACTTCCGGGGCGAGCTTATAACTCTCGTACTTGGCGAGAAGAGCGGAGATGGCCCCTTGCGCGACAGCAATCTCGCGGGATGCATATCCTTCCGATTCTCGCACCAACCGGTCCCGTTGCGCTTCGGCAGACGGAATCAACTGATTCCGTTCGCGATACGCTTCATTGACGAGCTGGTCTCTCTGCTGGATAGAGGCGTTTACGTCATCAAAGGCCGCTTTGACTCGATCCGGTGGAGTAACACGTTGCATTTGCAAATCCGTGATGGATACTCCGCTGCCGAATTCGTTCAGTCGTTCAGTCAATTCCTTCAACGCAATTTGCGTGATCTCTTCGCGTTTGCCTGTGAGTAGTTCTTCGGCCGAGTAGTCCCCAACCGCACGGTGCATCACCGATCTGGACACCGCCACAATGACGTCGTTGATTTCTCCTGCGTCGCCGTTGAAATTGAATAAATAGTCTTTTGGTTCAGATACACGCCAAAAGACATTCCATTCGACAACCGCAGCGTACAGGTCACCTGTTAATATTAGCTTGTCCTCTTGCTCATCCATCCCTCTAGAAGCGTTTGGATTGGTTCCAGCTTTCTCGAACTCGGAATGTGGTAATCGCAATGATCGTTCCCCTTGATCAACAATAAATCGCTGATCGATCCAAGGGGTCTTGAAATGTAAGCCAGGTCCATCGGTTCGAAGGTACTTTCCAAACCGTAATACGACCGCTTGCTCATGTGCTGCGACAGAGTATGTTCCGGCCATAACGAGGTATACAACTAAAATGGCGGATAGTCCAAATGCGATCATTCCGACAACTTGTTTGCCAGACAAATCGATCTGGTTGTTGTTTTTGTTCATTGGAAGGTTGCAAAAAAGGGGTAGATCAGGGCTGCTCGTTATGAACAACCAATACGTCATAATCGGAGTTGAAATCGACTCTCAATTCGGGTAAATGACTTCTTCTACCTAACGAGGCCCAATTGTTCCGGTTTTAAGGCGCAAGTATTCGACAGGGTTTAAACAGGGCACCACCGGATGTCGCTACCGAAACCTTCGACCTTTTGGAGAATTACACCTCGCCGGCGTCAGGAACTCCAATACCGGGTCGGCGATAAGAAGTAGTCACCGAAATGAAAATAATTAAACCCCGATAGGGGTAGGCAAGCCGCATTGAGTTGCGGCTCCCCTCCCTCCGAACCGGACGAGCGGTTCTCCCGCATACGGCTCTCCGGTCAGCAGGTTCCTATGGATTGAACGAAACGGATATGGGCTTCACGCAGGCTGTATAACCCATGGTCCGTAAAGAACGAATTTGGC
>JANMGH010000029.1:0-12236 GCA_031374515.1 Pirellula sp. | reverse complement strand
GAGTCGCCCGGCATGCCGATTGGCTTGATCCGTTGCACCTGCGAGGGACCAATTCCTACCGGCATTATGCGCCAGCAAACAGTGGTGGAAGCTACCGACATTGCCTCCAATCGATCCGGCATAACCATGTGCTGATCCAACTGGATACTTTTTGTGCCCCGCAATGTTAAGGGCTTCCGAGATCAAGTTCCGTTGGAAGGTTATGTTCTGAGCACCCCGTGAACTGAATGCTTCATCGATCGTCCACGAGATCGAGCAATGGTCCATAATACAGTGATCGCAACTGGCAAAGCCCATTCCATCCATTGTCTCGCCGGACAAGGTCCCTAAACGTAAGCGTATAAAACGCAAAATGACATCGCGCCCTCCGAGTCCGCCGAACGTGTAGTTGCGAACGCAGATTCCCCTGCCCGGTGCGGTTTGCCCTGCAATGGTTAAAAATTCGTTTTCGTTTCGAAAGACGAGTTTTGATTTCAGTGTGATAAGTCCAGAGACATCAAAGACCACCGTTCGTGGACCGCATGCTTCGACCGCTTCACGCAAAGATCCGAGGCCAGAGTCGTTAAGATTCGTGACGTGCATCACCCGCCCGCCTCGTCCGCCTAGGGCGAAGCGACCGTATCCTTCGGCGGTAGGAAACGCGAGATGCCGCACGCGAAAGTGCCAGACATCACCGCGCGCGATCTTTCCTGCGGCGTCAACCGAATCAACTCGCCAAACGTAATGCAGCAGCGAATTGTTGGATGCGATCGGAGCGGTGTACGATGTGCCCTCTATCGAAGCGATAAAGTGTTGCGAGTCCCTTGTTGCCGCGGCCAATTGGCGTTCGGCGACTTCAGGGTCAAGTGCGGCAACGAGATATAGGTGCTGGTTGACTGCAGAGGCCGATGATGCCCAACTCAGTTGGACAATGCCCGTCTCGCCATCCGCATGCCTCTCAAAATCCGCAGGAAACGGCTTGAGAGCCTTTTTTCGCGGGTTGTCAGAGTCGATCGCAAAGCCACTGAGAAGTACACGGGTACCACCGACCGACAAAATACGAACGATGGTCGGTACGCCAGCAATAGCGGTGAACTCAACGAATGAACTCTCGACCTCATCATTGTGAAACGCTTGCTGCGATGGTTGGACTCCCTCCACCGTTTGACCATTGACAGTAACTGTGTAGGTGCCGTAGTGGTCACCGATTGCATGGTGGTAGCCCAAGAACGAATGCGGCCCCGTGTCAAGTCCTTCAAGGACTATTTCCAATACAGCTTGAGTTTCGCTCGTGGCCACCACTGCGTCCGCTCCGAGGGTAACGCCATGTACGACAATCGATTTGTCGCCAACGAGACTTATTCTCCCGCGTTCGTTGCCACTGCGCAGGGAGACTGTGAGGTTGCCAAACGAGCGTTTCGCATTGTTTTCTGAAGCCAACCAATTCTCCCAACCATCCGTTCGCATGTCTGCGCGATTGTCGGCGTTGATATCAACTCGAAGCGGGCGTGACACCCAAGGCATTTGACCCGCCAGGTTTCCAACCGTAATCGATACAAATGTCCATACAAAGCTGCTATAGATTGCTATGTTCACTATTCGTTATCCGGTGTTCCAATCAAAAACAAAATGGTTTGTGCAGCTGCAAATGAATTACATAAGTCGCAATAGAATTCTCGCTGCATACATGACATTGAGCTTGTCGAGATGGACTGGTCTTTTCGAAAAGGATCGAATTGTTTGCGTCACTCCACGGACAACCCATCCCATTGAGTTTATACGATCACCCAGCGCAGCAGTAATCGACCGAATGAAAAGTTACCGAGTCATTGGATCATTCTCTGCGTTTCGCGTGAGCTTGGGCTGGAAGTTTCCGCATTGAATTTCTTTCCGGAAAATGATAGAAGCAAACTGTCCAAAAGAGCCCGTCCATCAAGAGAGTTGATACGTGAAGCGAACATCACTATTTGTCAGCGTTTTGGCGCTGGCCTTGGCCGTTTTGGTGGGTTGCAAATCGAATTGGCCCAAACCGAGCTTCGCTGTTGCCAAACAAAACGATGGTGACATGATTCAAAAAGTATCCAGTGCAGAGCCGGATTATATTACCGTTCAGCATTGTTTGATTGGTTTTCGTGGTTCAGTGCCTGGAAAGCCCATCAGCCGATCAAAAGAAGAAGCTCGAGCACTTGCAACGCAACTTTTAGCGGATGCCAAAGCAGGGGCGAATTTCGAAGAAGTAATTCGCAAAAACACGAACGACTCACCACCAGGCATCTACAAAATGGCTAACTATGGCAAAATGCCAACGGAAAAAGGGACGTTTGAACGCGATGGAATGGTACCGGCATTTGGCAACACTGGCTTTCCTTTGCAGGTTGGCGAATACGGACTAGCCGAATACGATTCTAGACAAAGTCCTTTCGGATGGCACATTATCAAAAGGATAGAGTAGTCGTGTGCTGTGCTGTGCTAGGTCCACATCTAGCAACACACAATTCTCCATTCTCGTGGTCAATTCAGTTAACTCAACGCAAGTCAGAGCGGCTGCTCGCTTCGTTCCAATTCTTCTTGTGATTCCGACGGATCGTCGAAGGAGTACGCAAGTCGAGTAGTCCATTTTGAGTATATTACCAGCCAAGCTCCTATTGCGAGCATCGCGGCTCCCCAGAGCACTGTATAGGATTGACCGTCTGCATAGACGGTCATGTCTCTTACTCTTCCTAGGTACCACACATACGCTGTTTCGACGCAGGTCAAAATTCCGTAAATGAACCAATACAATCCGATCGCCTTCACCAGCAAGTTCATCAGCGATTCCGGTGTCAAACGATCTTCGGTCGCATCATCGCCCTTGATACCCTCGCGTTTATTATTCATCGATTGAATTATACTCTAGACCTTGGCATCGCTAACTCGTTGAAATCTAACCCATCGGAATTTATGCTGACTCCTGCAGTTTGTCAAACCAATCCCGCCGAAGGTCAATAGCCGAAAACGGGCTGACGCGCGAAGGAGCGGCGATGGATAAAAGTCATTTCGGCACAAGGTAGCAAAGTTGGGACGCGCTAAACTATACTTAAATCCCCACAGCAACTTTCCCATTTCATTGAGGTTTCGTCATGACCCTGGAATATTCAAAGCGCTTTTATCTAGGATGGACTTTAAAACAATTCGCCCAGTGCATTGGGTTGTTTGGATTTGCGATTTCAATTCCAGTTGTTACTGGGCAGGAAGCAAAGCCAGACATAAGCACTAAGCCCGAAGCAACTGCGAAGCTTAAGACCGTCCCAGTCACGACCGGAAGTATTCAATCGGAGATCGTATTTTCTGCGATGTTTGCACCATCAGATGCAAGCGAAATTTTGGTGAGCCTAAAAGTGTTAACCGCGTTGAAGGTGGAAGATGTCGTATCGCACGGAGCTTCAGTCAAACAAGGGGATATCTTGATTCGATTCGATACCGATGGTGTCAAGGAGCAATTAGAAGCTCAAGAGAGGACGGTCGCTGGATTGCGACTAAGTCTAGAAGAAGCCGAACGAGACGCGAAGTTAGCTGAAATTCAAATTCCACTCGACAGAGAGCAAGCAGAACTCGCCAAGCGACAGTCGGATGAAGATTTTAAGTACTACCAAGAATTTGAGAAAGAGTTCAGCGAAAAGTCAAACGACCAGCGATTAAAGTCAATGAAGGATTCGCTAGACTATACCGCCGAAGAATTGCGTCAGCTGGAGAAGATGTATAAGGCAGACGATCTCACGGAAGAATCGGAAGAGATCGTATTGCGACGTGCTCGAGATGATTTGGATCGGCAGAAATTCAATTTTGAGCAAACTGCGATGCTCCACCGCAAGACTAAGGAGTTCAGCTTGCCCCGCACCCAACGAGATCGAAAGGTCGCCCATCGATTAGCTGAGATTGCGTGGGATCGATTTCAACTCACGTTCCAAATTCAAGGCGAGAAACGTTCACTCGGTTTGGCCAAGGCGAAGCAGGAACTACAAAAGGCAGCAAAGACATTGGAGCAACTGCGGGATGACCTCAAGGCATGTGAAGTGAAGGCCCCTCGAACCGGAGTCGTCTATTACGGGCGAGTCCAATCTGGCAAGTGGGTTGGTGCAGCCGAATCACGAGCGAAATTAAGAAAGCATGGCACATTAGGGTCGAACGAGGTTTTTATGACCATTGTCCATCCAGACAGTCTTCAGCTGATTGGAAGTGTTTCTGAGAGCGAAGTGACAAAGCTTCGCGTGGGTTCGTCCGGCAAGATCACTCCCACAGCGATGAAAAAAGACCGGCTAGAGGTAGTTGTTAAGTCCATTTCTCCAATCCCTTCCACCGACGGCCAATTTGAGGTTAGCCTGGACTTACCGAAAGCAAACCGAAGTATCGTTGCCGGCATGAGCGGGTCGGTCCGAATCACCGATTACTTCGCGGCCCGCGCGCTTTCACTGCCCGTCAATGTCGTTTACACAGACGAAGTCGACGATCTGGTTCGATATGTTTATGCACTTTCGAACGAGGACAAGCCCATCCGAAAGACCGTCGAGGTGGGAGTGGTGCAGGGAGATCGCATTGAGATTCGCTCTGGAATCAGCGCTTCCGATTCCATCTTGGCCGAAAAACCCAAACCGGAGTAGCGAGTTCTATGTTCGATCCAAGAAAGCGGGCGTATTTAGCAACATTCGTGGGACTGGCCACGGTCTGCTCAGTGACTGGAATTGCACAAGAGACTGTCCAAGTAACCCAGTTGCCACCAAGGGACAAGGCACAAGCGGAAACGGCCCCACTTCCCTTAAAAGTGGAGGTTCCGGAGCGATCAGAAGTCGACGTGGCTATTCGTCGCGGCAAGGACTTCTTGCTGTCGAGCCAAAACAAAAATGGCTCTTGGGGTGCCGCGACCAATACCAAGGATCTCAATATCTACGCCCCTACTCCTGGAGCACATCATGCTTTTCGCAGCGGAGTTACCGCGTTGTGCGTTTCGGCATTGATAGAATTGCACCTGGATGATCCGGATGTATCACAGGCAATCGATCGCGGGGAAACTTGGTTGTTAGAGCATTTAAGTCATTTGCGCCGAGCAAATCAAGACGCGCTCTACAATGTTTGGGGGCATGCTTATGGAATCGAAGCCCTCGTTCGATTGTATCACAGGCATGACTCAAATCCCGAAAAGCAAGTTCGCATCATGGAAGAGATCGCGCGCCAGATCGATCTGCTCGGACGATACGAGTCGGTCAATGGGGGTTGGGGCTATTACGATTTTGACTCTCATCTTCAGAAGCCCACCTCGAAACCTACCAGTTTTACGACGGCAACGATCCTCTTTGCACTTTATCAAGCCCAACAGATCGGAGCAGTTGTTCCTAAAAAGTTGATAGATCGCGGTTTGGATGTGATTCGACGCCAGCAACGTCCCGATTTAGCTTATCTCTATTCAGAGGACTTCCGCACTTCGCCCAACGCGGACATCAACAAACCGGGCGGAAGTGTCGGGCGGAGCCAAGCTTGCAATGTCGTCTTGCGCCTGTACAAGGACCCATCCGTAAGCGATGAGGCGATGGCGGCATGGGTCAATCGATTGTTTTCTCGAAATCTCTGGCTGGATATTGGTCGCAAGCGTCCTATCCCACATGAGTCCTGGTTCTTGGTGGCTGGCTACTTTTTCTACTACGGGCATTATTATGCGGCCTACGGAATTGATCAGCTTCCCGAAGAACAGCGAGCACCATTGCGGCAACAGCTTTTGCATGTGATGCTGAAACTGCAAGAAAAGGATGGTTCGTGGTGGGACTACCCATTGTACGACTACCACCGCCCATATGGAACGGCTTTCGCGCTCATGACACTCAAGCAATGCGAATGCGCTGCGACGTCGACCGAATCGAAATAGGATTGTGTTGGCATAAAGACCTTTGCCCTTTCGATTCGAAGTAACCCAAAATTGTTTTGGAGCGGTGTTGGCTGTTTCGCTTTATCTGTGAGCATCGTTTAAGGTGGCAACAACGCCATCAACTCAGCCAACGTATTTGCATCCTCTGGTTTCTTGTCGTGTCGCCATCGAACAATACGCGGAAACCTAGTGGCAATCCCGCTTTTGTGACGCGGACTGCGTTGCAAACCCTCAAATGCCACCTCCATCACGATCGCCGGAACCACGCTTCGAACTGGGCCAAAGGTTTCTTTCGTATTCTGTCGGACAAACCGATCGACCGAATTGATTTCAGAATCATCGAGTCCACTATAGGCCTTCGCAAAGGGGACCAACGTGTCGCCATCCCACAGTGCGAACGTGTAGTCGGTATACAAACCCGATCTCTTGCCATGTCCTTTTTGAGCATAGATCAGAACGGCGTCAATGGTGAACGGAGACACTTTCCATTTCCACCAGACACCGCGTACTCGCCCCACTTCGTAGCCCGCGTCCAAACGCTTGATCATCAGCCCCTCGGCATTCTTGTCGCGGCTTTGGTCTCGAATTTTAGCCCAAGCGTCCCAGGTATTGCCTTCGATGAGTTGCGTGCCGTTTAGATTCGGATGCGCGATGTTCGAAAGTAATGCCTCCAATCGCTTGCGTCGCTCGACAAACGGCAACAATCGAATGTCCTCGCCTGCTTCCTGAAGCAAATCAAACGCTTGGAAGATTACGGGCACTTCGCGAAGTAATTTCTTGTTAATCGTTTTGCGACCGATTCTCTTTTGCAGTTGGGCAAATGGAAGGATTTGATTGTCGCCATGCGAAGCCAGAATCTCGCCATCGAGAACGGTCCCGTCCGGGAGCAACTCAGCCGCAGACTCAATTTCCGGCCAGCGATTCTCCATGAGGTCTTCGCCGCGAGACCAGATAAACACTTGTTCGGCTCGACGAATCAACTGCCCGCGAATGCCATCCCACTTCCACTCGGCTGCATAATCCTTCGCATCGCCTAGACTTTCGGGTCCTCTTTCCGGGTCGACTGCGTGCGCGAGACAAAACGGATAAGGCTGGCTAGCCATCGTATCCGCAACTTCACTGGAAATGAGAGAGCCAAAAAACGCAGCAGTCGGTTTCCACCTACCCATCAACCGATGAGAAATGACATCGGAAGAAATTCCAGCAAGTTCCGCGATCGCTCGCGTGACAAGCGACTTGCTCACACCAACACGGAAAGCACCAGTAATTAACTTCAATACTACCATTCGCATTTGGGTGGACGACTGTTTCCAAATGGCGACAACGGCGCTCCGCTGTTCAACTTCATTCATGGCTCGCAAGGGTAATAGTCGATTTTCAACCCAATCGGAAAGTGAAAGATCATCCGACGATTCACCCGGTGGCACAATCAGCGTTAGCGTCTCGGCCAAGTCTCCGACGGAATGATAGGACTCCTCAAAGAGCCAACTCGGTATGTTCGCTTCCTCCGCCGCCCAGACTCGAAGCAGTTTCGTAGGGACCAATTGCCGAAGCTTGTATCCACACAAGAAGAATGTCGCCCAAGCAGCATCCGCTTGGCTGGCCGATCGAAAATATTGGATCAGCGCGTCGAGCTTTTCGTTGGTCTTCGTTGTTGCATCGATCGATGCGTAGAGTGCAGCAAAGCGTATCATGGTAACTGAGTTTCCTGAGCGATATCTTCGTTGTTGTCGTCAGCGGCATCTTCGTCCCCTTCGCTCCGAGTGCGTGTATCCAAGGCGATTGCGTTGCGTCCGTTCTCGTTCAAATAGCGAGCTACGGTCGCTGAATATCCGTGTGTTACCCAAACGGTCTCTGGGTTGCACGCATCGATGGCGGTCAACAACGATGGCCAATCCACATGGTCGCTCATGACAAAGCCACGATCGATCGAACGGCGACGACGAGCTCCGCGAACCGCCATCCATCCGCTTGCCATCGCCGTACTGCACCGACCAAACTTCTTGGTCCAAGGAGTTCCATGGGCGCTGGGTACTGCTACGACCATCGCTCCACGCCAATCATACTTGCCCGCGATGGAACCGACGTAGGTTGTTTCAGGGAGCGAGACGCCACTCCTACGATAGGCTTCGTTCCCTTTTTCAACTGCTCCATGGCAATAGATTTTGCCAATCGATGGATCGAGTCCGGCAAGCAGTCGTTGGCTCTTTCCAACGGCGTAACCGAAGAGCAGACAACACTTACCCTCGTCACGACTTTCTTTCCACCATTGATTAATCGAGTCAACGATGGTCTGTTGGTCCTGCCATCGATAGATGGGGAGCCCGAAAGTGGACTCGGTGACCATGGTGTGGCAAGGACAGGGTTCCCATGCCTCACAAGTGGGATCGCTGCCGAGTTTGTAGTCGCCCGTGATTAACGCGATGTGATCTCGATACTCAAGACGAACTTGTGCGGAGCCCAGAATATGGCCTGCCGGATGAAAACGGATGCTGACGCCACCAATCGTTAACTCTTGGCCGTATGGAAGAAAATGGAACTCCGCATCGGGACTCATTCTCATTCGAAGCAGCGATTCGCTTGGCTGAGCGGCAAGATAACGTTTGCAACCCCAACGAGCATGATCGGAATGGGCATGAGTCACCACAGCGCGATTAACCGGTCTAAATGGATCAACATAAAAATCGCCTGGAACGCAGTACAAACCAGCCGTTGTTGATTGCAAAAAGGATTGCATGGAGTCGTGCGATCTTTGATGTGAGCGTGTTTCAATTGAGGTGACTTTCCATTTTATGCTTGTGGGAACTGTCGTACCAAAGGGCGATTCTTTCACCCTGTCTTTATGACAGTTAGAACTATGCAGGTTTGTGCCGTGCATGAAAGCCTGTCTCGCACGCAAAATCGCAGTTCTGAAGATCGTTCAATCGTTAATCTGTACGTTAGTGGTGGCGATACATGTGCCTCACTGAGTTGAATTGTGTCGGATTGACTGGTAGCCGAGCAGCACCAGAAACACTTGCATAACCGCGTTATTACCTACGGATCAGCTTTTTTTATGTCTGGTGATTTACCATACCTTGTTTCACTGGACACATCGCATTATGCATGGCCAATCAATATTCAAGTTTTTTCCACGCGGGACATCACAAATCGGTTAGTCCATCGCCGTGGTTGCCTGCTAAGTCTCCGCAGGAGCGTCGAACTCCGGTTTTACAGACCTACCGTTTTGGCAAGTGAATAAAGAAAATTTGTAGTAACCGTGCGACAAATATCCGTCATGCGCTCTGCTTCATAAGTCGCAAATGGTTACAATGCTACCTTTTTGTATATTGTTCTTGCGCCACGAACTATCCGCGATGCGAAAGATACATCGAATTATCCTACTGGTGAGCATGTGCGACAGTCTAAGAACGTTGGACGCACACTTCGCGAGTTGACACCTGAGGAGGCAAGCAGTCGATGAGACCGTTAAGCATTTACTTTCTTTCACTCATCGCCATAGTCGTCGCGTTCATTGCTCGATGGCTACTCGACCCTGTATTGGGCGACCATATTCCTTTCGCGACCTTTTTCATTGCAGTGGCCTTCGCTGCATGGCTTGGAGGTTTGCGTCCCGCGTTGTTGGCGACTGGACTTGGATTCGTATTGGCATGGTACTGTTTTATACCAACCCGGTTCAGCTTTGAACTGAAAGAACTGCAACACACGATCGGGTTGGCCGTGTACTTAACGGTGGGATTCGCTTTAGCGGGATTTGGAGAAGCAACGCGAATCGCCCAAGCTCGGTTGGCAGATCAAAAGGAGCAGTTGCGGACGACATTCGCCAGCATCGGGGATGGGGTCATCTCGACAGATGCGAGCGGCAACGTCACTTACTTGAACGCGGTGGCCGAATCGCTTACCGGATGGCTGAGCCGCGAAGCGGAAGGCGTGCCGCTGACGCAAGTGTTTCGAATTGTGAACGAGTCCACACGACAGGAGGTCGAGAACCCTGCGATGCGGGCCTTGCAGCAGGGCATCATTATCGGGTTGGCGAACCATACGATACTCATCGCCAAAGATGGTACGGAACGGCCGATCGACGATAGCGCCTCTCCGATTCGTAACCAGGATGGCGTGATCGTCGGATGTGTGCTGGTGTTCCGCGACATCACCGAGCGGCGGCAGTTGGAGCGTCAGAACGCTGAACGGCTGCACGGGGCGCAACTTTTGTCCACAATCGTGGATTCTTCTGATGATGCAATCATCAGCAAGTCGTTGGAAGGGGTTATTCAAAGCTGGAACTCGGGCGCCGAACGGCTCTTCGGATATGCAGCGGCCGACGCGATCGGGCGGCACATTTCGCTCGTCATCCCCGCCGACCGGCTTGACGAGGAAGAACTGATCATGGGCCGAATTCGGGACGGCATCCCTGTCGAAAACATGGACACGGTGCGGATGCGGAGCGACGGTCAGCCGATTCACGTCTCATTAAGCATTTCGCCCATCCGAGACGAAGCGGGCCGAATCTGCGGGGTATCCAAGATCGCGCGAGACATCACGGCGCGCAAAGAAGCAGAACAACAGTTGCGTGAAAGCGAAACTCGCTATCGCGCGCTGGCCGAAGCCAGTGCCACCATTGTTTGGCAAACGAATCCCGAGGGAGCCGTTGTTTTCGCCGACCATGCATGGAACGCGGTCACAGGGCAGACCGAAGAGCAAAAGCGCGGATGGGGCTGGCTGGATGCGATCCATCCGGAGGACCGCAATCGCACCATCGCACTCTGGAAGCAATCGCTCGAGTCACGAACTATCCATGTGAACAAGTTTCGCGTACGCACGCAGACGGGAGACTATCGTTGGTTCAGCGTGCGGGGCGTTCCGATTTTCAGAGCGGATGGCAGCGTTCGTATATGGGTCGGAGCCAACACGGATATTCACGATGAGATGACATCTGAGCTTGCGCTGCGCGAAAGCGAAGCGAGACTCCGCGGCATTCTCCGTCAATCGCCTGCTGGAATTGTTCAGACGGACCCGACCGGGCGCATGACGATGGTCAATCAGCGCTGGTGCGAGATGCTGGGTTACTCTGAGGCGGAACTACTTGTTAAAAATGTGGTTGATGTGACGCACCCGTCGTTCGTACTAGCGACGACTGAGGCGATTGCTAGTATCGCGGCAGGTGGCCCCGATTTCCAAATTGAGAAGAACTACTGTCGCAGGGATGGCTCGCTGCTAAGCGCTCAAAGCAGTGTCACTGCCGTAAAATCGCCTGAGGGAGAGCTTCTCGGGCTGCTTGCGGTGGTGGTGGACATGACAGACCGGCTACGCGTGGAGCGGGAACTACGTGAGAAAACACATTTCCTGGAGCGGGTTGCGGAGATCACGCCCGGAGTTTTGCACGTTTTCGATCTTGTGGAAAGGCGTAGCGTCTTTATCAATCGCGCCGTGATGTCAGTGCTCGGCTATTCGCCCGAGGAAGTAGACGCCTTGGGCACCGAGGTCGTGCCTAGCTTGATGCACCCGGAGGATCTGCCGCGATTTGAACAGCACATAGCCAGCATCCGCACGCTTGCCGATGGCGAAATCGCCGACTTCGAGTTCCGGATGCGTAACGCTGCGGACGGTTGGCATTGGTTCCATAGCCACGACACCGTCTTCATACGCGATGCGACGGGAACGCCGTGCCAGCTTATCGGCGTGGCCACCGACATTTCCGAACGCAAGCGAAATGATGAGGAATTGCGTCGCCTTGCCAAAGAACTGTCCGAAGCAGACCGCCGCAAGGACGAGTTTCTTGCCACGTTGGCTCATGAACTCCGCAATCCGCTAGCTCCGATGCGTACCGGTTTACAAATTATGCGATTGTCAGGAAGTAATGGAGAAGATATCGAAGAAGTCCGCGACATAATGGAGCGGCAGCTTGGGCAGATGGTCCATCTCATTGACGACTTGCTCGACGTGAGCCGCATCAGCCGAGGGAAATTGGAACTTCGAAAAGAACGGGTCAACCTGGCAACTGTACTCAACAACGCAATAGAAACCAGCCGAACGCTGATCGAAAGCGGCGATCACCAACTGACCCTCGTCATGCCTCCCGAACCGATTTTCGTCGATGCCGACGTGACTCGGCTCGGGCAAGTGTTCTCTAACCTTCTTAACAATGCCGCAAAGTATAGTGAGCGTGGCGGGCGGATTGAAGTCGTCGCGACGGTTGAGGGGCCAGTGGCGAGTGAGAAGCGAGTGACGAGTGACGAGGGGCTAGTGGCGAGTGAGAAAACAGAGGCGAATGTTGAGTGGCGAGAACCTCACGATAGTAAATTGCAGACGAACGATCGCTCCCTTCTCCCCGGTACTCCGGGGAGAAGGGCTGGGGATGAGGGGC
>JANMGH010000020.1:0-19975 GCA_031374515.1 Pirellula sp. | reverse complement strand
GGCAACTATCAAGAAGGTGGCATTCGAATGGAATTCAATCCAAACGCCTTTGGTTCTCGACGGCAGTTGAATGACGTTCAAAACAAACAGCTTGCTTTGGCCCGGGAGCATCGCATTCTCGAAGCAAAGGAAATCGCAGCCATCCACAGACTATCCGCCTTGTGGCAGCAGGTCGACAGTCTGCACAAGCAAATGACCCAACAATTTCAGGCCCTCAGCGCAGCCACCACCCTAGTGGAGGTTACCAACGACAAGTTTATCCTTGGTGCGGGTGAACCGAACTTGGCCGACAATCTTTTGCGAGCGCAACAGACAAAGTCGCAAGCGGGTCAGAACTACATTCGAGCAGTCACGGAATTCAACAAGTCGCTTGTCGAACTGCATGCGATCAAGGGATCACTACTGGAGTACAACAATATCCAAATGGAAGCGGCGAAATAGACTCCGAAACAATGTTTTCACGTTCATCGATTTGAGTGCAGTCGATCCGTAAGGACCGACACTTCGGCGGCGCTTGTCACGCAATAAGTTGCTCGGAGATTCGGCTCAGTGCCGCGACACATGTGGCGATGTGGGTGTCCAAATCAACCCCGAAGTCCTCGGCTCCGCGCGTGATGTCAGACCGATTCACGGCTGCCGCGAAATTGGCATTTTTGAGCTTCTTGCGAACACTCTTCGGCTCAAGTCCAACAAACCGCTCGGGGCGAACCAACGCACAAGCGACCAGAAACCCGCACAACTCATCACACGCATATAGCGCTTTGTCGAGACGGGATCTACGCGGGTAGTCCGACAAGTAATCTGCATGAGACAGTATTGCGTAAATGACTTCGTCGGAAACTTGCTTATGCCTGAGAATCTCGCTTCCCTTGGTCGGGTGATCTGGCGGATTGGGCCAACGTTCGTAGTCGAAATCATGCAGCAACCCAACAAGCCCCCATTTTTCGATGTCTTCATCTAGGGACGCCGCATAGGCACGCATCGCAGCTTCGACTGCAAGCATGTGCCTGCGCAACGATTCGTTTTGAACGTATTCATGCATCAACTGCAACGCATCGTCTCGTTTCATACGGCTTTCCAAGTTACCATTTTGATGTTGCATTCGCGTACCACGCTCATTTGGCCATCTTCGCTTTCGAATACGATTCCTTGGAATCCAAGGCCTTCGCAAATCTTACTTGCTTTGTCGTTCGAACAAAAGCCAACACGTTCAATCGTCTCCCCGCTTAACAAATGTACCGTGGCAATTCGACGAATCGTTTTTAGTGATCCGCTTGCTGACTCCTTCAAGCTGTCTGACACTCCTGTAACATTCTCGGAGAGTGAGTCGGCCACTTTTACCGTAGCCGCATTCGAATCGGCGGCGGATGCTACGGTCGATACCGATGCAGATACTATTGGAGACACTGCAGCGGTTGCAACAGACAATAATGGTTGAAGGGGACCTCGACCATTGCTTGGTCTTATTTCGTTCAATCTACTTGAAAACTTGCTTTTCGGGCTTGGAATCGTGTCCCTGCTTGGAAATGAATGTCGGACTTCCAAAGTTGCTGGCTGTTGCTCACTAATGCCTTTGGTCCGTTCTTTGGGGAATTGGCGATTGGGATCGCGGATCCGTTTCCCTTTTCCTCTCTGTCGTCGTACGTCCGACTCAATGCGGCCCTTGATCCAGTGGTCGATCCAAGACATTCCGCGGAAAAAAAGCACGAGGAAGACGAGCGTGCCCACAATCATCGCAAGGCCTGCGCCAACCAACTGGATAATCTTATAATACGCGTCCATTTTCTCGCCGCTGGTCTCAAGGGTCATTTATGATCGTCGCGATCGTCGCTTCGTGACGCGACTTCGCTGCATTCCGAATCTTCAATGTAGTCCCACAAAAACGAACGGCAAGTAGCAATCCACACCCTTCAAGAGATGGACTACAAAACGGTCACCTTATGACCGTCCATGTTCAGAACCTGCCCGGTCGCAAAATGACTTCGCTTGACAAAGGCCAACGCGAGATAGGTACCGGTGTCGGGTTCCAATGCTGCCGAACAAATCGAACCGACTTCCTTGTCTTCGGCAAGAACAGGTGTGGCGGCCTTGGGGCAATCAAGCGAATCCACCCTAAGCCTTACTAGTTTTTTTTGGATTTTCCCGAGCATGTCGAGTCTCGCGATCGTCTCCTGTCCTAAGTAGCACCCTTTATTGAACGAGATAGCCGCTGGGTCACGATCAATCTCCTGGGGCAAGTGGCGATCGTCCAAGTCCGTTCCATACCAAGGCCAAAATGACAGGATGCGAGACAGCTCCCAACCGATGCGCTGGTCCATGTTGCTCAGAACCCAATCGCTTCCCAATCGCTCGACCATCGCTTGTTCGTTGCATGTTTCGGGAACAAGCGCCAGGATTGATTCTGGCCCTATCCAAGGCGCGCTGACGAGTAGAATGGCATGTCCATGCATTTCAATCGACATCGCGCTGGATGGGCCCGGAACCGCTTCCGTTGCGATTGCAAAGGTTCTCGCTACGCTTGAACGATCCGGAAATAGCCAGAACCGAAGCTCATTGCTCATGTCGTAGAGTATCGCATCTTCGCGAATGATGTACCGATCGAAGTGCGGAACGAGCTTGGGCCCCTGTTCAGGCACGGTCAAAAAAAATGCTTCGCCATCCACGGCAAATGCAATCCCGTGTCCAAATGTTCGCCCTTTTACATCGGTTACAAACGTTTCTAAGGCTTGACCGTCAGTAAGCTTACGCAGGTCTTGAGTACAAAGGTTGTTGAACACTTTGCAACGGTCCTTGCCCTGGAATCGAACGACCGTCCCTTTGCCTATTTGGAAGCACCTTGGCACGTTTTTACCCCTTTGAACAATTCGGTTATTTAACTTGCTGCGACCGAAACCCCCGTGCAAAAGCATGTGAATTCGCTGAAACCGCCGCGCTGGTAGTCCAGAAGATTTTCATGCGATACTCACGCCCGCGGATCACATTCTTGAACGAAAACCAAGCTCCTAAAGCAGCGACGATTCGAATGTCTTCTGCAGACATTCAAGTCCTCGTTGTCCTTGCTTGCCATTGATGACCACGTTGACGCGCAGCTCACTGGTATTGATCATGAGCACATTGATTCCGTGATCCGCAAGCGATTTAAACATCGCGATGGCTACACTGGTGTGACTTCGCAGTCCGATCCCGCTGACCGAAAGCTTGGCTATTTCGGTCGATCCACTTATCTTCCGAAACTTGTAATCCATGGTTTCGAGCACTTTGATGCAGTGGTCCATTTGCCCCTCGGGTACTGTAAAACTGAGACTCGTTTCCCCCTGATAGCCGTCGCAACTTTGGACGATCATATCGACAAAAACCCCAGCCTCAGCAACTCGCTTGAATACCTTTTGTGCCAAACCGGGAGTGTCTGGAACACCTGAAAGTGTGACGCGAGCTTGGTCTCCGACCATTGAGATATCGAGAAGCGTCAATTGCTCCATATTGGAATTTCGCAGCCGCTCGATGATCTCATTCACACTGAGGTCACTTGCGTTCTTCTGACCAATTTGCCAGTGATTGGCATCCGAAGGTTTCTGATGCAACGAAAATGCTTGATGGACCGCTCGCAACGCCGCAGTCGCCTCCGAACGTTGCACGAGCACGCTGATCTTGATTTCACTGGTCGTGATCATTTGGATATTGATGCCTGCATCGGCTAGCGATTCAAACATCTTTTGAGCAACCCCCGTCTGTGCCGCCATTCCGAGTCCAACGACCGAAATCTTGGCGACCGCATCATCGTATGTAACACTGGTGGCGCCGACAACCTTGGCCGCTTCATGGACAGCTTTCAATGCGTCCTTGAGGTCGGAATTTGGGACCGTAAACGAGATGTCGGCTAAGTCACCTTGACCAATATTCTGCACGATCATGTCGACCGTAACCTTGCGATCTGCTAACCGCTTGAAAATTTCAAAACTAGTGCCTGGTTTATCAGGGACTCCAAGGATCGTAATCCGAGCTTCATCTTTAGTGAGCGCGGCTCCGCAAACTGGGACCGAACCGGACTCTGGATCGGAGACAATCATGGATCCAGGCGCATCCGAAAAGCTACTTCGCACACGAATTGGCACATCAAATTTTTTCGCAAATTCGATTGAGCGATTGTGCATGACTCCCGCACCGAGGCTTGCCAACTCAAGCATCTCATCGTAGCTGATCTGGCCCATCTGCCTGGCTTCCGGCAACAGTCTTGGATCGGTCGTGTAGACACCGTCCACGTCAGTGTATATTTCGCATGCATCTGCCCTGAGGACAGCAGCCAACGACACAGCGGTCGTATCGCTTCCACCACGCCCTAAGGTGGTGATGTTGAGGTCGTCATCCACCCCTTGGAACCCAGCCGCTATCACGATGTTTCCCTCGTCCAGCAAGCGGCGGATTCGCTCGGTGGAAATGGTCTTGATGCGTGCCTTGGTAAAAGAATTGTCCGTGCGGATGCCCATTTGTGCGCCGGTCAATGAAACAGCCTTGTGACCAAATCGGTGAACCGCCATGGCCATCAACGCGACGCTGACCTGTTCGCCGGTGCTGAGCAGCATGTCCATTTCACGAGCGGGTGGTTCCTCATTGACTTCTTTGGCCAAATCGATGAGGTGGTCGGTGTTGTGCCCCATCGCGCTCACCACAACTACCACTTGATTGCCCTCTTGTTGTGCGCGAATCGCTTTGCGCGCCGCAGCTTGAATTTTTTCTGGTGTTGCAACGCTGGTACCACCAAACTTCTGAACAATCAATGGCATTTCTAATCCTTAACAGGTTTCCGTGAACCTTTATTGTAAACGCTAACGCAAATCGCCCTGCATGAGCTTGGGAATCAAATCCCAACCATGTGGATACGATAATCCAGAACCTGCAGCCGACAATTCGTCATAGGTCGTATTTCCGTTTTTTGAGATCCCGCTTCCACAAGCGGCAAACGGAACCCAACCGTGCGAATGCTTTTTGGTGCTTACGGGGGTCGAATGATCAGGCATGACCAGTATGCGGTACTCGCCTTGCTTCTTGAGTGCCTCATGGACGGGACCAACAATGTGCTGGTCGATCGCCTCGAGCGCCTTGACTTTTTCGTCAGCTCTTCCTTCGTGGCTCGCCTCATCTGGTGCTTCAATATGCACACAGACGACATCGTACGATTTGAGAGCTTCGATAGCTGCAGCACCTTTGCCTGCGTAATTGGTATCTAGATAGCCAGTTGCGCCCGCCACTTCGATGCGGTCCCAACCGATCAATGCAGCCAATCCTCGAAGCAAGTCCACCGCCGTAATCATCGCTCCTCGCAGCCCAAAGCGAGATTCAAACGACTCGAGCTGTGGAGTCTTTCCCTGCCCCCAAAGCCAAAGGTTGGTTGCTGGCCGCTTTCCGATGGCAACTCGCGCACGATTGACAGGATGATCCGCAAAGAGTTCTTCACTTCTTTCCATCAAGTTGCAAAGCAAATCACATCCAGGACCTTTTGGGAAATCATCGATCACCGTCCCGTCGGTAAGATCGTGCGGTGCAGTGGTCCGCGAATCGATAGAAAAAGGGGACGGGACGCCGGGCTTTCCGCGATAAATAAGCAAATTGCGATAACTAACGCCAGGAACGAACTCCAAAGACTCGTTGCCCAGCTTTTCTTGCGCAGACTTTAATAGTAATGTCGCTTCTGCTGTTGTCACGTGATCCGCGGTGAAGTCTACCATCACTTGATTTTGAACGGTCACCAAATTGCATCGCACTGCCCAATCATGAAGCCCAAGCTGAATGCCCTGCGCCGCAGCCTCAATGGGAGCTCGACCAGAAAAGTACTGATTCGGATCGTAACCAAGCAAAGACATGTTGGCGACTTCACTTCCGGCAGGAAAGTGCAGTGGGACATTGTCGCTCTGCCCTACCAAACCAAGTTTGGCGATTTCGTCCATGGCAGGGATTCGGGCCTGCTGTAGCGGCGTCTTGCCACCCAATGATTCAACCGGGTAGTCGGAACAACCATCCGGAATGATGATGACCCATTTCATTGCTGCGCGTCCTTTGGAAAGTGTAAACGGTGGATTGGTTTTGGTAGGGATGCTTCAGCACTATTTGCCACCTTCGGTGACGCGAAGTTTAACACATTCATCACTGACGCTAGGAAGCTTGCGTATTTCGCTGTTGGCTGCCGCTGCAGCCTTTTCAGTCGCTTCGTGAGTCATAATGACCAATGGAACTTTGCGAGGCTGCTTATCGTTCGACGGTTCATGCTGAATAATCGATGCGATGGAAATCAAGTGCTTCCCCAGGATGCCAGTGATTTGGCTTAACACACCCGGCTCATCGGCGACGAAGAAACGCATGTAATACCGGCCTGTCGTCTGGTCATACGGTAGCAATTCAATCTTCGATTCTCGGTCAGACCAAAGTTCAAGTCGTCGAAAAGTGATATCGGTGCGCCCCGATGCCGTATCGATCATATCGGCGACTACCGCGGAAGCGGTCGGCATTTGGCCCGCCCCTTTACCATGAAAGAACATATCGCCAACTGCATCGCCAACGACCGTTACCGCGTTATAGGCTCCGCGGACTTCGGCCAGCGGTCGCCCCTTTCGTATTAAAGTGGGAGAAACGTGCAACTCCAGACCATTCGTACGAAGCTCCGCAGTCGCTATCAACTTGATTCGATAACCTAGTTCCGATGCATAGTTCAAGTCCGTCAATTGGAATGCTTCTAAACCACACCGATAAATGTCTCGCCATCGAACTCGCACACCAAAAGCCAGATGCGCCAAAATGGCGAGTTTCTGTGCCGCATCGCTGCCGTCGACATCCATCGTCGGATCGGATTCAGCATATCCCAATTCTTGAGCCAGCTTCAAAGAAACGCCATAATCCGCTCCCTGCTCCTCCATTTGCGAGATGATGTAGTTGCTGGTCCCATTCAGGATTCCCCGCAACGATAGGATTTGGTTGGCCGAAAAGCATTGGCTGATATTCGCGATAATCGGGATCCCGCCACCAACGCTGGCTTCGAAAGCAATGGTGCGGCCCAGGGCTCGCGCCCTGTCGAACAACTCTTCTCCATGCTCAGCCAAGAGTGCTTTGTTGGCCGTCACCACATCTTTACCCGCCTCTAGCAACTTGAGCATGATCGTACGCGCCGGTTCTAGGCCACCGACCAAATGCGCCACAACTTCGATTTCGCGGTCGTTAAGAATCGATGACAAATCATCGGTCAATATCCCAGCGGGCAAATCAATGTTGCGCACTTTTTTTAGATCCCGCACGGTTGCTTTCTCAAGCCATAGGACCCGCCCCGCATGACGCGCCAGACGATCACCATGATCCAACAACAATCGGGCCACACCGGTCCCCACGGTGCCCATGCCAACGATGGCAACCCTGGTTTTCTCCATGAACGCATTTATCCTACGAGGTTCCGAATTTCCAAAAGGGAAATGGTAAACCAAGATGGCCAACTCGCAAACCGCCTGGAGCCGTATCATGAGCAACGACCTGTGTGAATCCAAGCAAAAAGACTTCATTCTCGACTGAAAATCGATTTCATTGCTTTTAATACCGTTGGTTTGCACCCCATGACAGACGATGTGTCAGCCCTAAGGGCTTAAAAAGCCTGCAAGGCTGGCACAACCGTTGCCGGCGCCGCAAAGCGTCGGTGAAAACGGTATTTATTCCCAAAGTCCCGAAGCAGCGTCACACTCAATCGATCTCAATTCAGGCTTGAAGGGGCCCTAAGAGATCGCAATTCCAGACTAATGCGCCGGATTCCCACGAATGGTTTGCAATTGCTTCTTGACTCCTGCGAGCAAGAACTCCCAATCCATTGCCGGGCCGGGATCGATTTTGTTTTCTTGCACATGATAGTGTCCAAGGATTCCACGGAACGAAGCCCATTGCTCGGTGGTCAGTGTTCGATCGATGATGGTTCCTTCCGGTGTCCTTGGCGCATCGGCTCTAATACCAGGGAAGATATCGCAAAGCGCAGCGGATAGTTTTATGAGCGACTCGTATTGCTGCGGTGTAAAATCATACTGCCGGTACTGCGTGCCACGTATAGCACCGATGATTGGATCGTTTCGTCGAGGCCGCAAGATTTTGCTCTCAAAAGCGGAACGCCCGCGCACGGTCTCGGGGAAAATCAAATAGGTTAGCCCATCCTTATCCTGCTTGTACCACTGCTGGAGCGTTTTGTTCCGTCCCTCAACTGGATAGGCTCCGATGTTGGCAATCTCGATGCCAATGCTTCGATCGTTGCTCTTGGTTGCTTGCCACGCACGTTCCTTCAAGTCGAGCGTTTGGTAAATCGTCCCGTCCACATCCAGCATAAAGTGAACACTCAGTCCGCGTCGATCATGGAGTACGTAGAAGCATTCTGCGCTGCTACCGCAGACGTCAAAATGCAACACAAATTGATCGACCTTATCTCGCAGTAAATCCAGGGTCCAACCTCCTCCGCGAACTTGCTCTAACTGTGCTGGGGTAAAGTGTTCGATCGCCGCACTCTCGAATCGCAAGCCATAGCGATCGGGAATGGTTTCCTGAGGCTTACTGACAAAGTCTAACTTTCCAGCTTGCATTTCCTCGACAGTCGATTTCCATTTTCGCTGTGAGAACGGTGCGAAGCGGCGGTCAGTTCGATATGCGTCAAACCCGCCGACGTCGATCCATAGTTTTACCGGCGCGCCAATTCGATAGAGTTGGCCACACACCATGATCTCATCACCGAATCGTCTTTGTAGGCCCAAGGTCGGCTGTGGGGATGATGCCGCCGCGGTCAGCGGTTCCTGGCCGATCACACTTCCCTCTATTCCTAAAACGGTTGATAGCAGTGCGACAATAAGCAGTCGGCAAAGTGACTTCGCTTTGTGGGGCCTCGTAGCATTCGAATTCTGTAGGACTAGACCGCGGAAGAGTTGAGTTGAATCCTTCCGATTATCAAGCTCATCGCTGTCAATCTGGGTCGTGCCAAAGGTTGCGATGGAGATCATTCAGCTATCCCCATTCTGTTTTCATGGTACATCAAAGCGACCATCCGGCGCGCGGTGTTCGTGAAATAAACTGGTCTGCAAGAGGGCAATTCGTTGCTCGAAGTTTTTTCGCATCCCACTCCAATTTCTGGTTGGATCGGAATGCTACATTGCCGAGATGGTTCGCGATCGTCAAGAGCCCTGCATAACTGAATGGACTTCCGGTCGGGGTTCCATTTTGTATCGCGAGCAACCATTCCTGGTGTTGGCCTGGCGAATTCGGAATAAATTGTTCTGGCCGCACAAAGTCCTTAAACTGTTCTTCCGGAAGTAACACGTGCTTATCGTAATCGGAAAGCACCATTCCTTTGTCGCCAACAAACAGGATACCGGATCCCCACTGCGGAATCCCCTTATCCTTCCATATCTGCGGCTTATGCGTCCCTTGATACCAACTGACTTTGCAAGCTGGGAGATCCCCTCGCGCAGCGTATTCGTAAATGGCTGTCATCGAGGCAGGAGCGAGCTCTCGATGCGGCTTGTCCCCGAGCGTATCAACCGTACTCGGCGACTCAAGCTTGAGGGCCCAAAAGGGCAAGTCGTTCATGTGACTGCCTAGATCGGACATTGTTCCACTCCCATAGTCCCACCATCGGTACCACTTGGGGCCAGGGAAGTAAACGTCATTATAGGGGCGCATCGGAGCCGGGCCAATCCACATGTCCCAGTCGAGGCTTGCAGGGGGCGTCATTGCCTCACTTGGTCGGTCTGTTACATACACTATGTCTTTGTTTGCATCCGATTCTTCCTTGCTTTGGAGTCCCCACGCTCTCGATGTCCATACGTGCGCTTCATGTACGTTTCCAATCGCTTTGGACTGGATCAACTCAACCACGCGGCGGTAGTTTGGCATACCGTGAATCTGGGTTCCCATCTGCGTCGCGACGTTTGCTTCCGCTGCCGCTTGCATGATTCGGCGGGATTCGCCAATGTTGTGAGTCAATGGTTTTTCGCAATAAACGTGCTTTTTTTGTTGCAATGCAGGGAGCGTTGCGAACGCATGCGTATGTTCGGTTGTGCTGACGACTACCGCATCCACATCCGAGAGTTCGTCCATCAACTTCCGAAAATCGGTATAGCGCCGAGCGCGCGCATGCCGCTCGCCGACTCTATCCAGGTGACTACCGTTGACATCGCAAATACCAACAACATTTACCGATCCTGTATCATACAAAGTGCTTAGATTGCTACCTCCTCGTCCACCCACTCCGACGAACGCCACATTCACTTTGTCGTTCTGCGCTTTAAGTCGGTTTGGCGAAGCGAGTAGCGAACTGGCAGCAGCACTGCCGGCAGTCAGTTGAATAAATCGTCGCCGAGAAAATTCACTTGCGTTATTCATGGTTTACCTAGAGCACGTTGGGTAAGGGGTATCCTTCACAATTAGCGACTTTTTATTCTAGCGTTTGAATTTCTGCCCTGTCGGCAACCAAATTCAGAAATGCCGAAACCCCAAGTAAAGAAGGCAAGGAAAAAAAACCGATCGTCTTTGCAACCGCTGTTGATCGCATGTTTTTCCAATTTGAATCAGCACTTGGCCATTTTCCGCGAGCTTTCGATTACATTTAGACGAGCGGCAGAGTGAAAATGACCTGCCAAGGGTTCTAATGGGAGAGCGAGGCTCCGGCCGAGCTTGGCTTTGGTTCGGCAGGAGCCTCTCCCTCCCGGTATATCCACCGTTGCCGCTCGCCGTAGTACAAATAGTGAATCGACTCCTTTCGACAGGCCGTTTGTGGTAATACCAGCGATCGAAACCAAGCAACTAACACGTGTTTTTGGGGAACAAACCGCGGTCGACGCGTTGAATCTAAAAGTGGATGCCGGAACCTTCTATGGTTTTCTGGGTCCGAATGGGGCCGGCAAGTCGACCACGATTAAAATGCTCACGGGCCTGCTTAGCCCTACCGCGGGATCGGTTTCGGTTCTTGGCTTCAACATGCTGGATCCAACGCAATCGTTGGAAGCGAAACGAAACATCGGTGTTATCCCGGAAAATCTTGCTCTCTTCGACAACTTGACCGCATTCGAGTATCTCGTTTTCATCGGTCGCATCTTCGGTTTGTCTCGAGACACCATTCGTCGACGGAGCGACGAGATGCTCCAATTGCTATCGTTAGAAAATGAGACCAAAAAACTAGTGCTTGAGTACTCGCATGGCATGCGAAAAAAACTGTCGTTAGCGGCAGCCTTATTACCAAACCCAAAGTTGCTTTTCCTGGACGAACCCTTCGAAGGCGTGGATGCAGTTGCGTCGCTGACAATCCGCGATCTGCTTTCCAATTTTGTCGCCAAGGGATCGACCGTGTTTTTGACGTCGCACGTTCTCGAAATCGTTGAGCGACTCTGTACGCATGTTGGAATCATTCAAAACGGAACGATGATTCAGCAATCCTCCATGGACGAGATACACGCTAGCGGTTCGTTAGAACAAAGCTTTCTGCAAGCCACAGGTAGCGACAAAAACCCGACGGCAAAACTGGGGTGGCTTGAACAAAGCTAAAATAGAAACAATGCGACCTTTTACCGATCTAGGTTCAAGTCTGAGAGAAGGGTTTAACAACTTTCAGACACTTGTGTGGCTTCGTTGGCGAATCCGCCTTAACCAAATGCGGAAGGGGTCCTTATTAGGCAAGGTTGTTGCCGCGATTCTATTGGTATCGTTCGCGGCAACCTGCTTTGGTCTGCTCTTTGTCGGCATTCTACTTGGTGTTTTTTCGCTTCGATCCGTTCCGAGCGAATACTACTTCCTCTTCTGGGACGGCTTCTGCGCCCTTTTTTGTTTTTTGTGGTTCGGGCGAATGGCGACGGATATCCAACGCACCGACGCAATCACGTTCGACCGAATTCTACATTTGCCCGTTTCGTTTTCGCAAGCGTTTGTCATCAACTACCTTAGTTCCCTCATCAACGTGACGTTCCTTTCGCTATGTGCCCTCGGCTTTGGGTTCATTTTCGGTTCGTGTTTTTCTCTTGGCACCAAGGCGCTCTGGATCCCCATTCCATTTGTGTTTTTTCTCATCGCCATCACGGCTTTGACTTACCAGGTCCAAGGCTGGCTTGCCGCTCTGATGTCCAATCCGCGACGCCGTCAAATGATCGTCATTATCGTGCCCTTGATATTTGTGTTTCTGTCACAAATCCCTGCAATCTTTGCAACTCGCTTTGCCAAAAACCAATCGCATCGAACGCGTGTGCAAGAAGCCCCCGCGCTGCCGACTATCGCCACTCCAGCCGAGTTGCCTGACACCGAAAATGGAAAGCAATCGATTGCAATGGATGGCGACTCGCAGAGTAGCCAGGTCCAAGAACTAAAGGGGGAACTCCAGCCGACTAAGTCGACGCAACAGGAGCAAGCGGAAACGACAGACGAAGTTAATAAGAGAAACGAGAAACGAGAAACGGAACGCGCGGCCAATCGGGCGCTCTGGCTTGACCGTATCCGAATGCTAAATCTTTGGTTTCCTCCATTTTGGATGGCAGGGTGCGTGGAATCGATTACTTCCGGTACTCCTCGCTTTCTGTTGCTGTCTTTCGCGATGGCCCTGGTGGGAATTGTCTCGTTAAGACGGAATTACATTCAATCTCTGCGATACTATAGAGGTGAAACAGACGCACGCATGAGTGCGAACAGAAAGCCCGCAAAGCCTGTCACATCGACAGCAGCGGTGAACACAGTACACAAACTACGATTGGTTGAGCGTTGCATTCCCTTTGTATCCGAAGACACTTCTGCCATCATCACAATGACTTTGCAGTCCATGACTCGAGCACCGGAAGTTAAGCTCTATCTGCTCTTGCCCTTGATCGTTCCTTTTGTTTTGTTTGGTGTTCTGCAGACATGGCAATTACCCCCTATCGATGAACTCAAGGCTGCGATTATCGTCGGCTTCACGGCATGCAGTCTATTCATCACTTCGGGAATGCTTGGAAACTGTTTTGCATATGATCGAGCAGGTTTTCGGGCATTCGTTCTTTCGCCAATTAGGCGAGAGCGAATCTTGCTAGGACGCAATTTGGCGACCACACCATTTCTGTTGTTGCAGACCCTTTTATTGGCGATTGCGATTGGACTGTATTTTGGCATGGCGATCGACAAACTCGTCGCGTCCGTCTTATTGTCGGCTGCCATCTTGCCGCTGTACTGTCTACTGACCAACCTGATGTCTATCGTGACCCCTTTTCCTTTGGCCGCAGGGAGTATCCAACCCAAGCAGTTCAATTTGGTACCAGTACTCTTGAGCCTGTTGCTGAGCATGCTCATGCCAGGGATTACGATGGTAGCGTTGCTACCGCTTGCTTTGGAATGGAGCATTGACCGTGTTGCACCCGCCATTTCCGCAATTCCAATTGCGATGCTCTTTTCGTTCTTTTGGCTCTTTGCATCGCTTTCGTTGTATCGATGGTTGTTGCCGTGGGAAGGCAAATTGTTAATGAAGCGTGAAATAGAACTTCTGCGAGTCGTTACGTCGAAAATCGAATAGTTTTAAGGGGAAAGTCATGACTGGACAAAAGAAAGCACGACCTGAAGGCTTAGACTATTTCCTCGCAGCGATTGCACCAGTCTTTATCATTGGAATGATTGGTTCACTCGTCTATTTCTTGATCACTGTGCTCTACCAAGGTTCGCATACCGAACGACTCATGTGGATTTTGGGACTCTACACGTTGGCAACGGTTCTCATTGCACGCATCGCAATCGAACAGAGTCGGCAGTTGGCATTTGCCTACATGTTTGCACTGGCTGCTGCGACATTGTTCGTCACGCCGCAGATCTTTGTGGTGAGTGGTGCCATGGCGATTTTCAGCTTCCCAATTTTATTCTTCTTGTTGGTCATGGTCGCTGTCCTCGCCGACCGAATCACTTTCGATTGCACTTCGATGAATGAGCAAGTGCAAAGTACAGGTGTGGGTCTACTACAGTCCCTGGGCTTGGTAAGAAGCGAACGCAAACAATCCAAAACAAAGCAAGAAGATGTTAAGGAAAAACAGGATGAACCCGCAGGCAGTAGCAAGAAGTCGACCTCGAAACGAAAACACAATCCAGGTGTCTGGGTGCTGTATTTTGCACTGTTCGCGTTGCCGTTGTTTGGCCTTGGGCAACTACTAATCCAAAACCCAATTGATCGAAGTTGGGCCTTTACATACCTGTTTTTTTATCTTCTCAGCTCTCTCTTTCTATTGGTCTTGATCTCGCTTTTGTCATTGCGAAAATACTTGAGAGAACGTGGCGTGCCAATGGAACCAGTATTTGCTATCCGTTGGCTAGCGATTGGAATGTCAAGTGTTTTTGTGATTCTACTTGCGCTATCGCTTTTGCCGATTCCCGGCCATTCGCTTCTGTCGATGAACTCTCCATTTCGTATTGCGAGCCGAGACGATTTGAAAGCGAACCAATGGGGTTGGGGACGTGAAGGTGCCCAGGGTGATGGTCCTCAGCAAGGCGAAGACCAGAACAAACCGGGCGGCCAAAAAAATGGCAATGGACCAGACGAAGGGGGGGAGAAAGTCGGAGACAAGCAAAACGGGGGAAAGCCCAACGGCGATGAACCTTCCAAAAATGGCACGGAAAAAAGTGAACCCAAAACAGGTAAGGACGGAAAGAATGAACCGAATGAAAAGCAACGCCAATCCGACGATGGCAAACAACCCAATGGCGAAGTGAAAAATGGCAAACCACTAGAAAAAAATCAACCTAAAAACGAGGACCAGCAGACCAAGGCAGAGGATCCAAAACATAAAGACCAACAGGGCGATGGCAAGCAACCGCCACCTGAGAATAAGGCAGAGAATAAGGCAGAGAATGAAGCACAACAACAACCCGTTACTCAGTCATTTTCTCTTCAATGGAACTTCCCCGTTGTATTGCAATGGTTGTTGATGATGGTGTTGGCCATCGCTGCGATCGTCTATGGAATTATTTATCGAAGAGAGTTACTGGCCGCCATAAAAAACTTCCGAGATTGGCTTGGTTCGCTGTTTGGAGGCAAGAAGAAACTGCCGTTACCGAAAAGCCACACACCCGAAGAAGCGATCCTGCTTGAGGATTTGTATCCGCCGTTTCACACCTTTGCGAATCCATTTGCGACTGGCAACGGGTGGACGAGGGAGCAGGTGGTGCGACACATGTATCGCGCGATGTTATCATGGGGATACGAGCATCGCATCGTCCGTCGTGAAGACGAAACCCCGGAGGAATTCATGCGGCGATTGTTGCGTCGGTTCCCGGAGCAGCAGGAATCATTCTCAATGTTGGGTATGCTCTACAATCGCATCGCCTATGCGCGAGGCAAAGTCTCCACAGCGGAATTAAGACCGATGTCGGAGTTTTGGCAGTGGCTGGCGACCAAGACGACATAGCACAACTACAGCTCCGTGATTTATGTTTCCGATGTTTCCTCGCTAACGCTTCGACAGTTGGAAGTCCCAAACTCCCAAGTCCGGGAAATTTGCGGTTTGAAAGCAACCACACCCCCAATTTCGCAACGTTTCTGTCCTTTTTTTGCGAATAGCCCTCATTGAGTGTAAGACTTTTTCGAGTTGCGCACTTTATTATCGCTCGAATCACGGCCAGCCGCTTCGACAGCTAACCACATGTTTTCTTTTCGTTGAAACATACTCAATGAGTACTGCAAGCCTACATCCAGACGCGAGTACGCTAGAGGACTACGCTGCGGGCCTCGATGTTGCCGGGTCGCGGGAGAGATTGGAAGCTCATCTAGTGACTTGTGAAGTGTGCGCAGCCACGTTGGCTCGTTCCGATGCACCGACGCTTCTAACACTTCGTATTGGCGAAGCATTGCGTGCAAGCCGCGTTAAGCCGATTGGTTCCCACCTTTGGTTTCCTTCATTGCCCTATATCGTTATGGAGTATGTCGAAGGCGAGTCGTTGCAATCGCAATTGGATTGCTCGGTTCACTTCACTCCTCATGAAATTGCAGAGATCGGCTTGCAGATCGCAGAAGGACTCAATGTAGCTCACGCATGCGGTTTAATTCATCGCGATGTCAAACCTGACAATATACATATCGAGTCGATGAAGCGCTCGCCCTGCTTGGATGCGGGGCCGGTTGATCGCATAACGAAGAGGAACGTCCGCTTGACAGACTTCGGACTGGCACGCCTAACCGACGATGCTCAGTTTCTAACAGTGGAGCGGATGGTCATGGGTACGCCAGCGTTCATGTCCCCCGAGCAAGTCAATGCGGAGGTAGTGGATCAGCATTCTGACCTGTTTAGCCTGGGTTGCGTTCTCTATGCTCTTTGCAGCGGTCGTTCTCCGTTTTCTTCTGAGTCGATTGCAGCGACACTGCGCAAGGTCAATGCCTGCAATGCGCCGCAAATCCAAACGATTGCACCCGCGATACCCAGTTCGTTGGTCGCAGTGATCCATCGATTAATGGCACGCAATCCTGCCGATCGATTCCAAACGGCCGTTGCTGTCGTAGATGCCATGCGCGCACTACTAGGCGAGCAGTGGGATCCAAACGTCCCCCAGAGGGCATCCGGTACCACGCGCGAATAAACAAGCCGATATTCGAGTCAGTGTTGCAGCAATTGCGATCACGATATGGTTGCTTGGTTGTATGATTTTGGCAATTCGTTGGGGATGGGCAGCTTGGGCTTTGCGGCGAACACTTGCAAGATGCGAACCACTTGAACGGGACATATGGGAACAATGGAAGCCCGCATCGCTATCCTCAAGTCGACTCCAAGCGTTTTTGCCTGTTCGTTGTGTGACCACTTTACAAGATTTAGGGCCAGCGACCTGTGGATTTTTCCAACCGACGATTCTACTCCCTCAACAACTCGTGAACGAACTAACGACGGATCAACTTCGTGCCATTATTCTCCATGAATACCAACATATCCGCCGGTTCGACGTATTGCTGCTGACTTTAAGTCGCTGTGTGAAGATGGTTCATTGGTTCAATCCAATGGCTTACCTTGTTAGTAGAATTCTACGGCAGGAAATGGAGCTTGCAGTGGATGCAGCGACGATCAGATC
The DNA here is from genome assembly GCA_031374515.1 of Pirellula sp. Lineage (GTDB taxonomy): Bacteria > Planctomycetota > Planctomycetia > Pirellulales > Pirellulaceae > JBKCUI01. The sequence continues at coordinate 2,929 of JANMGH010000020.1, read as the reverse complement.
GCTGCGGATTTCTGAAAGGCAGGCTTATGGTTACCTGCTTCTGCAACTAGCGAGGCGGCCCGCTGGACAGTTTGGATTGGCACAGATGGCGGATCGGCGATCGGATATGAAAGCTCGCATCAACGCGATATCAAATCCATTCCAAACCTCTCCAGCTCGCACCGTTTTCGCTATTGGGCTCATCTGCACACTACTAGCGGTTGGCTTCACGCAGGAGAAAGGAGCATCCTCGACATCGCAAAAGAATACCGCATCGACAATGGCGAAGGTATCTGAAGCGAGAGCCAACTCGATCGCTGCCGCGATGGAGTCGCAATTAAAACATCTGCCGAAACTTTACGAGTCGGTTAGCAAATCGATCGTACGAATTGAATCGCCAAACAACCGGAACTCGACTGGTGTCATTGTCTCTTCGGACGGACACATCTTGTGTAGCGGTGTCAGTGGTTTCAATGATGACGGTCCCAATATCCTGCAAGTACATTTGAGCGATGGTCGCACTGCGACCGCCATGGCAACGGGTTGGTCGAGCGAGTGGCGAATCGCTGTAATAAAAATTCGCGAAGAGGGACCATGGCCGGCTATTGAACTTGGATCAACAAAAGAGATGAAAGCTGGAGAACCGTGTCTTGTCATGGGCTATTCGCATCGCGGAGATACGAAATTCGATTCGTCGCCAACCGTAAATTATGGCTTCGTCACTAGCAATGAGCCAACGCACTGGTTCACCATAACGTGTTTTCCGGGTTTTTTCGATGACTCGGTAGTAGTGGGTATGGATGGCCGCTTACTTGGAGTTCACAACTACTTCGCGGGCGATCTGAAGCAAAATCAAAGTAAAAGGTACTCGGCTCTCGGCGTCGTACTCCCTCGGGTCGAACCGACCTGTGTCAGTCACTCGCACTTTTTAGTTTCCGATTCACAGAAAAGTGCTCCGGAAACGCTACTCCAAGCCGAGGATTTCACTTCAACCGCCAACTCGCACCGGTTTGACACGCGTTTGACACGCCGGTGCGTCGAATTGGTACAAAGGCAAGAGTTTTCCACTCCTTCCGCCTTTTTTGTTGCACCCTAAAGCTCGAAAGATAATACGATGACGATCAACCCTCTGGTGCGAATTGTAACGCTTCTCGTGATAGCGGCATTGACGCCTACTTTCACGGCCATCGCGCGAGACCCGGGGGGTGATTCCGCGAAAGCCCCACTCAAAGTGTTCATCCTCGCTGGCCAATCGAACATGGAAGGGCATGCTGAAATCCGCACCTTTGACTACATCGGCAAAGATCCGGCCACGGCACCCTTGCTCAAGGAGATGCGCAATCCCGATGGAAAGCCTCGCGTATGTGACATGGTCTGGATGTCCTATTTGACCGGGCCTTATGACGGCAGTGCGAATGGCGAGGGCTTGGGGAAATTAACCGCAGGCTTTGGCGCACGCGGAGACCAACCCACTAAGGATGGCGGAAAGATCGGGCCTGAGTTCACCTTCGGTATCACTTTGGAGAAAGAGCTGAAGGAACCCATCTTGATCATCAAGACCGCTTGGGGCGGCAGGTCGCTCAACACGGAATTTCGCCCCCCCAGTGCCGGGCGATACAAGCTGCCCAAGCAGATTCAAGATGAGTGGGAGAAACATCCGCAGGGTGCGCACGGCATTCCCAAACTTGAGGATCGGAAAAAATGGCAGGAAGACAAGGATGCCGCCTCAGGTGTGTTTTACCGCATGCTGGTTGAGCACGTGAAAAAGGTTCTCGCAGATCCCGCTCGGGTCTGCCCCGCTTATGATCCCAAGGAGGGTTTTGAACTTGCGGGATTTGTATGGCTTCAGGGTTTCAACGATCTCGTCGATGGCCAGACCTATCCGAATGGCGAGTATGATGAATACTCACGCCTCTTGGCACACTTTATCCGCGACCTGCGCAAAGACCTTTCCGGCCCGAAGATGCCATTCATCATTGGCGTACTCGGTGTGGAAGGTGAAAAAAACGTCAACTTCCGCAAAGCCATGGCCGCTCCGGCTGCAATGCCCGAGTTCAAGGGGAGTGTGGTTGCAGTAGATACCGCGCCGTTTTGGGATCGTGACATTGAATCCGCAGAACCCAAGCAGGGCGAGTACAACGAAATCGTCGGCACGGCTCACACATTGAAAGCAGATGGCACGCTCGATTCGGAACGGAAATGGGACAAGTTCTGGAAGCCCATTGGCAAGCCTCTACCACAGGAGCGAAGCTGGCGCTTTGTCATGGTCGATGCCACCGAAAAGAAGGACAAACGGGAAGAATTCACCGACAGGAGATTCCGTGACATTAGACTGCCAGCAGGAGTGGAAAATTGGTATATGCCTGACTTCGATGACAGCAAATGGACAGCAGGCAAAGCACCCATCGGCAAGGGCGCATGGAACCACAGCGGAATCACGCTGCACAATTATTCTTCACTATGGGGCAAAGAAGAATTCCTGCTCATGCGTTCCACTTTTGAAGTAGATAACCTCGACTACGATTCCTACCGCATCGCGATTTTGGCGAGACAAGGGTTTCATGTTTATTTGAACGGCCAAAAGGTTCACACTTACATATGGTGGCTGGATAAGCCGCAATACAGATCCATCGTCCTCGATAAAGAACAGGCTCAATATTTGAAGAAAGGGAAGAACGTCTTGGCCGTATATGCCAATGACCAATACTCCCCCGACTCCCCGGAACATTATGCAGCGCTCGATGCATGGATCGAGGGAATCACCAAGGCGGATCAGGAGAAGCTCGACCTCGCTTTGAAGGAAGTCCTTTCACCCAAAGACAGAGAAGCACTCAAGGGCGCATCCAATGGCGGCTACCACTATTTCGGTAGTGCGAAGATATTCGCGCAAATGGGAAAGGCCTTCGCCGAAGCAAACCTCAAACTGATCAAAAAGTAGGAAACAAACAAA
>JANMGH010000018.1:0-62018 GCA_031374515.1 Pirellula sp. | reverse complement strand
CGAAATAGCGGCTTGGCCTTCCGACTGGGAAGTCTTTGAGCAACAGCCGGGCACCTCGAAGTGGGTCCGCATGGAAGATGTCGAGGCATGAGCATGAGCGAGAAACCCCGGCAGGTAATGCCCGAGGACAAGTTCATTCCGGTCGTTAATCGCGGAATCACTGGTCCCGATGGCAACGGCAACTACGGCATCAGCTTTGATGTGAAGAACAGTAGCAACATCATTCGAATGCAAATCTCGCCTGAGATGCTGGCCTCGTTTGCCAATTCGGCGATTAGTTACCTCGAGTACAGTCGGCCTAGGCTCCCGGAGTAGACTCGTCATACGCGTTCCCATTCAGACAAGTCTTCGGGGATGCCGAGCTTGGACGTGTCGCCAGCACCGGCGATTGAGTAGGTGCTGTTGTTCGCTAGGTCTTCAGCAGCTTGCCAATCAAAGTCGTATGGACCATACCCCTCATCATTGAAGACGGGATGGAACTTGCCATCGTGTGATTGGCCGATATAGAAAACGCCAACGCGAGTTAGCCGTTTGTAGATAAGTTTGAATCGCATGCCGACTCCGTGATTTTTTTTGCGATGTCATTTCACGGGTCCTTCCGCCGCCTCAGTCACGCCGCCCCCCCAACGGGAGTAGCAGCGATTTGAGACACACTTTCTTTTTTGCCCCTTGCTGCTCGACAGCAATTTCCTTGTCATTTCAAGATCAAGGAACTAGGGTGAACCTAAGTGGTCAGGGCCGGGCTTGAACCGGCGACACACGGATTTTCAGTCCGTTGCTCTACCAACTGAGCTACCTAACCATCAGTCAACCTTTGCAGCGTTTTCCAGATTAGTCCACCTTTTATACACTGCAAAATATCCACAAGGCGTATTATGCAAAGAATCCTAGAAAAACCAAGCCCTGATTTTCCGCCATTACTAGACCGTTGCGGAAAAGCGCAATTTCCATGTCTTCCTATCTGACCAAAATGGGACGCGACCGCTCCCTCGGCCACTTGAGAACCCATTAATACCAGCTCCTCCAGACACGTCACGCAGGCTACATCTGGGATCTGCAACTTCCGGCAGCTCTTTTACTTCGTGCGATCGGTAACACAAATGCCCATCCACTATATGTCATCTGTCCTTGTTTTTGATCGTAACGCTTTAGAGGAGCTTATCCCAAACGAAGTTCGCGTTGATTGCCCCTCAAACAGGCCATTTTTCCTCGCCTTGGTATTGAATCAATGGTGCCCGTAAGAAGCGGAGTTCTGCCAGTGCCTTGTCCCGCGAAAAAAGTTGGCCCGTGATGTGCCATGCGTACCAGTTAGGTGTCGGGTGATGGATCGCTTTGAGTTAGTCTCATCGGAGCCGTTGTTGCCGCGCTATGTTCTCGGCCACAACGATCCGGAAAACTCCGTTGCCGTCAAGTTCCTGGCCTTTTATCTCGGGTACCAGCGTTATCGCGCGCACCGGCTCAAAACGAATCGTTCGGCGCAGGAGACCTTGCTCCTCGGCCAAAAATCGCGATTTGATGCCGATGCATTTGTCATGGACTGCGGAAGCGGCTAACCTAGTCTTTATCATTCCATGGGTTACAAACCCCCAAAATACTTATCCGCTTGGCTTTTCAACATAAACTGCGGGAATCGCTGATATGGTTACCTTGTCGATTCGGTCCAAGTTTGCTTGGAAACACGCTGTTCTATTGACCGCGACCCTATTTGGCTTGACAGTTAGTCGGATCACGGTCGCGGAAAAATACAATCCAGAACACCCAGTCGTTCAAGAAATGGTTCGAAAAGGTGTTGCTTTCCTGTCCTCTAAAGGGAACAAGCTATCGGGTGAAGGGGTTAACATTTTGGCAGGCTATACCATCTACAAAGTGGATGGCAATGCAGACCACCCGATTGTCGCTTCCGCGGTCGCCGAAGCTCGAGCGCTAGCCGCAAACGCAGCTGCGGGTCGAACCGTATCGGAGGCTAGATCCATGTATGTGCCATCGCTGGCAGGAATGCTCTTGGCCTCGGTGGATGTTGAAGCGCACGGCGTCGCGATCCGGCAAATCCGGGATTTCCTACTTAATTCTCAGAAACCGCATGGTGGCTTCGGCTACATGGTCGAAGGTCAGTATTTGACCTCAGGGGATATCTCTCAGACGCAGTATGTGATGCTCTGTCTGTGGACCATGAGCCAAGTAGGGATCGAGGTCCCAGAGGAATCTATCGCTAAGTGCATTCAGTTTCTCACCGCCGCTCAAACGTTGGACGGTGGATGGCCTTACCAATCGCTTGGACAACCAGGGGACAATGGATCGGCTACCAATTCGCTTGCTGCAGCTGGCTTTTCTGCTCTTTTGATCGCAGGCGATTCACTCGGATTGTATCGAAGCAAAGTGGCTGAGAACCAAGAGGAAGAGGGCATTATCCCTACAGCATTCAAACGGATCATGCCCGAATCGCAGCGAATCAAAGTCAGTTTTGATAGAACGCGTCTTGATAACTCGGTCAAGAAAGGGGAAATGTGGCACAACGCCAATCCTTATAAACGAGCTACATGGCATTACTATTATGTTTATAGTCGAGAACGGTATGAGTCCTTTTTGGAGATCACGAAAGGCAAGCAGCAAAAAAGCCCTGAATGGTACAACCAAGCGGTCGAAATGCTCCTCGATGCACAAACCCCTGCTGGTACATGGGGCGCTTCAGGCAAGGATGGTGACGGACTTTTGGTCCCTGAGGTATGCACTTCCTTTGCAATATTGTTTCTCATTCGCAGCACGCAAAAGGCGATCGGATCATTGAATGAAGCATATGTCGTTGGCGGACTGGATTTGCCCGACGACTTGACGTCCGTCCGTGCGGTTGGTGGCAAAGTCATGACCAAAACATCAATGACTTCTATTGATGATGCGCTCAAGATGCTCGAAGAAGATGCAAAAAACGAGGCCAAGGATAAGCTTGTGGCCGACAAGATCCTGCTTGCAAGCGATCCCATTCGTCGCAAAGAGCAATTGAATCGATTCGTTCGACTTCTCAATGCGAAGGATGCGGAAACTAGAAAAATCGCGGCAAAGTTGATTGGTCGTGGCGATGATTTGGACCATGCACCGGCACTGATCTACACGCTTAGTACCGATCCAGACTCAGACGTTGCACGTGTTGCCGAACAGTCGTTACGACTTTTGTCCCGCCAATTGGACACGCACCATCTGCCAAAAGAGAAAACCACGAAAATTTCGGACTCAACCAAGTCCAAAGCAGGCTTACAATGGCAGAAATGGTACTTGAGCTTAAGACCCGACTTTGTTTTTAACGACTAAGATTGGATCTACGGTTACACTCTGCTGAATAAACAAACTCGGTGTAGATTAGATTGATCAATATGGCCTCTGTTACTTCCAATCCAAAATCCGCAAAAGGGATACTCACCGTTGATGAGTCGTCGATGCGGACCAATAAGGTTGACCAAACCTCGAGCCTTTTGCTGAGCTTGGTCGTTTTGATCGGTATGGCAGTCTTTCTGTTGGCGCTTTTGTTCTTTATGCGATCGATGTCAAGCTCCAACAAGCTGCTCATTTTGCAGCCAGAAGCTGCCGGACGAGGTCAAAACGCGGAAGGCTTCGAGCGAGACTTCGACCCGCCCGCTGCGGATGAAGTGGAGCAGTTGACCGAACCAGCCGTGGAGCAAACCTTGCAAATGGTCACCGAGGCGATCAGTACGATCGCAGCTTCATTGGAAAGCATCGACTCCAATTTGAATGCCAACAACGCGGGGAACGGAAAAGGAGATAGCCGACAGGCCGGTCCTGAGGGTGAGGGGGAACGGTTTGTTCCCATCAGCGAACGCTGGGAACTCAAGTTCACAGCTCGCGATCGCAAAGGGTATGCTCAGCAACTGGAGGCATTCAAAATTTCGCTCGGCGCGATCGGAGGTGGGATCGCTACAGTGGACTACGTCACCACTGTCGCCACCAAGCCGACCAAAAACTCGGGTACTTCCAAGGATTTCAAGGGCAAACTCTACTTCATGAGCACCACGGTCAACGTTTTGGAGCAATACGAAAAACAAATCCTTCAAAACGCAGGCGTACCGATTCTCGGGCGTCAATTCCTTAAATTTGTTCCGAAAGAAACGGAAGATATCCTTGCTCAGGCCGAAGCGGAGTACTTCGTCGAGAAACAGAAGAGGGCGTTTCGAGTGCACGACATCGCCAAGACGGTGTTTGAGTGTCGTCAAAAGAAAAAAGGGGGCGGATACGAATTTGTCGTTATCGACCAACGCTACGTCGGTGCGCTTGGGATGAAGAAGTAAGTCGCTCGTGCTGAGCGTAATTCTGCGATCAAAGTTGACCGATCAATGCCAGCCACTCTTAAACGCTGATCATAGAAAATGGGCAGGTCGAGTCTTGCAAGCCCGCCGTGACGCTGGCTGAATGCCGGTATGCGGTTTTCACATCGTAGGTCGCACCCGGCAGGTACGACCTACAGTTTGTTCATGTTGCTACAGATTGGCGCCCGGTGTAGGCTCAATCCGTGGCATCGACTCGACCACTTTGTCGATCAGGCCATAGGCACAAGCTTCTTCAGGGTCCATGAATCGATCTCGGTCTGTATCCTTTTCGATTTGCTCTAGCCCTTGTCCGCAGTGGCGAATCAAGATCTCGTTCAGCTTTCGCTTAGTTCGCTGAAATTCTTTGAGGTGGATCGAGATTTCCTCAGCCGTTCCTTGCATTCCGGCCAACGGTTGGTGGATCATGATCCGAGAGTTTGGCAACGAATACCGCTTGTTTTTCGCGCCTGCGGTTAACAAAACAGCACCCATCGAGGCCGCTTGGCCAATGCAATAAGTGGCGACATCGCAAGATACAAACTGCATCGTATCATAGATCGCCATGCCAGCACTGACGCTGCCACCTGGGCTATTGATGTACATGTGGATGTCCGCCTTGGGATCATCCGACTGGAGGAAAAGCATTTGAGCGACTAGGGCGTTGGCAATTTCGTCATCTACTTGCGAACCCAAGAAGATGATTCGATCCTTGAGCAGACGGCTATAAATGTCGTAGACGCGTTCTTCTCGACCGCTTTTTTCGATGACATATGGGATCATTGGCATTTAGTGGTTGGCTCCAAAGTTGGTGTGCGTTAGGAATTCTCTTCGTCGCCGGTTGGCGTCTTGGTCAAGATCTTGTCGACCAACCCGTATTCCATGGCCTGGTTTGCTGTTAGGAAGAAATCTCGATCTGTATCCAGAGCGATCTGGTCTGCGGACTTGCCGGTATGAGAAGCGAGAATGTCGTTGAGTTGCGACCGCATTCTGAGGATTTCCCTGGCTTGGATTTCAATGTCAGAAATTTGCCCGCGAACACCACCGTGAGGCTGGTGGACCATTACGGAGCTATTGGGTAAGCAATACCGTTTGCCTTTGGAGCCGCCCGCCAACAGAACTGCAGCACCGCTAGCAGCTTGCCCGACGCAATACGTAGCCACAGGGCACGAAAGCATCTGCATGGTGTCGTAGATCGCAAGCGTCGAAACCACTTCGCCGCCGGGTGAATTGATATAAAAGTGAATATCTTTGCGACGCTGTTCGCTTTGCAGGTAAAGCAACTTCATGATGACGTCGTTAGCATTGCCCGCATATATTTCCCCCTGCAGGAAAACGATTCGGTTTTCCAGCAACAAATCGCCAAGGGTCATCTGCCGTTGGCGTTGATAGCTTTGGTACGCTTGCGAGTCATAGACCGGCGGCATTTTCGAAAAGTGATTCAATTGTTGCCTTCCCTTACATTCGAGTTCGTTACTGCGATGTGTACATCTTTCCGATTGCCCATCTTTTGACAAGGGCACTGCGTGGAATCTTTGCGTTCCTGTTGACCGATCTTTCCGGCTGCCAACAAAACGGCGGCAGCCAGATTGCGTGTAGCCAAAAAGTTAGGCATAAAACAGCGAAGCAAAGCTGCGTTATTTTTGACTATGGCATAACGCTATCATTCCCTTTAGAATTCCAGCGGGCGCGGTATGGCCCACTGTCCCAAACGGCGACGCTTTCCGTTGGCAATTGAAGGGAAAGAAAATTGGACCTAACCCATTTGATTTTGTCGAATGCGTCCAATTTAAACCTATTTGGAAGTATTGCCAGTGGAGGGTTTAGGCCGTTCTTTTGCAGGTATCGCGAAGTTCCAATTGTCCTTTGAGCCACAGAAAGCAGTTAACTTGTCCACAACAACCGAAATTCAGTCAGCAATACAACGCATTCAAAAAGCTCAATGGGAAGGGTGCATCAGCCAAGGAGCTTTGGAGAACATTACTCGTTGGCTGACTGAGGATCGGTACAGTATTTACTTGTCCAAGGTTCTCGCAAGTATCGAGTTTGGAGACTGGCAAGCCTTGGACGACGCATTTTGGACCATTATTCCATTTGGGACAGGTGGTAGACGCGGTCGAATGGCCGACATTGGCTCTAACGCGATCAACGACCGAACCATCGGCGAGAGCGCGCAAGGGCTGGCAGACTACATCTTGGCTCTTCACCCATCCATCGAGCCGTTGTCCTGTGCAATTGCCTACGATACCCGGCACAAGTCGCGACATTTCGCAGAGCTTTGCGCATCGATCATGGTCGCCAACGGCTTCCAGGTCTATTTTCTGGACGATTACCGAGCGACTCCACAACTATCGTTCGCGGTGCGTGCCAAGAAGTGTTCCTGCGGCATCATGGTGACGGCATCACATAACCCTCCAAGTGACAACGCGGTGAAGGTCTATTGGTCGACAGGTGGCCAAATTCTACCACCACACGATTCGGCCATCATTGACCGCGTGATGAGTGTTCAACAAATCAAGACGATCGTGTTTTCGGAAGCGCTCAAGGCCGGGAAGGTTTCCATTGTTACCGATGAAATCGATCGTGGCTATTTGTCCGCGGCGGTCAAATACGCTTGGCCTGGTTCTCGCGAAGTTCGAGTCATCTACTCGCCCTTGCACGGAGTCGGCGGATTTGCTGTTCTCCCATTGCTCAAAGAAGCTGGCTTCAACGACGTGAGTGTCTACGGACCTCATGCAACCCCCGACGGCGATTTCCCGAACGTCCCAGGGCACGTTAGCAACCCAGAAAACACCGTAGTCTTTAACGCCATCATCGAAGAAGCGAAGGCCAAGAATGCCGATTTGATCTTGGCCACCGATCCGGATTGCGACCGAATGGGGGCCGCTTGCCCATTGACAACGCAAGCCAACAGCGAATGGGCAACCATCAACGGCAATCAACTCGGCGCTTTGCTAACCGATTTCGTACTAGGCAAACTCAAGTCTTTGGGTCAGCTAACGAGCAAGACTTATGTGATAAAAACATTGGTGACAACGGATTTGATTCGTCGGATTGCGGAGAGCTATGGAGCTCGTTGCGAAGGCAACGTTCACGTCGGATTCAAGTGGATCGCTGGCTTGATGGATGAATGTGGGCCGGATGACTTTGCATTTGGCACGGAAGAATCGCACGGATATCTGATCGGCCAGTATTGCCGTGATAAAGATGGTGCCGTCGCATGCTTGCTCATGTGTCAACTTGCTGCCGATCTCAAGGCAAGAGGATTGACCATGCACCAGCGATTGGATCAATTGCAAATCGAGCATGGTTGCCATCTGGAGGATCTGATCAACGTTCAGATGGAAGGGAGCGAGGGAATGACTAACATGAAAAAACTCATGCAATCCTTGCGAGACAATCCACCCGCGGAGATGGGTGGCCTCAAGGTGGTTGCGGTTCGAGACTACGGCAATCTATCACGTCTTGTCGTCGGTGCGAGATCCGAACCCATTGATGCACCTAAGAGCAATATGCTCATTTTAGACTTGGCACTGCCTGGACAACTAAATCCGTCTGGCAATGCCATAGCCGTCCGTCCGTCTGGCACCGAACCTAAAGTGAAATTTTACCTTTTCGGAGTCGAGCCCGTCGGACAAGCGGCAGGGCTTGCTAACGCAAAGAAGACGGTCGCTGAACGAATCGCACGAATGAAGCTTGATGCAAAGAAATTGGCATAAATCAGCGTGTGCCATGGGGCGCTGGCTCTCCGCCAAATCATGCACTAGCATTGAGTTTCCCTGACGGTGAAGGTTTCGCTTGGCAGTCACAAGAAAGAAAGCGACACGTACTACAGGGACACTCTACACGTTTGAAGTCGATACTACACAATCCTATATTAACGATTAAAGACGTTTAGGATTGCAATCGCTTTATCTAAACCGCCCGCAGCGGTCACGAAGTTTTGTAACGAAACAAATAAATCACCGTTGTTCGCATGCGGTGCGCTTGCTGCGACTTTTGGCTTTGGTCCACGTTTCTTGCCCGCCACCTTCTTACTGGTTGCCCCGCTCCGGATAGCTTGGTAAACAAGTGGGAGTGAGACTGGAGTTCCATCCTTCTTCATCTGCGCGGCAATCTCCGATGCCTTCCAACTTGGGTTTTTGGAAAATAGCTCTTTTATAAGAGCTGACTTGTTTATGTTCTTTTTCATGATGGCCCATTTGCATTGAGAAACTTGATGGAAGATCGAACTATAGTTTATCAGCTCTTTATTATCTAACCGCTTCCAAAATTAAACACAGTGCAATTACAGAACTGATATCGAATCATTAATATCTCCTGCATCAGTATTGGATTGGGAGTGGTGGTAACGGGTTGCGATACGAAGGAATATTCAAAGACAATGCGATGCGTTTTGAAGGCGTGACGACGGATAGAGACGGGAAGAAAACTCTTAATCGGCTAACCTTTTACAATATGGATGAAAAAGCCGTTCGCCAATTTGCGGAGATCTCAACAGATGATGGCAAAACGTGGGCAGCTACTTACGACTTTCGATACGTCAGAAGGTAGAACCGAATGAAGCCGGGCGCCCTTTCAGTAGGTTATACGTGCAATCCAGCAGCGTGCCCGGTGCTCCATGCTGCCTGAAAATTGTATCCACCAATTGGTCCGTCCAAATCGAGTATCTCGCCAGCAAAGTAGAGTCCTGGCAATTTCCGGCTTTGCATATCTTGAAAATTCACTTCGTTTAATGAAACGCCACCAGCCGTCACTTCCGCTTTGGGATATCCGCGGGTCCCGTCGATGGGGACCGAAAGAGCCTTCAATCGATCGACTAAACCATTGCGAACCTTTTTCGACATTTCCGCCGTGTGCACATCATTGGTCGAGCCGACCATTGCGATCAAGGCTGTTGCGAGCCGTTTGGGGATGCGCTGGCTTAACACATTTGCAATCGATTTATTCGACTCTTTTGCGGCTTCAATAAGCCACTGTTCACATACTTCGCGTGAGACATCCGGTAGAAGGTCAACCGACATGGTTGCGTTGACATTGCTGGCCAAGTCAGAAAAACAACGGGACACGTTCATGGCAGTTGGGCCACTGCAACCAAGGTGTGTCCAAAGCAATCCGCCGCGCGCAGTCGACCGCTCCATCTTGGTGACCTTGGTATCAGGTCCCAAGATTCTCGCTGTTACTTCTGCATCTTCGAGAGTGATTCCGCTCAACTCGTGAACCCATGCTTCATTTGAAAGCAATGGGGTCAAGGCAGGTCGAAGCGGCGTAATCGTATGGCCCATCGCCTGCGCCCACGGGTAGCCATCGCCGGTGGTCCCACATCCGCTATAACTAAGACCGCCGCAGGTCAAGAGAACGGAATCGCAAACGAAATTTACATGCGAATCACCCTGGAGCTTTGCAGCAATTTCGAAACAGCCGGTCTGCATTGGCCGAATAGATCGCACCGCTGCTCCGGTGACCAAGCATGCTCCTTGGCGCGCTAGTCGGCGCACGACCGCATCACGAACATCGATAGCGCGATCGCTTGCCGGAAATACTTTTCCAGTTTCCTCAACCTTGGTCGGGACACCCTCGAGGTCCATTTGCCGGACGACATCCTGGGGGGACAGACGGCTCAACGCAGAGAGCAGCACACGCCCATTCTTTCCAAAAGCATCGGCAATTTTCCGACTATCGCAGTTGTGGGTGATGTTGCAGCGCGTTCCTCCCGACATGAGGATCTTGACGCCCGCTTTGTTGTTCTTTTCGAGGATCAGAACTTTGCGGCCACGTTCGGCAGCGGTTCCAGCGGCCCAAAGGCCCGCTGCCCCCCCCCCTACAATAATGACGTCCCAACGTGTTTGCATGGCTGATTTATTATTCGCTAAGCACGATTTTGGATTCGAGGTTACACTATCATCGAAGGTTTTGGCAACTTCTTGGCCGACGCCGATTCAAAGCTACCACCCCATCGCATCTATGTCGACAGAAGTAAAAAAAACAGAAGTTGGAAGTTATTTTATTTCCAACTACCCGCCCTTTTCACAATGGACAGGGGAAGCGTTGCCATCCATCGAGTCCGCGATGGCTAGCGCGCCGCGCAAGCAGCGAACGTCGGCCGGAATGGAAGTCGAAACGCCTCTTGGATTGTACTTGCACATTCCATTTTGTCGAAAGCGCTGCAAATTTTGCTACTTCAAAGTTTTTACCGATGTCAATGCTGGGGAAATTGAGCGTTATGTTTCAGCGTTAACCCGTGAAATCGAGTTGGTGTCACAACAGCCAGTCATGGGTGGTCGACCTATTCGATTTGTTTATTTTGGCGGCGGAACTCCCAGCTTCCTTTCGGTCAAACAGTTGCAGTCTCTATTCGACCGATTGCACAAAAGCATCTCTTGGGACCAAGCGGAAGAGGTCACCTTTGAATGCGAACCGGGGACGCTAAGCGAAACCAAAGTGCATGCATTACGTGAGCTCGGCGTTACGCGATTGAGTCTTGGTGTTGAGAATTTTTCCGATGCCATCCTTGAGGAGAACGGCCGCGCACACCTATCCAAAGAGATTCACAAGGCTTGGGAGTGGATTGTGGCCGCAGGATTCCCAAACGTGAACATCGATTTGATCTCTGGCATGGTTGGGGAGACTTGGGAGAACTGGCGTGAAAACATTCGCCGTACCCTGGAGCTCTCTCCCGAGAGTGTAACCATTTATCAGATGGAACTGCCATTCAATACGGTCTATTCGAAAGGGCTTCTGCAGACGCATGAAGCTGCTCCGGTTGCGGACTGGCAGACCAAGCGAGACTGGGTTCGGTATGCATTTGAAGAATTCCAAATGGCCGGTTACCGGGTTAGCAGTGCGTACACGGTAGTCAAGGACGCGACCAAAGTAAGTTTCTCCTATCGCGATAATCTATGGAAAGGCTCCGATTTGATTGCAACAGGAATCGCCAGTTTTGGGCATGTTTCCGGAGTTCATTATCAAAACGTCCCAGAATGGCCTCAATACCTTGGAGCGCTGCTCGATGAGAATCGACTACCTATTGGAAGAGCTTTCGTTCCGACGGAAAATCAATCTCTGATCCGAGAAATGATCTTGCAATTGAAACGAGGCTATCTGGACGTCAGGTATTTCGAAACGAAATTCAATACCGACATCGTAGACCGTTGGCAGAGCGAATGGAAAGAGTATGTCGATGATGGCTATGTTTTGCTGAAGACCGATGCTGCGGGCAAATGCAATCGAGTCGAATTGACGGTTGAAGGCTTACTCCGTGTTGATGGCTTGCTGTCTGCTTTTTTTGAACCACAGTTTCGTGGAGTTCGATACACATGAGCGAGTCGCTCACGTTCATGATGGGGGATTTTGCGGCCGAATTTCCAACAGATCGAATGTATGCCAAGAATCACATGTGGGCCATTCCGGCCGATAACAACATCGTTCGATTTGGTTTTTCGGCCTATGCGGTGCGACTTCTGCAAGACATTTATTTTTTGGAATTTGGCATTGAAGAGGCGGCAGAACTACAAAATCGACAGGAGTTTGGCAATATCGAAAGCAAGAAGGCTGAGAGCGGACTCTATGCCCCGATGGCGGGCAAGGTGGTGCGCATCAATGAGCAGTTGCTCAATGATCCTTCGGGCATTAACGTGGATAAGTACGGCGAAGGCTGGTTGATGGAAATTCGAGGGGACTCGAGCGAGTTGCTTTCTCCAACGCAGTACATGGAACATTTAGCAAAGGCGTGGGATGTCGCCCAACGAACGATCAAAGGGCAAGCCAATACGATGGAATCCAATGAGGAATAGAAAATGGTAAGTGCGAATAGCGTTAGTATGGCGTCCAAGGGACTTTTGGTTGTAGTCTCACAAGGCCAGAGTCGCAGTCCAGAAAAGCGAGCTTTGGAAGACACTATCGCAACCGTAGCTGCAAGCCTCCCCAATACGCATTGTCTGGTAGTCCCCCATTTATACGACTTGGCATCGGATAGCCAAAGCGTCATCAAGATGCGCGAGTGGACCGGTCCCATTGTTATCCTAAGTTGGCTTTTCGATCGGGCTGGGTTTTGGGTGCTTGATCGCCACGAAATTCGCGGCCAGCATGGCGAAGTGCATCTGCTCAATCTAGACTTGGTCAATGATGATGACGAAGATGCGGATGAAATCGAAGACGACAAGGCCGCGGATCGCGTAGCCAACATCTCTATTCGACCGGATCGAAGAATCTATTCGATCGACATGCGAGCGGGCACAACCAGTGAGGTGTTCGCGACTGAGTTCCGCCGTATCCTTGACTTGGAACAACTAGCTGCACCCAACAAAGAAATTCTATCTTTAGATCGATTCCTGAACCCGACCAATTCGACCGCTCTTTCGATGGACGGTTCAGGGCGATTGGATGGCAGTAGCGCAAACGTTCCGCCTACGCATGAATCACCGCTCGGCATTGTACCGCTGCGAATGGACGAGCATCCACAACGACGCTGGTATCCGGTAATCGACTACAGTCGCTGCACGAATTGCATGGAGTGTATCGATTTCTGCTTGTTCGGAGTCTATGGTGTGGATCGCGGCGAGACGATCTTGGTGGAACAACCGGACAACTGTAGGAAAGGTTGCCCAGCTTGCTCCCGTGTGTGCCCAGAGAACGCGATCATGTTCCCTCAGCACAAAACTCCTGCCATCGCGGGTGCTCCAGTCGATGCCGGTGGGTTCAAGATCGATCTGTCGAAATTATTTGGCGCGCCAGAACGGGATGAAGATCCGGCGGAAGCCGCTGCAAGAGAACGAAACGAACAATTGATTTTGGCAGGGCGGGCAGCAGTCGAATTTTCAGCTCCCGTTACTGCGTCGGAGACAAAGGGTTCTGCGAACACGACCGCTCGGAAGCCGGATGAGATTGACACTCTATTAGATCAGCTCGACTCGCTCGATCTATAGTTAGGCTCAAGAGTGCCACCATCTTCGAAATCCGCCGTTGTATCTCGGCGGAAAATTACAATGCAAGAATCACCCAGGTCGATCATCGGCACCTACTTGGCATTCGCGATTGCTGCATTTTGGGTTGCAACGGGTGCTGCTCTTTCGACAAGGTATCACCTTGTTTTTTCGTACGATACGCTTGCGACTGTACCACCCCCATTGGAAGTTCTGGCTGTTTCGAACTCGGCGTTTTTGGTGCTTGGGCTGACAGGTCTGTTGTTCCCAACTCTAGTGCATTTTTTAAGGCAAGACGAGGATTGGCGGTTGGGGCTGGCGTTCGCATTGGGAGCGACGCTTCCCCTTTGCCTCGGCATCGCAAGGTGTGTTTCTGAATGGATACCGAAACCGGGGATATGGGAAGTCGTTTGGTTTGCGGTATTGACCGGACTTTCATTTGGTTCGCTATCTCGGACCGATGTTTCAAGGCCTAGAGTGCCGACTCGCTATTGGAGTGCCGCACTTGGCATTGCCGTGGCAAGCGCATTTGGTTGGTGGCTGTTTCAAAGCCACTGGTACTATCAAAGCTTTCGCCTAGGGTTCAACGACTTCGGACACTTCGCTCAACGGATTGCGAACACAGCAAATGGTCGAGGCTTTCTGTTGGAAACACCTGTTTTGCCTACGTTCTGGGACCACTTTAATCCTGGCTTGGCGACGTTGGTGCCGGTATGGTGGCTATGGCCGAGCGTTTATATGGTCTTTGCACTTCAATCGCTATCGTTGGCTATGCCTGCGATTGTAGTCGCTTCGATCGTTCGCAAATTGGGGGGCAGTTCTGCATCCGCAACCCTATGGGGACTAGCTTGGTTGCTGCATCCCTCGATCGGTCAAATGAACCTCGCCTATACATACGGTTGGCATCCTATCACGGTTGCCCTTCCACTGCTGTTGCTGGCGTATCGTTTTTTACTTTCGTCGCGTTTTTTGATAAGTGCGATGTTAGCCGTTTTTGCGTGCTCGTTTGAGGAAGGGGTCATTGTGGTCGTTGGATGTTTTGCTGCCGCAATGTTTCTACGGACTTGGTTCGAAACAGGTCCATCGTTTGCAATGGATCAGGGCCAGCAACCGCTCGAGTTGTTGCGCACACGGTCTTGGTTTGCCGTCTTTCTCATTGCAACGGTCGCCTTCGTCGTCGTGTATACAACTAGCGGATTGGCAACGTTTCAAACAGGTAGATTCGCCAGACTAGGCGGGTCCGTTTCCGAGATCGTTTTTTCCCCGCTCCTAAAGCCCTCTGAGTTTTGGGGTTTGCTATTGCGTTCCCGCAACGCGTCTTTCTTAAGCCTTCTCTTTGCGCCGTTCCTGGTGGCTGGGATCTTTTTTTGCCGATGGCACCTATTGGCGCTAGCATTGCCGATCGGAGTTTTGATTGTTTGGGAGCATCTCCCAGCGCAGTGTATTGCATTTCAATATGCAGCCTGTTTGTTTCCGATCCTATTTATAGGGTGCATCGAGAACTCACACAAAGTAGATCCAATCGATGCCCGTCAGCGATGGAACGGTTCGTCAGCATGTTTGGCGACGGGCTGGGTGCTTTGCATTTTTGTTGGGCAGATGCCGTGGAGTCAGAATAGTCTTATCGATGTGCTTGGGGCAACTTACGAAGTGGTCGAAGAGGCACCGAGGCTTGTTGATTCGGAGGACAATCGATGGCTAGCTCAGCAGATTGAAACTGTATCGCGATTGCAGTTTCCTGACGCGGCAACCGGCGAGAGAGTACCCCCGCGCGTTCTCTCAACAGGGCGTATCGCCTCTCACTTCGTTGGGTTGCGTGATGTCGAGACCGTTGGACAGTTTTGGCAACGACGAAGCGATCTTTCTAAGCTTGACTCGACGATCCAATCCCCATTGCTTCGCTACGACGTTTTGGTTCTTGATTTTCTGGAGCAATTTCAGCAGAAAGCGGAGGAAACAGTACGCGTACGGGACGAGGCCTTGCAACTTGGCTTTCGAATCCAGCAGAGCCGATTTGACATAGCCGTATTGGTGCGCGACTAAGCAAACAGACCGATCTGTGCAAAGAAGCATGGCTAAGTCATTTCTTTGCGGTTGACTACGCGAACCAGATTCCAGCTTCTTTTAGTTGCTTGTTCGCCTGCTCCGCCCATCCGCGATTCGCTGCGGGTGATGCTGGACTCGGGTGCAGAATTTTGGAGACTTTGATCGAATCCAGTTCGCGTTGCGAGTTGCAAACGCGTTTCAAACAGTCCTCCGCATAGGCACCGATACCCACGCAGAATTCGGGTTTCAAAAGCAGAAGGGACTGTTGCAAATGCTCATCACAGATCGCATCTAGTTTTTTTGCCTCGCCGGCCGGAAGCTTGTCCGGTGTTACGTTTCGGGCTCCGTCGTCCATAAAGACGAGAGGGCAATAATTCGCAACGAAGTGTTCTTTGAAGAAGTCTTTTGCATTTGGGTAACGATCGGAAAACAGTCCCCATAGACGCTTCCCAGAAACTTCGCTTCGGGTGCATGCAAAACCTTCGATGGGTCGTTTTGGATGTTCGCGATCGGGCTTGCCAATTTTCGTTTCGATATTGAGATAGTTTCGAACCGCCTCGATTTCGCCAAACGGCACGCCGGTTTGAGCCATCCCCCAGGGACCGGGGTTCATACCCAGTAAGAAGACTTTGCAAGTACCTCCCGAGTAGCGACGCAGGTACTCCTCTTGTGCCGACCAAGCGTAATGAAGTGGGTTGTAAACCCATGCAACGGGCGCTGTGAATCGGAGTGCGTCCAACTCCTCGCGAAGTTTCTGTGCGGCTGCGATCAAGCCCGATGTGGTATTTGTCTTTTTGGTTTTGTTCATCGGTGCATTGTAGAAAACAAAAACACCCTGCCAATTGGCAGGGTGTCCTTTGTGTTTTTTAGCTTGTTCTTTTTTGGGACAAACTAGAAGGTGAAAACCATATCTCCACCGACAGCAGCTTGGCTCGACGCACCGTTCTCGTTGAAACCAAATCGTTCGCGGTCCCATACCCATCGAACTTCTGGTCGCAACGTCAAGTTGGCATTGGCTCTGTAGTTGACGCCAGTGGTGAAGTTGAGGTTGTTGTTGTTGCGAGCGTTGGCTGCGTTTTGATTGAAAGCACTGAAAGCAGCACCGTCGAAGTTGAACCACTCAAAGCGCTGTCCGAGCGATACGCAATCGTTTACCTTGTAGATTAGGTAGTTGATGTTGCCGAACGTATTTCGCTGAACTCCGCCGGCACCGTTTCTGGTGTACAGGACGTCGGTTTGCGAGATGTGCGTCAGCTTGTCGGATAGGTTGGTGGTCAAGATAAAGTTATGAACACCGCCGCGCTCGTCCGACAGATTGTTGGAACCAAATCGACCTTGTACAGTGGTGTACAAGAAGGTGAAGGTATCGTTGATTTTCTTTTTGAAACCACCGATATAGGCATCGCCGTTATCTTCGAAGCCGCTATCCCAACCCATGACGTAACCGTTGTACAACTGGGTGTCTGCATCCACGTTATAGGTGGATATGGCTCCAGTATGAGTGAACGGTTCGGCGTTGTAGAACGCGAACTGGCGGCTGTAGAAAAAGTTGCCGGTTGACTGAACGACTTCGTTCCCGCAAATGGTATAGAAGTGTCCGAGCTTAACGCTCAAATCACCCATGGCAACTTCGCCGTAAACCTGTGGCAACGCATGGCCGTATTGGCCACCGTTATCCCAACCATTGTCCCAATGGTTGTTTGCAATGCCGAAAGCTTGCGTGTCCGGACCGTCTGTACCGTAGATGTAGTCGATACGTCCGCCCAAGCCAAGTCCTTCGCTTCCATCAGCAATTTTCTCAGCGAAGAAATACTGTTGACCCAATTGAACGCGATCATAGGTATTGAAGCTCAATGGGTTTCGAGCGGAATGATATCCGACGCTTGTCCATCCGCCGACGGTAAATCCAGCGATTCCACAGGGTGCAAGTTTCCATGGATCGCCCAAATTGCAGCAACCGCCAAGAAGTCCGCCGGAACCGCAGCCGCCGCCACAACCGCCATCGCATGAGCCGTCGCCGCAGCCGCAGCTCGCAATGCTGTCGCAACTGCTGCCTTTGCCATTGCAGACGTCAGCGACGTCGCAAGCTGGACTCTTGTCGCAGCAGGATGCTGTCGTGACGCCTGCATCGCTGGCCGAAACCACTGGCGCCGCTGGACGAGCAGTTCCGTCTTGGTAGTAACTATAGTAGGACGCTGGGTAATATCGCGGAGCTGTTCGGTTAGTTTGACCGAAGGCCGTTCCCGCACAGCAAGCGCTTGCAATCATTGCAGATAGCGCGAATTTGCTCATTTTCATAGTTCTGGAACTCCTATCCTGAACAAGGGTGGAACGCAAAAGCGTTTGAAACGGCCTAAACACAAGGGGCCATTCAGTTTCACAAGCGCCATGGATAGAAGGTGAGGCATCCTGCCCCCTGTCAAACTTTTTCGACGGTCCATCCATGAACACTATTCTGAAGAAGATATCGGTGTAGGATCTATCAAAAATTAATTCGATAAGCGAAGTCCCTCGCGACTATTACAATCCGGAGAGGCAGACTTGGTAATCTGTACCGAATAAGAGAGGATTGCCTCCAGTGAAGCAAGGAAACCGCTTCGTTTGCGTTTCCCTTGTCTCATTGCCTATACTAGGTGCCGGGTCGTTCAGGGCCCGCGAACGTTAATGAAAAACAGGAATCCATGCAGGAATTTGACTACCAACTTCGCCCGAGAATTGTATTTGGCGCCGGAGTTATTTCGCGATTGGGGAAATGTGCACGCGAACTAGGCACCACCCGAGCATTGGTGGTTAGTGATCGCGGCGTCGTAAACGCGGGCTTGTTCGCAATTGGAGAAGCGAGCCTCAATCAATCAGGGATAGAGGTGTGCGGCTTTCATGAGCTGGCTGAGAACCCCACCAACTTGCATGTTGATGCTGGATTGCAAGTGGCAAACCAGTTCCGGCCAGACTTATTGATTGGACTTGGCGGCGGATCCAGCATGGACTGTGCCAAGGGAATCAACTTTATATATTCCTGCGGTGGTCAAATGAAGGACTATTGGGGAGTAGGCAAAGCGACTAAGGACATGCTGCCAATGATTGCGGTCCCGACTACCGCCGGGACAGGAAGTGAAACTCAATCCTTTGCTTTGATCAGCGACTCTGAAACGCACGTCAAGATGGCTTGCGGAGATCCGAGAGCAGCTTGCAGAATCGCTCTGCTTGATCCGATGCTGACGTTGACCCAACCTGCATCCGTGACTGCGTTGACTGGAATTGACGCTATCACCCACGCGCTAGAAACGTTTGTTTGCACGAAAAGCACACCCATTTCGGAATGCTATTCACGAGAAGCGTGGCAATTGCTATCAAGTGGGTTTCCGGATGTGCTTGCTTCAGCGAGGGACATCGAAGCTCGCGGCCGCATGCAACTCGGGGCTTGTTTCGCAGGTATGGCGATTGAAGCGTCGATGTTAGGTGCAGCACATGCCCTTGCCAATCCGCTCACTGCTACTTTAGGCGTTCCGCACGGTCAAGCTGTCGGATTGATGATGCCACATGTCATTCGCTTTAATAGTCAGAGCGTAGGCGATCGCTATGTACAACTTGCAAAGCTTTTGCCAAATGACTTGGATTCTAACGCTTCACGCACAGCAAGTGAATTGATTGCAGCGGTCTTTATACAATGGATGAAAGACGCGGCTTTGAACCTATCGCTCGAACAACTTGCTCAATGGCCCTCCGCATTGCATGGAGCTTCAAGCCAAACGGATCTCTTTCTCCGCGAGCTAGCCCGTTCGGCTGCGAAACAATGGACTGCGTCCTTCAACCCCAGGACCGTCACCGAATCAGACATGTTCGACATCTACCGCGCCGCGTTGAATTAAGCGTTCTATCTTTTTTGTGGAACTCGCACCTTTGGTACTTGTGGAAAGTCGTTGACCTCCGGATTGGCCGTCGCCCTTCGAACCACTTTCACCGGCAAAGCTTCCATGTAGCTTGAGGATACGACTCTCGACTGCTCTCCGGAGGAAGGAACGGAAGCCTCGAACTGAAGGCTTGGACCATTGCCAGCAGTTGGTGATTGCCTTTGGGAAGTAGTCAATTCGGACGGCCCATCCGAGCGACGATCGGACGGCCCATCCGAGCCGGGCACCTCCCTATCCTCCCTCTCTGTTGGCTGGGACGATCGCTCAGTTTTCTGAACACTGCTTTTCATGTCATTGTTGGAAGTCCGGCGACCGCTCGTAAGAAGGACTCCTTCCTTTTTAATTCTTGTGCCCCGGAAACTTGCGTCATCCTTGAACGGATCAACCAAAACGTCCGGCATGTTGGGATCGAGGTTGGGTGCAGACTTCGGCTTTGGCTGAGAGGGTTTTGGAACGTATTCCGGTGGCGGGTCAAAGGGTGTGGGCTTCAGCGTGCTTGGAGTGTATTGCTTGGTCGAATTGGGTTCGACCAACGGAACTCTTTGCACTTTCGGTTCAGGCGCATTCAAGGAGGGAGTTGAAAACTTCGGATTGGTTGGTGTTGTAGCACTTTCCAGGGTCGCACGAGGTTGTGTGTTCATCGACTTCGGAATGGGAGGCGCACTATAGGTTCCGTCTTGCGAACCGTTTGAAAATGGCATCGCATTGCGAGTGCTGGGCCGTAGGATAGGCACTTGCGACGGTGCGTACTGAGACCGGTGCATGGTACCATCAGCCGATCCGGGACCGTATTCACAACCGCAACTAGGTTCCGAGGTCTCGCAACCACAGGTCGGAGCGCGGTTAGAGAGCGTCTTGGAATCCTGATCGCATTGACATTTGCCTACAGCGCTAGAGTTTCTCGCGTTGGCTTCAATGCGATCGCCGAACCTTTCAAGTTGGCCAAGCAACTTTTCGCCCAAAGACTGCTTTGGGACGCATTTGCATGCACATCGCTTTGGTCCAGAGGCTGTGGAACTTGCGAATTCGCAACCACAATTCGGTGAGGCTAAACCAGCGCATCGATCGCAGGTCTGAGCATGCAATTGCCCCAAGCCCAACATGGATAGAGATGTTATTCCCAGCCCAATTGTCATATGAGCAATCATTCGAGCGATGGAAGCTCTCATTCGCTTCTGGTTCGGATTAGCTAACGCTGGCATGAATGCAGGTTCCTTTGGCAAGTCTTGGGACAACCCATTCGATTCGTGTTGACCGCGGGTTTTCACTACACGAAAAGGTCTATCGAACCGTTAGACAAGGAACCCTCAGAGCTTTCGCTAAAAACAGAAAAGCCAACCCAGATTACGCAAACTACGAAAGAGTTAGATCAATGCGCGTGGGTGCATGCACGACGCGATCAGCTATCAAAATTTTCCATAAAATATTTTTGCCACTGCTGCATGATCAAGTTCACTTTGCGATCCGCTTTTCGATACCCAATGTCAAGTGTGTCGCCAATTTTTCGATTGGAGAAACCCTTCAACTTGAGCCTTGCAATTTCTCGGAAATTGTCATCTGGAAGCGACTTAAGCAACGCCTCCCAGCATTCGAATATCTCCATTGCCTTGGCCTGAGGATCTTCTTGCCCCAGAAATTCGTTCAAATCTAAATTATAGATTTCAAGCATGTCCGTCATGGTATGCGTCGGCGTGCGGCGTAACGCCGTCCTCTGCCGATCGATAACCGCGTGCTGCGCGATGACAATCATTAAAAGCCAGAGATCATGTCGATCTTGAAGATCAGGAAAGCGTCCGTCGGCAGTACTCTGCGTAATGCTCTGCAAAACGGAAATAGCAATGTCTTCGCCATCATCCGAAACGCGAATTCCCCGGCGAAGCTTGTTGTCCGCAAACTGCGAGATTTCTCCAAAGTACCGTGCGACAAGATTGCCAATCGCAACACTATCTCCTTGCCGCATTTTGGCGATCCAACCGGAAACGGAGCCCGGTGAGAACTCGACTTCAGACATACGATTAGTAACTCCAAATCTTACTTGGTGGCTTCGAAGATAAGTCACCGAGTCTAGATGGACCGCCACAATACCGCAAGCTTCAGTTCTACCGACAGCGTTCCGTTCGAATTTGCACAATGCTGCTAAACGACATTCAGTGGCATATTGAAACTGTTGCCATTCCCAAATCGTTGCAGACATTGTCGTTTTGCATTTCAATTAACTATCTCAGGCAAATTATTAAATCGTGCGGCACACCCCCTCTCTTGGGAAGAGATGTCGTTGGCCAGGCAGCTTGCTGTCGTGTATACTTCTGTACTCGCCTTTCCTAATTGTCTGCAAGACTCCTGCCTTAAAAATCTATGTTCGGACTAACTCGTCTCTTGGGCTGTGCCCTGACTTTCTACGCTGCGAATTTTTTCGCTTCGACGCAAGTATTTGCACAGCCAAGCACAAGGGAATCGGCCGCAGAGCTGACAAAAAAAACGCTCACAAAGTACTGCAACGATTGCCATTCCGGGGACAAGCCTGAGGGAGGCATCCGCATCGACTTCCTGACTGCTGAAACGCAGCTTGGAAGCCGCATCGATCAGGTCGACAAAATCCTTTTGGCACTAAAGGATCAGCAGATGCCCCCCGCCGACGCGGATCAACCTGAAGGGGCCGAACGAGTTCAAGTGATCGAGTGGATTGAACAACGATTGCAGGAATTCGATTGTGGCAATGCGAGTCGTCCTGGTCGCGTTACGATGCGACGATTGAATCGCAACGAGTACAACAACACGGTCAATGACTTGATAGGACTGGACTTGAAACTTGCCGATGATTTTCCGTCCGACGATGTCGGCAACGGGTTCGACAACGTTGGCGATGTTCTGACACTGTCGCCGATTTTGATGGAAAAGTATTTGGCGGCAGCGAAGCAAATTGCGATCGAGGTGATCAAGAACCCCGAGGCATCGAAGCTAGTTTTTCCAGCGCAGTCCAACGATCCAAACGATCTGGACGAAGCAGTAGCCGTCGCACGTGAGAACGCGACACATTTCGCCAGCCGTGCCTTTCGCCGATCCCTGAATGCAGAGGAGTCGGAACGATTTCTTGATCTGATGAAAGCGACCTGGGAAGCCAACGCAAGCAAAGATGAGATCATGCAGACGTTGATAACCGTTGTCTTAGCATCGCCCCATTTCATCTACCGAATCGAAGACGACGACCCGAAGGACTTTGTGGATGGAATACGTCCGCTGAACGATTTTGAATTGGCGTCGCGATTGTCTTACTTTCTTTGGAGCAGCATGCCGGACGAGCGGCTTTTTGACCTAGCTCGCACGGGTAAGCTGCATACGCCAGAACAATTGAGTTCCGAGGTCGATCGCATGCTTGCCGATTCAAAAAGCAAAGCATTGGTCGACAACTTTGCAGGCCAGTGGTTGCAATTGCGAGATTTGGAAGCTTTGTCTCCTGATCCGATAAAGTTCGCATCTTTCGATGCCAAGCTTCGACAATCGATGCGGCGAGAAACCGAGTTGTTGTTCTCAAGCATCCTCAACGAGAATAAAAGTGTCCTGGAGTTGTTGAGCACCGATTCAACATACGTCGACGAACGCCTCGCCAAGCACTATGGCATCGATGGAATCTACGGCGATGGGTTTCAAAAGGTCGACGTCAGGGGAAAGCGTCGAGGCGTCTTGATGCATGGCAGCATCCTATTATTGACGTCAAATCCGACGCGCACATCACCCGTCAAACGTGGCAAGTGGGTTTTAGAAAACTTGCTCGCCGAACCACCACCACCACCGCCGCCAAACGTCCCCGAGTTGGGCGCGGATGGGGAAGCCCTCGGTACTCTGCGTCAGCAAATGGAACAACATCGAGCTAACCCCAACTGCGCTGTTTGCCACGTCAAGATGGATGCCGTTGGATTCGGCCTAGAGAACTTTGACGCGATTGGTTCGTGGCGCGTTGCTGACGGTCGGGAAACGATTGATCCATCAGGGGTTTTGCCGGGTGGTCGAACGTTTAATGGTCCGCTGGACTTAGTTCAGATTTTGGTCGATGACAAGAAGGCGGAGTTTTGCCGATGTATGTCCATGAAAATGCTAACCTACGCTTTGGGGCGAGGGCTGGGCGTTGCGGACCGTTGCACTGTCAGTTCAATTGTGAATAACCTAGCAAAAAATGAATATCGATTCTCGACTCTCATCAAGTCGATCGTAACTAGCCCACCTTTCACCCTCCAAGAATCAGGACGTTAAAATGTCGAGCTCAATAAACAACCCGTTGTCCCGGCGCACACTTCTTCGCGGCTTAGGGGTTTCGCTAGCATTGCCCTGGCTCGAAGCGACAAGCTCGATTGCAAAGGCGGCAACCGTTGTTGCGCACTCTCCAACGCGGATGGCGTTCATCTTCGTCCCCAATGGCGTGGTGATGCCCAACTGGGTGCCCAAGACGGAGGGCTTTGGTTTTCAACTCTCCCGAACACTGGCACCGCTAGCTCCTGTCCAAGACGAATTGCTAGTCATATCGGGTTTAACCCATGACAAAGGAAGAGCAAACGGCGATGGTCCTGGTGATCATGCCCGGAGCGCTTCGGTTTTTCTAACGGGCTCGCAACCAAGAAAGACCGATGGCGAGAAAATTCGGTCAGGGACATCGGTCGATCAAGTGGCGGCACAAGCCGTCGGACAAAGGACTCGATTCTCGTCTCTTGAACTCGGTGTCGACGCGGGGAGGATGGCTGGTAATTGCGATTCAGGTTACAGCTGTGCTTACTCCTCCAATATATCTTGGTCATCAGAGTCAACTCCGGTGGGCAAGGAAGTGAATCCACGACTGGTCTTTGAACGACTGTTCGCGGGTGGCAAGGCGAGCGAAGTGGACAAGGGGCAACAGCAGCGTGAAGCTTTGCAAAAAAGCGTGCTCGATTTCATCGCGGACGATGCGAAGCGATTGCAATCGAAACTTGGCCGCAACGACAACCGCAAGCTCGATGAATACATGAATGGTGTTCGCGAAATCGAACGCCGCATTGGCACTAAGACGGCCAAGCCGACGGATATCGATGTGGACTACGCGATTCCAGATGGAATTCCCGGTGACTACCAAGATCATATGCGCATGATGTGCGATCTGATGGTATTGGCATTTCAGACCGATTCGACGCGTATCGCAACGATGATGTTCGCCAATGCAGGCGACAACAAAAACTATCGCAAAATCGGTGTTCCAGACGGCCACCACGATTTATCGCACCACGGTGAAAACGCTGAGAAGCTCGAAAAGCTGAGCAAAATCAACTACTTTCAAGTTCAACAATTGAGCTATCTCCTACAAAAAATGAAATCCATACGCGAGGGAGATCGCACACTCTTGGACAATTCGATGATCGTCTATGGAAGTGGAATCAGCGACGGAAATCGACACAACCACGATAATTTGCCAATCCTCTTGGCCGGGTCCGGGGGTGGAACTATCGAAACGGGGCGCCATGTGAGATATGACTTGGAGACACCTGTTTGCAATCTGTTTATGTCGATGCTGGATCGCATGGGGGTGGATGCTCCGTATATCGGCGACAGCACAGGACGATTGCCTGGGTTAACTTTGTAGCATTGAGTGAAGACGTTTACGGCCCCTGTGCATCAAGATCGAATTGGAGAATAGTTGTGCGTTACCTGTGGATTTCTTCAGTCGCTTTGGGATGGACTGTGCAGTGGTCGTGTTCCGTGTTCGCGCAGGTTCAGGATGCCACCGCGGAAGTGTTGATCAGGCAACTCGAAGAAAAGGGAGTGGAACAGAGACGGGATGCTGCATACGAGTTGGCTCGACGCCGCGACCTCTCCGACGTTGTGATAGCAGCGTTGGGAAAGTCGACCGCCGACGACGATACGCAAGTTCGCGTTCAGTCGCTCACTGGCTTGGCGCGGGCTGGCAAAAAGTCGGTACAGGTCTTACCGGAATTGCTCAAGTGCTTAAGCAGTCGAGATGATCAAGTTCGCTATCGCGCCGCAGCAGCGATTGGGGCAATGGGCACCGCGGCGATTGAACCGCTCAGATCGTATTGGCCGTCAGCGACAACCGATTCGAAAATAGCCGTTGCCCAAGCGTTTGCAATCATTGGACCGGGCGCAGAATCGGCGATCCCATTACTCACGGTAGGGCTTAGTGAAAAGGGTGGTTTGTCGCGGTATGCAGCAGAAGCGTTGATCGCGATCTCGCCGCATGATGAAGCGGTCATTTTCAACATTGCCGATCAAACCGATACAACGGCGAGACGAGTTGGCATAAGCCAGCTTGCAGTTATTGGCTCGCTTTCCGATAGGGTAATACACAAGCTGTATGAAGCCGTAAGCGATTCCGATCCTAAGATTCGTGAAATGGCCATCATCGCAGCTGCCAAGTCGAAACTACAGACGGCAGAGAAAGCAACGTTGGTTGAAAGTGCTTTGCTTGACTCCGCGGACTCTGTTCGCGCCGCCGCGATAGTGGCCATGGTCAAAGCCGCGCTACCTGCAGAGCAGTTCTCGATGCGTATCGCAGCCCGAATGGCAAATGCCAATATCGATGCTGCCAATACGACGGTCAGAGCTATCGCGTTGTTAGGCCCAAATGCGAGGGGCTCATTGCCGTCGCTAGTAGAAATCGCAAACAGGGACGGAATCGATCTCCAGCTCGTTTCTCAAAGCATGGCGAGTTTTGGTGCGGCGGTTGTCCCCGATTTGTTGGCGGCATTAGAAAGGCAGCCTAAAAATGAGGCTGTCTTTTCACGGGCGCTCGGTTTGATCGGTGAACCAGCAGTCGAATCATTAGCATTGGGCTTATCGAGTCCCGTCGAGTTGGTCCGTGTGGCCGCTGTGCGCGCGTTGGGTGGCGTACGACCGATGAACAAGTCGGTTCTTCAATGGAACGTTCAAGCGGTTCAGGATTCGTCGCCACGGGTCCGCGAAATCGCGGTCACCGCGTTGATCGCGGTGGCTAAGGAAGGTGACTTGGCCAAAAATACCATACTTCATGATGCAATTCTGAAAGCAACAAAGGATGCATCGCCTGAAGTCCGCGCCGCGGCGCTTCAATCGCTAGGGGTGCTAAAGTATAGCGAGTCGCAATTGACGGAGATGATCGACAGAGGCTTAGACGATGAATCGCCCGATGTACGATCTAATACACTGTTGGTGTTGGGGCAAATGCCCAAATTCCTGCGAACGCGTGCGGACCGATTCGTCGAAATGATATCCGACGACCATATTGGTGTTCGGAAAAACGCAGCAATGTTGCTCGGCAAGTTGGATAAGAAACAAGTGACGGATTTAATCGTAACGGCTTGCGTGAAGGGGCTCCGGGATAGCGATTTTTCCGTACGAATAGCTGCTACAGAGTCGGTCAAAGCTTTAGGGATTCAAGAGAAATCTGTTTTGGATGCGTTGGGAGGCAACTTGGTCGATGACAAGGATTTGCTCACAGCTTCCTTGGAGAGTTTATTAGGCTTTGGTGACAAAGCAACAGCAATGCTCCCAACCATTTCTCGATTGGCTTCGCACGAAAATGTTGGAGTGCGAGTGGCGGCCTTGAACGCAATTTCAGCCATCGAGAAAGACCCCCAACAAATTGTCGGTCGCTTAATGGAAGCGTTAGACGACCAAGACTGGGAAGTGCGACAAAGCGCCGGAGTTGCGTTGGGCAAGATGGGCCAAAATGCAAAAAACGCCGTGCCGAAGTTGTTTGGCATGCTTAGGAGCGAACCGGACAAAGGCTATGCGGACAGTTCGCTCAAGGAGATTAATGCGGCCCCCATCGAAGCGATCCCGATGCTGATTGAAAAGATCGAATCCGACGACCGGCGAGAAGCTTTTTACGCCGTGTCGTTGTTGGGCAAGATTGGACCACCCGCTGCGGAATCGCTTCCGAATTTAGAAGCCAAACTGGCAAAGCTGCTAGAAGAGATGTCGAAGGCAAGACCAAAATCCGATAAAGGACGCGACGAGTTCCGCAGAAAGTTCCTCGCGGATGCGATTGCTGCAATCAAGGGTGAATCCGCACCAAAGAAGTAAGCGTCGAGTTACACCCAAGGTTTCAACGAAGCTTTCGCGTCATAGTGCCTACCAAACTGTACGATTTCAAACGGTGTTGTCTGGATGTCGCTGGGGCTTAGCGAGCCTCCGGTCGGATGTTTGACATACCCCATCGCCACACTCGCTCCTATCGTCGGGCCAAAACAGGCGCTGGTCGTATAACCCACGAGCACACCACCCATCAAAATGGGTTCCGTACCCCAAAGCGTTATCTCTGGATCCGCGAGCGCGAAGCAAACCAATCGTTGCGTCAACGGTTGATCGCGTTTTTTCAACAACGCTGCCTTGCCTAGAAATTCTTTGTCCCAATCTATGGTCCAAGCCAAACCCGCTTCCATTGGTGATTCCGCCGATGAGAGTTCGTGCCCGAATGCGCGAAACCCCTTTTCGATTCGCATTGCGGAAATCGCATAACTGCCAATTGGGCGAATACCGAAATCGACGCCACAGGACATGATTTTTTTTGCTAGACGTTGTACCGAATCAGCGGGCACGTGAAGCTCCCACCCTTGCTCACCCACATAACTGATTCTCAAGGCCCGGATAGGAATCGAATCTATTGATAGATTTCGAACAGAGCCATAACGGACCTCTTCGATTGGAAATGCAGTTGGAGCCATTCGATTTAAGACCATCGGAGCCTGCGGACCCATTACCGACACGACAGCCCAATCTTTCGTAACGTCGGTCAGCACGACATGTTTGTTGCCGATGTGCCTTGTGATCCAGTCATAATCACGTTGTTGTTGTCCGGTCGCCGTCACAACGTAGAACGAATCCTCGCCCGTACGGACAACGGTCAAATCAGCCTCATAAGTGCCCTGCGAATTGAACATACCCGTGTATACGGCTTGACCAACGGGTCGGTCCAGGTTGGCACCACACAAATATTGAAGCAAATCCAACGCGTCAAGTCCCGTCAATTCGAACTTTGCAAATGTCGATTGATCGAGTAACGCGACGCTCTTTCGGCACGACTCGACTTCGTTGACAACGATCTCGTGCCAATTCTGTCGCAAAAACGAATAGTCGATTCGCGGCTCAATTCCAGCACGCGCGTAAAATAGTGGTCGCTCCCAGCCTGCCGTTTCTCCAAAGCAAGCGTTATGTTGTTGATGGAATTCGACCAACCCAGATGCCCGTACATCGCGAGCTGTTTCCATTTGCCGCCCAGGCCACGCCATTTGATAGTGAAGTCCGAGGACTTCGCTAACTCGTTCTTGCAAATACTTGCGGCCATTTTGAAAAGGCATAAACCGACGAATGTCGACCGAACCCAGGTCGAGTGTCATACCGCCATTCTCGATCCACTCAACGGCAAACTTCCCGGCTCCTCCCGCGCAAGCGATTCCAGCGGAATTCCAGCCTCCCATCACAAACAATCCATCGGTGCAAAACGGTTGCCCCATGATGAAGTTGTTATCTGGGGTAAAAGCTTCGGGGCCGTTAACAAATTTCACGATGTCTTCGCGCCTCACCGTTGGAAAGCGATGCAATTGGTCTCTAAGAGGTTGTTCGAAATCCTCCCAGTCGGGTTCGAGAAGTTGGAATGCAAAATCGCTGGGCACCGAGTCGGCAATTTGCCACGGCTTGGACCGTTTCTTAAAAGCGCCCAGTTTCATGGACCCGTCGTCTAGAGCTCGGTAGTAATTGCCGACATCCGGATCGCGACCGCATGGGCAATTTCGAGTAACGCCCTCTATTGGCCTTGTAATCACGTAGTGATGCTCGCATGGGTAAACCGGAATATCAACGCCCACCGACAGTCCGATTTGCCGCATCCACATGTTGCCTGCTAGCACGATCCACTCGCATCGAATCTCGCCTCGGTTGGTTTTGACAGCACCAAACCGTTTTATGCCGCTGGCCGATTCAGTAAACTGCAAACGTTCAACAGCAACGTGCTCAAAAATTCTCACTCCGCCCCGCATCGCGCCTTGCGCCATAGATTTCGCGGCTTCGCCTGGCAACACGCGACCGTCGCCTGGCAAATGAACCCCTCCGACAAGGTCATCGGTTCTCATGATGGGCCAATAATCCGCACACTCGCGTGGTGAGAGCATTTCGGCCGCGACGCCGTTGACGCTCGCCATGGCGACACTCCGTTGCAACTGCAACAGGCGTTCTTGGCACGATGCAATTTGCAAACCACCGCATTGTAGCCATCCTGGATCATGTCCCGTTTCGGACAACAATCGCGCATACAATTCAGTGGAGGCTTTGTTGACTTTGGTTTGAGCCGAACTGGTTCGCAATTGGCCAACCATCCCGGCCGCATGCCAAGTCGTGCCGGATGAAATTTGGTTTTGCTCCAGTAACACCACGTCTTTCCAGCCCGCGCGAGCGAAATGATATGCCAGCGACGATCCTGCAACACCACCCCCCACGATAACCACACGAGCTTCGCTAGGGAATTCAAATTCAGAGACTGGAAAATGGGACTTGACCGGTGTGTTGTCGAACAAACTTTGCATGAGTTTTTTTGAAAATCGAATTAGAGTACAAGCATCGGAGTTCAGCGTGCCAAACGCTTTTGCGTAGTGGATTGGAACAGACTACCACACTCCGCATAGCAGTGATTATCGCGTGCGCAAAAATCCGCCAATCATCGCGGATCAGCCCCACCTGTTCTTAAACCATCGAATAGAATAGGGTCGCCTGTTTTAGACACTACTTTTTCAAAGCACAATGAACACAAATACCCAATCCATCGTTGACGCGACATTCTCCGTCAACGGACGCACCTATCATCCTCCAGCCGTTCCAGTTGCTATCCTATGCATCGACGGATGCGGTGATGAGTATCTTTCGGTTTCGCTGGCTAAGGGGTTCATGCCCAATCTAGCTAGGATGCTGGAGACGGGACATCGTTCTCTGGTTCGGGGCGCGCTTCCATCCTTTACCAATGTCAACAACTCGGCCGTGGTAACGGGCTGTCCTCCTAGCCAAACCGGGATCGGCGGCAACTACATCATCGACCCTGAAACCGGCCAAGAGGTGATGACGAATTCGTCTAAGTTTCTTCGGCTTGAAACGATCTTGGCAGCTGCAGCGAACGCGGGACGCAAGGTTGCCATGGTTACCGCCAAAGATAAATTGCGAGAACTTCTTTCCAAGAACATGACCGGTATCGCATTTTCCACTGAACGCGCCGATGAACTTTCCTTGAAAGTCAACGGTATCGACGACATCATCAGCCACGTCGGACCGAAACCGGAAATCTATTCAGGTGACGCGAGTCTCTACGTACTAAAGGCGGGCGTTTATTTGATCGAAGCTGGCCTCGCCGATTTTTGCTACCTGACTTTAACCGACTATATGCAACACAAGTACGCTCCAGAAGCCATTGAGTCGTTGGAGTTCTACCGAGGAATCGATGATGAGATCGGGCGTTTCTTGAGTCTCGGCTGTATTGTTGCCGCAACAGCGGACCATGGAATGAATGCGAAATGTGACGCGGACGGCAACCCCAATGTCGTCTACCTGGAAACCGAGCTAACCAAGAAATTCGGCGACGGATTTACGGTTATTTGCCCGATTACGGATCCGTATGTTAAACATCATGGCGCACTTGGTTCGGCAGTTACCGTTTACTTACCGGTTTCCGCCGACCAAAACATCATTGCAAACTGGGTGTTGAATCTAAAGGGCATCGCCGAAGTGCACACTCGCGAAACGGCCGCGAACAAATTGGAACTCCCAGCCGACCGAATTGGCGACCTGTTTGTGCTATCCAATAGGGATTATGTGATTGGTCGCACGCCCGCCCATCACGACCTTGCACAACTCGCGGGTCAACTTCGCTCACACGGCGGACGATACGAAGAAATGGTTCCGATGGTACTTTCCCATGGACTGAACGACCTCTATTACATAAAGTCGCAGGGCGATCCTCGCAACTTCGACATCTTTGATTTTGCCTGCAACGGAGTGGTCCTATGCTCGTAAATGATCCGCTGCTCGAAACCGCACAATGATATTTGCCCCCAGCATTTCAGAAAACTCCCCAACCGATAACTATATGTCTACCATTACCCAAAAAACACTCCATCTGTCTTCGTATATTTGCGGTCATCCAGTCAAGACGGACTGCCATCTCTCGGTTCACTACCCCTACGACAATACGCTGGTCGGAACGGTTAACAAACTTGGCCCTGAGCACATTGACCGCTTGATCGAAGAATCCTTGGCTGGCAGGGCAGACACGACTCGCTATGATCGCTCGGCGGTACTCAACACCGCTCGCGAATTGTTGTTGGAACGGGCCGATGAGTTCGCCAACTTGATACGCATGGAAACCGGACTATGCATGCGAGAGACCCAATACGAAGTCGGCCGCGCATGTGACGTGTTTCAATTTGGCGCCAGTGAAGCACTCAAGGATGACGGTCAAATATTTTCGTGTGATGTCTCGCCGCAAGGCAAAAAACGGAAAATCTTTACGACTCGCGAACCACTCAAGTTGGCTCTTGCAATCACGCCATTCAATCATCCGCTGAATCAAGTCGCCCACAAGATCGTTCCGGCAATCGCGGCCGGCGTTCCCATGATCGTAAAACCGTCCGACAAAACACCTTTAACTGCGATCCGATTGGTCGAGTTGATGTACGAAGCCGGCCTACCCAAACACATGCTCAGTGTTTTTGTCGGCGACATTCCAACCGTCGTCGAGCCATTAATCGCCGATGAACGAATCGAGTTGGTCACATTTACTGGCGGTACAGCCGTTGGGAAAAGGATCTCTAAGATTGCCGGCTATAAAAAATTGTGCCTAGAACTTGGTGGAAACAGTCCTCTGATCGTCATGGAGGACGCCGACATGGAGATGGCGGTCAGCCTAGCTGCTGAGGGCTGTTTTCGAAATTCCGGACAACGTTGTACAGCGGTCAAGCGATTGTTGATCCACGAAAAAATAAAAGCTGAATTCACTGAAAAATTTGTGGCAAAAACTGCGACCTATGTATGCGGTGACCCGGCCGATCCGAAAACGATCGTTGGAACTGTGATCGACGAAGCTGCTGCCATGGTCCTGGAAAATCGAGTACTGTTGGCAGTTGCCGCTGGTGCCAAGGTCTTGATGGGGGGCAAACGTATTGGAGCGCTGCTCGAACCGACGGTGATCGATAATGTTCCTCGCGACGCTGTGATGATTCGCGAAGAATCCTTCGGTCCACTCGCACCGATTATCTCCGTGGCCGACATCGACGACGCGATTGCGGTCGCCAATGATTCAAAATTTGGACTCTCCACCGGAGTTGTCACCAACAACTTGACGCATGCTTTGGAGTGCATTCGCCGCATCCGAACGGGCACTGTAAATATCAACCAAGTCCCTGGTTACCGAATCGAGTGTTCGCCGTTTGGAGGCGTGAAGGATTCCGGACTTGGAGTCAAAGAAGGAGTCATCGAAGCCATGAAATATATGACCTACGTCAAAACGTTCTCCCTGCCTTGGTAAGGCGAACGGCTATCCAAGACGTTTATTTCGCAAAGCGTTTACCACCTCAACCCCTTCACAAAATTTGCAGACCAAAGTAAGCCATGAAAAATCTACCGACATCCAAAGACAAGCCACTCTTCACACCCGGCCCACTGACGACCAGTCATACCGTCAAACAAGCTATGTTGCGTGACCTTGGCTCACGAGATGTTGAATTCATCGGTTTGGTGCAAGAAATTCGCAGTGAACTATTGAACATCGCAGGCGTCTCGCAATCGGGCGAATATGAATGCGTGCTCCTGCAGGGCAGCGGAACTTTCGGAATCGAGGCGGTGATGACCTCCGCAATACCCCGTGATGGCAAGTGGTTGATAGTGATCAATGGAGCATATGGGCAGAGAATGAAGAAGATCGCGGACGTGCATGGCATTCCCAGCGTCGTTCTTAGCTATGATGAAGACCAATATGTCAGCGCAGCCGATGTTGATCGCGTGCTAGGCACCGATCCGAGTATTTTTGCCGTGGCAGTGGTGCACTGCGAGACGACCACAGGGATCATGAACCCGATCGAAGAAGTGGGCGCAGTCGTTCGGAAACACGGTCGAAAATATTTCGTCGATTCGATGAGCGCCTTTGGCGCGGTTCAATTTGATTTCCAGGCTTGCGAAATCGACTACTTGGTATCCTCTGCAAACAAATGCATCGAAGGTGTACCCGGTTTTTCATTCTGCATTGCACGCCTGTCCGCACTGGAGAAGACTGCGGGTTGGTCACGAACACTCAGCTTCGATCTATTCGAACAATGGAAAGAGTTGGAAAAAAGCGGGCAATTCCGCTTCACGCCGCCAACACATACCATGCTCGCGTTCCGGCAGGCAATTGAGGAACTGAAAATGGAGGGTGGCGTAGCCGGAAGAGAAAAACGCTACCAGGTCAATTGTAGTACGCTTTTGCACGGTATGCGAAACCTCGGATTCGAAGAATACTTGTCATCTGAAAAGCAGGGCCACATCATTACTTCGTTTCTGTTTCCCCAAGATAGAAATTTCCGTTTCGAAACATTTTACGAAAAGCTCAATGACCGCGGGTTCGTGATCTACCCGGGTAAGGTCTCCAATGCGAATTGCTTCCGCATAGGCAACATCGGTAGGATCTTCAAGTCCGATGTCTGCGCGCTTGTCTCGGCAGTTGCTGCAGTGCTCGAGGAGATGCAGGTTCGATTAAATTGCCGCCAGGACAACCCCCGGGAAGCGTTACCAACACTCTAACAAGTAAACTAATGCTTTGTGCATTTTGCATTTTAGAGTAGCGAAACTCGGAAACAGTTTTGGCAATGCAAATCGCCGAAAGTCTTGACGACTTTCGCTACGGCCCAAAACCATCAACCAATTTCTTAGTTGGACAGAGCACTTGCACTAGATAGCCGGTTTGACGATCAACGATTGCGTTAAGTGGTCTCGGTAGTGGCTCAATGGTGGTGTTTGTAGGTTCGGGATCTTGGCTTGGTCGTCGAGCCGTCGAAGCCGGATCGCCGCTTGAAAGTGTGGGTGTGACTCGAAATGAGCCGCTTGCGTTTTGGTCATCGGGCCACCTTGCAGCGCCAAGCTTTGCACCGAAGGAGGGCTCAATGTGGAGAAATACTCGCTGTCCACTGCACAAAGATACCGCTTTGCCGCTACATGCAACCGTATCGGCTCAACAACTTCGGGCAAAAAATATTCGGTGAGCCAAGCCGCTCCGAGTTGCTCGTGCTCGTCATCGATGTTCTGGTCTGGAGCATCTGCCGGTAAATCGTGCAACAAGTGTCCGACATCATGCATCAAGCATGCGGCAACCAGTTGTGGCGAGTAGCCCAATTGCTCGGCTGCGTAAGCGGCTTGCAAAGCGTGTTCAAGTTGCGTGACGGCTTCCTTCCCATATTCGGAATGTCCACGCATGCGAAAGCACTCAAGCACATGAGCGACGGGATCTTGAAGTTCCAAACTGTTATTCATCAGACTCACCTTTTTTGAACAGATATCTCGGAGCAGTAATCTGAACCAGATTTTCATGGTTTTCAATTCAAGCAATAGCATATACTACGCGTCCGACAAGGCAATTCCATTCCTTCCTCATCCCAACTCACCACCCTTGATGTCGACGCATTCACCAAAACAGGCACCCTATGCCTCTCACTCAAAATGGAACTGGCCTACTTGGGCTTGGACACTCTGGTCCATTGTTGCTGCCTTTGGCACCTATTTCTGCATGTACGGTTTCCGTGTTCCGTTTAAAGCGGGCGCGTATGAGTACCAGTATGCGTTCGCGGGCAATTGGCAGTTGGACGAAAAGAGTGTCTTTGTCATCGCCCAAGTGCTCGGCTATACGATTAGCAAATTCGTGGGCATCAAAGTGGTTTCCGAGCTCCCTCCCGAGCGGCGGGCGGCGGCTATTTTGGGTTTGATTTGCTTTTCGGAATTGGCCCTATTGGGATTTGGCGCAACCTCTCGGCCGTGGAATATTTTGTTTATTTTCATGAATGGTTTACCGTTGGGTATGGTTTTTGGGCTGGTGCTTGGTTTCCTCGAGGGGCGGCAAACGACCGAGTTGTTGGCAGCTGGATTGTGCACCAGTTTCATCCTCGCCGACGGCATCATGAAGTCGGTTGGCCAGAGTCTCATCGCTGGTTTTGGCGAATCTTGGATGCCCGTAGTAGCGGGCAGTATTTTTATCATCCCGCTGCTCGTTTTCGTTTGGATGCTAACTCAAATTCCCAGACCATCCATTGCCGACGAAAGCAATCGCCAAATTCGAACCGTGATGAATCGCGCGGAGCGTTGGCACTACTTGCGCAAATACGCTTGGGGCCTTTCGCCCATCATCCTCGTTTACTTGCTCGCAAGTATTCTACGAAGTATCCGCGGAGATTTCGCGAGGGAACTTTGGACCGACTTAGGGGTCGATCCGAGCAAGCTTGCGACGCGGTTCACCGAGTCTGAACTCTTAGTAGGACTACTCGTTTTGGCAATCAATGGTGGCTGCGTCTTGTTTCGACATAACGGACGAGCCTATCTGACTGCCTTGTCGATATGCGTCACGGGAATTGTATTGCTCCTCTCAGCGTGTTATTTACAATCTCAAAAGGCATTGGATCCGCTCACGTTTATGGTTTTGATTGGCTTGGGTTTGTACATGCCCTACGTGGCGATTCACACGACGCTTTTAGAAAGATTCATCGCACTTACTCGGGAACGAGGCAATTTAGGCTATCTCATGTCATTGGTGGATTCAACCGGTTACTTTGGTTACGTCGTGGTGCTCCTCATTCGCAAACTGGTCAAGCTAGAGGGAAATATCTTGCAGTTCTTCATCGCCGCATGCGTGATCGCAGGGGTACTCTCGCTCATGTCGATCGGTTGGTCAGCTATGCACTACCGGGCCAATTTCCGCGCCAAACACAGTACAGGTCTAGTTGAATGACGCGACCTCAATACTCCCAAGCGCTCGTCTATTCAGGGGAGCATGGCAAGCTCGTGCAGATGCAGTTGCCAATTCCCCCGCTGGAAGCGGAGCAAGCGTTGGTACGTGTCACTGGTTGTACGCTTTGCGGAAGCGATCTGCATTCGTTACACGGACGACGTGCGGTTCCAACGCCAACGATCCTGGGACACGAAATCGTAGGCGAGATCGTCGAATTGGGGGAACGGTTTCCTCGCACTGATATTCAAAACAAAACGTTGCACTTGGGCGATCAAGTGACCTGGGCGATTGTCGCGAACTGCGGACACTGTTTCTACTGCAGGCGAGGTCTTGAGCAGAAATGCGAAAACGCATGCAAGTACGGTCATATGGGGTTCGATTCCGGGCACATGCTCAGCGGCGGGTTGGCCGAATACTGCGTTTTGGCCTCGGGAACCAAGACTATCAAGCTGCCGGCAGGAGCAACACTAGAATTGGTCACGCCTGCCAGTTGCGCAACCGCGACCGTAATGGCTGCGATGGACGCGTTGCCCAATCCGCCAATGGAAGAAAGTCAAATTGCAATTCTTGGTGCCGGTATGCTTGGATTGACCACGTGCGCGATTCTCAAACAGCGAGGTTGGGAGCGGATCACAGCAATCGATCCAGTGTTTGGGAAACGCGAAATGGCCCTGCGTTTCGGGGCAACACGTTCCATGCCCCCAGAGCAGTGGATACAGGAGATCGAGCGCACAACGTCTCCTGGTTGCGATGCTGTTATCGAACTTTCAGGTGCCCACTCTATGATCTCTCCGGCTCTCAAAGCGCTTCGAATAGGTGGGCAGCTCGTACTGGTTGGAGCTGTCTTCCCCATTCCACCGATCTCAATGTTGCCTGAGCAAATAGTTCGTCGCCAATTGACAATACGAGGAGTACATAACTACCGACCGGCTCACCTTCAAATGGCGATCGAGTTCCTTTCCGAGTTCGGTAAACGTTTCCCATTCGTCGAACTGGTTACTTCCTGGCATGGATTGCCAGAGGTCGAAGCGTTGGTCCGAGACGGCTTGAGTCCAAACGTTGTGCGATTAGGTGTTAGACCTTAATCATTCTCTCTGCGGGGCGAGCCCCGCAGCTACATATTGCCGCCGTTTCACGGCTGATGGAGTGACGCTGAACCGCATTGCATGAACCGCGACAGCGGCGTTGGTTGAGCCGCGACAGCGGTGTTGGTTGAGCCGCGACAGCGGCGTCATTTGTTAGCCGTGGGGCTCGCCCCACGGTTCCGCCGCACGCCATGTTCCTAATTGTTCAACAAAAAAACCGCTCACCCCTTTCGCAGAAGAAGTGAGCGGCTCTATACGTATTGAGTCTTAGGCAACGTGCTATATAAGCGTCTTAAACGCGAGTCTTCGAGGCCCTTTGCTTCCAACGTCGTCGCCCCAATGCTAGACCGACAAGCCCAACGCCAACGAGTACTACGGAAGTTGGCTCTGGTACCGCAGTCACCAAAGTACCACCATTGAAAACCACTTGGTTGGTCAAATTGGTAATTCCATTAGCTGCAACAAACAAGTCGAAAGCTGTCTCAAAGGTACCAGGAGTAATCGTGGAATTCCCAGCCCCAATAACATCGAACGTAACAGTTCCGATCTGCACAGGACCGAGAGGTGTCAATTGGCCTGCGCCGAAATCGACTCCATCAAAACGTAAAGCGCGTCCCGTTGTGTTGTTGATGGGATTCGAATTGTCAATTGGATTCAAACTACCGAAGGAAGTCTCCGTTCGTGCGGTCATTCGCAGATTGGCATTAGTAAAACCAACCGAATAATTATAGTTTCCTAAGGTCGTTGCATTGCCGTCAGCAGTCAACTGCATGAACAAACCAGCCGTATAGGTTCCACCCACTTGGGCTGTTGCACTGTTTTGAATTCCAGCAGTCGCCAGATCCATATCTACACTCACGATGATACTCGCGTAACTCGCAGCTGACAGCGACCAGCTCACTGCGCACACCGCGAGAAACAATTTAAACACTCTCATTGGCCTAATACCTTTCAAAAAAACTCTAACCTAAGACTCAGTACATTACGTCAAGTTGCTTAGAATCCGAGCGTCGACCCGTTTCGAATTCGGAATTGTCCGATATCGAGACCGTTGATCACCCCATCTCCATTGTAATCAAAAATCGAGTTGAATGCTGGTTCCCCCAAACTTGTTCCATTTGCTAGTCGCAAACGACCAAGATCTAATCCGTTGATGATCCGATTTCCATCAAAATCACCGAAAAGTCTGAAGAAATTGTCCGTGTCAACCGTGCCACGCACGAAATTATCGCCACCGGTCCCGTTTCCATCTCCGTCTAGTGCGAGGCCATTATCAGTAATATTGTTGGCTACCATTGTCAGTCGATAGTTACCGTCTGCCAAGGATCCGCCAACTATTCCAGTACCGGTAAAGGTAAGAACGGCGCGAGTACCACGATTAAACAGACTGGAAGCAACGTTGATGGTCAATTCGGAAGCAGGAATACTGTCCCAATTGGCTCCATTCTTTCGTTCCAAAACGAACGAGGCTGCGGGTGCTGCCGCGAACGCCACCACGGAGTCAAAGTCCACGGTAATACTCTCGACTCTAGACCTTTGTGCGGTTCCGTCGCCGAAGACTACACTATTAACCTTAGGAGCGACCGGTGCGGCGATAAATCCTGGTGATCCGCGATCGGTTGCACTAAACGGTGTGGCGCTCAGAGGATTGAATCCGCCGTCTGCCCCACGTGTTGTTCCATCGGTAGGTGGAACAGCGGTCGCGTTCCAATTGGTTCCAATGTCGTTGTTAGCCGCGATGTTCTTGAGATAGATACTAGCACCTGCAGCAAGTGCCGGCCAAATCGCTGCATCGTCGTCATAGTTGGCCCGATCGAGCGTCGTGTTGCCGGCATCTACCAGCTTCAGATCTTCATTCAGTGTTCCGACCGCAGAAGGATTGTTGGCTAGATCGCCCCAGAACATACCAACCACTACTGCAGTCGCTGGAACTTTCCACTGAGCCCGGAACGTGGCTTCGGTAACCGAACCAAAGACACTATTGTAAAGAACTCCGATTTGACCTGGGGTCAACAGCGTTCCTCCAGCAATCTTGCCCCAGTTTGTGGTGTCTTCATCGTCGAAGCTCCAATTTCCTAGGTCCGCTGTAACGGTCCCGCGGTTGACTACTTCGATCCATTCTGTCTTCACACCGTTGTTTGGAGCGTACATAATTTCTGTCACGATTACATTGACAACTTCGTTGTCTGTGATCGAGAGACCGACGGTTCCATTTACAAATCCAGCAGTCGATGCAGTGATAGTAACGTTCTTTAAACCATCTGCAAACGCATCATCGACAGCCGTCACCACAAAAGTTGCCGACGCTTGACCGTCTGGAATGGTTACCGTTGCTGGCACTGTCGCGAGCAATACATCGCTGCTTGCCAAGTTCACAACCAAAGCACCTGTGGTCCCAAGATTGCGAGAGACTGTTATGGTGGATGTCCCTCCATTTTCCGCGATGGTTCCAGGTGCAGCGGCCATGCTCAATGCTAGCGCTTCGGCGGTCGTGAAATTCCACGTAGTCGCATCGGTAGTTGCGATTCCAGGATAAGCAAGTCCGGTAGTGCTTGCGGTTATCTTCATGTTGTCAATCGCCCACCACCAATCATTGGTACCTGTGAGTCCGAAACGGAATTTCATGTTTCCGGTCGGCGATGCCGCAGGATTTGGAACGTTTACGATCTTGCGTTCGTTTACGTTCGGAGCTGTTGCTGAACCATCCGTATTGGTTCGGTCGTACGTAAACAACCTGGTCCAAGTTGGAGTGGCAGAGTCAGCGTCGTAAGTGACCTCAAGAATACCCGTCTGGTTATTTGTTGGCGGTGTTGGGTTTTGAGCTCCTTCTGGGCGGAAGCTCGAATCGAATTCTAACACGACCGAATTAGCGACGACATTTGCAAGTTTCATCGGAGTGGTGATTAAGAAACTGTTGAAGCTGTTGTTCAACTGAGGCAAATCATCCCACTCGTCAGTTTCGCCTACGGCAATGGTGCCTTGCCCACGCGTGAAGTTCGCTCGGCTTTGGCCACCTTGGGTCGCCCAAAAACTCTTGTCGGCAAAGGTCCAACCGTTCCACTCAGGAACCCCTCCTGGTGGCATCAGGGAATTGTCAACAACGTAGCCTGGCGGAGGTGTTGTGGTAAAGTCTCTGCCGTTTGCATTGAGCCCTACAGTCTCAGTGACCGCAGGTCCCAAGGTTAGCAATTCAAAGTCTTGTATCAACAACGGGGTATCGATGATGACGGTTGAGATATTGTTGAGAATCGCCCCATCATCAAACGCAACGTAGTAGTTCGAAAGGCCAACAAGATCAGCTGGTGGATTGATCGTTACTACGGCGCCGACAATCGTCACTGCTGCGGATTGAATGTCAATGCTCTGAGCCGCCTTGCCGTCGGAAGTGCGAATGATGTGAACAAAGCCATTCCCCTTCTTTACATCCTCGGTAAACGTTACTTCTAAATTGGCTCCAACAGGAACCGCCGTGGCATTGTCTGCCGGGTTAAACGTTGTGACCTTAGGGAAATCGTCGTCAAGCACCTTCATCGTTGCTGTGCCGGAGACGTAGGTTGGAACAATAGTCGACGAAGCAGTAATCACGACTACTTGCGGCCCGTCCTTGAGCGCATCATCCACAGCGGTGATCGGGAACGTTACCGAAACGGGACCGGTGAAGACCCCTATGTCTGCAGGGATGATAACCGAGACCGGAACAGTAGCTTCTGTAGTATCGCTGCTGACCAAGTTGACTGTGATGTCGACTGTGGAAGCTGCATTGCGAGAAACCGTACCAACTGCCGTTCCTCCGTTCTCCAGCATGGACGCTTTATCAGTTGTTACGGTCAAGGTTGGTACAACCGCTCTGAAGTTCCAGGTTGTTGGACTCGAGATTCCTTCGAAGGTAAACGCAGACACCGAGCCGAAGACCTGCACATTATCGATGGCTGCCCAACCGGCGATCGCTTCTCTCAAGCCAAATCGAAATACCATTAGGCCAGTCGCTGGACTGACCAACGGTGAAAGACCGAAAGTATCGAGTCCACCCCCGGTTCCTCCCGCGCTGTTGAACACGTAGTGCGAGTTATCGCTACTGCCGGTTATATTGCCAATCAGTTGCCAGTTTGCTCCGTTGTCGTAGGAAACTTCGACGGTACCAATCCGGGGAAGCCCAACGTTAAAAGAGCCGTCGAATTCGAGGGAAACAGACCCTGCGGCAACCCCAGGGTTTGTCGCAGAGTTCGCCAAATCAATAGGCCGCGTGGTTAGGAAGGATTGCATGACATTTGTCCCTGCTCCCGTTGCCGCATCGGCTACTGCAACGACACCACTTCCCAAATTAAAATTGGCGCGACCACCGCCGCCGGTTGTTCCAACCCAGGAATTCTTGTCGAAGTAATTGTGATTGCTGACATCGACTCTGCTCCCGGCGCCGCCGCCTGCAACATTTCCAGCTGGACGATTGTTGTATCCCGTTGGATTGGTAGTTGTAAAGTCCGTTCCGTCACCACCCGTTGCTGGCGCGGTAAACGGGCCAAGTGGCAGCA
Organism: Pirellula sp.; assembly: GCA_031374515.1. Lineage (GTDB taxonomy): Bacteria > Planctomycetota > Planctomycetia > Pirellulales > Pirellulaceae > JBKCUI01. The sequence goes on along the minus strand of JANMGH010000018.1, from coordinate 20,256 downwards.
AATCAAAGTTCATTGTCTGCAGTAGCGTTTTGGTCGCTGGTGTTGGATCAAGATCTACGAATACCCCATCGTCCATAAGTACGTAGTAGTCTGTATTGGCGACAAGATCTGCAGGCGGATTGATCGTAACCGTTGCACCGGAAACTGTCACGGCTGCGGATTTGACGTCGAGACTATGAATGAGCAAATTGCCAGTAGTGCGCACAATATTGATCAGACCATTGCCCTTCTTTACGGGCTTGCTCAAGGTCATCACAAGGTCACGTCGGAAATCGACGCCGAGCGCATTATCGATCGGGCTCAAAGTAACAATTTTTGGACCTTCGTCGTCGAGCACATCGATGGTCGTTGTTACTGGAGCAAAGCTAGGAGCGGAAGCGGTGAGCGTTACGCGTTGAGTCCGATCCGGAATGGTGTCATCGACGGCAGTTATCGGGAATGTCGCCGACAATTGCCCGATCGGAATGGTAACAAGAATTGGATTCGTTGCTCCGAGAGTCAGCTCGGTAGTATCGCTATTCAAAACAGATACCACCAAAGCAGAGGTTGTTAAACCGTTCCGAGTGACTGTTCCTGTCGCGGTTCCGCCATTCTCGCTCATGCTGGTCTTGTCGATTCCGAGCGTCAAAAACGGAATATCGAGATTCCAGAAAGTCGGACTTGCAACCCCAGCAAATACTTCACCAGTTACTGTGCCACTCACCTTGATATTATCGATGCCCCACCACCAATCGTTGCCACCGACATTACCCCAACGTACCTCCATGTTCGTAGCTCCAGCGGGATTCAGAACATTTCGGATAGGTGCATTACCCCTGCCGTTACCAGTTCCTCCAGTGCTGATTCCAGTATTCGTTCCTGAAGTCAGTCGCTCATTGATGTTGACTGGATTGATTCCTGGACCTGGAGCATCGTTACTGGTGTTACTCGGATTGAGCGTCAAAATGTTTTGCCAAGCTCCACCATCAAATCGCACATCAAGAGTACCGATTTGCGAGTCCTCTGGACGGAAGCTAGAATCGAACGAAAGGACGACTGAATTCGCCGCAACACCTGTTAGTTTAATTGGCCTAGAAATGAACTTGCTATTGAAGGGGCCATTTGGTGCACCTCCCCTCTCGTCAAGTTGGTCCGTTTCCGCGACAGCTACGGTACCACTCCCTCTGGTGAAAGCGTCTCGATTCTGCCCTCCCTCGAGAATCCAAGAATTCTTGTCCAGAAAACTCCAACCCGTATATTGAACTTGCCCTCCGGTCGCCATGGATGTGTTATCAATCGAGTAGTTCAAGGGAGGAATTAAGGTATAGTCCGTCCCGTCACCGGGCACACCAGCCGGAGCCGCTTGCAATGGAAGAAACTCAAAGTCCTGCGTCAATAGTGTCGCGCCGGTTGTGGATACCGCTGTCGTATCCAAAAAAGTTCCGCTATCGAGGTAAACCGTGTAAGCGGTTGCAGGGAGCAAATTTACTGTTGGGTTAATCGTGACGACGCTGCCTGCAATCGTTACCTCCGACGAGTTGACATCCACCGCGACGCCCAACGTGCCAGTCGTGTTTCGGACAATGTGAATATTGCCCTGACCTTTGGCTACTGGCTTGTTGAAAGTGATCGTCAAGTTCGTGTCCACAGCCCAGTCGTTAGCACCATCGACTGGTGTGACGCTCAAGATGTCCACAGCCATCAAATTGCGTGGTTCTAACTGCTCGAGAAATCTCCGGCGAGCAATACGTTTCGTTTGAAATCGCTTTCTTTTTCGCGATCGAACGAGGCTGCTAAGCGAATTGGCGAGAGAGGTGAACGCGGCATGGCTTTTACGGAACGGCATCTTCGAACTCCAAATTGGTGAGAACGTCTAAGCAAATGAAATCAATGATAAGGAACGGAATGTCCTCGCATTCTCGGGACTGGCAACAAACTGCCAACCCGAGATCGATGAATTACCAGTGAAGTAACAGTTAATAGTGAAAAAATTGCATTACCCTACACGACTTGCGGAAACAGTACCTGCCTTAACAAACGCTTTCGCATTGAATGCAATGACCACCCGATCCGTGTCTCCACAATACGGTAGGCCGCTATGCATCAGAAACGACGGAAACAACAAGAGCATGCCATTTTCCAAAGGTGGATCAATCGAAGCGGACAAGTATTTGTTCCCAAAGTCACGGTAGTTGCCACCCAAATTAAGTGGACAGTAGAAACGACTTCCTCCATTGGGCGCAGAACGACCATTGCGATGGCCGCTTGCCCCTAATTCCAAATAATATATTCCACACCACGAACAACCGTGATGGACATGAGCATCGTGAAATCCGCCATCGTTGGTAATGTGATACCAACTGTCTGCAAACTCAATTTGGACATCCTGCGGATGCGCTTCGTTATCGTTTGCAATGCAAACAGCCAAAGCCAAGGTACTTGCGATGAACTTCACCAATCGCTGCAGACTTACGTCTTGATTCAAGAACAAATCGAAATTGCTCTCGTATAGTCCCACTGCGGATTTGGCTCCCACAGCGACTCCACTCTCAATGGTCTCCGCTTGTTGCGCTTTGAGGCCTTTCAAATACGTTAAGATTTTGGGGCCTTCCTGTGCATACATACTCCAGCGACGATTGAAAAACATGGTTGGCCAAACCTGTGTTCCATTTAAATCGTAGTTGGTGGTTTCAGTCATCAAGATCGCCTGACGCGGTTAACCGTGGATGGGTTGCGGGCACGAAGTATTTCCCAAACGGACAAACTGCCCTATCCGTCAGAGAACCTATATTTGTTACTATCGTAATTGTAACGAAGTCAAAAAACGAATGTTGTTGGAAAAAAAGAAGGCTCGCTGTGTTCCTTTTTGCCGAAATTTTGGAAATAACGCAATAGTTTGGTTTCAAATTTCGAAGGCGATAGACAGCGAAACACGATCAAACGCGATTTCTATCAAAACTTCCATGGTATCCTCCCCATCAATGACCGACGCTCCAACATCCACGATCAGCCAACAAATCTCGATGGCTTTTCCGACCCTCATCGGTCGTTTTCAAATATCCAATACGGAGGCGACGAACGCCGCCTTACGAAAGACGCTTTTGGAACGCGAAGCGAGTTATCCCTCGACGAATTACGCCAACGTGGGGGGATGGCATTCGGCTGGCGATTTACTCGAATGGCAAACGCCAGAAGTTGAGCAGTTGCGGAACTGGATCGCCGAAGCCCTCAACCAAATGGTGCAAGCTACGGGCCAGCTGCCCGAAGTAGCAGGCAGAACGGGCCCGCCACGCGGGAGTTTTCGCGTATCGGCCTGGGGAAATATCAGTCGACGTGGCAACTACCATCGGATGCACAATCACCCTAACAGCGCTTGGTCAGGTTGCTATTACGTTACGGGTGTACCATCCAGCCAATCGTTGGGGGGCGTACTTGAACTTTACGATCCGCGACATTTCACGGAAATGCTGGATGTGCCCGGCTCGCCATATGGTCAACGCGTTCACGTTCGTCCGATTCCAGGTCTGATGGTGCTGTTTCCTAGCTGGCTGTACCATTTCGTTCATCCCTACGACTCAGACGCCGAACGAATCTCGGTCGCATTCAATGCCTCTTGGCGGCCTGCTTAAATGAATGTCCCAACGACGCTTCGCGAAGCGCTGGCTGAATCCCCGTCGCTCTTTCCGTTGAACTTAGACCCGACGGGCAACTTGGTTCAGCTAGTGAATCTATCAGAAAACGACTACGAAAAGGCTAGTTTTCTAGATAGTCGGCTCTTGGAACAAGGGATGCGACATGCCATCGTCCCATGGACCGAAATTCAACGTGCTGCCCAAGGACTTTCGAAACGGTGCAACTTTATCTTCCACATTTCCCATGCGGGCTCCACTCTCCTATCAAGATTACTTGGTACGCATCCGGATTGTTTCTCGATCCGAGAACCAGCCATCCTTCGGGTTCTTGGACAAGGAGACTATCTCGATCGACTTGATACCTTGCTCGGGATCTGGTCGCGAACTTTTCATCCTCATCAGACAGCACTCGTCAAAACGACGAGCTTCGTAAGCGAAATTGCCGTGCCTATGTTGTCTGCAGTGCCCGATTCGCGCGCGCTGCTCGTGTACGTACCCGCCGAGACTTTCTTGCCCGCTTTGCTCGATGGAGTCATGAGCGATATCACCAGCAACGCTGACTCGCGACTTCAACGACTGCAGCGCAAAGGCCTGCTGTGCGGACTGGCACTTTCGGACCTTTCACCAGGCGAAAGCGTAGCGATGAGCTGGCTATCGGAAATGGCTTCTCTCGAGGCAGTTTCCAATAAGTTCCCAAACAGAACACGTTGGCTTGATTTTGATCAATTCCTGACCCAACCCCATGAGCATTTGCGGGATTCGTTCGCACATTTCGGGCTGCAAGCCGATGTCGCTCGACTGATCTCTGGAACGATGATGCAACGCTATGCAAAAAAACCGGAAGTCAAATATGACACATCCTTCCGATCCAATCTCCTCGCTGCGTCCAGGGAAAAATTCCATCTCGAAATTTCTCGAGGACTCGATTGGCTAAAAAAGGCGAAGCCATTGCAGAACCATGGTCTTAAAGGTTCTCGCCCTACTCCGCTCTGAGCGGTCGCAAGAATTGCCCTCCTCAACTCACAACTTTCTCGACGCACCTGAGCATAAGCAAAATGACATAACACACCAGTCGTCTCAACAGGAGAAAAGAACATGGATTTACAGGATTTACAGGATGATCGTCGATCCGATTTACGGTTTGGCAATCCGAAACTCGAATACAAACGACTCTCACGACACAAGTGAATCTATCAACGAATTGAAATCATCCTTTACATCTTGTTCATTCATGTTCATTCCTTTTGTTCGCAAACTTATGCATAGGTGCTTATTCCGAAGCCATTCATCTATTCCGAAGCCATTCGACGAAATCGGGGTCGTCCATTTTGACAACCGGACCTTCCTTGCGTCGGCGTTCGAACTTCGGATCCGTCGGATCAAACGTGTCCTCCGGCTTAAAAACACGCGGATCGGACGGGATGTATTTGTACGGGGTATAGTCAGGTTGTGTAGTAAACATTTCCGCCAAATCCGTGGCCGTTGCATCAAACAAATTGTTCGCACTCAAATCGAACAGACCGTAGATCGTCTTAATGATGCTCATGATGGACGTGTGCTCGTGAGCGACATAACCTCGCTTGGCCCATGGGCTAATGCACATGACGTAAGATCGATGCCGATCGATGGAGTCGTTGTCACCCCCTGAGTCGTCCTGCGTTACGAAGATAGCCATTTTCGACCATTCGGGTTGCTTAGAAAGATAAGCTACGACGCGTCCAAGCGCTAGATCGTTGTCGGCCATGTAGCTTGCAACATACGGAAAGCCGTTCTTCGGCATTGCTGCCGCACCGTGGTCGTTGCAAAGTGTGATGTTGATGAACCTTGGTAGGCTCGCATTATGTTCAGCCCGGTATTGTTCGATATCCTCAACAAACCAATCCGCTCTAGCGATATCCGGAATGTAATTGTTGTATGCTGGGTAGTCGAAGTCCGTATTGTCGAACAAAACCTTGGGCATGGGGAAATTGACCTGCGTAAACGCTCCGGAACGATTCGTCATCGGACCTTCGTCGTTGTCCGGAAACTCAAAGCCCTCGCCATAATTGCGGAACGTAATCCCACCCCGTGAGAGATGCTCCCACATCGATCCATTCTCAAGATAGTCCTCAGGAATCTGCGATCCGTTGGAGGTGATCGACACCACTCGACCCTTGGCAGTTTCGCTCTTCTTGAAGCCCCAACCGGAGTAGAAAACACGTGTAGTCCATAAGCTTGGATATACACCTACCAGCCATCGGTGACCGTCGCCAGACGCTTGCGGCTCCATATAGAAATTATCCGATATAGCAAACTGCTCCGCCAATCGAATATGATTAGGCATAATCGGCAACCGTTCCGATTTGCCTTTTTCTTTCAACCATCCATTCAAGCCAAACTCGGCATAGTCAGGTTCGCTCGTCGATCCTTTCAGTCCACCAAAGATCCCATCGAAAGTGTGATTCTCTTTGGTGATAAACACCACGTACTCGATTTCTTTGGGGAGTTGAATCGATGGTGTTTTCTGCGAAACCATGCCATTGTTTTTGAGGATCGTTTCCAACCCCGGCTTTAACGAGGCTAGGTCCACAACGCAAATCATTCCTGGCATCGCATGAAGACCGAAACGTTCATCGGAAGCAGGGCGCTCATGTTTCGGTCCACGTGGGCCCAGACCAAGGCCCTTTTGCGTGGCAATACAGAGTTTCTTTTGATCGGCCGCCAATCGACACGCGGTTGGAAACCAACCTGTCGGAATCCAGTTTTGTACTACCCCCGTCGATACTTCAATCACCGCGACCGCATTCAAACCCGATGCGCAGACATAGAGCGTCTTGCCATCTTTGGTAATGGCCATTCCGGACGGAATCACACCTCGCAATGTAGCCAATGTCGGTTCGGGCGCAAGTTTGACTGTCTTGCGAACTTCTAAAGTCTTCGCATCGAGGTACTGAACCGTGTCATTGTTTGCATTGGTTACAAACAAGATATCTTCATACAAAAGTAAGGCATTAGGAGCACTACCACCAACTGCTTTCCCGCTATCGGCTGGAGCATGGATCAAAATGCCAGTTTTGACTTTGGCTTTGACAACGGGTTGCAGAGGGTTGGTTACATCGAACATCCACACAGAGTTTGCGTCAGGCACCAAGGGATCACCTAAACCAGGAACTTTACGGCCTTCGCGAACGACTCCCTCCTCGGCTTCTTTGGACGGAAACCCAAAGGCTGGTATAGCAAGACCGCGAGCGTCGCCGCTGCCAGTAGGAATGAGGGAGTAATCAAACACGCCTATATTGGCAACGTAGAGGCGCTGGCCATCAGGCGACAACGCCAACGAAAATGGTTCGCGTCCAGCTGGAACGTCGGCCACGACTGAGCCAGCTTCTATGTCAAAAACGACAATCCGCTGCCTTGCAACGTCTGCCCCATAAACATGCTTTCCATTGGGTGACAATGCGATATCGTTGATATAGGCTTCGTCGTCCGCTTTGATCGACAGCAATGGCTTTGCGTCGAGTCGTTCAAGTCGTTCTGTGGCAGCTTTGCCCCACTCCGCGGCGTTAAACAGCTGAATGCCGTGGCCTGCATCACCGCTGGATGTAATCAGACGCGAGCCATCCCTGGTAAATGCGCCGCAAAAAGCTGCATTCTGCCAAGGGATTCGAAACGAATTTTTATCATTGGTAGTGGCGCTACTTGGGTAGATCACAATGCCAGGATCGCAAAAGCCGATGATGTGCTTTCCATCAGGACTGGGGACCACGTTCCAAAGGTCATCGCCGGTATAAAGCCGTTCGCCAACCGGGGTCAAGTGCCGCCCATTGGGAAGAATGGTTGTTCCTCCAGGAACCACCTTCGCAAATTCGACTCCGGAAGGAGATCGGAAATGTTGGCTTTGGGCAAACGCAGGGCTTGATAACATAAACGCAATCAGGAAACAACAATTTCGGTTCATGGAACGAATGCTCTTGAATGGAAGCTGATTCAGATCGATTGTTGGATACAACGGTGTGGGTCAAGAGATGCTTGTGCTCCGCGAGAACCACTGAGGACAATGGTTCTAGTCTGCCTTGCGGAGCGTCACGTTGTCAAAGAGTCTACCCTCGAGATCGTAACTCTTGAGCTCAAGCGTCCGGCCATTGACTGCAACAAATACAAAATGGTGACCACGTCGAACGTTGTTTTGAAACGCCGGGCGAATGGGACCCGCTTGCTCTAGGCCACCACCCCCACCTCCCGTGATCATGTACACAGTGCCACCCGACTCCGTCGTTTTTCCATTCAGGATAGGCCATGTGCGCTCGTACGAATGAATATGACCGTTCCATACAACATCGATCTTGTATTCATCGAAGAGCTTTGTCATAGGACGGATACGCAGATCACCCCATGTGCTCTTGCCCTTCCAAAGATTGCCGTAGTCGTCTTCATCGGATGAATAGGTGGGATGATGAAAGCTCACGAATTTCCAAACGACATCTGTCTTCCCCTGTTGCTCTCGCAGCTTCTGTTCCTTTAGTTCCTTTTCCAGCCATAGGTACTGTTCGCTTTCAACATCTAACTTCTTGTTAGAGTCAATCATGTAGAAGAGCGCGTTGCCGTACTGAAAAGAATAGTAGTATTCGGGAGGAGGCAAGTGCATATAGCGATAGTAGTGGTCTGCATTGCGTTCGTGATTGCCGATCGTAGGATAGAACGGAACACGACTAAAAAGTGGATTCATGCTTGCAAAGAACTCGCTCACCCACTCGCGCTTTATTGGTCCGTTCTCAACAAGATCTCCTGGGATCACCATGAAATTGGGACGCAACGCCCAAGCATCCAATGCGAGCTTGCCATTGACCGCTGGATTACCTTGTGGGTCCCCCATCACGGTAAACGCAAATGGGCTAGTGGATAATGACGCTGTCTGGAAGGAACTGAGGCTGCTTGTCAGTTTATCTTCTCGACCGTCTTCCTCAACGATCACCTGATAGTAGTATCCTGTCTCGGGCTTCAAATCCAGCAACGTAGCAGTATGCAATAATCGATCATCGGAGACTGCTTTGACCGTGTGCGTAAACTTGCTGGTTTCACCGTAAGTGACCGAGACGGACGACGGACGATTCACTTCACACATCACGCTTATTTTGTTTTGAGTTGCAAACTGCAAATAAGGCTTTATCAGGAACTCGAACTCCTTGGAAGGGTCCAGTTTGGCTGGTAAAGATACCCATTCTTTTTGATGACCGAAGTCATGAGCAATCCAAGCCGGCTTGGCCGCTAAGTCGTAAACAACGACTTGGCCCAAACGACCGCTCATAGAAAACGACTCATTGTCATCTAAATACGCGCCGACTGCCAACTTGGCTTCCTTGGGATACAAAATCTTACCGGACTGCTCTTCGGTCTCGCCATCGAGCGTCCCATTTACCCAAAGCTGCATCGTTTTTCCATCATAAACGCCGCAAAGATGGTACCACTTCCCCTTCTCGATCGATGTCTTGCCTCGCAAGTAAGTCATCTTTCCATCGCCATCATTCGCGCCTTCGCTCGCCAAAGCAAAGCTAAAAGCGTTTTCGTTGTACCCAAGGACCCAACCCTTTTCCGCATCGCCGTTATCTTGAAAAGCGGATACGATCCCGCCGTTGGGGAGCGTTTCATCCAAGCTAACCCATGCGGAGACTGTAAGTGAGTTGATCGGCAGCGAACTTTGTACTTTTTCCCAGGAACCGTCCGCAACGAACATGGAGTCGTTGCCGTCGAGCCGAATGCAATTCAATTTGCCCACTTTTTCAGAACGCGCATTCTTCGCGATCAGCAAATTTGGACCTGCTTGCGATTTCAACAAGTGTGCGTCGACAAACGCGGTATCAAACAGCCAGCACGCGCGAGGATCGGGCCCTTCATGCGAAAACGACATGCGACCGCTGACCAAAGCAAAAAGTATCGCCATCGCGCAGTTTACTCTTGACGACATTGCTTGGTGACCTTCACTTCGGGTTGGGTGCAGGATTGCGGTACGCTAACGTAGCGTACTGGCGGGTCTCACAGTGAGTTGCCCAGGAATGACCTGTCCCTGCGATAGAGACCAGATGGCTCGCGCGCCGCGCTATGATCAACGTCGGCGATGCAAGCCTTTGGTTTTATACATTTTCACGATGCTGTGGCTTCATGGCTTCAGCATTGATGACATATTGAGCGTTCCCGGTACTCTGAGGACAAAGTGGGAACCAAGGAACACAACTCAGAATAGCCTACGGTTCCACTTGGGTTACTTCGCCACCATTTCGAGAACCAAGACTTTTGTAGGTGACTGCATCGATGGATTGAGCCATGAAGCGTACCGAACCGTCCCCCATTCCGAAGTTGGCGCCGCCGGTGTGTCGACTACCGAAACTAAATTCGTATGCGGCAAAAGCTGGAGTCCCTTGTGCTACCGGTAGCAAATTCATCCCTACTCCGGTTGAACCCAAGTGTTCCGACATATCGCCTTGGTTGGTGGTGTCCACATCGTCGCCACCGAAACCCCAGTGATCTTTTCGACCGAAGTTTACAGCATTGTTTTCACGGACGATGCCCATGTCTGCGACTGCACGAAGGTCGGATTCGCATTCACCGATCGCGACTGTGTTCGAAGAACCATCTGTTATTCCACCAAAATTGGTTCCCGTCATCCCATCCCCCGATCCAGCTCCTTTAATCCTTTGATTGTTCTTTTTCTGGATGAAGATGCCTTCCAAATCGCTGATTTGCTCTACACCGCCGATAGGCCTACGGTCATTTGTCAATGAGCTCGTTACGCAACCAAGATAGTTGATCGGGGTTCGCTTTAGAACGATCCAGTTATCGCCGGAAATGTCGGCAACTTGATCTGGAAATGAAGATGACGGGCATCGGAACGAAGAAACTTTCGATTCACAAACATAAATGTTTTTGAAAAAACGATACGCAGGATTATTCAATGCCGTTTCGCCAGGAATTCCTGGCAAACCGATTGCCCATTGGAAGTTTCCGCCACCGTCCTCCTGAAAGGTCAGGATGTTGTACGAATTGGTTTGCTCCATATATGGCAAAATAAGCGAAGTCCACGAGGTCCCGACACCAAACTCAGCCCCCATCGGAAACCCACGATTCGCATCGTGGAAGTTGTGGATCGTTAATGCCAATTGCTTGACATTGTTCGAACACTGCATTCTACGAGCCGCTTCTCTGGCCGCTTGAACGGCAGGCAATAACAAGCCCACCAATATACCGATGATCGCGATTACGACCAAAAGCTCAACTAACGTAAACGCACTTTTTGCCTTCGCACGCATAATGAATCCCCTCAATAAACTCTGAAAATAACGAAAATTACTTAGATGAAATACTGAAGTCAAAGACGTTCTTTCCGCTTTTGACAACTACTTTTTCCGTGGTGCGACTGGGCTCCGCAAACTTATCTGGAAACAGGTTCTTTACACCACCTTCGACCTCGCTTGGTTTCGAATCTGCAGGAACTGGCTTCCCTGCTTTGGTTACCCATGATTCAAACGTGACTTTGTATTTTCCCGCCCAGATCCCTTTTTCCCCTTGCGGATGGGCGATTTCAAAATTGCCTGCAGAGTCGGTGATAGCTGCTCCAAAACCATGGCGATCCGGATTGAACTCCTCGGTGTCAGGAAAAAAACCCACTTTGCAACTTGGAACTGCTTTGCCATCCAACTTTACAGAACCGGTAACGGTCATCATAGGCGGCTTGCCACAACCTGATGTGATGAACGCAAAAACAATTACTAATGAAGTATAACGAGAATACATGAACGCCTCGACAAAATGATCTGGAAAAATGACACTCAAATTTGATTTTTTTCGATTCTGTATTGGTTCAATACCGAATCAAGGCTTGTGCTGAGGCCACAAGTGTCGCCCTACATGATGTTTTTTGGGGCGCAGGGTCTGTTAAGTTTGGATGAATAAAGAGTCAGTGTAAATACCTATTTTGATAAGAAACACTGTTACTTACCGGAATCTGGCGTTTTGTCGAACGCCGCTTTGGCCAGTCTAGACAATCGCTCAACCACATCCGTTTCGTCGAAGAGGACAAACGAGTATTCTCGCGAATTCCGAATTCTTCCCTGCTGAATCTCAGTTTGCAAAGCCTCCATTTTCTCTAGCAAAAACCGTTTTTTGGGCTCGATCGCAATTTCTATTTGTTGTCTGATCTCAGAGATTCGTTGGTGCCAAATTCGCTTTTGGCCTCGGGCTGGGATGCGGGCAATTTGTCGCGAGTGGGCAGTTCTCAATTCGCGATGCGAATCGATGGTCTGATCCAGAAACCGTTCAGGAACCGATCTCATCAGATGAAGCTCTCTTTGGATGGAAATGGAGTTCGATGTTGGATCGATTTGACCGATTTCGTCGTGGCCAGTGAACGGTAGGTACAAGGATGCAGAGCTAATAATGTAAGATGGGGGAGAAATACTGAGCCACTGCCATAGTATGTCATCGGTCAGCTCATCGTAGGTGCCGCCGCCGATTCCATGAACAAATAGATCGGAAACAAAACAGCGCAAGTACATCGTCGTCATGAGCGCCCTGGGACGAATGCAAATACCGCGTTCGACCAACTCGTTCCAACGATTCGGTAACTCCTGTTCGTCAAAGGCTAGCTCGACGCTGACAGTTCGCTTCGACGGATCGACGCTATCACTCAATAAGTAACGGTCCTGCTGTTTGCAAACCCAAAGCCTATTGCGAACGACCGTCTTGCTAGACCTCCGGTAGATCCAAAATGGCAACTCGAACCAGTCTCCCTGACGTTGCAACTCGAGAACAGGCTGGCCTTGATTTCGGATCTTATGCCGCACTCGGTATGCATCTCGGCAACTATTATACGTGGTCCACAAACTCTCGGCGTTGTTAACGCAATGCAAGACAAACAACCCGAACGCAGACCCATCGCATAAATGGCCGATGGGAACCTCAAGATTGGAGACGTCGTGCTCCATTTCAATACGATGACGAAAATGTGAAAACGCATCCCCGATGTTGGTGGTGTTTGCAATGCATTCGGCAAGCATTTTTCTGCGGCTAAGAATTATCGGAGGCGCTAGCCCACACTCCTTCATCGATCGGCCGACGCTATCGATTGTTTTGTCCCACAGTTCCGGAGCCAAGCGCCCATTTCGCGTAGTATGCCATGGCATGCGAGGTTCCCATTCGGCGCGAATGGGCAGAGGGATTGAACGTTGTGTTAGCCGAGGCGTTCTATTCCCTAAAACCGGCGAATGAAAAGAAGGGACTCTTAGCGTGTCCGATCTAGCAACATCGTGATCGATGATTACTTGAAAGCCCACCGAACCGGTGCGCTTTCCGATCTCGTAAATCAAGAAATTCTTGAACCAAACGCCTGGATGAAAAAACTCGGGCTGATGACCTCCGACCACCCATGGCTTTCCTTCAAGGCCGCCATCTGAAATGGACTGTGCGAGCCATGGCGCGTAGCCCTGCATGTATTTCTTGGAAGCCTGCAAAGCCTGTAGGCGAGCTAACCCACGCAATTGGTGAAACCAATTCGACAGGCGACGATCCGAGAGGCGTGAATGGTTGTCCTCTAGGAGTTTCCTGGTATCACTCGCGGACGGCAAGCAAAGAAAGCGATTGTTTTCTCTCGGGACTTTAAGAGATGGCTTGCCAGCCGGAGCCGGGCTGGACACTCTAGGGGCACTCCACGCAACACGTTGACGCTTCGATCGGTATCGAATAGCCTCGCTCGACCATAGATTTGATACTGTTATCGATCACTTGATTGTAATAAGCCAATCGAACGCTTCCGTCGTCCAAAGCACCTCCGAACGATCGCTTTTCATCAAGGTAAATGAGAGGCACTGGCACCTCTAAGATTCTCATTCTGAGCATTGCCGCTTGCGTCCATAGTTCGAGCGGCATCGCGTAGCCGTCGACCGTAATATCTAGTTTTGCAACTGCCGATACGCGATAGGCTTTGAAACCACAAAAGGTATCGGTCAAGTTCCAATGAAACAAATCGTTGATGGTTTTGGTGATTTGCTTGTTGATGAAGAGTCGTTGCGCAGGCGGCACGCTATCCCCGTCATACTTTTTTAGATAGCGAGAGCCTGAAACGATATCGACATTCTGACAAGCGGCCACAAATCTGGGGATGCGTTTTGGTTGATGTTGACCGTCGCAATCCAATGTGACAATGATGTCATAACCTTCGTCTACCGCATACCTGAAGGCGCTGCGAAGCGCCGCGCCGTAGCCTAAGTTCTTTTCGTGGTGAATTACAGCAACGTCGCCGCGTCGATTAAGAAGCTCGCCCGTTCCGTCGCTCGAACCGTCATTGACGGCCAATACATCAGGTGCGTATTTCAACACTTCGTCAAGAACCGGATTGACGTATCCCACCTCGTTGTAGACTGGGAGTGCAGCTAACCATCGCTTTGTCATCGTTTTCGCGCCCTGGACCAGGAGGTCACAAGCAAATGCCTGGAATAAACACCAGCTTGGTCAGCCTCAATGGGGCATCCCGAGCTCTGGCATTGTAGACCCAAGCAAGTCCAGGTCAACGGTTTCCGTTTCCGAGCCGGCAAAACACAGGTTTCTGCAGCTTGAAATTCTGTTTAGCTTAAGTTTCCGGGCTGAAATTTACACGCAACATGCGTCTTGCCAGCTAGCAATGGGACGTTTCCATGGCGGTATCCGAGGAAACATTCGGTGCAGCGTTGGTGAACTCCCGAACGTAGCCAAGATCTCGAATGACTTCCAAAATCTCGCTACATGTCGGGAACATGCGGCCGTTCTTTCGCTTATAGGCGTCCATGGCCTGCATAAATTCAACTTCATCACCGGAGTAATCGCGTTCGCAGGTCGTAGGGTCGATTTGTCGACGACGCTGAGTTTTGTTGCGCTTCTTTTCTTCGGCGATGACAGCACGCATTTGGAGCTCGTTAGCATCCATATTTCGTCGACTACCTTTGCGTCGATCCAATGCAACGATTTGTTCACCTGCAATTTCAGTCTTTGCCATTTAAGAACCCCGAAGTTTTCGTGATGCGTTTTACCCAGCCGGCAGATCTTCACTGCCCATCGAAGTTTACGCCAGCGTTAGACTCACGCCCGGGAAGTTGATGGAAACGGAGCATTTTTCCAAAACCTGGGCCCGATCCAGCAACTTAGACCGATTGTACGGATTAAAGCACGGTAATCCCCGTTTCTTTTCAGAAAACGCAGCGCCAAGTCCATTGCAACGTCACTCCCAACAATCGGTCCGTGTGTAGCCCACCGAAAACCGCACCAAAAGCAACGGGCATACATCCTTGGGCAAAAATCACTCAAACTCCACCGCATGCAAGCACTCAAACAACTCACTGCACAGTGCATCCGTTCCGGCCGCGATCAATCGTCCGTCCCAGGGGTTAAATGGGCTCCCATCCAAGCTCATCAGGGATGCTCCTGCTTCGGTCGCAATAAGTGCCCCTGCCGCGATGTCCCACACCTTTAGGAAACCAGCCCAATAGGCATCGAGTCGACCTTGGGCAACGTAGCACAAGTTTAATGCGGCCGATCCGAGCCGACGCATGCTCTGACTACGAACCAACACCTCCACGAATTGCTTAACTTCGACAGAATTCTTTTGGACCGCCGGAGGAAAACTTGCTGCAACCAAGGCTTGATCCAATCGAGCACAACGACTGCTTTTCAAAACGTGACCGTTCACTCTTGAACCGTGCCCCAAGACTGCTTTATACATTTCTTCCGCCATCGGATCGAAAACGACTCCAAGTACCGTTTTGCCTCTATGCATCAATGCAATCGATACCGCGAAGTTTGGCAATCGGTGAACGTAGTTGACGGTTCCATCCAGGGGATCTACCACCCAAAGCCAATCCACTGCAGCCACAGTCAGCGGATCCAAGCAAGAACGAGACGATTCTTCGCCCAAGAAAAGATGGTTAGGAAAGCGCGCATGAATGCATCCCTCAATGCAATTCTGCGCCGCAATATCCGCATCCGTTACTAAATCCTTGGGCGCTTTCTCCCGGACGGAAGCTGTCTGGAGCATATCGCGTAGGATCGCACCGGCCGACTGAGCTGCCTCAAGTGCAACTTCCATTGCGGTTTCAATCAATAATTCCATGTCTAGCTTCGTAACTTGGCGTTGGTTTGTAGTCTCGTTGGTTGTTGCATCGTAACTCCCTTGCTATCGTTTATTCTCCGAATCGTTCGTTCCGCAAGCAAATGCGGATCGCTTAAACCTATCTGTAATCACATCACAAAAGCGCATCATACCGAGTTTAAATCCATGAGTTGGGATCTCCGACAAAACACCGCGATATGGACTAGTCCAAATTGGTCCATAAAAATCGAGTTGATGCAACTTCCCGATCAGTCTTGGCTGCAAATTCACGACACTGCTAGAAAAGTTGTTTTGGGACTTGGCATCACCCCGAACGAACTCGATCCCCAACACGTCTCCGCAGACGTTCGCTTTGGGGAAGCCTACGTGCGCAATAGGGACTTGATTGCCATTTACCCCGAACACGCGCCTCGTCGATTTGGACATCAAATCGACGTTCGCATGCTAGATGAGCCCAACCCCCAGGCAATCGCTCTGGAAATTTGGTTGAGCATTCAAACATCCCTGTTGGACTCTCATCCGCAACTGGAACTGCGATGGGATGACGTTCAATTCAACGCTTCCTCTGAGAACTACTGGACTAGCACCTCATCCCAAATCGGACTCATGGTGCACCCGCTGGACCAACCCGATTGCCATACGGAACGAACCTCGAACGGATTATCGATGCGTGTATTCGGAAGATTCATGGAAAAAGGGGTTATTCGCCGAATGCGATTTCGATTGATTGCGGCACTTGATTCGGAACCAGAAAACTTTTGGCGAGAACGTTTCGCGGAGTTTTCCGAAAGCCCGCTGCCACTTACCACCTAATCGATCTACAATCTCGGCTGGTTTTAACATTACGATTCTTTAGGGAGTGGATATTGGCTACGAAAAACGTTGCACCTCGAAAAACAGCAAAGAAGACCGACGTAAAGAAATCAGCGACGAAAGCCGCCAAGAACACTAAAGTTGCAAAGAATCAAGCAAAGCCCCAACGAACAGGAAAGCCGGTTGTTACCAAAGTTGCAACCAAAGCAACGCCTCAAAAGCCTCTTGCATCCAAAAGCGTTGCGGCCAAGCCCATCTCCAACAAGCCCGTTGCAGCCAAGGCGAAACCATCTGCACCGACGGTCAAGCTCAATACGGCGGCCAAGCCCAATACGGCTACCAAAAAGATCCGAAACGAAACCGTCAAATCTTGGTATGACTACCCTCAACTCTATGAGCTGGGCTTCTTGAAAGAGACTCCCAAGGAGTCCAAGTTCTTGGAAGCGGTATTCAAGAAGTACGTGCCATTCACCGTCAACCGAGTTTTGGAACTCGGTTGTGGCTCGGGACGACTTGTTTGTGATATGGCGACCCGAGGCTTCTCCATGACCGGACTGGACCTAAACCCAACAGCGCTTGAGTATTGCCAAAAGAAACTCAAGAAATTGGGGGCTAAAGGTGAGACGGTTGTCGGCGACATGACGAACTTCAAGTTCGATCAACCCTTTGATGCTGCGGTGAACGCAATCAACACCTTTCGCCACTTGGAATCAGAAGAAGCCGCTCTCTCGCATTTGGATTGTGTCGCCGAACACTTGAAGCCAGGCGGCGTTTTTGTACTATCGCTGCATTTGCTACCACCCGATGGTGATTTGTGGGGAACAGAAAGATGGTCCGCCAAAGATGAAGACCAATCCGTCTATTACGCTCTTACGGTGGTCGAAACAAGCATGAAGACGCGTTTGGAAAAACTGCGGATTTCGATGTTGGTCAAAAGAAAGCAAGAATCATTCCGACTCTCTGACCACATTACCCTCAGAATTTATACCGCCACGCAACTAAAGAGCTTGATCGCAAAATCAAAGAAGTTCAAATTGGTAGCGATTCACGATTTTTGGTACGACATCGAATCGACGCAAAAGCTCAATGCCGAAGCGGTAGACACGATATTGGTTCTACAACGGGTCTAATGCATTGCCACATTTAAATAGTGCTTTGTCATATCTAAAAAGTGGGGAGGGCTTCCTGCACGTCCTGTTTGTCGGGACGTCGTGCGATATCCGCAATCTGAGAGCCAAGGGAAGGCTTGAAAAGGCACTTGAATGTTCGAGAAGCAAGTAGAATCAGAGACGTCAAAAAGTTACCGACTCGACGTATCGGCACTCCTCGATTTGCAAGTGCCCAAAGAGTGTATCGAGGGCATCGAAGCCAACTGCGAGTTGATGCGTATTCATGCGCGCCAAGTTGAATCGTTCGAAATACCCAGCGACTTGGATGAGGGCATTGACGATTGATACACTCTTTACCTATTTTCGAAATCGCCTGTGCGGTACGTTCTAGAACGGCCAGGTCGGCTGACATAACAAGTGCGGTTATTGGTGAAATCGCATTACGCAATAGCGACTACAATTGTTTCACTCGCGTATTGGCAGATGAAGCCGCTGCGGCATCACTTGCCGTCGACCGCCAAGTCGCAAAAGGAATAGATCCAGGCCCGCTGGCCGGTGTTCCGTTCGCAGTCAAGGATCTCTTTGACATAGAAGGTTTGCCGACGACAGCGGGCGCCAAAATGCGCATCCATGCGAATCCTGCCAAAAGCGATGCTCACGTCGTGGCCCGACTCAAAGCTGCTGGAGCTATTCTGATCGGTACGCTCAATATGGACGAGTATGCATATGGTTTTGCGACGGTGAACCCACACTTTGGTACGACTCGCAATCCCTATGACTTAAATCGCTTGGCTGGCGGATCGTCTGGCGGTTCTGCGGCCGCGGTCGCTGCAGGATTTCTTCCGTTCACACTCGGTTCAGACACAAATGGATCAATTCGTGTGCCAGCAGCTCTCTGTGGACTATGGGGAATTCGACCGGCGGATGGCGCAATATCGGTTCAAGGGTCCTTTCCTTTTGTGAAGTTGCTAGACACCGTGGGCCCCTTCACTCGATCGGCATCGGAATTGGAAACCATCTACAACGTGCTTGCCGGTCCTTCGAAGTCCGGTTCGGTTCCTTCGACCCATGCCCCTCGAATTGCCAAGCTCGATGGATGGTTTGCCAAAGACGCGTCCCCGGAGGTGCTCGACGCATTGGATAAAGTGATGGCGCATCTTGGTGTGAGTCAGATCGCCAAGATGCCCGAAGCGGAGACAGCCCGATCGGCTTCCTATATCTTGACGGCGGCACAAGGGGGTGCATTGCATCTCGATACGATGCGGACCAGGGCGATGGAATATGATCCAGCGGTCCGAGATCGGCTTTTGGCTGGCGCTATGGTCCCCGCATCTCTTTACCAAAAAGCGATGGCTTTTCGCAGCTACTTTAGAAAGCGAGTCATGAAGATCTTCAACGACTATGATATTCTGATCGCCCCGACCACGCCCGTCGTTGCACCGAGAATCGATCAAGCGACCATCATGATCGAAAACAAGCCTGTTTCGGCGAGAGCCTACCTCGGAATCTATACGCAGCCGTTGAGCCTTGCAGGAATCCCAGTGGTATCAGCCCCGTTTGCCGTCTCCAGCGGCCTACCGATTGGGCTCCAGTTCGCGACAGCGCCAGGCCGCGAAGCGATTTTGTTTCGGTTTCTTCGAGACTTGGAGGATGCCGGATTGCTCAAGTACAGACTGCCTTCGAACGAATCGCGTGAGTGACCGCTCCCGGTGACGGTATGCGTGCGTTGGAAGTCACGTTCCATGACGAAATGCTCTGAATCCTTCCATCAATGCCTCAAGGGAAGCGGGTTTATTCAACCAACTTCCCTTGAGATTTCCCCCTACCGCTCGTTCACAGCTTACGCTGTACGCATTTAATTCCTTCTTGAATCATTGTCCCAATTGAACTTGGGCTTCGAGTCATAGTTTGCTCGTTTCTCCGGCAACTGATCGATGGATCGATCGGGTATTGAGGGGACTGGTTCGGGAGCTGTGTTAGGATTCGTCGATTTCTTCGGTGCTGCTGGTCCGCCAGGTGTCAAAC
This sequence comes from Pirellula sp., assembly GCA_031374515.1. Lineage (GTDB taxonomy): Bacteria > Planctomycetota > Planctomycetia > Pirellulales > Pirellulaceae > JBKCUI01. The sequence goes on along the minus strand of JANMGH010000018.1, from coordinate 592 downwards.
TGGAAGGGCGAGCCTGGGAGTTTGCGTTTCCTGTGTTTTGAATGTACTCACCCTTACTGATCACACTCGGCCGGCTCGCACCGTAATCCATGTGCCGAGCGGCGCCACGTTCTCGCGATCGTTCGTGAGCATCCCAGTACGCTTTTTGGGGCCACAGTCCCTCTTCGAGAGCGATGTTGTTGTACTCCAGTAGTGAGCCCTTAATCGCATGCAGTTCGACAAGCGACTTGTTGTATTCCGTGACTGCTCGAATGTAGTTCTGACCCGCTTGCGATTTTGTCTGTTGCGCTCGCAAAAGATTGTCGGCCAAGTTCGGTTCACCCGCACCAAGGATAAACTTGTCGTTGGTCACTTCCACTAGGGTAGTGGCTGCGCTGAGGGCCTGAAATTGTTGGGTCATTTGCTTGTGCAGACTGTCGACCTGCTGCCACAAGGCGGATAGTCTGTGGACGGCTGCGATTTCCTTTGCTTCGAGAATGCGATGCTCCCGGGCCAAAGCAAGCTGTTTGTTTTGAACGTCATTCAACTGCCGTCGAGAACCAAAGGCGTTTGGATTGAATTCCATTCGAATGCCACCTTCTTGATAGTTGCC
>JANMGH010000005.1:0-17024 GCA_031374515.1 Pirellula sp. | reverse complement strand
AAATCTGATCGGGAGTTTTGGGCACTTCTTGGCAACCGTTGTTGCTGTGATTGGTACGATGCCTCTGCTAGCAATTCTTTCCCATATAGTTACGAAAACAGTGGATCGCCCCAGCAATGATTTGAGCAACTGGTTAGCGAATAGAGTGGGACCCTCATGCCGAGACTGACACGGCAGTTTGGATAAACACCTTATTTCATAGGCCGAGTCGGATTACGGAGAATGCGATCACCAATACCTCGGTCCAATTCATTTTTGACTTTTTTTGGAAGGCTTCGTGCTGATGCGCAATGTTTCACGGACTTTGAGGAAAGCAGTTGGCAAATTCATTTTCCTGTAACTGTTAGCGAGCGAAGTTGCTTCGATCTGCAGTTTCTGCGAAAATGAAGCGGCATTCTTCAATTTATCCGGATGATTCGCCAAAATGATTGCGTTCGCAATATGCATAGCATCCGCATCACTAACTTTTATTGCGATGGCGGTTTTCACGCTTTCAATTGGGTCTTCGACTAGGGCACAAAGAATGAGACCGTTTAGCAATCCCGTGGCTAACTCATCGTAAACTTGCTTTGGAAGCACTGCAAAATCGAAATTTCCGGGATCGATCTCCTGCGATACTACTTCAAACGATTTCTCCACAAAGTCATTGACGCGTGAAGCGATCACTGCCTGGATCCGCACCAGCGCCTTAATCTCTTGTGCAGTCATTTTCTTAAAATCCTTTAGTCCCTTGGCAGCCACTTCTCCACACGAAACCGAAGTAGCGTAAAGCTGCGCCATCATTTGAGTGCCTTTGATTGCAGCTATAGGCCAGGTGATTCCTGCGGCCGTCAAACTGGCGACCGACACGCCAAATTCCGCACTGTCCAATACGGACTCGGCAACGTCCGCAATACATTGCGAAGCGCCCTTGAGGTTTGCTGCCTGCTTACTAATCTGGAGCCCAATCGTGAAGACGTCCCAAGAGACCTTCATCTTGCTCGTTCTCAGGTATTCAATGAGTCCCGCTTTAGTGGGGAGCTTGCTTTTGTGTACATATTCCGTAGCCGCAACGAATTGCTCTCCCAAGGTTTGGCTAACGTCGCCTACAGTGCCAACCTTGTCTAATGTCTCACCTCCTTTCAATTTGGTATCCTTCAAGTACGCCCCACCGCCTGTGCCAGCGGCGTCTACCATGCCGGCCGCAAGAACAAAGAGATTTTTTCTTAATTTTTCTGGCATCGACATAATTCGACTCCTAAGTCTGGTCGGTTCCACGAATCGACATCGGAGGGATCGTGAATTCGGCCGATCAATGAAAGCGACGTCACGTCATGATTCACAATGACAGTCTCCGAGCTTCGTTATCTAAGGCGTTGGGGGAAGATCTACCATGGGAGGGTAAATGCGATGGATCGATTCTAGCCGATGGATCGATTGGCTTGGGTTGGAAGCAAAGAAAATGGTTCCTTCAAAGATGAAAGTTGGGCTCGTCACAGCCTTGCAAGACGGAAACAAGCAGTTGCTCGGGAAACCTCGCGATGGCACCCCGGAAAATTGGGAGAAGCTATCGGCTCAGCAAACGCTGGCTACCAACACCGAAAATCCTGTTTCTTTCGCCCAACATAGGGTTCGCGAAGCTTCTCTGCCTGATTGTGAAGGGATCAGACATAGTCTTCCAAGAAGCAGATGCCGCAGATGGTTGGGCATTTGCTGATGTCTTCGTGATCTAGCACAACACGCCGAGTAGAACAATGAGTTTTTGTCAGACTCGCAGCTAATCGGTCAGCGATGACAACGCTCTTCCGATTACTTTGTCGGCACTCTGCCGATCTATGTCTTTCGAATTGTTCCGCTCCACGCACTACAAGAAAGAAAGGCCACTTCAAACCGAACCATTTCAGAGATTTCGGTTTTTTCGATTGTTCTGTATTGCGTCGATACCCTTTCCATTGAATACGGCGAATTGCCGATTGGCCGTTCGTACGCCATTCAGTTATTGGCTAGCAAGCAGGCCTGCGACAATGCATTGCGTCTTTGAAAAACGCCCGTACGCGATATCGACAACGATGTCAGGAGGTGTGATATACTACGCGTATCAACGTACGCCCTTTTTTTGAAAGTTGATACGATCATGAAATCCCATCCGCATCCAGATCGAAATACTCTGTGGCTCGTCGCGGTTGGTAGAGCGAGTGAACAGGAAATTGAGTTTGTTGGAAGCCACCTAGAAGTATGCGGCGTTTGCGCAAAAGTGTTCGATTCGATGTCGCTTGGAAAGGATCCAGGAGTCGCAAATCTGATGGGAATGGCGAGAGACGATGCCATGACAGCAGCCCCCACGCATCGATTTTTCCTCAACGGCCAAAATGTGCCACAAGAGGAAGACCGATACTCAACATTGTCGCCCAATGCGCAGCCACTTAGGGAAAGCGATCCATCGGAAGCTTCAACCAGTGTCAATGATCAATCGCTCTCGGAGACGCCATGGGATCATACTCCCGACCCCTCAAAGAAGTTTGTCTCAGAAAAAGCGAACGCTAATTCTGAATCCGATCAGCGGTTCGAAATTTTGCGACCGCATGCCAAAGGAGGCCTCGGCGAAGTGTTTGTGGCGCGAGACCGCGAGTTGCAACGGGAAGTCGCGTTAAAGGAAATTCAGCTGGAACATTCCAACGACTTGGAATGCCGCTCGCGGTTTATCTTGGAGGCACAAGTTACTGGCGGCTTAGAACATCCTGGCATCGTTCCGGTGTATAGCATGGGCCAGCATTCAGATGGGCGACTTTACTATGCAATGAGGTTCATTCAAGGGGAAAGCCTCAAAGAAGCGATCGACTGTTCTTTTCAAGTGGATAGCAACGAGCGCGGTGGAATGACGGCTGGTCGACCAACTGTTGCCTTTCGTAAGCTGCTCAATCGATTCACGCACGTCTGCAATGCTGTTGGCTACGCGCATTCACGTGGTGTGCTTCACCGTGATATTAAGCCCGCCAACATTATGCTGGGAAAGTTTGACGAAACGCTCTTGGTAGACTGGGGACTTGCAAAAATCAAAGGGCGCGACGAGTCGCAGCGAACCGACATTGACTCTGACGAGCAAACACTGAGGCTCAAGCCGTCGGGAGATTCCTCGGGCACTCAATTGGGAACACTCGTAGGAACTCCAGCCTTCATGAGTCCAGAGCAGGCGTCTGGAAATACGGACTCCATCGGACTGGCGAGCGATGTTTACAGTTTGGGCGCTACTCTCTATTACCTTTTAACAGGTGTGCCGCCGTTCGGTCGCGACAAAGTGCACGCGATACTTGAAAAGGTGAAGCACGGCGATTTCGAAAAGCCAACCTTGGTGCTTACGTCTGTTCCCAAATCATTGGAAGCGATTTGTCTCAAGGCAATGGCGACGCGACCCAGCAATCGATACCAGTATGCTTCGGCGATAGCCGAGGATATTGAACGGTGGCTTGCGGATGAACCAATCGATGTGCATCAAGACTCTACCGGAGACCGAATAGGTCGATGGATGCGCCGAAACCGTTCGCTGTTCGCTTCGATTTTGATTGCTTTGATGATGCTCTCAACAGTTTCTGTCACTGCATTCATTTTAGTAAATGCGGCAAGGCGTGCGGCGGTCAGCGCCAACAATCGTTCTCAGTTAATGGCAATCAGTGAGCGCGAGAGCCGTGAAGCGGAAACTTTGGCGAAAGACACCGCAACTAAATTAGCTGTCACAGCCAAAGAGAACGAACGCATTGCAATCGAAGCAAAAAAGCTTGCGCAAGGAGAAGCGGACAAAGCAAATCAACTTTCTTCATTTCTTTTGGGACTGTTTCAAGCGTCGGACCCAGTAGGACAAGGGAAAGGTAACTTTGTTGGCAAACCGTCCGCGGTCAATTTGACCGCGCGCGATCTTTTGGATCGCGGGGCATTAAAACTAATTGCGGATCCTGAAATCAATGCCCAACCACTCGCGAAGGCAGCCATTTCAGGAACTATTGGGGATGTATACCGGCAATTGGGCTTCTTTTCAAATGCCAAGCCCTTGCTCGACGAAGCTTTGGCGTTGAGGCTCACGAACTTGGATGCAAATCATGAGGATATCGCCACAAGTTACTACGACCTTGGATTTTGGTATCACGATTTTGGCGACTATGAAATGGGATTGAGCCACTACGAAAAGGCGCTTGCCATTCGTCGGGAAATCCAGGGAGCGGAAGGCCAGCGCTTGGTAGCCAATACGCTAAACAACATTGCTTGGTTGAAAGGATACCAAGGAGATAGCGAGGAGGCGAGGAAACTGTTCTTGGAAGCTGCAAAGATTCGAGAAGTAGTATTGGGAAGAGATCATCGCGATTGTGTTTTTAGCTACCTCGGGGCAGCTTTCTGTTCCATTGAGCTAGGTAGATGGCTGGAGGCAATTCCAAAATTGATTTGGGCCCGGTGGCAGCTTCAAAAAGTAGATGACAATCGGAACATTACTTCGGCTCTAACAACATTCGCACAAGCACGCGTATTGCAAAATTGCCTTGGAGCTACATTAGCGGAAGCGAGTTTTCGAGAGACTCTGAGACTAACGGAACTTGAGCTTGGATCGGCAAACGTCCATACCGCTTTGGCACGTTTTGAATTAGGTGCAAATCAGGCGATGCTAGGAAAAGATGTCGAGGCGATGAAGCACTTCGATGCATGCTTGATCGTAGCGAGAAACGCCGTAAAGATGCGACATCCGCGAGTCCGTCCTCTCATCGTGGCCTGCACAAAACTTATGAATAGGCAAGGTCGAGATTCCGAGGCCGAGTCTCTTTGGCAAGAATTTTGCAATGCACAAAAGGAACGTTTCGGCGAACACCACCGATATGCATACGAAGCGATGATTAGTCAGGCCGCATTCTTCCGCACCGTCGAAAAGACGCAAGACGCAATAAACAACTATGAAATAATCGAAAAAGGACTGAAACGACTCGACTTCCCAACTCAACCATGGTTGTTGGCGCTTTCGTATAGCGAACACTGTTCCATTCTGTGCGAGCAAAACGACGACTTTCAAACTGCTAAAAGTGTCGCTCTGGAATCAATACAGATCTTTGATACCCATTCCGATCTTAAGCGAGACCATCCATTCGAATGGGCACATCTCAATTGTAATTTGGGAAAAGCCCAAATTTATCTCGACAAATCCACTGCATCGGAACAGTTGGAAATCGCTTTGAGCTTGGCCAAAAAATTGCAACCCAACAAGCGAGCTGCAGCGTCCAACCAAGTAATGACGCTGCAAACGGATTTGTCTCTGCGCCAAAACGACTTCAGGTTGGCCGAGGAATTGTGTCTAAAGCGAAAGGTTATTTGCCGCAAGCTTCCAGGCAAGTTGATCGAAATAGCCGTCGATTTGATGAGGTGCATCGCTGTGGCGGAAGCGAACAAGGAGCTTGCGAGCGAAGAGAAAAACCGATTTTGTGATGCGTGCGAATCTGAAGCCGTACGCATCCTGCGGGCCGCCATCAGTGCAGGATGGAAGGAAAAAAACTCCATCCTTGAGAACACTCAATTCGAAAGACTTAGAATTCGAAAGGACTTTATTGAACTTAGTCATTTAAAGAATTGATCTATGTCTATCCTTGCTCTTTCCTAAACTATCAAATTAGTTGTGACCCACCTCGATGCTGAGCCGCGAGGCAGAAGACAGATCCCATCCCGTTGGCGACGGGCCGTTAGCTGGCGAAACTTCTAAATCGCAGCGTCCGCGAGTTCCGTAGATGGGTAAAGACGATTGATGCGGATGGGCCCATCAATAAACACTAAAGTTTGGGTTAGCTTAACTCATTTGGCGAAGCGATAGTCGCGTATTTGGCGGAGCCTCGTACCTACGACGTTGAGCGGAGTCGCGCGGAGGGATGCGATATTTTGGTAGGACTCACTCCAAATGCTCACCTGGAAGCTGCCTATGTCATGATGGATAAGCCCAAAAACATCTGATTGAGTAACCTGCTGCCCACTTTGAATTGCCTCAGTCTGAGTCCCGCCGGCTCGAGTACAAAAAGGAGCAGGAGCCCTGCCGGGTTCTAGCCGCTTCCATGCGCTAGACCAAACACGGTTGGCGTTGGCGCTGGATGCTTGCTGTTGGACTAATACATCGGCCAGACTGAAGCGGCCGATTTCCAGCTTTGCTCTCGCAGGCTTGTTATGAATACCACGTGAAACCGGCCTAAAGTTCTTTTGCAAAAAATTCGCATGGATCTGCCATAAGACGGCAAAGCCCTGGACAAAGGAAATTTCTAGAATTTTTTTGCCTGTCGAGTGGCGGATTTAATAGGCGTACGGCAACGATAGGGAGATACCGATTTCATCGCAAATTCTTAGAGGAAACGACCAATGAATCGCAATCGAATATCCAGGTGTATCCGCTTCGGCCTCGAAAAACTTGAGGGACGAGAACTACTTGCCGTCTTGAGCGGCTTCCAGCCTGTCCCGAATCTGGGCTCCATGGTATATGAATCGTCTGTAATTGGAAGCCTTGGCTCGCCAGTCCTTCAGGATGGATTCGAATCGGGCAACTTGGGTTCGAGCTGGTCGACCTTCTCTTCCAATGCTCATGGGAGGATTCAGGTTACGAGTCAGTTTGGCGCTGCTTCCGGAAGCAAGGCGCTACTGATGGACACGACGGACTCTGGCATTTACAACCTCAATGAAGCAATTTGGCACGTTCAGCAACCGACCGCGTCGGGATCTTTACTGCATTTTTCATACGCCGTGTTCAATGATGAGCTTCAAGGGTTTTTTTCTGCGCCGTCGTACAGCGGTCATTTTTTCGCCGATGGTGTCTCCGTTAGCAACGATGGATCAACTTGGTATCCCGTATGGGATCCGTTGCAAGCTGGGAATCCAACGCCATCAACTGGCCAATGGATTGGTCAAGGGGTAGATCTAAAAGCTGCTTCGCAAGCGGGAGGTTATTCTCTAAATCTCAATAACTTCTATGTCAAGTTTCAGCAGTTTGATAATTTTCCTTTGACGACAGATGGCCTGGGATGGGATGACATTCAGATTGTCGCTCCTGGTGGACCTGCAGGCATCACTTCCCTTACTGTCGACGCTGGACAGTCGATTACCGTATTGGTTGATGGGACTGGCACTCTGCAGCCCCAAGTCCGTTTACTTTCCGGCAATAACGGTAACAACGTGGTTGGTTCCGCAGTGGCAACGGCCCCGGGTGGTGAAGCGTTAATCCAGTCCGTGGCCGTAGGTGGAAAATTGGCAGATGGGACTCCTGGGGCACTGTCCTATCGAATCGAGGTTAGTGGCGCGGCAGGCAATCTGGGTGATTACACGGTCCGAGTGGTCCTTAATGCGGCCCTGGAGAAAGAGAGCCATGGAGGGGCCAATGACAACACGCTAGCTGGCGCTCAGAGCTTAGAAAACTCATTCTTGCAACTTCACCGCTCAGGTGCAGCAAGCAGCAGCGGCGCTCAGCCAGCTCGGGCTGCTGTTTTGGGTAAGACCGACCGCAGCGCATCGTCCGGTATCGTCCTTGAACGAGAAGTCAACAACCCATTTTTGCCTGCCTTCGATGTCATCGATCACGCCCAGAACATTGACGGACCAGACAGCCTCGGATCCGGATGGAACTTAATCGAAAATCCGGATATTACGGATTCGACGACCTTGCCGCATATCTCTATACAGGCAACTGGCGACGGTACGTTTGATTATTACTCCTTCACCGTTGCCAATGCTGGTGATCGCGCTGTTTTCGATATCGATTACGAATCGAGTTTTTTTGGAGAAAACCTGTACCTAGATACGACAATATTTCTGTATGACGCCAACGGAATTTTGTTGGATCAAAATGACGATTTCGGCGACGAACCTGGAAGCAACACGGGATTGGCCTCTTACTTGGAGCACTACTTCAGTGAACCTGGAGCATACTACCTGGCAGTTGGGCAGTTTCCTTCTTCCGATGCAGGTGGTCAAATCATCGGCACCCCATTCTTCGATGGTGATGCTTACACCCTGCATGTGTCCCTGGACAATCACTTGATCAATTCCATCGTAGGTGATCCTCTATTCGAGGTCGAGCCCAACCAGTTGGAACTGTCGCCTCCAAATCTGTTGGACTTTGCACAAGATTTGGACAGAGAAATCTGGGTAGTGAACGATGACCCTGCTGTCCCATTCGCAAATGCTGTGCCACATGTTCTGGTGCAAGGAACGGGTGATGGAACTTTTGATTTTTACTCTTTCACAGTTCCCTCGGGTGGCAGACGTGTTACTGCGAACTTCGTCGCAAACGATATCAATTCGGGAGGGGGCGGACAGCTCTACTATTACGACTCAGCTGGCTTTCAATTCAGTGCGGATAGATTCGATGGAATATTGGAGGAGGGGACCTATTTCGTCGCTGTAGGTACCTTTGACACGGTTGACATTAACGGTAATCTGTTCGGGACAGCTCCCCAAGTAGGCGATAGTTACTCGTTCTTCGTCTCGGTCGATGGGCATACCTATGAACTTCCCACTCCAGACCTGTTCGCATTCCAGCTCAGGGCTGGCGAATCGGTGAGCATGGCTGTAACCGCATTGGGAACAAATTCCAATGTGACAGTTGGCATCGTGAACGCTGCTGGGACGATGATTGCGAATGGTTCCCCGGCGCCCACCAATGTTGGTGTTGCGATTGACTCCTTCATCGCCCCGAGCAATGCAACCTACTATGCTCGGGTCACCGGCCAGTTTTCTGGAACAAACTACAACTTGGTAATCAATCGAAATGCAACCATGGACCTCGAGAGGAATAGTTCGATCGCAGCGGCGCAGCCAATCTATGGCCAACAGGTGGCTGGAAGACGCTGGGTGAGCGGTTGGATTGAAGACGGGATCACGCTGAACGCTGTCGATTCAGGTTGGTATGACAATTTTGGATTTCATAACTCTGTTAATACAAACTATTTCGTAAGCGGTTTAGGTACACAAGAGGCCAGAAACTTTTTCGTGTTCGACCTCAACGGATTTAGTGAGCCAATTACTGCGGCAACTCTGGCCCTCTTCAACCCGGCATCCAATTCAGCATCGTTAGGCTACCTGAGCGATGACCCAACTGAAACCTATACGCTTTTCGACGTAAACACACCAATTGACAGTCTCAAGGCCGGCGGGTTTGGGCACACCGCAACTTTTGCCGACCTGGGGACAGGAATGACCCTTGGCTCGCGTGTGGTTTCAGCAGCAGATAACGGTAATTTGGTCACGATCCCTTTAAATAGCAATGCACTTTCGAACCTGAATGCAAGCACCGGAGAAATTGCTTTAGGAGGAGCCTTGACGACGCTGGCCCGTCGCTCCACTCAAGAACGAATGTTCGGCTTTACCTCTGCGCAATTCACTCGACAGCTAAACCTACAGATGCGGGACTCAGATTTCTATCGGATCGTTGCTGACGAGAACGCAATGCTCCAGTTTGACACCGCCACACCTGGCGACGGGACAGGGGATTTCATTAACTCGCTAGACGCGATGATCCGCCTTTACGATTCGGCAGGTAACTTGGTCGCGTCAAACGACAATGGAGGTATCGACAGTCACAATTCTGCAATCAGTTATAAAGTTCCGAAGGGCAAAGGGGGGAGCTATTACATCGAAGTGACGGCTTCAACTTTGACACCTGCATTCACTTCGGGTGAGTACATTTTGAGCATCAAGGGAGATCGCTACGTCGCTCCTGCAACGATGTTGTCGTTTGCTGACGCTATCACCGGTAAGGAGGACCATGACCTGTGGTTCAGTCAGATCCAAACCGATCTTGCCACCTATCGTGAACATGATACGACCCCAAATTACTCTTCTCCTAAACTGGATTCCATGAGTCCACGGGAAATCAATTCTTTAAAGAATAGTTCTGCTATTTTCGAATTGCCGTTTGCCGGAATTGAGCTTTACGGGAAAACCAAGAACCGGAAAGCAACTGTTATTCCCGAGTGGGCTTGGGGCCTCCTAGCCGTCGAATCATCCCCTGATTGGTTCAGCAACGACTCCGGTGGTATTTGAGAGATAGTCGCTTTCACGGTGCTCTTGGATACAAGAGCGGATTTTGAGATCGCAAGCTTCTCCTCTTGTCCAACAGGATATTGGCTGGCTTCAAGTCGCGATGAATCACGGATCGCTTCAGTCATGATTGGAAAAAATGCGTACAGCGAGTCTTTGTACTCAGCATGCTGCTGGATCGAAGCTTCACGGCACGCCCGCCTTTTGTTGGTAGGACAGTGTTAGACGTACTTTTCGCACACCGAAATCAGCGAGCTCCCTCGCTCACTCAGTTAGCAATGGTCGGCATTGACCTCGCAAATGTAGTTGAGCGACTTCTTGCTAAATCACCGAATGAACGCTTCGGATCTGCGGAGGAAGTAGCCGACGCCCTTAAACTATGTGAGAAAAGCGGAACTTGGTCGGAGGCCGATGCGCGATATTGGTGGTCTGCAATTGTCCCCACAACGACAGAAAGTGCGAGAGACACGACTGTTGATCCGCTGGAGGCCACTCAGGATCTCCGATTGTGACTCACACGCGTTCATTTTATAGAAAGCGCCGCGGTTGTAGGAATCGGACCTGTTGCAGGAGTTGTTCAATCGCTGGCTAGACCGATTTTGAAGGGAAAGCCCTTGAGGATTGATCAGGCGAGTTTCCTTGCATTGCCGTAAACAGGACGTTAAGTCAGCAACATACCGTTGGACATCGGAATCGGCTACTTAATGACGAATTACAATGGAAGAATTTTGGCCAACTGTGGACTACGAATCGCTCAGAGCTGACAGAATCGGCTCGATTTTTATGCACGACGGTGCTTTAAGTGCAAATGTGAGGGTGGACTGAATGCATGCCAATCACATCAACTGTGAATGTTTCGCTTCCCTCCAACGCGCTTCTACGATTTCCACAAGGTTGTGCCGCCTGCATATTCCCAAATCCGCTGTCAGTGAGTTTACCAAATTGGTTAGCTGGATTCGTCGCTAGCTCATCAACTGTGGAAGCGTCGTACTCATGCAGGATCGACCTAGCCAGCAACCTAGCAGCTACCACTTCCACAGGTTGGACTGAGGCAGGACTCCGGCTATCTCATCAACTTTGGCAGCGTCGTACTTCATTTCGGCGAAAGTTTTTCCAGGGTCGCACCTGCCGTGGCTAATTGCTATTTAGTTAGGATCAGTTTGCCTTGTCGCGTTTTTCGAAGTCGATAGATCTCTCCTTCGTTTTCAATCCAGATCTCGTCCCCGCAACGACATAATTCTTTGAATGAAATGATCTTAAGATTTTTGCAAAGCGATTCTAGCCTACGAAAATTGCTTCCTACGTGTGTTTCAGATTTAGTCTCTTCGTCCTCCGACATGCAGCCAACCTCCAACCTGCTAACAATCTATGACGTCAATTTTCGCAATTTCTTATGCGAAAATACGAGCTTATTATTGACATCAGAATCAAATTCCACAATACTGCTCTTGATATTGATTCTCAGTAGCAACTGAGTGCTTCCCGACGACGCAGCAAGCGACTGGAACCTGTCTGTTTTTAACCGATCGATTTCCTCAGCCAGCCACGCTCGGTTCCCTGCAGCTCATCTCGAGCATGCAGGGCTGTCCGTTCCCTGGTTTTTTGAGGAGTTTACACATGTCGTTGAGCCGTTTTTCCCATGACACCTCTTCGCAAGCACACAGTGTCCGGTTGCGATCTGGATTTACCCTTGTCGAACTTTTGGTTGTAATTGCCATCATTGGCATCTTGATTGGATTACTTTTACCTACCGTTCAAGCGGCACGGGAGGCGGCCCGGCGAATGCAGTGCACGAATAATCTGAAACAAGTTGGACTTGCGCTGAATATGCATTTGGACACCAGAAAAAGGCTGCCTGCGAACGGCAACTATGCTTGGAACGGTTCGGCAGTCATAACTAAAAATGCGTGGTCGGGAATTGCTCGTATTTTACCGTATATCGAACAAGAAAATCTTTTTCGCGGAATCGACTTCTCCGTGGGATACAACACCCAGCCCAATATTTCGTCGAAGCGAGTTGGCACTTATATGTGTCCCAGTGAGGCGAACGACAAAGGTTATGGAACGGATGCCACGTATGGTAACAAGCACTGGCCGATCTGTTATGCCTTGAACAACGGAACATGGCCTATAATGACTGCCAAGTCTGTTGGGATGCGAACAGGTGACGGAGCGTTTGGACCAAACTGCAATCACAGGACCTCGGACTTAACTGACGGTTTAAGCAACATGCTCGCTGTAGCGGAAGTAAAGGCGTTTACGAACCGAGTTCCAGGTGCAAGTAACTTATCGACATTTTCACCAGCTTTGCCAGCGCCTACAACTTTAGCATCGCTTTCCCTGGGCTCGTTTAATGCGAATTCCTTCACACACGTGGAATGGGTGGATGGGAAAGTTCATGAGACAGGCTTCACTACAGTATTCACGCCAAATACAAAGATCATTTACAACAGTGGCGGAGTAAATTTTGATGTCGACGTGGTTTTGGCGACCGAATCAAACGCTGGAGACACCTACGCTGCGGTAACTTCGCGTAGCTATCACGCCGGTGGGGTCAATGTGCTGTTCATGGACGGTTCGGCACATTTCATTAGCAACGGTATAGGATTAGAAATTTGGAGGGCGTTCGGAACCCGCGCTGGGGGCGAGGTTGCTTTTCTTTCTGAATGAATCGAGGCAGCCAACCAAAAATCCGACTGCACCAGGCGGACCGCGAACCGTTTGAAATATTAGATGCGGCGTTGTTGTTCTAGCGACGATCGACTTGGTCGGCAGGATGCGTACGGCAGAATCATCGCACCAGCAAGCGTCCGCTTCCTTTCGACAGGCTTCTGCGATTTCCACAGGGTTGTGCGGTTATAGGACTGGCTCATTAACTGTGGAAAGCGTCGTACTCCTGCAGAATCGGGACGATTAATTCGGACGGAACTAACAGCTTGCAGCTAACGAAATACATTGCTGGCAAGCAGTATAATGGCACGTCTCAATGGCTCCCGATTTGGCCTCCCGAAGGAAACTATGTGGTGTATTCGGAAAGGATTATCAGTGGTAGCAAAACGACTCGAAATGTCGCGCGATCTCGCATGATAACATTACTTGCGAATCCGATTCAAACCAACGCACCGTAAATTCACGGCATCTTTTGCGGCAGCTAGTCGACTTCAGGATCTGCCGAGCAGCAACCAACAGCGACCCCACAGGTTGGACTGAAGCAGGAACATGGATGAACCATCGCATTCAAGGCCGTTCTTCTTTACGTGGCGTTAGTACCACATCGTTGGGCCATGCAGCGCCTTGATCGACCCAAGTTCTCAAGAGTTGCAATTCCTCCTCGGTAAGCGGAGGAAAACTCTGGCGTTTTGCAAGAGGCGGCATTTCCATGCCAGGAATGATCCCGCTGACGTTTGCAATCAGCGGACTTCGGTCGCTTTGGCCGGCGACGATTGCTTCCTCGCCGGAATCTCCTCCCTTGAGAATGGCTTCCCGGCTATCGACGCGATATTGGCTTTCGGATTTATTCGGACCGTGACAGGTAAGGCAGGAACGTTCCATCAACGGCTTAATCTGGCGAGCGAAATCGATTTTGTTGGCGTTCGATGCAGGGGCTTTCCGCTGCACCTTAGCGAAAGTTGCGGGTGCTGCGACGGTGCCCGGCGGCACCGACTGGGTAAGGGCGATGACGGCCCAGCTGGTGGCGGCAGTGGACAGCCAGGAATCGCGGCCGTGCGGGAAGCCGCTAGACATTGTCGGTTGGAATGGAAAGGCTCTGCGCGGCGTGTACCACGTGCCGTCGTCTCGCTGGGTTTCGAGCAGGAAACGCATCCCTGCTTGCCAGGGTTTGGACGTGACCAACTGGCCCCCAGCTCGATGAAGTGCATACATTGCCTGGCCGGTGGCGTAGGCGTCACTTTGCAGCATCAGCAGTTGTCCCCATCCGCCGTCATCTCGTTGCTGTGCCACCAAGGCATCCGCCAATTGCTGGAGTTTATTGACAGGCTCACCCGCCCAGTGCAAGCCGAGAAGCTGATAGATCGCTTCCTCGTTGGTATTCGCCTTCACGGTCCATAACCAGTTGCGGGCGCGATCGACGGATGAGGCGAACTCGTTCTTGCGGCCCGGCCAACCGTACTCCTTGACAGCCAGCAGTGAGAGGGCGGTGGCACTGACGTCGCTGGATTGAATCGGCGGGCGCGGCAAGTTGAGGTTCCAGTGGCCGTCGGATTCTTGGATGACGACGAGATGATGAACCATGGCGTCCGTGCCGGAGTCGCCATCAGGCACTCCTTCGTGAAACAAGCCAAACGCTTCGTAGCCGTAGCCATGAGCCGGTTCCGGATTAAAGACCGGCTGGCCGCGGTTCCCGTCGAACGCTTCATCATTTGGGGTAATCGCTTTAATCTGAGCCTCAGCCGCAGCCGTATCGATGCGTATGGAACGAGCGCGGGCATAACCGACGGCTGCCATCGGCAGATTCTGTTGATGGCACGACGTGCATGCCCCCTGATCGCTTACGTGCTTTGCAAACGAGTTCATCGAGACCGTGGCCTCAGTCTGCAGCCTGGCCAGCGCCTGTTCCGCAGAAGCAGCGATGAGGCTGGCATCAAGCTGTTCCGGTAGCTGCCGTTTGGGTGTAACCACGGCAGGTGTGGGCGGCTCCACTTTGGCGCCAGCGTCCTTTAGCGCCTTGACGATCGCTGTTGGTCCGCGTCGCTGGGCGATCAATAGCGGTGTCTGAGTCACCCCGACAAACGCGCCGATCGGCGAACCGCCCTTTGCATTCACGTCTGCCTTCTTGTCCAACAGCAACTGCACGAGCCGAGCATTGGGGGAATCGGTCCCGGCAGCCCAATGCAACGGCGTGAAGTCGGCGAAGTCACGAGTATCGATGCTTGCTCCGTTGCCCAAAAGAAGCTGAGCCGCCTCAAAGCTGTCGTGCCAGGCGGCATGGGACAACGGAGTTCCAAACTGCGTCCCCTTGTTCACATCGGCCTTGTGTTCCAGTAGCAACCGCATCAAAGGCAGGTCGTTTCGAAATGCGGCCCACATCAGCGGCGTGCGCATGCCGCCAGCAATGGCTTCTAAGTATGGACGTTCGATTGCCGGTTCATCGTTGACGTTGGCGTTTTTGGCGAGCAATAGCCTAACGCTATCTAGATCGCCGCTCGCTGAGGCGGCGAGGAAAGCGTTAATGCCATATTTGTTCCGGTCGTTCGGATCGGCGCCGTATTCCAGCAGCAGCTTGACCGCTGCCGAATTACCATTCCGACGCGAGGCTAAGATCAGCGGTGTATTGCGAAGATCCTTGGTCCGTATACCGACCTCGGCGCCTGCCTGCAACAGTATCCTCACTTTTTCGGCATTGGTGGCGGCGCGAATGAGTGCCGTGCTATCTTCCTTGTTGGCTGCATTCACGGCCGCCTTATTCTTAAGAAGGAGAGCGACAACGTCGGGCTGGGAGTACATGGCGGCCAGGATCAACGGCGTGTTGCCTAGAACATCGCGTCCGTTCACATCATCGCCGGCCTTGAGAAGTTCGCTAACACGTCCGGCGTCACTCATCCGGATGGCCTTAACTAGCTCAAACGAGATTGAATTGCCGTTGGCTTGAGCCTTGGTCTGAACCGACTGTCCCAATAAAGTAGCATGTCCAAGTGAGAAATCAAATATGAAAAACGCAGTAACCGTTAGCAGTTTCGGCCACTCATAGAAAAGGTTCAACATGTTGTTCGCTCCTTTTAGCATGTGCTGGCATCATTCCGAATCGTCGTCGCTATTATTTGAACTACTTAAAATGGCAAACTCAAGTCTCGTGCACGTAGAAGATCTCATCAACTATGAACATGTCGTCAAGCCAGGAGCCCCAGTGAAGAAACTGCAATTGGCGGGTGGTAAAACGTACAGCGGGAACGCATTAGGCCAGTTCGTCGACGCCAAGTTATTCACGTTTCAAGACCTGACTGATATGGCTCCTTCCAAGTGATCCCAAAATTGTTTCTTTACTGGATACGTCTTGATAGGCATACCCAGGGATTTTCAATTTCCCGTCCAGTCACGAATTAAAGCTATGCCAGTAGGCCAAGTTTAGTAAAATCCGAAAGTTAGTGGCATTCTTATCTGATGCATTCTTATCAGCTTTTCGCGTCATTTATGCGGTTTTCCATGCGACTTTGCTTTCTCCTCACGCTTTTCATCTTCACACCTCAATTTGCGATGGCCCGGATACCTTTGGATGCAGGGCAAGTTTAGAAAAATTGCGGATGGCAGGCAATTGAAAGGCATAATGCGATGGATCAGTGATGCGATCGCGATCAAGCAAAACTGTTTCGAGATATGGACCGGGCGTCACGCCTGGCTTTAGCTTTTTCTTCATCGATTTGGTTTTAGCAAGTTCTGTTCTTCGGGGTAGACCGAGACAATTGAACGTTGTACTCGATTGAAGCGGGTTTGGGAGGATCAGAAAATCCGATAGCGCCGCTGCTTAACTACGTCGGTGTAGTGCCATCCTGTGGAAAATGGTTTGGTCCTATCTCGGCGGATCAACTTCAACCCGGTGAATCGCATCAAGTTCTATCTCGGGGTAGAGTGCTTCGTGATGTGGGAGATTACGTTTTCGGTTTCCAAAAGAACGTCTTGGTAGTTCAATCCTAGATCGGTTAGCGCATCGTAGGCAACACCTTCGGCCGCGATTAAGAGTGCGAGTAAAATGTGTTCGGTCCCGATTTCATCGTACCCTCGGCCGGTTTGTTCTCGCCATCTGGCGTTGGATCGCGCTTCCATTTTGGAAAGCTCGACGATTTTCTGGGCGAGCAATGAGAATGTAGGCGCGGTGTCCAACATTACCATTTCAGAATCGGACGTGACCCGCTTTTCAACTTCAAGCCGGATCCTCCGTGGGCATATGCTGAGGTTTAAAAGTACGTTTGCAGCTACACCAGAGCCTTCCTGGACGAGTCCGAGTAGGATGTGTTTCGAATCAATTTCGGTGTGATTGAATCTCTGCGCTTGTA
>JANMGH010000155.1:0-17087 GCA_031374515.1 Pirellula sp. | reverse complement strand
CAAAATCATTGGCCCGAACCTTTTGGCTGATTTCGGCGATCGGAGCAAACTTCGGATGCGATTTGGAAATCGGTTGACCTCCATAGGCTTCTTTTTCGCTCATGAGGGTGAAATCGATCTGGCCGGTGACGGGTACCAGTCGACCATCTTTATCCAGCGGCGATACGAAGATCTGCAAGCCATCGGACTGCGCGTCTTGATCCCATTGCCCGACAAAGGCTCTGATTGCTAACGACTTTACCGATGAAGTCGGGGGCTTTGCGTTTGGCTGGACATTCATTTCGACCCGCTTGTCGACTTGCTTGACGGTTGTGTCCAATTTGGAGGCATGCGGTATATGTTTTTCAACCGACCAGCGTCGCAATTCCTCGGCGTTCAACCTTTGGCTTCCCACTTCGCCACTGCCTATTTCAGCCCACGGGAATCCACTTGCAAGTTCAACATTACCTTCGGTGCGCCCAATCCACAGTCGATCTAAGTCGGTGCGTGAATCGACGTGACCTGCGATCTGCCGACCGTCAACAAGGGCAACCTTCAGCGTGTCGGAACCAAGACATGGAATGGAACTTAGCGATAGACCATAAACCAGAGTAGCCATTCTCGATATGCGACAATCGAAGCAATGCATAATTAGCTCGCTGATGGTGTGGACGGAAGGAACAGTCCAAACTCAAGCAAGCCGAGTGCCGCTGCGTACCAGAATCTCAAACACTGTCGCCAAACCTAATGACACCAAACACTTAGGCGACGAATAGCCCTGCCAGGTGGGCACAGCGGGTGTTGATTTTTCGCAACAATGTTGCCGGCATCCTACACTGAACCCCAAAAAGTGCAGGTGATTCAATGAACGCTGGGGGCAGTCGTCAGCGTCGTGCCGTCAGAAGAGAGGTACGCCACCTCTGCCTGAATTTCACCGGTTCCGCAAATCGCATAGATGTCCGAGCGGGCGGCGAAGAATGCGTCAATGACGCTACAATCCCATTGAGTGCCGGCGCCTTTGCGCAGCACGTCCTCAGCGATCGAGGTTGCCACGCCTTTTCGATAAATGCGATCACTTGTCATCGCATCATAGCTATCTGCAACTGCGATAATCCGCCCAAGCATGGGAATTTGTTCGCCGATCAAGCCATGAGGATAGCCTTGACCATTCATCGATTCATGATGGCACAATACACCCGGCAGGGCATACGCCAGTGGCTTGAGGTGTTTAAGAATATCAAATCCAATGGTTGGATGTTTTCGCATTAAATGAAACTCGTCCTCGGTCAGTTTACCTGGCTTGCCGAGCACATTGTCGGGGACGCCGATCTTACCGATATCGTGCAACAACCCGGCCATGTATACTTGTTCACATTCGGCGTCAGAAAAACCCATTTCTCGCGCGATGCGCTTTGATACCGACGCCACACGGTCGCTATGGCCGAATGTATAAGCATCCTTGGCATCGATGGCATTTACAAGGGAACTAATTACACCTACCAGTAGGGCTTCCTTCTCCCGGTACAATTCATTGTTTCTCGCATGCGTTGCCAGCATCACCGCTAGCGTTCGCATCAATCCTGCCTCCGCAGTTCCGAATTCAAAGCTGTTTCGGTCGCAGTTATTACTATTGTGTGCGGGTAATAAATCGGGAGAAAAACTCTTGTCAATCGCGACCAGCCAGCCAAATTGTTTATTTCCATTTTGCAACGGGACCAGGATGTAATTCTGAACGGGGCATTCTATTTCGCAATTGCTATTATGATCGGGGCCATTCCAAACGATCGTCTGTTCTGGATTCGTTTCAACCACTTCTGTAAGAAGGGCTTGGAAATACTCAGTCGGTACGGTGCCCTCACCACAATTAGAGAGTAGTGGAAAGCTGTCGTCTTGAGAATCATCGTTCTGTTGATCGCTCGGAGTTCCATAGAGAGCAATTGTTTTGGCGGAAATCAGCTGAATCAGAGCAGGAGTAACACTGCGACAAACCTCAGCTATTCCATTTCTGATGTCGCAGTCCTTGAAATGATCGCTTAAAGACCTCAACCAACACAGCTCTTCGAAGTCTGAAGTAATCTGCATAAATGTCTGGTTTAGCCGCTCTTTTACATCATTCGATTGGCTTGCCTGCCTAGATGCTCGGAGGGTCGTGTCGGCAAGCGCCCTTGCCAAAGCCAAATCGCGGGAACCAATAATTCCCACGACCAGAAGCTTCAGCCCCTTAGCACCAAGGATAGGTAATACGAGTGCTTGTTGGTCGCTTGAGAAAATAAATGTTTCAGACGTATCCCCGATTGGAAGCTGCCCGAGAAGTTTACTTATTCTTTCAGTGAGAACACTATCCCCTTCTGAGAAACCATGCTCACTTAGCGGCTGCCATACACCCTGCTCGGACCAAATAATAAAGCGGGTGCCAAAGTCTCTTTCAAGCGATTCGCGACTCGCCTGCGCCAGTTTGAGTAGGTGAGAGAATTCCTGCATGGAATTTCCAGTAATACTTGAATAAGAGCATTTCCAAAAAGGCAGCCACGCCTTCTGTAATACGTACATGGTCCATGTCGGCGAGAAAACCTAGCACACTGCGACGAGCCAATAAATATTTTTTGGCTTTTCTTGCACGACATGTTTTACAACGTAATCTTCTGAGGCAGGTTTTAGAAACGAAAAGTTCATGAAGGATTAAAGAAATGCGTACACATGTCTTAAGAAACCGTAAAGCGTTCACGCTGGTAGAATTAGTAGTGGTTGTCCTGATTATCGGGATTATCGCGGCGGTAGCTGCTCCGCGAATGTTTGACACCGCGAGCGATGCTCGTACAAACTCGACTCGGCAGTCGCTGGTTGTCTTGCGTAGTGCGATCGAATTATACAATGCCAAGAACAATGGCTACCCGACCGCTGCGGCGCTCAAAACGGCAATTAAGGATTATCTTAAAGGACCCTTCCCTTCGATTCAGATCGGTGCCAATCAGAACGACACGGTTGTTGCTTCGACTCAAAACCCGATTAGCACTCCTGAAGCAGGTGGTGCCGGTTGGGTTTATAACCAAACTACCGGAAACATCAGCGTGAATGACGCTACCTATATCAGTTGGTAGCGAAATTGCTGCAATAAGCGAGTACCAGGGCAGGCGTGGTCGAGCGAAAGGTTTATAGCGATCCGTTCTTTTTTGGCGGTGGAGGCTGCTAACCCTTCTATCGATTACTTCAATTGAGCCTATGGTGCCGCGCTAGTTGAACGTCGTCAGTTCCTTCCAAGTAAGTTTTTACTTGGGTTTGCCCTAAGGATACACGCTTGAATAACCTTGCCGGTAACATACTCATTGCCGAAGACAACGGTGTATTGTCCGATGTCTTATGCTTTAACCTTCGTAACGCGGGCTTTGATGTCACCGCTGCAGAAAATGGATTAGTTGCGATTGAGAAACTGAGAGCTGCTGCTTTCGATTTGCTCATCACCGACTACCAGATGCCTGGAGTGGATGGAGCTGAATTATGCAAGGCGGTTCGCTCCGAGTTGCACTTAAATCATATGCCCATCTTAATGTGTTCTGCAAAGGGATTGGAGATCAATGTTGAGAAGCTGAAGTCTGACTTTGGAGTAGCGAAGTTACTCTTTAAGCCTTTCAGCATGCGAGAAATAGTTTCCGCAGCGCAGAACTTGATTGCTGCAAGAGTTCCTAATCTTAACTAATTTGTGACATCGCCCATGCACACTCCAGCCTATACGCTGCCACTATCAAGACGACTCCTGGGCCGCTACTTGATGTTCGGCTTAGCAGGTTTGTTTGTTTGCATAAGTATGATCATCGTGTTTAACTATCTGGGCACCCTGAAAGAACATCTTGTATTTGCTGTGGCTGCATCGCTCGGATTGCTCCTCTTGGGTGCGGTAGTTTTGCAAAGATCGGTGCGAGTCAATCAGGCGATCGAAGAACAATTGCGGCAGATTTCATCGGTTTTAGCGGGAGATACTCGGGTATTGCAACCGCTTGCGGAATCCGATTCCGCTGCGATAGGATGGAATTCTGTAATCCAGCAACTTCGCGGACAGCAACATCAGGCCACCTTGGAAGCTCGGCTTTGCGACCTTTCCGCTGCGGGTGATGATCGGCAATGGAATCGGATCTTTCACGCTTTGCATGAAGGCATCGCCGTCTGTGACAGCAACGACTCGATCCTCACGGTCAACAATGCTTTTAGCGCGCTCCTTGGTTTGAATTCGGCCACGGAAGTTGTTGGGAAAAAGGTGCTTCAACTGCTTGAGGAATCTGTCAGTGGAATGCAACTTGGCGTTTCCAAGAGCGTTCTCAATAGCTCCTCACCCTTTGTTTGCGAGTTACGAGTTGGCAAACATCTCGCTGACGGCGTTTGGCGTATTAATCGCACGCCGGTTATCGATCAAGCGTGCGAAACAAGCATTACGCTGTGGACCATCCGCGATATTACTCAGCAGAAAATGGCGGATGAGATGCGCAACCAATTTGTCTTTACCGCCACACACGAACTTCGAACACCCTTGGCAAATATAAAGGCCTACGCCGAGACACTAGCTCAAACATCAGACATTGGCATTGAAGATCAAAAGCGATTCTATAACATCATCAATAATGAGGCCACACGCTTGTCGCGATTTGTCGACGAGTTGCTGGATGTAAATCAGATGGAATCAGGTGCCGTAACGATAACGTGTGGCGAAACTGATTTAGAGCGATTACTCAATGACGTTATGGAGAATTTAAAGCCGCAATTGCAACAGAAGGAGCAGTTGTTCGAAAAGCACTTTGCTGCCAAGCTTCCCTCGTTGCGTTTGGACAAAGACAAGATTACAGCAGCTCTGATCAATCTTCTTGGCAATGCAGTCAAATACACGCCAGAGAAAGGCACCGTCCGCTTTCTCGTGGAGCTGGACGATACCAATATTCACTTCCATATTGAGGATACGGGGATCGGCATTAGCGCTGAGGAATTACCGCGAATTTCAGAAAAGTTCTTCCGCAGCAGCGACTCCCGAGTCCAAAGCATCGTGGGCAGCGGTTTAGGACTTGCATTTTCACAGGAAGTTGCCCGTCTGCATCGTGGCAGAATTAGTGTCAAGAGTGAGATCAACAAGGGCTCGCGATTCACGCTAACTTTGCCATTAAGCTAATAGGGAGTTAAGACATGTTTCAAGTCTCCCTGCAAGGTGCCGTTCAAGTGGTTAGCAGCGCCGTGCCGCTCAACGCGGAACACTTGGAAGCGGCAAAAACCGCTTTTGAGCAATGTTTTGGCAAGGGGCAGCCAAAGATCGTGATTCACCTGGCGGGCGTGCCACTGCTGGATAGCGAAGGCCTTGAGTTGCTGCTCGACCTGAGCGACCGAGCGTTACGTTGCGGCGGTGTCGTGCAGCTTGCGGAACCGCGGCCACTGTGCCGTGATATCCTGCAAATAACTGGGGTGGCAAGTCGGTTTGCAATCTTTGACGACCTGAATGCCGCCGTGGGGAGCTTTGCGCAATGAGTACGGTATTCGATGCTCCACTTGTAACCAGCAATCCAGCGGCGGCTAGCGCTAGGATCGCGTCGGAACAATCGCTGCCCCTGGGTGAACGACTCTTTCGCGCGGGAGTTCTAACAGCCGAAGAGCTTGAATCGGCCTTAAATCAGCATACTGCCAAGAAGATGCAGTTTGGCGAGACGCTGCTGGAATTAGGGTTCGTCAGCGAAGATACACTGCTTTCCTTCCTGGGTTCCCAGATGGATGTGCCGTCGGCACGCGTTCGTGAAGGGCTGGTCGACCCCGCTGTAGTGCGTTTACTGCCTAGACAAAAAGCGGAATCACTGTGCGCGATCGCTTTATTTAAAGTTCGCAACACTCTCAGTGTGGCCATGGCCGAACCTCGTCAGCTTCAACAGATTGACGAAATAGAACGTATTACTGGTCTTCACGTTAGACCGGTTTTGGCATTGCGGTCAAACATCGAGAAGATTTTGCCGCGCTGTTACGAGAACAACTTTGCCGTAGATGCCGTTACTGCAGATTTCGCCCAGGATGCGGTCGAGCTACCGAGCGAAGCTTACGACGTCGATATGGCAAACGTCGACTCGTTGGCTGAGGGCAGCCCGATTATCAACCTAGTAAATTACATGATTTACAATGCGGTTCGACAAAAGGCTAGCGATATTCACGTTGAACCGGGACACCATTATACTTCGGTTCGATTTCGAATTGATGGATCGTTGCGTGAAGCATTACGACCGAGGCGCGAGTTTCATCCCGCTATCGTATCTCGACTGAAGGTCATGGCTCGGCTCGATATTGCGGAGCACCGGACACCCCAGGATGGACGCATACATGTTCGCGTGGATGGACGCGACATCGACTTGCGTATATCAACTCTACCGACCATTCTCGGCCAGAAGGTCGTCATGCGCGTGCTCGATCGCAAGAATGTAACCTTCTATCTCGATAAGCTCGGAATGCCTGAAGCCGCACTGACCAGGACCAAAGCGCTTCTCAAACGTCCTCATGGATTGATTCTCACCACCGGGCCAACCGGAAGTGGAAAAACAACCACGCTTTACTCTGCCGTGGAATTGATCAAATCGATAAAACGGAATATCGTCACCGTCGAAGATCCCGTCGAATACCAACTCGATTTGATCAACCAAGTTCAAGTAAGCAACACTAAATCCATGAAGTTCTCCGAGGCGTTGCGATCGATTTTGCGACAGGATCCCGACGTGATCATGGTCGGCGAAATCCGCGATGCTGAGACCGCTGCAATTTCGATTCAAGCAGCCCTAACTGGTCACTTGGTACTCAGCACGTTGCATACAAACGATAGTTTCAGCGCTGTGACGAGATTGTTGGATATGGGAATCGAGCCATTCAAGCTGTCCGCGGCCCTCTTGGGTGTCATTGCTCAGCGATTGGTCCGAACCATCTGTCCGTCCTGCAAAACAAGCTACTACCCAGCACCCGAGCAGCTCGATGCAATCCAATACCAAGGGGATCGTCGCCGACAATTTGTGCGTGGACAAGGCTGCCGTGAATGCTTCGACACAGGCTTTCGAGGCCGGACGGGAATCTACGAGGTTTTCGCGGTGGACCGAGGAGTTCGCGAACTGATTTCATCGAATGCGTCGGTGGACGCACTGCGAAACTATCATTCCCAGCAGGGGAACGGGTCACTTCTGGACGAGGGTATTCGTCTGGCTGAAGCCGGTCGAACGAGTTTGGATGAGATCATTGAAGTCGCCTATTCCGATTAAATTGCTTACTCTGTGAACTAGCGTGAATCCGCAATGAAGTTTCAATACGTCGCAAAAGACAAGCAGGGTAAATCAGTCGACGGGCAATTCGATGGGGAAAGCGTGCTGGCCGTTAGACAAAGGCTTCGTTCGCAGGGTTTGTTCGCATTGTCCGTCGTCGCGATCGATGTGAGATCGAAATCGACTCAGTTGCGGAACGCGAAATCGCCCGATACGACCGGTCTTTTCAACCGTTTCCAATCGACTCGAATCAGCGGCTCTGATTTAATTGTTGCACTCTCGCAACTTTCCATAATGTGCCAATCAGGGGACGACTTGGCGGAAGCTCTCAACACGGTTGCAAATCAGTGCCAATCTCCCAAGCTTCGACGGGTGCTAGTTGCTACCTATAAAGATGTATCGCAGGGAGTGAAGTTTTCGGCTGCATTATCCAAGCATCCCAACGTTTTTAACGAGTCCATGGTAGCGGCGTTGGCTGCTGGCGAACAAGCGGGTCGCATCGTTGATGTGCTAGAGCGGACAACCCGCATGATGCGCAAGGACCAGAACCTGCGAAGTTCTATTATGGCCATGCTGATGTACCCCGCAGTACTCTGCTCGATCACGTTCGTGGTGATTTGTTCCATGCTCTTTTTCGTTCTACCGCAGTTCGCAACGATTTTTCGAGACATGGATCGCGCGGTTCCCCCGCTCACGAGCCTGCTTTTGTCCATCGGTTCGGGCTTGCGTGAACATTGGATCATCCTCGCATTTTCGGCCTGTGCCATTGCGGCTCTAGGTATTTGCTTCCGAAAACACCCGCAAGTCCAACGCGTTTTTGATCACACGCTCTTGAACGCGATGGTCCTCAAGGAGTCCGTACGGGCACTGCTCACAGGCAGAGTATTCCGATTGCTTGGCACGATGCTAGAGAACGGCGTTCCATTGCTGGAGAGCATTCGACTGTGTCGCAATGCCACTCGGAATAGGCTTTTTAAAGATATGTTTGAAAAGGTCGAACACGAAATCCTTCAGGGTTCGGGCATGAGCTCGACTCTCGTTGAGGCGACTTTCCTTCCCGCTGGTGCAGCCCACATGATTTCCACAGCGGAACGCACAGGCAAACTCCCAACGGTTTTGCAATCGGTCGGGGAGTACTTTGAGGACGAAGGCGAGCGTCGCTTGCGAACGTTGGTGAAGATGCTCGAGCCAGCCATCATCATTGGCTTAGGTGGTATTGTGGCAGTTGTCGTGCTGTCAATCATTCTGCCTTTGCTGGATGTAACGACTGCCTCTCGATAAGTCACCAATTGGACCGCCTCCTCCGCCCTCACGTGCGCTGGTTTGACCTACTGTTGCCTACCATGGCAACTATTTTCTCCACACTCGATCGAATCAGTCAGCAACTATTCAACCGAACCTACGGTTGGACAGGGGTCGAAATTGGTTGCCACACCATCAACCTGGCGCAGGTACGTTGGACCAACGAAAGATGGCAGCTAGCAGCCGTTTGGTCGGTAGAACATCCCAAAACCAACTCGAATGAACCTAGTTCCTCATCCGACGAAGACGCATTCGGATGGCTTACCGCAGACGAGATTTTCGAAAACGGGCTTGCGTCGACTCTACAGTCTTTGGAAAATTTAAACTCCCTTTTTCACGGTCGTTATTGTGCAGCTACGCTGACCGATGGGATGATCGACTATCGGGAACTTGACTTGCCATTGGGAGAACTCTCCGAATCAAAGGCAATGGCGCGATCTGAGATTGCTCTCGAGACAGAGTGCGATCTCGAGGATCTATTGCTGGATTGCTGGGAATTGCCGCAATGCAACCCCCGCGCGACGACGACCTGTTTCGGCGCTGTCTCTATCAAAAAATCCGCTGCTCTAACGATTGCACGTGATTTGTTGCGAGCGGGGTTTGAATGCCAAACTCTCGATGCTGTCCCGTGCGGGATGGCGCGTGCCACTTCCATGGTGGTCGACGACGAGACCATCTCGACGCTCGCCATAGACTTAGGTTATCACCAGGCAACGATAACGTTGGTAAAGGCTGGTCAACCACTCTTTTCGCGTGCGGTCCGCAGCCTTGGATTGATTCCGTTGCTGGAACGCAT
Organism: Pirellula sp.; assembly: GCA_031374515.1. Classification (GTDB taxonomy): domain Bacteria; phylum Planctomycetota; class Planctomycetia; order Pirellulales; family Pirellulaceae; genus JBKCUI01. The sequence continues at coordinate 7,757 of JANMGH010000155.1, read as the reverse complement.
TTCAGACTCGTTTGAGATCAGCAAATCGGATGCACAGACCCTACTTTTTCAAGCAAATAGCGATCGAACGGTCAAGGGTGAGACGATGGATGGATTCACGTCCCAACTCCAACGAGAATTGGGTACCTACCTGCAGGCGATTTCGAATGAGGTCAATCGGACCGTGCAATACACCTCTCGATCCCATCGTTCTGCAACCCCCAGCCAATTGCTCTTGATGGGGACTGGAGTGCAGATTCCATGCTTGGACCAAGCCCTCGCAGAACGGGTTGGACTCGAATGCAAAACGTGGGCAATCGAATTGTCCGAAAACCTCTTTGGCAACCAACCTATCGCAACGTACGCGATCGCAGCAGGCTTGTCGGCTTTGGCATGGGAGAATGTGTAATGCGAGTAAACCTGCTACCTCCTACATTTGTTTGGCAAAGGTTGTCTCAGAAACGCATGCGACAATGGGTCTGCGCGTTTGGTTTTCTTGCGGTTGCATTTCTTGGTGGCAACGTCCAATTGTTTGGACAATGGTGGATTGATCTTCGAGATTTTCAGACAATGCATGCCCTGTCGGAGCCTATCCGCCAATTGCAAGCGGATCGCATTGCTTTTGCAAAGCAATCGTTTGCAATAAAACAGAAGATTGATCAACTTCAAACCGCCGTCACACAGGATCGTACGACCTCTTTGTTAGGGATACTTGTCAGTGGCGTGAATGCCGCCCACGGAACGGTACAGATTCAAGAAATGCAAGTTTCGGTTTCGGAGAAATCCAGTGAGGCAATCGTCCCGGCACTTGATACGCAAGCAAGGAGTAATCCCAAACCGCTTGCGTCGGAAGAGAATACTTCGCCCGGGTACCAATACCATGTGACGTTGAGAGGGATCGCAGTCGAAAGCGAATCTATCACTTCGATTATGGATAGCCTTCAATCGTCGACAGTGTTTCCAAAAGTTGAGCTTCGGGCGACGCAAGAACGCGTTATTGCTGCACGATCGCTCCAAGAGTTTCAATTGGAGTGCATAGGACATGAATAGCGCATTTTGGATTTCAAAACCGGTCTGGCGAAACGAATTGCTACTGCACGCTGGGATGACCATCTTGATGTTGCTATTCCTAATGAGTGGCTTCCTAGCACGTAGTCGAATCGCCCAAATCGTCAGTGAGATTGGGGCCGACCGAGAAGAATGCGTTCGTTTGTGCTGCTTGGAACCAGAACTCAGATCTGCATTGGAATTAGTTCGGAGTCAGCATTCCGCTCTTGAACATGACTTTGATACCCTTCTTGCTCGAATTCCCAAGAGGGTTGTGGACTCGGAGGTACTTTCGTCCATACGAGGATTGGCTCAGACCACCAACTGCAGCCTGATTGACTTCCGCCCCAATTCCGTTCAAAAACACAAAGACTTTCAAACTCGGACTTTCGAATTACGCCTCGACGGTGGATTCAAAAATGTATTTCAGTTCTTCGAGTCGATGCGAAATGTCCCCTTTGTTTACCAAGTTGGAAGATTCAAGATTACAGAGCCAAGCACCCCGGGCGGGGCATGCCATCTGGACCTGGAATTGCGGGTTGTGTTTGACCACGTTTGGGCTCGAACGGAATAAAGCATATGAAACCATTCTCGAAACTTGACTACCTCAAGATTGCAGTGATTCCAATACTCCTTGCAGTACTCTACTCGGTGCTACCGAAAACAAGTGCCGATCCTGACAGGGTTTCCGACATTCCAAAGCTCGCGACAAGTGAAGTTCTTAGCGGTGGACGAAGGATGAGTGGAAGAAATGAAAACGCTTCGTTGAACAAAATGGCACTTCGCACAAGGTGGCCTTCGTTTCAACTGAGCGATCTGGGGGATGTCAACCCATTTGATCGAAGAATGATCTTCGCCGATTTGCCGGCTCAGGCTACGTCTGTGGACGGGACGTTCACTGACAAACAGTCGTTGGTCGCTGTAACTGCATTGCCACTTGCAAAAAGGCTAGCAGCCATTAGGGTCCAAGCTGTTTTTCAGTCTCCGCGCGGAGTTGCCGCATTGGTTGGAGAACGTGTAATTCATGTCGGGGATCGCCTAGAAGATGGCACCGAAGTCATAGGAATCACGCCGGAACAACTCGAGGTCGCTTCGACCGATTCCTATTAAGGCGATCCAATAGCCCGAATATTTCCTGGGGCCAAGGAATCTGACCTGCTTAGCCCCCCTGCGTGATGTCTTAGGTCTTGGGTTACAATGGATCTAGACCATTCGCCCCAAAAGTCCCATGAGTCACAGGTGAGTTGAAAGATGAGCAATGACCGCGACCTTAGCAACTACACGATAGCGATAGCGACGCTCGCTATCACCGTCATCGCAGTACAAGCGAGCAACCTCGTTGCCGACGACTCCGTAATATCACTCGTTCCAGCGAGTTCGCAATGGGAGCAGCACGACCTCAATCGTCCGAAACCTGCATTGCAAGATCCGGGGCCTGGCACCGAAAAAGAGTTTGCCAAGCCACCCGAAGGCGCAGTCGTCTTGTTCAACGGGAAAGATCTATCCGACTGGGTTCGTCGTCCAGGTGCCAAGGAACAACCACCGGTAATGGAACCGAAATGGAAAATCGGCGAAGGTTTTTTTGAAGTCACTCCCAACGGCGGCAATATCTATTCCAAAGAGAAGTTCGGAGACTGTCGAATCCATTTGGAATGGGCCACGCCAGCACAGTTCAAGCCAACAGCAAATGGGCAGAATCGCGGAAACAGCGGCGTGTTTCTGCCTGGCCATCTAGAACATCAAATCCTCGACTCCTTTGACAACGAAACATATGCAGACGGACAAGCGGGCGCCGTTTATGGTAAGTATCCACCGATGGTCAACGTCAGTCGCAAACCGGGCGAATGGCAGAGCTATGACATCACCCTGGAACAACCGCGTTTCGATACCAATCACAAGATGACAAGGCCTTGTACATTGACTGTATTTCACAATGGTGTACTCGTTCAAGATCACGTTCCGATTGGCGGTAACTCCACCTCGGGTACACTCGGATTGCAAGATCACTACACGCCCGTTCGTTTTAGGAACGTGTGGATACAAAAGATTACGCCACCTCAGGCGCCTGCTCCTTCTGAGTTCGCGAAAAAGGTGAAGGTATTTATCCTTGCAGGTCAATCCAACATGGAGGGCCAAGGGATAATCGCTGCGGATCCTAAACGCAACGGAGGAAAAGGGAGTTTAGAGTATCTTGTCAAAGAACCGCACACGGCGGCGCGCTTCTCGCGCCTTGTGGATAAAGAGGGTAAGTGGGTAGTGCGGGATGATGTTTGGATTTCCTATCTCGATCGACAAGGTCCGCTTACAGTTGGCTATGGTCCAAAGCAAGACCGCATCGGCCCGGAACTCGGTTTTGGTTGGGAAGTGGGCAATGCATACCAACAGCCCGTGCTTCTCATCAAATGCGCCTGGGGTGGTAAAAGTCTTGCAGTTGATTTCAGACCGCCCAGTTCCGGTAAGATTCCGTACTCGCTTGGCGAAAAGCAAGATGCTGAAATTGCTACTGATCCGAACATCGTTGGAAAGTACTACCGCGAGATTCTCACGCTTACCAAAGCTGCACTGGCACGTGTAAAGGAACTAGTACCTGGTTCCGACGGAGACTACGAAATAGCCGGCTTCGGATGGCATCAAGGCTGGAACGACCGGATCAACGACAAATTCAACGCCGAATACGAAACCAACATGGCCAACTTCATCCGCGACATTCGCAAAGAACTGGGCGTCGACAATTTACCTTTTGTCATCGCCGAAACGGGGATGTCAGGTCTTGAGGAGAAACACCCGAGAGCGTTATCGCTGATGAAAGCGCAGGCCGCCGTCGCTGAGCAACCGAATTTCAAGGGCACTGTCGCATTCGTAGGAACGAAAGGTTTTTGGCGTCCGCAAGAAGAGTCCCCTAGCGGTCAAGCCTATCACTGGAATACCAATGCCGAAACGTATTATCTGATTGGAGAATCCATGGGGCAAGCGATGAAAAAGTTGCTGGAATAGAGTGGAACAGCCGTCTCAACGCTGTCTCAACGGTTCCCGTTGTGCATAGTCAACTACTCGGGGCGGGCCTCAACTTTTAGGTTGGATTTGATGGTACTCACTCCAGAACAGTTGGGACAACTGTTCTACCAAGAGCAACTCGACCCCCTGAACCCGCGGCCCATACCGTATGATCCGGAGCAACCGCCATTACATGAAAACCGACGTCCGATAGTGCGGTCCATTTCTCTCCATCTAAGCTCCAATCACACCCGCTCGGGCCGCAAGTTAACCAAACCTTTTTTGTCCCTTTGGACGGCATCGCGATAACACTTGACCGAAAACCACGAGGCCGATTGGTTCGCGGTGCTCGCCAACTCATGCCGCCATCTTCGGTGATCGCGATGTTCTGAGTGCCGTCCGTTAACTTGTTGTAGTCTCCCCCGACGGAAATCCCTTTCAGCTCATTCTCAAACGCGATGGAAAAGATACCTGCGGATATTGCGCGCGAGATGCTAGGTACGATATGCGCTTTCCATTGCTTGCCGCCATCATGAGTTCGGAAGATGCGACTTGGTCCATCACTACCCCCGCCAAGCCCTATCCATGCAAACTGATGGCCAAACGTGTGAAGGCTTGAGTTGCTGGCCGCAAACCCTGCCTCACCGTTATCGATCTTGGGTACCAAATTGGGATCGGCGGCTTTCCAGGAATCGCCTCCGTCGCTAGTCGTAACGATCAGCAGTCCGCCGTCGACAGGGTCGCTAAAGGCGATGCCTGAGCGATCGTTCCAAAATTTCATTCCGTCGAAGAATGCTTGAGGCGACTTGTTTTCGTAAGTTGATTTCCAAGTAATACCTCGATCGATAGTCTTCAATATAAGAGCTGGTTGCCCCGCCGTGGCTACGATCGCCTTATCGATGTCCCAAGCATGAATGGAACGGATCTCAATATCTTTCAAATTGGGGAACCCATGTTGCGTCCAGCTCCTACCACCATCGATCGTTTGCACGACAGTTGCCTTGCTTCCACACGCCCATACGACGTCTCTATCAATAGCCGCCAATCCTCGCAAACTCGCTTGCGTTTGCGTATCAAATTGTTGCCAGGGATCATCCGCATAAGCGGAATCCACACATCCGAACGAGATTGCTAGTAGAGAAAAAAAGCCAAGTGATGATGCAACAATGCGCATGATATTTCCTCTAATTTGAAGTAATCGACAAACAACCATGATTTCCAACTAGAACAGCTTTACGGCCTGAGTCCATTGAATGGATGAGTCGTGACTCGCCAGATTTGGGGTCGCAACTAGCGTAGTTGTGGCGATCATCACTGCGACTCCGGCAGATCACATTTCCGTTGACATCGATTCCAGAGACTTCGTTCCACATCCGGCCAAGTTCCGGCGGGCATCTAATTTCATTCATCAATGCGTTTTCAAAGTCTAATACGAAAATTCGCAAGTAGTCATAGCGATGACGTTCGCGGTAGGTTTCGACGAATAGGGCGCTTTTTCCAGGTTTAATATACGCCGTACTGGTCCAACAATCGAACGAAGATATTGGAAACTTAGCCGCCACCCAACGTAGTGCAAAGAGCATGGGCAGAAACGTTGCCACCAGGAAAAAGAATCGTCGCTTGTTTGACAACTTCATTTGGTACATAAACGAAGTGCGATCTTCATATTGGGCAAAAACACTTGAAGATGTTAGTATACTTCCAATCCAAGATCCCGATGGGATTGTCGAGTACGAATATTATTGAACGAACATGGTCGAATATGAAAGAATGATATGTCACATCGAATTCTGACATCTTTTTGCCTTTTACTGGTCGTGACTGTAATCCTGGGTTGCGAGCGACCTCACCCAGGAAATTACGCGCAACCGGCCGTGGAGACTCAAGTGAAGAAGAGTCTTGAACTCACCGAAATTCAAATCTCCCCAGATGCTGCAGGCGGTTATTCAGGGACGGGTAAGGCTGCCTCGGGTGAAACCTACAAGCTCAAGATCACTCAAGACGTCGCCAAGAAAAGTTTGAGTTGGAAAGCAGAAGGTGACCGAGGTGATTTCCGAGATGGCGAATATCATTTCGAATGATTTCTGCGGGGCAAGCCCTGCAGCTACGTAATGTCGCCGTTTCACGGCTGATTGCGCAGCCGCGATAGCGGCGGCATTGCTCCGCCGCGATAGCGGCGTTTGCTCAGCCGCGATAGCGGCGGCATTGGTTAGCCGCGATAGCGGTTGTTTGCTGAGCCGCGATAGCGGCGGCAATGGTTAGCCGTGATAGCGGTGTTTGCTGAGCCGCGATAGCGGCGGCAATGGTTAGCCGTGGGGCTTGCCCCACGGTCCATGCGGCACACCCAAAATGCAAGAGCCGTGAAACGGCGGCACATTTCGCCACATTGCAGAAATCGGTGCCGCCATTTCACGGCTCTTCGTTGCAGTTGGGGCGATTCTGTCTGCGGGGCAAGCACCGCTGCTACGTATTGCCGCCGTTTCACGGCTAACTGCTCAGCCGCGATAGCGGTGTTTGATGAGCCGCGATAGCGGCGGCATTGGTTAGCCGCGATAGCGGTTGTTTGCTGAGCCGCGATAGCGGCGGCAATGGTTAGCCGTGGGGCTTGCCCCACGGTCCATGCGGCACACCCAAAATGCAAGAGCCGTGAAACGGCGACACATTTCGCCACATTGCAGAAATCGGTGCCGCCGTTTCACGGCTCTTCGTTGCAGTTGGGGCGATTCTGTCTGCGGGGCAAGCCCCGCAGCTACGTAATGCCGCAGCTAGATCAGCCGTGATGATCATCTTCAAACAAATACTTCGGCTCGAAATCAATGTTATGTTTTTTGAGAAGAATTGTGTACTCTTCTTGAAACGACAGCTTTTCATGATGCGCTTCTTGATTTTCAATATAAGCCCGAACACGCTCCATCTGCGAATAGCTAACCGTAAACGCTCCGTAACCTTTTTGCCACTCGAAGACATCTGCATTCCAGTTTTGTTCGTTGAACCACCGAGATGAGTTTGACTTAATCGATCGAATTGCATCGGATACCGCGATCTTGGCGGGAATATGGACCAATAGATGGACATGATCCTCAATTCCCCCGATAGAATCAAGAATTCCATCAAAGCCAACGACAATCCCACCTATATAGTTGTACAAGTGCTCTTGATACGCCTTCGCAATGATTCGCCGCCTGCGTTTGGTTGCGAATACCACGTGGTAATTGAGTTGGGTATACGAACCCATGACACAGGTCCTTAACAAATAGAATACACAACAATGATCTGCCCTATTGGGCCGCATTATAGCATCAGTGACTTGTTTGTTTGACAGGGACACGTTGAGTGAAGTTCATAAAATTTGATTTGAACCGTGGGGCTTGCCCCATGATCCATGCGGCACACCCAAAATGCGAGAGCCGTGAAACGGCGACAAATTTCGCCACATTGTAGAAATCGGTGCCGCCGTTTCACGGCTCTTCGTTGCGGTTGGGGCGATTCCGTCTGCGGGGCAAGCCCCGCAGCTAAGTATTGCCGCCGTTTCACGGCTAATTGCTGAGCCGCGATAGCGGCGTTTGATGAGCCGCGATAGCGGTGTTTGCTGAGCCGCGATAGCGGTGTTTGCTGAGCCGCGATAGCGGTGTTTGCTGAGCCGCGATAGCGGCGGCAATGGTTAGCCGTGGGGCTTGCCCCATGGTCCATGCGGCACACCCAAGATGCAAGAGCCGTGAAACGGCGGCACATTTCGC
>JANMGH010000133.1:0-16995 GCA_031374515.1 Pirellula sp. | reverse complement strand
CTTATTCCCGTCAATTTTGCGACCTCACGAATCGATTTCCCCTGTTGCTTTAAAGCGATTACTTGTTCGTATCGCAGTCTACGACTTGAAACAGGAGAAGATCGGCACGGGGGAGCGACGAGCGCATCTTTGACGCCATTTGATTGTACGGCCGTTCGCGTATCAGTTAGTATTGGCGTTGCTTGATCGATTGGGGCCACCTCCTTGAGACATTCGTTTACTTTCGAGATGTTTGCTTCAACTGTTTTCAACAAAGCGTTGCTGGCGTTGCACAGAAGATGCCATCGATCAGCAACCTGAGTAGCTTGAGGAGCACCACTTGCGGCACCTTTTGCATATTCGCCACCTCGATCACGACTTATGATTTCAATTTCCGGGCGTTGCGCGAGCCAGTTGGCAAGTTCGCTTGCCGACCGAGTCGGCAAAAGCGCTATTGGACACTTGCGTTCAAGGTCACAAATCAGAGTTCCGTAACGCTGCCCTTTCCTCAATGCCCAATCATCGACACCAATAACGCGTAAAGCCGGAATCGGTTTGCTAGCCAAGCAGTTTAGTCGTCGAAGCAAGGTATCGCCGCTAACGGTAATCCCTAACCGCTCTGCTAAACGCGACCCTGCTTCACCACCAAGCACTAAACCAATCTGCTGTTCAGATTCGATCAATCGTCGTGTACATCGCGAATGCGAGTCAACGAAGGACGACGAGTCTTCTACGAAAGTCTTGCGCAAACAGTTTGCGTTAGTGCAAATGAATCTGCGTACACGGATTTGAAGCGAGACATTCTTTCCAGAGATCGGCAAGTCTCTGACTGTCCGAATGTATCGACTATGAACGCGACTTGAGCGGCATCCGCAGGCGGGGCAACGCGATGTTCTCCCGTTGATGTGTGCCACTACTCGAACCTCTCGATCTAACATCTCAATAGAATCGAATTGTACTCGAGCCTCAAAACCAAACAAAGAATTTGCCAGCATTCTTCAGTCTCCGTACCATCAGAAAACTCGATCGTCTTTACTCTCGAATTCTACGGAGACATCACGCAAAGTGCGGAAGAACCCTTTTGGGCGCAAATCGACAGTTAGCCACGCGCGGACGATTCCATTTGCAGGTGAACCAAGACAGTTCGAGCTAAGCTGCAAGACCTAGGATAAACGTTGACACGTAGTTGACGACTTTCTCAAGCACACGTTTTCGCGTCGCTGCGCGTTCAGTCAACTTTATCGGTTGAGTGATCAGCTCCATGATGTCCGGATCGGGAAGCGGTTCCTTGCCCGTGTAAACGTATCGCTCGATCACCTTCTTGAGCTTTTCCGCGTCCAGTTGCTCTTCCTTTACTAGCCTGTCAAATGCCGCGATACGTTCCGCTTCCCAAAAGGTCTCGAACGTGTCCGGAATCTCTGCAGCATCAGCCACGATCGGAAGATTTTGCTCGATGAACTTCTCGATCAGTTCTTTCTTGCTGCGGAGCTTGATATCGCCCGCCACCGAATCGAGTATGAGTTTCCGCAATTGGGGCGCCTCTTTCTCGTCCGCGCCGTAGAGCGATGCAAGCAGCGTTAAGATGTACTGCACATTGATAACGTCCCGATGGATCAGCTCCAGCTCGAAGTCCACGTCGTTTAGAATGCTCGCCTTCTCCTTTTGGTTGTCCGTCTTAACCTTGTCGTAAAGATCCAGGTACGCGCTACGGTAGTCAACGAATCGCTGCTCTGGCAGGGATAGATCCTCGTCCGAGAACTCTGAGAAAGATGTTAGGATGTTCCGCAGTCGCATCAGTTCGCGGAAGATCTTTACGAATTTCATCTCCGCTTCTTCGTCTTTTAGATTTTTCACGCTTTTCACCGTAGGCGTCAACGTAAACAGCTCCACGACCACTTCGTTAAACCGCTTCACGTATTCGTCGTACGGCGGCACGAAAATCTTCTCCTTTGCATTCACGTTGGAAAAGAGTGCTATCGCCTCGTCTGTCCGCTTCTTCAAGTTTCTAAAGACAACGATGTTACCCTGACTTTTCACCTCGTTTAGGATCCGGTTCGTGCGACTGTACGCCTGCACCAGTCCATGGAACCGAAGGTTCTTGTCGACGTAAAGTGTGTTCAGCGTCTTACTATCGAACCCGGTGAGAAACATGTTCACGACGAGTAGAATGTCGACCTTTCTCTCCTTGACCTTTTTTGCGATGTCTTGGTAATAGTTGTAAAAACTCTGCGTGTCTTTGGTGGAATAGTTTGTACCGAACGCCGCGTTATAGTCGGCAATGAAGCCCTCGAGCTTGTCGCGAGTATGCGGGTCGCCCCCATCACCGCCCGTGATCTCGCCTCCGTCGTCCAAGATTCCGTCGGCATCTTTGTCCTCCTCGTTGCTGGTGTAACTGAAGATCGTTGCCACCCTAAGCTTGTGCTTGCCCTCCTCCTTTCGCTTGGCAAACAATTCGTAGTATTTGATCAACACATCAACAGAACTAACACACATCATCGCAGTAAACTCTTTGTTCCGTGTTTTGGCGGCATGATGGTCTAGAATGTAGTCGGTGATCTTTTCCAGTCGCGATGGAGACTCCATCAGTTCTCGCTTGTCAATATCCTGGACCTCGATGTCCACCTCCGTGGCTGCATCCGTCTTTTTCTTGTATTTGCCGACATATTCCACAGCGAACCTAAGTACGTTCTCGTCTTTGATCGCATCCGTGATCACATAACTATGCAGCTTCTGGTGAAAGAGATCTTTCGTGGTCTGCTTCTTGCCGTCTTTGGCTAACGCGTTGTCTGCGAAAATCGGTGTGCCAGTGAATCCAAACATTTGGTGATTGCGGAAAAACTCCACGATTCGTCGGTGTGTGTCGCCGAACTGACTGCGATGGCATTCATCGAAAATGAAAATGATTCGCTGGTCGCGAAGTGCTTCCATGCTGGCAAGATATTGCGGCTTACTTATGGCCGCATTTAGTTTTTGCAGCGTCGTCACGATCAACTTCGTGTCATCGGTGAACTGTTGCACGACTTTGCTGGTATTGTTCGTACTGTCCACGCTCCCTTTGCTGAAGCCGTTGAACTCCTTTATTGTCTGGTAATCCAAATCCTTCCGGTCCACACAAAAAACCACTTTGGCCACATCGGGAAGCCTAGTAATGATCTGCGCCGCCTTGAAAGAGGTCAGCGTCTTGCCCGATCCAGTTGTGTGCCAAATGTACCCATTCGCGTCTTTGTCCGGTGGACTCTTCACTCGCCCGACAATTCGTTCCACCGCAAAGTATTGGTACGGGCGTAGCACCATCATGATCTTGTCCGTCTCATTGAGAACGATGTATTTACCGATCATCGTTCCGACATGCTGCGGGGTTAAAAAGGCCGCGGTGAAGGCAGACAATTCGCGAATCGTTTTGTTGTCCTCTGATGCCCAAAAAAAGGTTTGCTTGAACGACTGCCGCCTCGCGTTTGCGTAATACTTGGTGTTCACCCCGTTCGAGATCACGAAGAGTTGCACGAAATGGAACAGCCCCTGAGCGCTCCAGTAGCTGTGCTTTTGGTAACGCTGAATCTGACTGAAAGCCTCCTTCATCTCTAACCCGCGCCGCTTCAGCTCGATTTGCACGAGGGGCAAGCCGTTGGCAAGTATGGTCACGTCGTAGCGGTTCGCGTAGCTCCCTTCGATGGTTACTTGTTGCGTAACCTGGAAGCGATTTCTAAGCGGATTTACCGAGTCGAAGAACTCCAGGTAGGCCGTCTGCCCGTCATCCCTTTCCAGCTTCATCCGGTCTCGCAAAAGCTTTGCTTTGGCAAATACGCCGGCGCTTTTGTTCAAATGGTTCAGCACCTTTGCGAACTCTCCCGACGTAAGCACCAAGCCGTTAAAGGCCTCCAGTTGCGACTTCAGGTTAGCCAGCATCGTTGCCTCATCTGAAACGGCAACCGACGAATAACCGAGCCCCTGAAGCTGGATGAAAAGTTGGTTTTCGAGCGCTTGTTCGGTCTGCGTCAGGTTTAGCAATTTAACAGGCATCCTTATTTGGGGGCGTTTACCCTTATTTCCAACCAAAACGTGCTTAGGCGGGCTTCGCACCGCCATTTTCGCCGTAAGTCTTTTAATCAAATACACTTGCGACGCGTGCTTGTTTGGCTCCTATTTACTCTTAAATCGGTAAATGGCGTTCTTGTCACGTTGCTTATCGCTCAATCGCTCGACGATTTCCAGCGTCTCAAGCAGTTTCATGTTATTCCGGATGGTCTGGTCATTCACTGACAAATGCTCGGCAAGGGGAGAAATTGTTGATTCGCGGTTCTCCAGCAGGTACGAAACAATATTTCGCTGGCTCTCGTTCAAGTTCTCCCAATAGTCCTGAATGGCTTTCATCACGTCTTCGTGAATGGTCTCTCGATGGCTGGAAACCTTGTTCTTCAGGGTCAGCGTAACCGTGTCATTTACGTTGGTGTAAATGGGCTCTGCAAGTAGTGACTGATTCATCGCGCTAAAAATGCGAGGCACTCCTTCGTTCAACTCTCTGACGTACCCCATCTCCGTTAGCACTCGGGCAATGATTGGGTTACGGGAGTATCGCTGCTCGCGAATGTTCTCGACCGTAACTTGCGCGGGTAGCGGACCACTGTTTGAAATCACCAATCGATCATCGAAGTGCTTGATGTAGATCGAGTTGCCATGGAGGTTGTAGGATCGATGGCAAAGCGCATTGACGATCCCCTCCAACCAAGCCTCCTTGGGGTACTCCGATACTTTTTTGAATTTCCCGTCCTCGATGTTCAGGAAGTAGTAGTCTCGCAAGGTAGCGTGAATGAATCTGTCCAGTCGCTCAATAAGCCTAGGAATGCATTCTTCGAACCGTTCATCCTTTACGACGTTGAAGTCTGAGCCAGACTTCTGTTCGGTACCGTCATAACGCAGGTAGCGAACAGCGGCGTTCGGGATGTACTTACCTGGATCTTCTGCAAAGAGCAGGATAGCCGCGTTTCGGTACACGACTTTCCCCTCGTTTCGTGTTGCCAGGTTTCTTTTGATGCACAGCTCTTCGAAAGTGCCCTTAAAGCTCATCTTCTTGACGTAATAATCGCCGACCGAAGTTCGCAGGTCGGTCGGGTCGAAGTCTTCTCGCAGCTCTTGTTCGTACGAACGGATCGGTCTATTGTACTCCAGCTTTCGAACTTCATCGCGAGACAGGGGGCCCTTGTTGCTATCGGCGATCCGAAGATAAACATCTTCATTATCAGGCCGCTGAAAGAGTCGTTCGTAGTCTTGGTCAATGTGATACAGGAATATCAATTCACCGCCTGCCAACGTAATTTCCTCTAGCTCAACGTTCGCAGGGGGCTTAATGAGGTCGTTGGAGATGCGCCGATAGTCGTCCAGATTCGAAAGGATTGACAGATCCTCGATGGCACCATCATTACTAACTCCGAACGCAATCACGCCACCGTTTGCATTGAGCATTCCGATCATCTCGTTTGCCAACTTGGTCGCTTTTGTGTCCCGCCCCTTGCGCTCCAGGTACTGGTTTTCTATACCGTTGCAAATCCCATCAAGAGTGAGTCCAGAATTGTGATTGGAAAACGAACTCATACAAACATCTGCTGGAGCAGCCCCTTCTTGAAGGCTTTAGTGAGGGCAATCTGATTGGTCACGACTTCGATTTTGTGATCGAGAGCAGTTAGGAAATTAGCGATTTTGATTTGTTCGGAAACACAAGGGATCGGTAAAATGAGCTGGGAAAGCTGTGTCTTAGAAACCCCCAACACCTTTGTCCCTTGTGCGACTTTCATGATTTTCAGCCGCATCTCTCGGCATTGCATCAGATAGCCTCCGAATCCTGGAGCCATGATCGCTTTCTTGGGTCGAGCGATGAACGTATGCAGCCCAGCTAGCGTTCGCTGACCGCAAAGATCCATAATCTCGATGCACTTTCCGACATCACCATAGTCTTCAGATGCGTCTGCAATTACGATGTCACCTTGCCGACAGTAGCAGTCGTCGGATATCCTCGAAATGTCCACGTCAGGCTTTATGAATGGGACATACTCCTTGGACAGATAGAAGTTACTTCGAAACTTCGTGTGAATGTCACCGTAGTGGATGTTCCTCACTTCGCCCGCGTCGTAGGTTAGTAAGTCGCGGGAGAAAGAATTGGTGTTCTGGAACGTGTAAACATGATCATATTTTTTTTGTCCCCATTCGGGAAACTCGTTTCCGTGGGCGTCTTTGAAACGAAGGGCCTGAGTAAAAATCTGTTGCATCACCCCCTTCTTGTATTCCAGCAGCAAGTCTTTCTTTTGGGCTAGTTGCTGAATCCGCTTGTCCACCACCCCCAAGAAGTCCGCGATCCGCCGTTGCTCGGAGATAGTCGGTGCCGAAAAGGGAATCCGCAGAAAGTCGTTCCCATATAAGCGAAGCCGGTCGTTTGTAATGCCGTAGGAGTAGGCCCAAAAAAGATGGATCGATCTGGCTCTGCGAAATGCAAACTCAAAATACCCGCTGTCGGCTGATGCTAGAGGTCGAAGCACGACATATGCTGGGCTTACAATTCCTTCGCGATTTGATCTTCCAAAAGCGCCCTGCCACATTCTCATCATGTTGTAGACAATATCGCCTTCTCGAACGAGAAGATGGTCGTCGGCCTCGAGATTCGTATCTGTCTTGCGATCCATGTCATCGCGATTGACGAGGCCCCGATTGACTGTCACTGAAAGCGTGGGAATCCCATCACTTCCTCTTATACGGCTGGAAGTGAAGAACTCTCCAAGCCGATGTTCTATCCAACTGTCCGTAAACAACGGAAACCGAATGTTAGGTGAGTTTGCGAGCATCATGGATTAGAAGGGCACTTCGATTCCCAGCTCTTTGCAATAGCCGGCAATCAACTTGTTGATTCCCTCCGTCTTGGTCTCCAAAATCGCGAGTTCATTACAAACGGATTTCAGATCAATAGACGCCTCTTCTTCAAAGATGTCAACATATCGAGGGATGTTTAGGTTGTAGTCGTTTTCCTCGATCTCGGCCCGCTCAGCTACACGACTAAACTTTGCGACACATTCCCGATTTCGATACGTCAAGACAATACGTTCAATGTGCTCCGTGCTGATAATGTTTTGGTTGGTACCGCTTACAAAAGATTGGCTGGCATCGATGAATAGGATGTCGTCCGGATTCTCTCGCTGCTTCTTAAGCACAAGAATGCATGTGGGGATGCCGGTGCCGAAAAAAATGTTGTTTGGCAGACCAATGACAGCATCAAGGTAGTTGCAGTCTTCGATCAGGTAGCGGCGTATGTGTCCTTCCGCTGCACCTCGAAACAACACACCGTGCGGCAGGACGCATGCCATCGTGCCACCGCTGTCTAGATGGTGGACCATATGCTGGACGAAGGCAAAGTCAGCTTTGGTTCTTGGCGCCAATTTGCCATAGGCGCTGAAGCGATCGTCGCTCTCGTGGATGACGCTTGCCGACCAATTTGCGGAGAACGGCGGATTTGCAACGATGGCCTCGAACCTAAGGTCCGCATGCTCCGGCGCTGGGTTCTCCAAAGTGTCCTCGTTTTTCAAATCGAAACGCTTGTAGTGGACGCCGTGCAAGATCATATTCATACGGGCTAGATTGTATGTCGTGGGGTTCATCTCTTGACCGTAGAAGTGGCCCACGTCAGGCACTTCTTTGGCCACCCGCAACAGCAAAGAAGCTGAGCCACAAGTTGGATCGTAGACGCTTTTGAGCTTCTTCTTACCGGTCGTGACGATCTTGGATAGGATGGTACTGACTTCCTGAGGAGTGTAGAACTCCCCCGCCTTCTTCCCCGCACCGCTTGCAAACTGTCCGATCAAGTACTCGTAGGCATCCCCCAACACGTCGGCTTCTGTGTCGGCAAGACGGAAGTCGATCTTGTCGAGATGACTTAGCACTTTCGCAATCAATTCATTTTTCTGGTTCTCGGTCTTTCCCAGCTTTGACGAACCAAGGTCGAGATCCTCGAACAGCCCTTCGAAATCATCTTCGCTTTCGTGCCCCATGGTGCTGGCCTCGATGTGCTTCAAGATGTCTCCGAGATCCTTCAGGATGAAGTTGTCTTCCTTCCTAGCCCCCTTTTCAGCGACCTTGTGGAACAGCTCGGATGGTTCAAGGAAGTAGCCAAGCCGCCCGACGGACTCCTCCTGGATGGCGGCGAGCATCTGCTTGCCTTTTTTCTGCGTCTCATCGATCTCGTCAAACTTGATGCCGTCGTGTTTTAGAATCTCATCGGCGAAGATATGCATCCGCTCGGAGAGGTATTTGTAGAAGATGAAGCCCAGGATGTAGTCCCGGAACTCATCCGCACCCATCTTCCCTCGCAAAGTGTTGGCGATGTTCCATAACTGGGTTTGAAGCTGCTTCTTGGTGTCGTCGGACGCTCTGGGGGGAGCAACATCGGGAACGGTGCTTTCTGGCTTTAGCGCCTTGGGGGCTGCGGTGGCTTTCGATACCTTCTTCTTTGCCATGCGGCGATTCTTTCAAGGACTTAGCGGCGTGGGTTGACGGGCTGGCCAACCTTTTTCAAAAACGTTTCCAAATCACTTCGTTTAAACAATCGGTACCCGTTGGCTGGATTGCGATGCCACCGCGCTCAGCCCATTTGCGAAGTGTATTCTGCGCGACGCCAAGGATGTCAGCTTCGTCAGCGGTTTGGACATAGTCGGTCAACTTGATCATAGGTTCGCCTTCCATCTATTGAATGCGAAAACGACACCGCCGAAGTATAGCAAAGTCTGTATTTTTTCGACAGGTTACACACCGCCGACGGACAAGTAGGCGACGAGGTAGATAGCGAACGGCAATACCTCGAGCCATGGAATCTCGAATATTTCCTCTGTACCACCTGTGAGCGAAAATAGGGTCGTTGTGCCATTCTCCGTGGTAGGAAATTCATGTCCAGTCAAAGCCTTTTTCGGTGAGCAAGAATTGGTTCCCCCCAATTCTCCGTGAAAGTCAAAGCAAAAATGAATCCGGAAACACTTGCGATTCTCGAAAAATCCATCGACTGCCTGATCGCGAGTCATTCCGAATCTCTGGGGTCATTACATCGTCTGAAAGCAATCGTTGCCTCTGGTAAGCGACTTGAACATGAGGCCGCTGAACGATTTTACGTGGAAATTGCAGACCGATCGATGCCACGGATGGACCATTCCACATTCAGCGTTCGACATGAAGGCGGGATTTGCTTTCTTGGCAACACGCTTCCGTTCCGACTCTTGGCTCGGTTACTTCGACGGCCAAACAGTTATGTTTCCCATCAGATCCTCCTAGACGAAATATGGGAAGGAATACGATCACCAGAGGCCGTCAGAAGCGTCGTAAAGACTCTTCGTTCAAAGCTCCGCGACGCCGGACTCGTCACACTTTCCAACAGCATCGACGGCAAAACAAGAGGACATTACGCGGTTTTTCTTAGCGAGTAGCCCGCGGTTTCACACGGCCATCACACGGTAGTATCCTGCATTTCCACTTAGGCATTACACGGTGAAGCCCGCATTTTCGCACAACAATCACACTGCAACTTCCTGCAACTTCACACAGAAATCACACAGCAACTACCCGCGATTTCACACAGGCGCGAAGCACACTGGATCCCGAACGTTCGATCTGTCGTCCAATCGAATCCAATGCTCCCCCTTGAAAGCGCAATCGCGTGAACACAGCCAACATCAATGATTTCCCACCGACACGCCGCGCCGCTCAATACGTCCGCATGTCAACCGAACACCAGCAGTATTCGACAGCTAATCAGGACGATGTAATTCTTGAGTACGCAGGGAGGCGCGGGTTCGAGATCGTCAAAACCTACGCGGACGAAGGCAAGAGCGGATTGAATGTCGCTGGACGTGCATCCCTGCGAAAAATGATCGACGACGTTCAAAACGGAAAAGCTGACTATTCGGCAATCTTGGTCTACGACATAAGTCGGTGGGGTCGGTTTCAAGATGCCGACGAAAGCGCCTACTACGAGTATCTTTGCAAACGCGCTGGCATTGAAGTCCATTACTGCGCTGAGCAATTCGAAAACGATGGCGGGCCAACATCGACAATCATCAAGAGCGTCAAACGAGCGATGGCTGGAGAATACTCGCGGGAACTCTCGACAAAAGTATTCAAGGGACAGTGTCGCCTAATTGAACTTGGCTATCGGCAAGGCGGGCCTGCGGGATTTGGATTGCGGCGAATGCTAATCAATCAAAGTGGCGAAGCCAAGGTAACGCTATCTCGTGGCGAGCGCAAAAGCCTCCAGACTGACCGAGTTATTTTGGTACCTGGCCCGGCAAGCGAAACCGAAACCGTCCGTTGGATATACCAACGATTTACAGTCGACGGAAAGCGGGAAGCGGAGATCGCAAACGAGTTGAATGAAAAAGGAATTGCCACAGACTTGGGACGACCATGGAATCGTGGCACGGTACATCAAGTGCTGACGAATGAAAAATACGTCGGGCATAACGTATTTAATCGAACCTCGTTCAAGCTCAAGAAAAAGCGAGTCGAAAATCCATCTGAAATGTGGGTTCGAAAAGAAGAAGCATTCGAACCAATCGTGGCGCTCGAGGATTTTTTCATTGCACGCGGCGTGATTCAGGAGCGAACCCGTCGGATTTCTAGTGAGGAAATGCTCGCCCAGCTTCGGTTACTGGCCGAACAACACAAATCGATGTCTGGCCACTTGATCGATAGTTGCGAAACGATGCCATCGAGCGGCGCGTATCGCTCCAGATTTGGGAGCCTATTGAACGCCTACAAGCAAATCGGACTTGCCGCAAACCGCGACTACAAATACGTCGAGATAAATAGAAACCTCCATTCTCTCTATCCACAACTTGTTTCGGAGGTCATGACGCGATTGGAATCGTCCGGTGCGGTCGTCACTCGCGACTTAACGTCAGACCTGTTATTGATCAACGGAGAATACAGTGCAACCATGATTCTCTCTCGGTGCCGCGAAACACCGGCCGGTTCACTGCGATGGTTGGTCAAACTCGATCACCGCATCGCGCCCGACATCACGATTCTAGTGCGCATGAATGCCGAGAATACCAAACCAGTCGATTTCTATCTCTTACCGATTATTGACCTCGATTCGCCAAAGCTTCTTTTGTGTGAAACCAATGGCGTCCATTTGGATACGTACCAGTTCGACAACCTGGACTATCTAGCTTCGATTTCTTCCCGTAGTGCTTGAGAGGAGTAATTGTGACCGTCACATTTAGCAGTTCCATTGTCATGATCCCCGTTTCGAAGATCCATGTTCTCAATCCAAGAGATCGGGGGCGGAACAAGTTCCAACAGATCGCGGCTAACATTGGGGCAATCGGCCTTAAAAAACCTGTGACTGTAGTTATTGGCAGCGTAAAGAACGGCGATACGACTTATAACCTCGTTTGTGGACAGGGGCGACTGGAAGCGTACATTTTTCTAGAGCAAGATGAAATTCCGTGCATCATTGCAGAGGGGACCAAGGAAGAGCTTCAGTTAATGTCGCTGGCCGAAAATCTTGCGCGCCGGCAGCATTCCTGTATCGACCTCATTCGACAACTTGGAACGATGAAATCGAACGGATACTCCCATATGGAGATCGCAAAAAAGATCGGAATGGATGTAACCTACATTCGAGGACTGTTAAAGCTACTCGACAAGGGTGAGGAAAGACTTCTGCAGGCGGTAGAGAAAGGAATCCTTCCGATCAGTATTGCAGTGACAATTGCCTCGTCCGATGACAAAGCAGTTCAGATTGCCCTGCAAGAAGCGTATGAAAACAACGATTTGCGAGGCGAAGCGTTGGTTAAGGCCAAAAGGATCATCGAAGACCGGCGAAATAAAGGGAAGCTGCCAAAATCACCAACCCGAATGGCAATTACCAAAGGTGTTTCATCCAAAACATTGATTCAGACATATCAGGATGAATCGCTCCGCCAACAATCGCTTATTCGAAAATCAAAGGCCTTTGAGAGTCGACTGCTTATGGCGATTTCAGCATTCAAGGAGGTTTACCAAAATGAACAATTTCATGCGATTCTAAAGAGCGAACAGTTGTCTTCGTTACCGCAGTTTCTTGCCGATCGAGTTAAAATCGCAGGAGTCCGATCTTGAATTCCAAAGTTGCCTTGGCGTGCTCAAACGAAGTAATGCAATTTCCGTTGAATCGACTTCTTCCGACTCGCGCTTTATCCAAAGCGATGCGCATGTCCGCGAAGTTTCTGTGCATCCAAGCGTCTATCCGAGAGTTAGGACTAATCGAACCTTTGGTTGTATTTCCGCAGAAAGGGGGCGATGGCATGCATGTCATACTCGACGGACACATTCGCCATTCAATTCTGAAGGAGATGGGAATTCAGTCCGCAAAGTGTTTAATTGCGACCGACGATGAAGGATTTACCTACAATCACAAGGTAAATCGACTTAGCGCCATTCAAGAGCATTTCATGATTGCGAAGGCGATCAAGAATGGCGCTTCGGAGGAAAGAATTGCAAGGACACTGAACGTCGACCTGTCGTTGATCCGTCAAAAGCGAGACTTATTGGATGGCATTTGCAAGGAAGCGGTTCAATTGCTTCGGGAAAAGCGAACTTCAGCGGCGGCCATCCGAGAGTTGCGGAAAGTCCTTGCGATTCGTCAGATTGAGATCGCTGAACTGATGGTTGCATCGGGGAATTATACTATCGGTTACATGAAGTGTTTGGTTGGAGCAACGTCAAACGAGCATCGCGTCGAGGGTTTTCGCGACGTCGAGTCCGAAGCTATGTCGCAGGAGGATATCGCCAAAATAGACCACGAATCGCAATTGCTGGTCCGGGATCTGAAAGCGATCGAGGACTCGCACGGCAAGAACGTCTTGAATCTGGTGATTGTGACAGGGTATCTTCGGAAGCTGCTGGACAATGCACGTGTAGTTCGGTTTCTCTCTAGCAACTACCTTGAAATCTTTAATGAGTTTCAACGAATCGTTGAGGCGGGAGCAAATCAAACTGAATCGAATACATGACTCAATTTGAATTATGCGTCAATTGGTCGCAGGATACATCACCTGGGCTACGTCCCGTGAACTGCGATGTATTTGTAAGCAATCGGCGCGGTTACTCGGTGCGAAATCATCTTTCGCTGGATCGCGACGTCGATCCGCCAGTACATTTGTCGCTTCCGAATAGAACAATCGCCATCGATTCGGGGTAATTACTCGTGATTCGAGCCAATCTCGAAGTATTACAATAGTTCCCTCGATCAATATTCAACTGTTTGAGCACGGAGACAACATGTTTCGAACGAACTACAAGTTTCATGAGGTTGGAAGAACCAACTATGGAGACTTTGACGACAAAAAGGTTTATGAGCTTCACGACCAGTTTCTCGAAATGGTCTTTGAAAAGAGAAAAGACTCGATAGCCCGCGCTGTTGTGCGTAGCATGCTGCCTTGTAACTACGTCTACGTGCTCGACTCTGAAAGCGTGTTCGTAGTCGGTGAAAAAATGCATGGAACACCGCAAACGGTAAGTATTGACCAGAGACCGTCAACTCATTCAATTGATGAAGTCGTCGACGCTGCGAAGTGGACTTTTGGCTTTGAAGATGCATTTGTAGTTCAGTTTCCCGCCACAATTCTGAATCAGAGCATCGAAATGAGGAAGCCGACGCTCGAAGCAATTGCTGATTCACACATTTGCTCGGAAATAAACAGAGTGGAGAGACAAATGAGCATAATCCAAATAAACCCCATTTTTGGCCCAGCTGCATACGCGATTGATCCAAGACTCGCATTTGTGTTGATGCCATTCACGAATGAACTCACAATGATTTACAGTACATTCGTTAAGCCGACCATTGAGAGTGAAAAATTCGGATTGGTTTGTCGCCGCGCAGATGACATCAGGTCGAACAAAGCCGTGATCCAAGATATCTGGAAGTCTATTTGCGAGGCCCGTTTGGTGGTTGCCGACCTAACTGGGTTGAATCCCAATGTTATGTATGAATTGGGAATTGCCCATACCCTCGGGAAGGAAACTGTCTTGATTTATCAACGGGGCGCAGACGTTAAGTTCCCCTTCGACCTTACGCACATCCGACGAATCGAATACGAAAACAATGCTGTGGGTGGCAAACGACTTGAAGATGAATTACGACAAACACTTGCTTCCGTTCTAACTCCAACAATAAAACTAATGAACTGAATCAAAAGCGTATTTGGTGGATTGGTCAACTTACGCCATAAACAAAATGCTCCGCCGCTTCACGCAGCCGATCGGTAACCGAATCCGCTCCACCACTGCTGCATAGCTTCAGAACGAAGAGCCAATGTAATGACTTCTATTGGCGAGGTAATTGCGTAAATGCAACGCGTGAGAAACGCACCGCCGGGAAAGTAGTGTTCAGCTTACTCTGCAGACATCCTCGACAACTTAGATGAATGTCCACGGGTGGCGTCAGACCATAAGCAACTCGCGCGGAAAAGTGCATCGAATGTCAGCGCATTGCTCGCGCAATTTCATTTGCTCGATATTCTTCTCGATACGCCTTAAATCCGGATCTGGTTGCTGACGTGCCTGCTTCTACCGCTTTCTGTATAGGCTCTGAAAAGTGTGATGTTCCAGATCGAGTGACGAGGTGTGCCGTTTGGGCAGCCACAGCTTCATCGTAATCCGACAAGCTGAAGACTAATCTTTGCCAATCGTTATCCGCATTTGCAAACAACTTTTGAGCGTAGTCGTAAGCAGAAGTTCGAAGACCGTCTTGGTCAATATCCAACCAAACTGCACCGCTGCAACCTAGAGAACGAGATTTAAATTCTGGCTTCACAGGTTGATAAGGCTTGGCCATCGGCCAGTATAGACCCTCAATTCCCTTTCCAGTTGCGATTGCTACCAGATGTACATCATGCTTGGGTTTAGGTATCGACCAGCGACCAATCCACTTTATTCCAGAAGGTAGTTTTACATGGTCTGTCTCGGAAATCGTCGCCTCCATAATTGGATAGCCATTTGCGAAAAGCTGGACTTGATCGTCACGAGCCCAATGCGGCCCCAATACTCTCACGTCGACTTGAATTTCATCTTTATCAAGCTCGGTAGCTAACTCTCCTGAACGGTAGTGATCATTAACCGTGAGTTCCGCTATCAGACCATAGCTAACCATCACGCGTCCCTCAACTAAGCTAGCAACTGCGGAATTTATATCGAGATTCCCCGGATCACGATCGTCGCAACGGATGTAGGTTCGTGCCTGTCCTAAGGAATACCGACTGACATCATGGGAATCACTGCTTCCTATCGGCGTGACTTTTTGCCCGCGATTCAGAAGTCCCATCCAATCATGGGACAGTTGCAATGGGTCGGATTGCGTGGCGGCCGAGTTCAAGATCTCCATAGCATTAAATCGCATCGGCAAACCGTCAAGGTTTTCGCCAACGAGTGCGTTGTGGTGGTCCGGTCCAAATGGACGGAAGCCGCTATGCAAGTCTCGAGCGTGATTCAATATGACGACTTTTACACCTTGCGTTTGATGGATTGCGTCAAACAACAAACGCCAGTCCGATTGATTGGGATCTACAACGCGTGACTCAACAGCGACTGGAAAGATATTAAAGTGACCGCGGGGCGTGGTCACTTCGTTTCCAATTACAGGCGTGAAGTAACGTCTAACTCCAACCATGGCCAAAGAAGACTATGTGCCAATTGTACTTCGCATCTTCCTAAAGAAGTACGGCGTGTTACCGTCGAAAGTAGTTCTGATGCACGTGAATCAAATGAACATTGCGAATATTAACGAAGATGGTCGATTTGTCGTGACGAAGCTCGGCACCGATATCCATTCAGTCGTAGTCAACTACGGATATATGGAACAGCCGGATGTCCGCAACGTACTCGAAGAACTTCAACGTCAACAGTTACTTCCAATTGCATCGGAACGGTGGATCATCGAAGTCGGCGAAGAGGACATCATCCTGGATCGCAACCTCGGATTCTTCAAAAAAATAGCGGTCATCACATTTAGTTGGATTTTGCGACTCTCGACGCCAGCTCACAAGTACCTTGGTTTGGTCTACGATGCTGCAGTATCCAAGGAAATCGTTCCAGTGGTGTTCAGTCCATCGGGCGTAAAGGTTGCACTCCCTGAATTAGAACTAGTCCAAACGCCTAAATGACGTGAATGATATTTTCGTTGCGCCCGTCATGGCCATGAATTGGCGGGATGTCGTCTACAGTGGACCAATCTCGCAATCAAGCATCCGTGTAAGGAAGCCAATCCAAAGCTGATTTGCATCGATCTGCAACCGAACAAGACGGTTCAGGCGTGTGAGCGAGCTGACATCATGAACATCGGTGGCTTCAGTGACGCCGTGTTCAACGTGATCAGTGCGTTCCTCGCCGACAACAAGCAGCGATTCGTCGCTGAAGTCGAAGCGATCGAACTGTAACGTGAGCTGGACTCCGGTCCAATCGTTGTATACTTGAAACCAGACACCCGCGGGTCGGCGTTCCAGCTCGCGGGAGTTGTTTTTTGATACTCAGAAGCAAAGTGTATCCTACCTGATGCTTGAACGGTTTTGATCTGACGCTTTCACTATTCAGAATTTTCGTAGCCGATATAATCGACGATAGTTGTTCAGACGACTATTATTTCTCGGAGGAAAAGACGATCATGTTAGCGAAAAATGAGTTCTGAATCACGACGCTCCTACGCTGTGGGAATACTTGCTTACCTCGGCCTGCTTTTCGCCGGAATTGCGATTGTGCTTGGGGTGCTGCAGCTAGGGAACGAATGGGGAATGGTTGAGACCACATCAACCGAAACGCAAGCTGCGTCAAAATCAAGCTCGGGTGTGGATGTGGTTTTCCATGTTCTTTTGACATTGTCCACTGTGATTTTTTTGGGAGCGATAATCGGACGACTTTGTAGGTACATCGGCCAACCTCCAGTCATCGGCGAAGTCATCGCCGGGCTGGCACTTGGTCCTTCCTTACTCGGAGCGATCAGCCCCGACGCGATGC
>JANMGH010000131.1:0-11973 GCA_031374515.1 Pirellula sp. | reverse complement strand
CTACCTCAACTTTTCCAACTTGCGTAATCGCAACGTGGAAATCGGAGGCCTCTAAGAACTCCTGCGTTTCTTTCGAATCGGAGAGCTCCGATGCAAACACTGAAACCTCATCGAGCCAGTGCTGCTCACAAACAGCATACTCTCCAACCAACTTGATTTTGAATCGAGCGATAGTTTCGCAGGGTTGGGTCAGCGTAGTGATTACGCTCTTGCCCGATTTGCCATTGATCATTTCCATAACTGCAATCTTTTTAAATCCAGTTGGCAAATACACTCGCCATGCAAACTCAAGCGATTTGCCTGTTTCAATTGCTTTTACGTAGATGCGATCTGGGTCAACTATTTCAAAAGCACCCGACGCGTTTAACTGCGTTCTATCGGTAAGCTGAGTTAGATGGAATTCATGTTCTGATTTCCTCAATGAGGATTGGATCGCGAAATAGCAGCCAACACCGGCCAAGGCGATCAAAAACAAGTCGACTGTAAACGACAGTGCTTTCCAGATGAATCTGGGATTTGCTTTGGTGAATTCGTTTGCACCAACGGGCGTGTTGGACATTTTAAGACCTTCCAAAGTTCGAAGCGATAGATGGGCAGCGTCGCATTGTACCAAGATTGGATCCGAAAAACTGTCCGTGCAACGTTGTCACATTAGGCATTAAGTTCCCACAGGTTGGTGCTCTCTGCAAACCTTCACACTGTGGGCGTGGCGCTGGCTCTTCCACAAGTAGGACTACGGCCTAGTTGGGAGCTAGCAATACCACTAGCTACGCCCCAGCCACTGTGAGCGTTGGCGCTGGCTCGATGCCCTCTTGAAAGCGTTAAGTGAAGGAGCTACATCAATTCGACACAGCTGGGGGGCCGGAGAAATTTGTAAAGGTCTTGCCGTCATAGCGTGATGCACCATAGCCGGCGCTGCCGAACCAAATGCGCCCGTCGCGATCTTCCATCATGCAATAGACATTCTTGCTCGGCAAACCTTCCTTTTCTGTGAAGTGCTTATAGGTGTTGCCATCGTAGCGTGTTGCCCCGCCACGTTCGTAGTTCGGATGGCCGAACCAAATGGCGCCAGCTTTCTCGACGATCATTGAACCAACAAAATCATCAAGCAAACCGTCCTTCGCAGTAAGCATCATTCCCGCCTTCCCATCGTAGCGAAACAAGCCAAACTGCCCCCCGAACCACAGATTGCCCGACTTGTCATGGACGATTGAGCGAATGTTCTCGAACTCTCGCCCAACGATGGTCGCGAAATTCGTGAAGGACTTGCCGTCGTAAAAGCTAATCCCGTCTTGTCCACCGAACCAGAGTCGGCCTGAATCATCTTGATCGATTGCGTAGATCGATCCGACCGGCAAGCCATCTTTGTTGGTGAAATTCGTAAACGACCTGCCATCATATCGGCTCGCCCCTTCAGTCGCTCCGAACCAGATCGAGCCATCTTTGTCTTCGAAAAGCCATGTAATGTCATTCCCCGGTAAGCCCTCCTTTTTCGTATACCGCTTGAAAGACTTGCCGTCGTATCGCGAAACACCTCCCGTAATGGAGCCAAACCAAAGTGCCCCGGTTCTATCAACAATCAACGAAAAAATTCGCCGCTCAGCAATGCCTGCTTCTTCACCGAAAGTGGTAAAGTTCTTGCCATCGTAACGAATCGGTCCACCGAAACTAGCGAACCATACATTTCCATCGCGATCCTCGCGAATGTTGCGTAAAATAACCCTTGGCATTTGCGGAGTCGACTTGGCCTCAATCGGCGAAAAGTACTCATCGGACGGAAGATCCTGGGCAGTAAGAGCGCTGACAAAGTGAATAACCGTGACGGCTGTTGCGATAAACATCCAAGCGCGAGGCAGAATAGCACAGTGCGTAGTCTTAATCATGGCGAAACAATCCTTGACAGGTTATGGAAATATTTTTGGCAACTCCCGACTTACGCAGTTGCATCTCCAAGGTTCACTTCCAAGGACACTTGCGAATAGCTTCTGAGCAAGACGCTAATGGCAACCGACGTGACTCATTCATTGTTACGAGTAAAAAGCGCATGGCATACTATTATGGCCAAAGCGTCTCTACTTGTTTTCCGGTTGCAGTAGCCGTAGTAGAATTGATCCACAGCGGGCGATGGTAGGGTCGAAGTATGACCACACGTGGATGGGAAGCTTGCGGCCTAGGGAAAGGTTGCTGCTAGGCCGATCCTGCACGAGTACGACGTTTTCGCAGTTGAGCTAGCCGTTGCATCCTGCCGAATCTGGGAAGCTAGCAGCTAGGCACAACCTTGTGGAAATCGCAGAAGCCGTAATCGGACGTTGGCACAGGCGACGAGCAATCCGCGTAAAATAGGACAATCAACTTTGTCCCTTGTCAGATGCGATCAATGACGCACCACATTTCTTGCAGTAGTATGCTTTGCTAAATTTCCAAGGATTCAGGAGTTCAACTCACTTTGCCTTCACGTTGTAACAGGTGAGGCGTTGCATATCGCGCAAATACATGTGGCCGTTCGCGACGACGGGGTGTGCCCAGGTCGGTTGATCTCCGGCTGGGACCTCGAAGCGGCCTTTCTCGCTGTATTCTTTGGGGTTGGCGGCGACCAAGGCCATTTCGTTCTTCTCGCCGTAGCAATACAACAAACCGTCGGCGTAAAAAATCGAGCCTTTGCTGACGCTGCGGGCCTGCCATGTGATCTCACCGGTTTCGAAGTTCATGCAGATCAGTCCGCCGCTGCCAAAGCCGTAGAGATAGCCGTCGACCAACACAATGCCGCCATGGTGATTGGCCATTTTCTTCTCGAAGTAGACTTCTTCGGCCGTGAAGCCACTCCCGTTCTTGGCGAGCTTCACCAGTCCACCGCCAGTACCGTAGGCCGATGACGAAAAGACTTTGTCACCGTGAAAGATCGGAGTCGCAACGTTGGCAGTGCCGTTGGCCGATTTATCGTAGGACTAGAGCAAGTGACCGGTCTGGGCGTCGAGCGAGATGATGCGCGGCGAAATCGCAGTTTCCGACGCTTTTGGTTCGACGGGCTCGGAGCTGTTGCGACGGCCGCCTCCCCTCTTACCTCCGCCGCCAGTGAATTGCAGGACCTGCCGAATTCCGTTCGATTCGACTACAATTGCCGAGCTGTAATGCGCAAAGTCCGATGCGTCCGTGCTGCGCCATATCACATCGCCGTTCTGCTTGTTCAGCGCGACTACACAACCATCCAAACCTCCAGGCGTCACGATTAGCTTCTCGCCATCCACCAACGGGCTTTCGCTGAATCCCCAACCGGGTCGAGACCCACCGAAGTCCTTGACCAAATGTTTGCTCCAAACGACGCTACCGGAGTCCGCCTTCAAGCAGGTCAGATCACCACCACCACCGATCGTAAAAAGCATATCGCCGTCGAGCGTCGGGGTACCGCGAGCACCGTTACCTTTTCCGTGCTTGTATTCCTCAGTCTCGGTCGGCGGATGAGTCTTCCAAATGACTGATCCATCCTGAGTGTTCAGACAAAGAACAAATCCTTGTCCATCAATGTTGCCTTGAGTGAAAAGACGGTCACCTCGCACCACCACCGCCGAGTAGCCTTGTCCGACGTCTTCGACCTTCCAAACTACCTCCGGGCCTTTCGCGGGCCACTGCTTAGCAAGCCCGGTTTCCTTCGAAAGACCCGTCCGATCCGGTCCACGCCATTGCGCCCAGTCATCGGCTTTGGCGACCGACAACATCGCTACAATTGGCAACAGCATAAGTCGAAAAGCTTGTCGGCTGAGTTTCATGGTTTCGTTTCCTGATTGTTTATTTTACGGAGATGTCTGACAGCCAAACGACGAAGAATCGAGCCATCACCAACTGGTTCCAATCTTAGGCATGTTGTCTCGCGATTACAACGTAGCGTTACAGTTGATGTGCTGCAGTTGTCGACATGCCAACCTGTGAAAGCGACAGACGCTGGCTGCTGGCTAGGCCGATCCCGCAGGAGTACGACGCTTCCACAGTTGATGAGCTAGGCCAGTAATCCCGCCTCAGTCCAACCTGTGGAAATCGTAACTATTGGTTGTTCCTAGGCCGATCCCGCAGGCGTGGTCTCATTGGCTGCAGCCAATTTCCCAGCCTTGTAAGTACCACCTTGTTGAAGCAGCTGGACGCCAAATCGCTATGTCCAAACTTACCAAAGTATCCGCCTGCTCAGGCTCGTGTTACCTCGAGGAAGATGATGTTTTGGTTTTCTTCTACGCTAACTTGAATGTGTCGTATTGCTGACTGGTCTATTTTTTCAGTTAGTGACATCATATCAAGTCGATCGCGATAAACCAGAAACCAATCCATGCATGCTTCCATGTATGCGATGTCATCGATGGTTGGTAGGAAATTGGCGAGAACCAGTTTTCCACCGGATTTGAGCATCGAAAACAGATGGTAAGTGAGCTGTTGGGCAGTCTTTTCTTTTAGATAGTCATACAGTCCGGTCGAATAAATGAAATCAAAAGTACCGTAATTCATTTTGCCAGTTAACATTTTTCGGATATCTGCCAACTCGCATTGAACTCCAAGGCGTCCGAAGCTGCGTTCGACTTCGTTCAAGCTCTCGGCATCTGCATCCAACGCAACAAATCTATCGAACCTTCGTCGACGAATGGCTGAGCTCATCGAGGCTTCGCGAAGATGGCCGCACGCAACAGCCATGACCTCCGGAGAAACATGTTTATGGGCCACTTCATCAAGTTTCTCCGCGATATGTTCTCGTCTTGCTCGCACTCCAGCGGAGGCCGCAGCGTTAGTCGTGTACTTAAATATTCCTTGACCGAGAATGCTCGATTTTGGTAGTTGCCAGCCTTCCTCGGAACTGTAGATATAATCCATCATCACCGCGTCGCCTGCATACCCTCGCGGCTTGTGGAAGGCTCGACTGGTGAAAGGGTCCTGGTGAACGAGTGAAAGCAACTCCGATTCTCGAATAAGGTTAACGCAATTGGCCCACTCGTCCCGGCTAAGATGATCTCTCAGGCGTTTGCATTCGACGAACACGCGGTGCACTGCCGCCTGAACCTCCTGGGATTCACCTGGCGCCGATCGTAGATTTGAAACCACGTCGTTAACAAAAGTTAGATTCGTATCCGGTCGGATTTCGTGTTGGAGATCGAATCTCCTAAGTACCGTTTCGGAACCCTTGCGAATTACTTGCCCGTGATAGTGGGATGATACCGATTCCATTGAGTTTAACTCCAATTAAGGCTCAAACTAAATACACTTGATTGAACGTGGACAATTGCTTCTGAAAGGCCGGGCGATCTGGCCTTGATCCATCGGGGGATAGAATAACGGTGCCGTCTTGAGACAAAAACAAAAACACAGTAAGAAATTAAAAATACGAAAACCTCAGCGGAACGATCAGGATTCTCGGAGAGGTTTCACAGTTGTTGGAAACGCAAGGAGACGGCCACCCAGACTCTCCATGATGTACGCCGCATTGGTGATGCCGATCCCAGCCATCCGGGAAATCATTCCAAACAGAATAGCGATATCTGCCAGCACTAAACGCAATAGTAAACTCCTGAAAACGAACGAATAGCCTCTACAGTCTGTCCGACGCATCAGTCCTACAGCAAGCAGCCAGCGCCGTAGACCACGTAGCTTCAAGAAAACCTGTGGATAGGACAGAGCTGGGCAGCCAGCGCCAAGTCCAAGGATGTCATGCACCAAATTGTGGAAAGCGGCCGATGGCTGGATCGAACCTCGGCCATATCGTGGATTGGTAACTGGCGGCTAGGAAAGACGCTGTTTGCTGCTAGGCCGATCCTGCAGGAGTACGACGCTCTAGGGTCAAAGATTTAGAGAATGCGAACTCGAAGGAATCGACCAAAGAAGCTTCGAGCATATTCGGCGCGACCATATTCACAGCTTCATTCTCCGATACACTAAGCTCTATCTATTTTTTGTCGTCGATGCCCCCGGTTGTGAAGCGAATTCAGTCGTGGAAAAAGACGTAAATGCAATCCCGGCCGGTGGCCCGCCTCAGCGTGCATTCTATGGGTTGGGCAAAGTCGATGTAAACATTGTTAATGGGGTGGGGGAACCCTTTACCTCGTGGCCGCGCTGTCCAAGTCTCTACCGATTGAAAAATTCCAGTGACGAATAACATCCCAGATAAACTTCCTGAAATGCCACCGGCAATGCGGGATGCCGCGAATGAGCGTGACGAACTGAACTTAGGCGCGCCGTTTCCGATTGTTGGTGTCGGTGCTTCGGCCGGCGGGTTAGAAGCGTTTACGCAGTTGCTTAAGGCTCTGCCCTTAGATACCGGCATGGGGTTCGTGCTGGTGCAGCATCTCGATCCGGAGCACGAAAGTGCGCTGACGCAGATTCTGTCGCGTGCCACTTCGCTTCCCGTGCATGAAGTCACGAACAATCAGGCGGTCCAGGCCAACCACATCCATGTCATTCCGCCCGACACGAACCTGACAATCACCCAAGGAGTTTTAAGGTTGCAGTCGCGAGAGCGGTTGCGCATGCCGCATCGGCCCATTGATTCTTTCTTTGAGTCGCTCTCGCAGGACCAGCGCGCGAAAGCTATCGGCGTGGTGCTGTCCGGCACCGCTAGCGACGGCACGCTCGGGCTGGAGGCGATTAAGGCCGAAGGCGGGATCACGTTCGCGCAAGATGATTCGGCCAAGTACGACTCGATGCCGCGAAGCGCCGTGGCAGCGGGCTGCGTGGACCTGGTTCTTTCGCCAGCCGACATCGCGAAAGAACTCGTCCGGATTGCCAAGCATCCGTACATCGCGGGGCAACCGTTCGATCTTGCCACCCGCCCGGAAAGTGATCGCGCGGAGGCGACCAAGCATGAGGACGATGATACGCCGCTGCCATCGGGAGGACGCGGAACGCCGCCCATTCAATCCAAGCAGGTGCATGCCGAGGCCGACGGGGAGCAGGCTATGGCGAAGGGCACGAGTGCCGCGCTGGACGGCTACAGGAAAATCGTGGTGCTCCTGCGCAACCATTCGGGCGTGGATTTCTCGCTTTACAAGTCCAGCACCATCCAGCGGCGTATCACTCGGCGACTGGTGCTCAGCAAATTGGAGACGTTGGAGGACTACGCCGGTTTTCTGCGGGGCAATGCCAAGGAACTCGATGCGCTCTACTCTGACGTGCTCATCAGCGTGACAAGTTTCTTCCGCAACCCCGAAATGTTTGATGTGCTGCAGCGGGAGGTGTTTCCCAAGCTGCTCAAGCAGTCCGGCGACAAACCGATTCGCGTCTGGGTGCTCGGCTGTTCCACGGGCCAGGAAGCGTATTCCATAGCCATGACATTCTTGGAATCGGCCGAGAAGGTGTCCCGCCTGCGCAAGCTCCAGGTGTTCGCCACCGACCTCAACGACACGCTCTTAGACAAGGCCCGCAACGGTTTGTATGCTAAGAGCCTCGCCGACGATATCACGCCGGAACGCTTGCGGCGGTTCTTTGTCGAGGAGCAAGGGGGCTACCGCGTCTGCAAGATGCTGCGTGAGATGGTGGTTTTTGCGAAGCAGAACCTGATCTCCGACACGCCCTTCTCTCGCATGGATCTGGTCAGTTGCCGCAACCTGCTGATCTATCTCGAACCGAGTTTGCAAAAGAAGGCGATGCCCACGTTTCATTACGCGCTCAAGCCCGGCGGTTTCCTGTTGCTGGGTGCCTCGGAATCCATCGGCGGCTTCACCAACCTGTTTGAACCGGTCGACAAGAAGTACAAGATTTATTCCAAGAAGCCAGCGCCGACCCTGGCGATTCCATTGCCGGTCAGGGGCGAGCGTGACGAGTACGGCGCGCTCAGCCGGCGGCCACTGCTTCCCGTGAGTCAGCAGGGGGTGTCGAAACTGCCGGAGGGTTTCCGCGGCGAGCAGAACAACGTCCAACGCGAAGCCGACCACATTACCATCAATCAGTTTGCGCCGCCGGGCGTAGTCGTCAATAACGAGTTGCAAATCCTGCAATTTCGCGGGCCGACTGGTGCGTACCTCGAACCACCCATCGGCAAGCCCAGTCTCGACGTGCTGAAGATGGCGAGGAAAGGTTTGATGCTGCCGCTACGCAGCGCGATCAACGAAGCCAAGAAAGAGAATAAGGCCGCGCGTAGAGAAAACGTCCACATCGAGCAGGACGGCAAAACCCGCACGGTCAGCCTGGAAGTTATTCCGCTGAAGAATTTGAACGAGAGCTGCTTCCTGATTATGTTCGACGATGCGGAAAAGGCCGGGCGTTCCTCGCTCGCAAGTCAGGCAAGCCGGAGGACGTCAGCCCCCGGACTGGTTGATGACGCGGCTGAGTCCGGAGGCTTAAGCCCTCCGACTAGCAAAAGAACTGGGGCGAGCCAAGAAACCGCATTACTCGACGAAGCCAACAGACGCATCGCGGATCTCGAAACCGACCTATCGGAGACGCGAGAATACCTCCAGTCCATCCAGGAACAGCACGAGGCGGGCAACGAGGAGCTGCAGGCGGCCAGCGAGGAAGTCCAGTCCAGCAACGAAGAGCTGCAAAGCATAAACGAGGAATTGGAGACCTCAAAGGAAGAGATGGAATCGGCCAACGAAGAGCTGACCACCGTCAACGAGGAGATGTCCAATCGCAACGTCGAACTCGACCGCGTCAACAACGATTTGGTCAACCTCCAGACCTCGGCCAAGCTCGCCATCGTATTGCTCGGGCGCGACCTGACCATCCGCCGTTTCAGCCCGCAGGCAGAGAAGCAATTCGACCTGTTGGCCGCCGACGTGGGGCGGCCGATCAGCCACATCCGGCACCGACTAGTATTCGCGGATGCCGAGAAATCGCCGGTGAATCTGGAGGTTCTGGTTGCAGCCGTCATCGCCGACGTGCGGGAGCAGGAACGCGAGGTCCGCGACAACGCCGACCGTTGGCATTTGCTGCGCGTGCGCCCCTACATGACGCTCGACAACAAGGTCGATGGCGCGGTGATGGTGCTAGTGGAAATCGAAGCCCTTAAGCGCAGCGAGCAAATCGCCATCGTTGCTCGGGCTTTCGCCGAGAACACGCTTGAGACCGTGCGCGAGCCGATGCTCGTGCTCGATCATGATCTGCGTGTCGAGAGCGCCAACCGGTCCTTCTACCGCACCTTCCGCGTTACGCCCGTCAAGACTATTGGCACGTTTGTCTACGAACTTGGCAACCGCCAGTGGGACATCCCGCGCCTACGCGAATTGCTGGAGGAAACCCTGTCGGTGAGTCAAAGCATCGAAGACTTCGAGGTCGAACACGAATTCGAGCAATTGGGCCGCCGTTTCATGCTGCTAAACGCCCGGCGTATCATCGAACCGCTACAAAACTCTGAACGGATCTTGCTGGCCATCGAGGACATCACAGAACGCAAGCGGTCGGAAGCGGCCATGGCTCATCTCGGCGCGATTGTCACGTCGTCCGACGATGCCATCCTCGGCAAGGACCTCAACGGCATCATCACCAGTTGGAACCCGGGCGCAGTTCGGCTCTTTGGTTACACCGAGCAAGATGCGGTTGGTCGATCCCTGACGATGCTCCTTCCGCCGGATCGAGTCGACGAAGAACGTTCCATCCTTGACCGGATTCGCAATGGAGAAGTCATCGAGTCTTTCGAAACGAAACGACAACGCAAGGATGGCACGCTGTTCGATATTTCTCTTACCGTTTCTCCCATCAAAAACGGCCAAGGCCAACTTGTCGGTACCTCGACAATCGCTCGCAACATCACCGATCGCAAACAGTTGGAAGTGAAGCTGCAAGCCTCGGAAACCCTGTACCGTCGGCTCTTCGAGACTGCCAAAGACGGCGTCCTTATTCTCGACGCCAGCACCGGGAGAATCCTCGACGCCAACCCGTTTATGACCGAGCTATCGGGCTATTCAACCGTCGAATTCATCGGCAAGGAAATGTGGGAGATCGGCCTGTTCCGCGACAAGTCTGCCAACGAGGCTGCCCTTCGAGAACTGCAAGAGAAGGGCTATGTCCGCTACGACTACTTGCCTCTCAAATCTAAGGACAATCCGCCGGTCGAGGTCGAGTTCGTCAGCAACGTCTATCAGTGGAATCACCGGCATGTCGCGCAGTGCAACATTCGCGACATCAGCGACCGCAGCCGCTTGGAGAAGCAGACGAAGAAACAGGCGTCCGAGTTGTCGGACCTGCATCGCCGCAAAGACGAGTTCCTGGCGATGCTCAGTCATGAGCTGCGCAGCCCGCTCGCGCCCATCGCCAACGCTGTGCAATTGCTTGGTCTCCAGCAAGGGAGCGAGAACCTGATTCAGCAGCAAGCTCGCGGTATCATTGGTCGGCAATTGAGTCAACTTCAACATCTTGTGGATGACTTGCTCGAAGTTTCCCGCATCACGACTGGTCGGGTTCAGCTTCGCCGAGTACGGGTCGCCGCGAGCGAAATCGTGGGACGTGCGGTGGAGACCGCTCGGCCAATGATCGAGCAACGCCAGCATGAATTCACGGTTTCGTTGCCGCAGGAACCGATCTGGCTGCACGCCGATGCCGCGCGGCTGGAACAAGTGCTGGTGAACCTTCTCTCCAATGCCGCTAAGTACACCGACGAAAGCGGTCAGGTCTGGCTGACCGTCCAACAAGACGGCGATGAGTGTGTGCTACGGGTGCGGGATTCAGGCGTGGGTATCGCGCCAGATCTACTCCCGCACGTCTTCGACCTGTTCACGCAGGCGGAACGATCTTTGGACCGCTCGCAAGGCGGATTGGGCATCGGGCTGGCGTTGGTGCTACGGCTTACGGAACTGCACGGAGGAAAAGTCGAGGTATTCAGCGAATTGGGGCAAGGCAGTGAGTTCGTCGTGCGTCTGCCGGTGGCGCCGACTGACGCACCGCAATCGACGTCGTCGGTCTCGGAAACCGGCCAGCCGATAACACGACCGTTGCGCGTACTGGTGGTAGATGACAACGTGGATACGGCGTTGAGCTTTACGATGCTGCTGAACGCGTTGGGGCATGACGTTCAGACGGCTTACGATGGGCCAACCGCCGTGCAAGCGGCGATCGACTATCGACCGGACGTGATGTTGTTGGACATCGGCCTGCCCGGCCTGAACGGTTACGAGGTCGCGAAGAGAATCCGAAAGCAACCTGATCTCAAGAACGTCGTGCTGGTCGCCTTGACCGGTTATGGACAAGAGGCCGACCGACAGACGTCCCTACAAGCAGGATTCAATCAACACCTAGTCAAGCCAGCTCGTTTTGATCAGTTGCGGCAAATCCTGGCGACCGTCTCGCAGCAGATAGCGTGATTCAATTTGCACCTCGGCTCATCCAAGAAACGCAACCATGTAGCGTCTCAAGAGATTCTGGACATCTGCGTAGAAGAACTCGTCAAGCTGGCGTTTTCAACGCAATTTCACTGGTTGGATCGAAAATCTACGGCCTCTTCCTAATCCTCCCCCACAGCCTATTCCACCAAATTAGTTTCAGTGCCCTCTTCGTTGGGCGGTTCATTGTTGGAGATACCGAATTGCACGCCTATGACGTGATGATTTTGTTTCAGTGCCCTCTTCGTTGGGCGGTTCATTGTTGGCAAGACAAAGGCTGCTGGTTTGACGGCAGGAACACCGTTTCAGTGCCCTCTTCGTTGGGCGGTTCATTGTTGGGCGGCACGATTCGTTGAGTGTATCGAGCAATTGATGTTTCAGTGCCCTCTTCGTTGGGCGGTTCATTGTTGGGTCCGGTCGATTGGATCAGACTTCAAAGCCCGTTATTGTTTCAGTGCCCTCTTCGTTGGGCGGTTCATTGTTGGTTTTGTTGTGGACCAAGCGGTACGGTAGATTGCTAGTTTCAGTGCCCTCTTCGTTGGGCGGTTCATTGTTGGGCCGATCGAGACTAATGGCTGGTATGCGTGGACAAGGGTTTCAGTGCCCTCTTCGTTGGGCGGTTCATTGTTGGTGGGATGCCCCAACGTCAAAGCTGATCTACTCAGGCGGTTTCAGTGCCCTCTTCGTTGGGCGG
>JANMGH010000130.1:0-72176 GCA_031374515.1 Pirellula sp. | reverse complement strand
GTGTTACGGCTACGCCCTTATTATCCACATCCTGAACGATCTGCAAAGAAATCGTGCTTCGAATAAATGCTGCTACCAAATGTTGCGCCAGCATTCAAACGCTAGTTACAATACCCATCTTGATTAGCCGGTCACACCCGTTGGCTACTTCGAACGCTTAGCGACAAAATCCTCGGTGGCGAAATCACCAACTTTTCGAGTCAGTTTCATCTCGTCACCATCCAATTCACCCGTGTATGCAATCAATAGATCTGCGTCATTGAATTTCAACTTTTCATCGAACGAAACTTTTTTGCCCGCGAGCTTGACGTTAACTAGCTCACTCCGAAAATCGTTTCCTTCAAGCTTCATTGTGGCACTACCGAGCATCTTGTCATCTTTGCTTACGATCGTGTAAACGTATTCTTGCTTGCCGATTTGAGTATCGATGGTCCCGGACCACTTGCCCACGATGCTGCCGGGCGAATCAGGAGAGGCCGGTTTCGTTGCTGAAGCTTGTTTCCCAATCGGCTTTCTATCCTGAAATACACTTTGACTGAACCAGTAAAGACTGCTGCTCCAGTGGGCCGGATCGTGACCATGGCCGTCGACGTGCCAAACGTGTTCGATATCGTTCTTCTTCAGGAATTGATGCACGTTCTGACTGATTCGGATCAGTCCATCTTTGTTTCCGCAAGAGATCCAGAGGAGTTTCAGTTTGGCCTTGGTGTTTTCGACACTTGGGATCAACTCGTTGACCGGTTTCGTGTTGGGTGCGGCAGAGAATGGGCCAACCCAAGCAAATGTATCGAGATTACCTAGGCCAAAGTTAAACGACTGACCGCCACCCATGGAAAGGCCTGCGATGGCGCGTTTTTCGCGGCTCTTGTCGACCGAGTATTTTGCTTCGATCTTCGGAATCAGATCGTCGATAAGATCGCGTTCGAACGTGGCGAAGGCAGGCGCGCTCGCCATGACGTTTCCCTCGGCTCTGTCATTTTTCTGCGCACGGCCATTCGGCATGACAACAATCATCGGAACCGCTTTCCCATCGGCGATCAAGTTGTCGAAAAGCACGCTTGGATTTGCAAAGCGGACCCATTCAGTCTCATCGCCGCCGATACCATGCAACAGATAGAGCACTGGGTACTTTGTACCGGCAGTGTAGCCTGGAGGAGTGTAGACATTTGCCTTACGGGTGGTGCCTACTGTCTTGGATTCATACTCGATTAACTCCAGTTTGCCCTTGGGCGCATCGTCGCGAACGGTCTTGAATCCTGCGGGTGGTGCATCGTAAAAGGCTATGTCGTCCTCGCTCAGTTCAATTGGCCCTCCGAAACCACCGGTGCGTCGCGCTCTCTCGGGACCGTCTTGTGCAATGGAAAAATGCGATCCAAAGCACAACACCGCTGATATCCCAAGCATCTGAACGAATGAACAATTCATAATGAGAAACCCTTTGAGTTCGACGAACAAAGTTAATGCAATTGGCCTAATGCCCACCGTTTTCGGTTGACTCAACGGTAACGGCAAATATTAAGGGAAACGAAAAATCTTCACCTTTGACAAATTCGATGCTCTTCAACGGCGTTTTGTTAGAAAGCGAAATCTTTATGTAACGGATCTGCTTTCCATTCGCGTCGATAGCAAATTTTGATTCAGGAACGTCCACCCTTTCGCGATAAGTTGCAAGGTGCTTTCCATTTACCAACGCGTGGTCTTCTTTGGATCCATCTTCAAAGTGGCATCGAACAATTACGCTCGCTGCTGCATTGGTGTTCGGGGGGCCGAACGCTGCGACTGCACCAAGAAGATGAATGGACGATACGCGGCCTGAACAAGCCAAAGTGGTTGACGAAGGCAAGGTCGCTGGTACGCGACCACCGGCGGCCTGCAACGCAATCATGTTTGCAACACGTCCTTCCTGGGGATCCTGGATTTCGAAAGGGACTCCATCGATTTCGATAGTACCGTACGTCTTCAGTTCGAATTTATCACCCGGGCCGCCTCGCATGCCAGGCAAGCCTTTTGCTCCGCTCAATGTCGCGGCTATGGACAACGTCAGCGGAGTGTAGCGGCCGCGATTATTCAGGAATCCAAGAAGGTCAGCCATTTCCTGCTTGCCAATCAATGCTTCAAAGCCTTCCGGCATCACTGACTTGACAGAAGCGTTCATCTCTTCGATATCCGCTCGGAGAACTTGCTCTTCTTTGCCCTGGGTATTGATGATCCGAATCGAATTGGCCGATTCGCCAGCGAGCATACCGTTGATCACTCTGCCTTCTGCAGTGAGAACTTGGTAAGTCTTGAAGTTACTCTCAACGCTTCTGGATGGGTCCAGTATGTTCATCAGGATTTCAGGTTTGGGATGCACGGCCATTCCGGTGAGATTTGGACCGATAGCAACGCCGAGTTCACCATGCTTGTGGCATTGAGCGCAATGTTTTTTGTACATGGCAATTCCGTTTTCAAGGTCACCCTTCATCTCTGTTACGGGCATCCACTCGTCGACCAATGCTTGTCGATTGCTCGCGACCATCGCACCGCGAGCCTTCATCAAATCACCTGCACGGCGGGCGATCGCACGATCTGGGTGATTGAGTATGGCTTGACGCTGGTCCAACTGGAGATCGCTGAATTGAATCAGTCCTTTTTCAATCGAGTCCAATAGCGAGGTTGTTGTTTCGGCGCGATTGAGCAACAGCCGAAGTACGCTACTAGCTAAGCTCGGTCCGAGTTTTCGACGCGCCACAAGCAATTTATCCGCAAGACCCTCGACTCGAGCGACTTGCAATGCGTCCATGGCTTTGCTGCCAATCTCTGGCGACAACTGCGGCGTGAAGAACTTCTCTGCCGCATCGAGAATGCGCGGGCTCGCCGGCGATAACCGGATAGCCTGCTCCCATGCGCTCAGGCGCCGTTGGTCATTCGCAGAACTGTCGAGCGAGATGCCAAATAAGCTACTTTGAATTGAAGCAACACTTTGGTCAAGATCGCGAATCGACCACTTATCGGCAACAGAAAGGACAGCAGCTTTGCAATCAATGCTTGTTGAATCGGTAAGAAAGCGATCGCGGAATCTTTTCTGCGCCTGGTCCGAAAGCGCGATCACTAAATTCTTTGGCCAACCACGCGCTAGACCTTCCCATGCAGCAACGGTCAGTTTTGAGTTCGGATCTAAGTCCAGCAGTTGTGTAACTTTCTCGGCTGACGGATTCGAACGGGCGATGTGTTCAGTCAAGATGGAAACGCTTGCGGAGACTTTCGCGCTGGCCGACGTATCTTTGTTATTCACGAGAGCCAAAAGCGTCGCTATTGGATTCGTCGAAGCTGCGGACGTCCACGCATCGAGCAGGATATCATCGTCGGAGAGGGATCGCCCGCCCAACATGAGACTGGACAAAAGCTCACCCGATACCGTCCCATTTCCCTTGTCTTCTGCTATGCGAAGTAGTACCGCGAGTTGCACTTTCGGGTCCGCATCCTGTTGTAAATTCATGTCGAGTGCTTGTTTCAATAGCGACGAATTGCAACAGGTGATGGCCGCATGCCGAACTGGACTGGACGGGTGCTGGAACCCTTTCAAGCATGCGTCGTTTAAGGCTTTCCGAGTTGTATCGTCCCCTACTTCGGCAAGGCCCGCCAACGTCCAAATCGCGTGCATCGCCGATGTTGTCAGGCCAATTGCGTCCATCTCCTGATTGCCAACAAGCGCCACGAGTGCAGCTAGAGTTTCCGCATCGCTTGCCCTCTTTTCGACCAGGAGTCGCTGTGCGGTTCGACGCCAAAAGAAATTATTGTCCTTGAGGGCGTCCACCAGATCGCCAGAACTGGCTTTAGATAAGTCGCGGGACCTAGAAGATACCTTGTCCCCCTCGCTGGTTTGGTACGTCAGCCGATAGATACGAGCGAATCGCTTGTCCCGAAGATCGCTCTCGTAGGCTGCTCCTTTCCCAGTCTTAAATCCGTTCGGAGTTGGATTGTGTTGAATGATGTAGTTGTACCAATCGAGTACCCAAACGTTTCCATCCGGCCCAACTTCGGACATGATCGGAGCGGCCCAGTCGTCGACGCTGGCAACGGTATTGAATGTGTTGTTGCTCTTGTATCCGGCACCCTCTTTTTGAAGTACAAAACTACCGACAAGGTGACCTGTTGGTTCGCAGACCATCTGAATCCTATTCCACCAAGCTTGCGGATAATTGCGAGCGGTGTAGATCGCCGAACCCGCAGCGGCAGTGTAACCGCCATGATAGTCCACTTGGCGGATGCGATCGTCGGCGGGTCGGAAATTGTTGGTTGGCGAGATCTTCTCCAACGTCTTGGGTGACCAA
Source organism: Pirellula sp. (assembly GCA_031374515.1). Lineage (GTDB taxonomy): Bacteria > Planctomycetota > Planctomycetia > Pirellulales > Pirellulaceae > JBKCUI01. The sequence continues at coordinate 67,863 of JANMGH010000130.1, read as the reverse complement.
CCGGCTACGTTATCGTAGAAACGATTGGGGATCGGCATATGCACGCTGGGGCAGCCGTTGGCGGTCGATCCGAAAACGTACCCTTCTTCGCTGAAGCCGAGTCCCCACGTGTTGTTGTTCGTCGCCCGCATGAACTCCAGCGCAGAAACTCGGATGGTGTGTTTGTTGAATGCATCGGTTGCATCCTGGGCCGCTTCCCTCGTCGACTTACTGATCGCAAAGGCCGGAGCCGTGTTGTCTGCAGCGCCGACGTTTACTTTGAAACGCCAGAATCCTTGGCGGAAGCTCATTTTCTTCTCGCCATTGATCATGGGTGTCGAATTGTTGTAGCCTTGCATTCCCCAGATCCAGTTGTCTGGTCCATATTGAAAATTGCTTACTCCGCCGTGTGTATCGCCCAACGCCCAGCCCGTGATCAAGACTTGCCTGAAATCAGCGGCGTCATCGCCATCGGTGTCTTTCAGGTAGATCGTGGATTGACCGTCCTGAACAATCGCCCCTCCGCGATAGCACACCAATGTCGACGGAATACTCAAGTGCTCGGCAAACACGGTAAACTTGTCTGCACGACCATCGTTGTCGGTGTCTTCACAAATTTTAATTCGATCTCGACCTTGGCCGACGGGCTGCAATTCGTTTGGGTAGTCGATCGTTTCACAGATCCAAAGTCGACCACGTTCGTCCCAGTTCATCGCAATCGGCTTACCCTTAAGGCCCGCACTTGCGTCATCGCTTTGGAATTCTTTGGGCCAGTTTTCATTCGATTCTTTCGCCCACAGTGCCATGCGGAAACTCTGGGGAACCGAATAGCCCCTGATCGAGGTTTCTGCAGGCAATGGATTCTGCATCTCGGTCAGCGGAGCGGCTTGCGTACCCCACTGCCTCCCGGGCGTGTAGTTAGGAATCTTTGCTCCCACATCGACAAACGTGAATAATTTTTCGTCGATGGAAGGCTTCATCATTTCAGGGATGCTGAACGATCGATTCGCTTGCGCAACGGCCAATGCCTTCGAGTTAGTTTCCGAACTCTTTTCCGCAGTTTTATCTGATGGAGCCGACACAGCGGATACCAGCGGAGCATGGCAGGCCCAACGAATTCCTCGCGACAACAACTGCTGAAAATCTACGTTGCTCCAGGTTCTCGTATCGTGTCCCCATGCAGTATAGAAGACGCGACCCTTGCCACTTTCGCGGATCCACGTGTAAGGCTCGCCGTTTGGGTCGCTGACTGGCCCAGATGCATCGCTGCGAGTCTCCAGAACGATGCGATCTGTGTTGTGTCGAGAATGCATGTAGCTCTCATCTTCTGAAAAAATCGGTTTGAGCCCCTTCATGATCTCGTGATCTGCCGCAACGATTTTGGTTTCGAACTTAGTAAAGCCGTGACGTTTGAATTGACCGCCAACTAATGCAACGTACTTCTCGGAGTTCAGGAAACAGAACGACGCGCAGTGGACCGGAATCAGCCCACCACCGTTCTCGACATACTCAAGCAACGATTTTTCTGCCTCTGGCGTAATCCGTTCGATGTTTGCAAAGACCAACAGACCAGCAAAGCCCTTCAGCCTGTCGCCAGAAATGTCGCTCAGATTTTCCGTGTACTTGAGGTCGATCCCGCTCTTCTTCAGCGGTTCTTCGATCGTCCGAAAGAAGCCAGATGGTTTATGAAAACCTGCGTCACCTAGCATTAGGACTTTTAACTCTTGCGAAAAGGCAGGCGATCCAGCAGCAATAAGAGCTACTACCGTGGCTAATACGTTCAACGTTGAGGATATGCGAGAAGTGTTTGCCACGATTGGAATCCCTGTGATGATTAATTGGTTAGTGGTTTAGTTGGAGCATAACGTTAGGCTGACTGAACTTTATTCGTTGGAGATAGGCTGGAGCCGGACAAACTTTCCCCGTTCAATGATTCTGCAAGCTGCGTAAGGAGTCCGATCAATAGAGCAGCATTATCGGGCTGAATCGCCTCGAACATCTTTTTTCGGATGGTTTCGCCAGCGGTCCATAGCTGTCGAAACTTTCGCTTGCCCGTTGTAGTGAGAGTTACTGTACGAGCTCGCGAGTCGTTTGGATGGACATCTCGCTTGACCAAACCATGTTTTTCGAGAAGCACCAGCATTGCTCGCACTGTACTGGGGTCCGAAGGCATGCGTCGCGCAAGCTCCCGCTGTGTAAGGGCATTTCCTCGCGAAAGTGTCGCAAGTAGGACGAACTGATCTGCAGTAATGCCGTAGGACGCAAATTGCGCATCCGTCCGGCGGTGCATTGCCATGTATGCAGCTCGCAAAGCTAGTGGAAGTTCGCTTTTGGCGTCCATCAATGTCCAACTGCGGTCGAAAGGAAGTCGTGTGTATACGCACGAATTCAAATTCTACGGTCGAAAAAGCCGAAACGCAAGCGATTCGCCACTATTAGAACTATTTCGCCCCGTCGGATTGGAATGGCGCCATCGTGGACTGCTAGCGTGATTCTCTTGTGATGATGTGAAATGGGAACACGATTGTCTTGCAAAACGCTTGCCGACCCGCGTCTTTCGGTCGCGAAAAAGCAGTTTGCCAACCGCACCAAGTAGAACATCACCGACCGAGATGGGTCCGTCCGCTGGAGAGTCTTGATAAACGACTTTGATGGCGAAATAGTCGCCAGTTTTCGGCGCAGTGCATTGTGCCGAAGTATGAACGGTCAAATCTACATGCCGCAAAACATTACGGTGTCAGCGAGTTGCTATTTCTTTGCACCGACGAGCGGAACGCAATTGCCCGGCGAACAGCAGGTGGCAACGGTGCATCCTCCCCCATAATGGAGTGCCAGAGTATTTCGTTCAATTCGAAGTCATCGATGCGATCGTACTCGGTAAAGTCCATCAGCATCGAACGGCTAGCTCCATAGGCTAACGCGTCGTTCTTTGCCTCCAGATTGATTTGCGCCCTCTCGAGCGTGTAAGGGGTCAGATCGGCATTGTTGGTGAAGCTGTTAAACATTGGACGGGCGGCAGCATCGTATTGAGACAAGGGCTCAAGTCCAAGTATAAGCTCCATCGTTCGAATCATGCTGACTGTGCTGTACTGGGTGCTGTCAACGAAGGATCGTTTCGTGTACGGGCTGATTACCAAGCTGACAGTCCGGTGCGCATCGATATGATCGGGACCGTTTTGAGCGTCGTCTTCGATAACAAAAATCGCTGTTTCGGCCCAAAGTGGTCCGTGGCTAACTGCGTCCACCAGCTTTCCCAGTGCAACATCATTGCTGCCGACGCACGCTTGTGGAGTAAACGAGCCAGGTCTTGTGCCGTCCGTGTGATCCTCACCAAGACTCATCATGATGAACTTGGGCATGTTTTTGTTTTCAACAAACTGCTTGTATTCGGCAAGCATGACTTCGATGAGGTCCATATCTCGTTCGCGTCCTTTGCCGATACCAAAGTTGGGACACATGTGACCAATGAGCCCAGGAACCTTGCCCTCCATTTTGGTATTGCCTGTGTCATCCGACACGCGGCTACCGTATTCTTTGTAATTCCGATAGCTGACGCCAGCTCTCATGCAAGCATCCCACAAATAACCAGATGGCGCATTCGACAAATCCCCTTCGTCGTCGTCATCGACCCCCAGTCGCTGCGAATAGGTCAAGTGCCAATCTCGAGAGATGTAATCGGTGTTGTACGCCATCGTGCTCCATGGGTGACCATCACGGCTCACTTGGCCATTGCAGTACATATTGTCCAAAAGCACAAATTGCTCCGCGAGTTTGTGATGATTGGGTGTAACGTTGCGGGGGAACATGCACAGACTTGGATCGCCATTTCCTTTTGGCTTGTCGCCAGTGGCCAAATCGCCGAACACCTGATCGTACGTTCGATTTTCTTTGATCACGTAGATCACGTATTTGATCGGGCTCGGATCACCGACCTTCGATGGAATTGCAGTCGGTTCTGTGTTGGGCACAGCTGTTAGCAAATCATCCGAATAGGGGCAGTTGCGGTAAACCTGCTGCGTATACTCTTTCAAGGCGTCGGCATGCGGAATTGGGACTATCGATAGTGCACCGGTCATGTTGGTCCCGATGTAAGGGAACGGCTGAATTTTCTTGACGGCTTGCTCTGTTTCTGTCAACTTGCTGTCAGGGACCTCCACTTTGGGAATCGGATTGGCCTTGGATTGGTTTCCTTTGCCAACTCCGACTAGCAGATTCTTGCCATCGGGAGTCACTGCGACCGCGGTGGGATACCAACCGGTTGGGATAAATCCTTTGACCGTACTCTTGTTAGGATGTTCGACTTCGATCACTGCTATACAGTTGTTGTCCGAGTTAGCGACGAACAATTTTTCACCATCGGGCGATAGCGCTAAGGCATCTGGAGAACTGCCCTCGGGAGAGCGAGGAAAGAGTGCGGTAAAAATAGTTTCGGTGACAATTCCTCGCTTGGTGTCAACAACCCAAACGCCATTGGCCGAGGAGCACGCTACAAAGAGTCGATCATCGGTTGGGTGGAACACGATTTGGTTAGGATGTTCGCCGACTGGAATTCTCGCAACGACTCGCAATGCAACAGGATCAATGACAGTGAGACGGCGCTCGGACCAATCCGAAACGTAAAGCAAGCCGTTTCGTGGGCTCAATTGAACATCGTAGGGACGTCCGCCTAGTTCGATTTCTTTCGCCTCGTCCGAGCCAAAAGGAATCACGGCCAGTTTGCCAGCGTTGATCTTGAGCGAATAAATACATTGGCGTTTTTCGTTGAGGCAGAGCCCACTGCGAAACGATTTGTCTTTGACGAGTTGTGCTCTCATGGCCATCAACTCCTCGCGTTTCATCGATTTAACATCAGGCTCCTTTTCGCTGGTGCGAGTCAATTTACCGTCCGCCATGTCAAACGCGTGCAAACGGCCAGCGCCGCCACCGGACCAATGCAGCTTCTTTTCGTCGGCAGAGAGCGCTAGTCCAAACCAACTTTGGTACGCCGACTCCTTGGCGACGAAAGAACCTGTTTCTAGATTGACCAATGCGACGTTGTGTTCGTTGAAGCCGCTGGTCGCGATGACTGCGTGTTTTGAATCTTTGAGCGGAAGAATGTTGAGGAGCAAGTCGGTGGTTTCAATCTGTCGACCGGCAGGGGTAATATGCCAACCATTGGGGAGCAAGTAGCCGTTGGCAGTTGGTCCTGGGAATCGCGATTCGGCGGCGCGAGCAAGTTCGTTCGCTGATTTCTCTTGAGCTTGAACACTACCATTGTTTGCAGTGGCAAAAGGAAACATCGAGCAACAAGCAAGTATTTTCCCAATCCATTTTTTCTTCTTCAAAGCAGTTATCACGAAATATCCCTTTCGTACAAATTGGACCCGCAGTCATTCGGTATTCGTCCGGTAAAATGGTTGCCGGACAATCAGCCGATTCTACGTCGCGATCCATCGAAATGTGCAGCAGTCGTGTTTAGTTTCGATGAAGTTTCAGGTGGCTCGCATCTGCCGGACTCAAAGCCAAGTCGTTCGGGCTCACGGCCCAGGACTACATCAATGACAAAGTCGAGAGCTTCGACAAGCTCTATACTGGCAAACGGCTCATCGATAACCTGCCTGAAGAACTCTTCGCTCATTTTTCGGCGAATGGAGGTCATGTGCCAGAAAGTCTTCTTGCGCATATCGTCAATCCGATTGCCAACGAGAACTTCATTCTGCGCAACAACAGTCGATCGGTCCTGGCCATGTACCACAGCAAAGAGAAAATGTTCAAACGCATCGATCGTCTTTCCGCTGCAGGAATCCATCCTCGCAATGCGGAGCAGTCCTTTGCATTACGAGCGCTATTGGACGACCAGTTGAGGTTGGTGACCCTTACTGGAAAGGCGGGTTCAGGCAAGACGCTGCTCGCTTTGGCAGCAGCCATTGAGAGCCGTTCGCGGTATAGCCAAACTCTGCTAGCAAGGCCGGCCGTGCCATTAAGTAATCGTGACCTCGGGTTTCTTCCAGGTGACATAGATGCCAAACTGGATCCATTCATGCAACCGTTGTACGACAATCTCGCCGTTATGAATCCAGGAAGTGGTAATGGAAACCCAAGCGCAAGGAGTAGAGAATTTCTGCAATCAAGTCAGGTTGAGGTGACTCCATTGGCATACATCCGCGGTCGGAGTTTGCATCGCGTATTCTTCATCGTCGATGAAGCTCAAAATTTAACGCCGCATGAGATCAAAACGATTATCACCCGTGCAGGGGAGGGAACGAAGATCGTATTCACCGGTGACATTCAGCAAATCGATCATCCATACTTGGACTCCCTGTCCAATGGATTGACCTACCTCATACACCGCATGGTGGGGCAACCGATTTTCGGCCATGTATCATTGGAGAAAGGGGAACGCTCGGAACTAGCAGAGCTTGCGAGTAATTTGCTTTAGCGACAGAGTTTGTGTTTCATAGGCGTCCAACAAGTGATTGATACCTCCTCACAGGCTGGAAGCACACCGCTGGCATTCTTGCAACAGCTTCGCAGTGCTTCCGAACGAAAATAATACACTGGAAATTCATTTTCGATCGCATGGTGCAATTGTACGCCGTGGGTAATCGCTAAGGGATCAACGAAGCAGGCTACCGCATTTCTTTTGCTCCATTGCGTTGATTGACATCATTGACGCAGTCGAATGACGATGTAAACCTACTATTCGGATGACAGTGTGGCTGAAACATGTTGCTACACCAGAGTGCGTTCGGATACGCATGCAAGAACAACTCGCAAAGAGAAACGAGGAATCAAATGAATGCTCTCGAACTTGTTGGTTCGAAACCAACTTACTTCCGGAAACCAAACTGGTTGATGGCGATCCCGAGGCGACTCGCTTATACATTTCGCCACGCGATTTGCGGTTGGCAGTGCAAGATTCTATCCGTTTTGGCATACGTTTCAGTTATCGCTACGGTTGCAGTCTACGATTTGCAGTTAACTGTCCGTTACGCTGCCTGCCTAAAACGGTACGAGCAGAATCCCATGGGAAGGTGGCTGATGCATTTGGATCGTATCGGTGACAACACGATGCCTGACGTAACCCTCTTTCTAGTCCTCAAGGCAGTAGGTACGATCACCGTGCTCGTATCGGTCGCAGGACTGGTTCGATGGCGAAGTAGACTTGGGCATCCCGTGGGTCTCGGCGTTAGTTCGTTTCAGATTGGCTTAGCGTGTTACCTCAATCATTTTGAGACGTGATTAAGGCTTTCATTCGTGTTGAGACCTAAGGTACAGTTCAAGTTCCAGAAGCTGAAGCCCCTCACTGACGTCCAGAGTTCGATCGATCAACCTGCTTACTCACTAACGACCTCGCCTCCTGCTCTCGTGCCCAGCCCGCGCCAAGTAAGCAAATCGATCGAATTGGAAATGCCGCGAGTCGAGCCATCCATAACGAATACCTGAATCAATCCAGGATGATAACTGCGGCTGGTAGAGACTGCATAAGTCGGAACGATAGTCGAACGTCCTTCTCGCATGCTGTTGAAGTCGATGTCGTAGGTCTTATCTCCAACGACATAAGGGCATTTGGTGTTGGGGGTAAATGTGGTCGTGAAACCGGTTTGGTGCGTCCGAGCATCGACCCACTCGGTGTGCCCCGAGTCAACTTTGAATTCTCCGCCATAGCTCGCAAGCTGGTTCGGCGAGGTAGGCACCGCAGCAACACCAGAAGGAATGCCACCATCTCGGAGATACGGAGTAAATGCTTTGACTTCCGCAACACCAATGGTATTGCTCAACCCATCTGAAATCTCGGCGATACTAGTCGGTTTGTTGACTTGAAAGATCCCTGAGCCTTGACCTACCGGTGGCTGGAGGATGTGCCAGAGTCCGACATTGCCAGCGTAGTTCAGTGGATAGTGGGTAAAGGTCGGGCTATCGATCCGCTCTCGATCGTTCGGTTCACTGGGGCAAAGTAGGTACGGGACTCTGACCTTGGCTACTTTCGGTTGTTGATTTATAGGCAACTTAAAGTCGATCAAGTTTTGTAGATTGGATTGCTCGCAGTAGGGTAGCAATTTGGTATGAAAACTCCAGTAGACCGAGTTCCCGTCCGAAATGTAATCGCCTAGCGGTGGAAATCGCTTGAGCGCCGATTCGTGATTGTGCAATGCAAGACCAATTTGACGAAGATTGTTCGAGCATTGGATCCGACGCACCGCTTCGCGAGCGGCTTGTACTGCAGGTAAAAGTAGTCCGACAAGGATGCCTATGATGGCGATCACAACCAGCAGTTCAACAAGCGTAAAACCAGCTTTGTCGAAAGGTCGCGTTCGATTGACTTTCATTCCGTAATTCCAAAACCTAGCAAAGGACGCAATGCAACTGGCAAAACTTCTCCAATTATTCTAACCAATATTTGTCCCAAGGAATCGTTTAGAACGAATGAAGATTAAGAGAGGATCGGGTCAAGCTTGATCCTCAAAGTACCGACTATCGGGGATTGTTTCTAACATGCCTCCTGCTTCATGCGCTTCATGCCGGCGTACTGACCGAGCAATTCTAGAGGAAGGAGTTAACGATCCTCCGAATAAACTCGGGGGCATTCTCCTCATGCCTACGGCTTTTAGCCGGAGGTACGGACCAATTTGTATCTAGAAGGCGGCTAGCGCCTCGCTGCTCACAGGGTGTTCATTCGCAAGGGGACAAGTGGCCCTCAATCTTCCGTTGGATTAGAATAGGGTGGTGACCCTTCCACAATCTAGACGCAATTGCCATTTACCATGACCTTCGACCAACTCATCGAACCGATTCGGCATTCCCCATTGCTGCCTCGCATCGTCGAGGAATTGTTGCAACAAATTGCTCGGGAGCAAGAACTTCGCTCACGCTTCTATGCGGAAATGACGCCCGAACAGAAAGCCGAATTCATCGATGGAGAAACGATTTTTCATTCGCCGGCCAAGAACCGCCATGTCATCACCACTGGTCTCATTTTTCAAGCGATGAACATCTACGTGATTTCGAATCGCCTCGGTACGGTGAAATCCGAAAAGTGCTTGTGCGTTTTCCCTCGCAACGATTACGAACCAGACGTGGTCTTTTTTGGCTCAGAGAAATCTTCGCAACTCCATCTCGACACGCTTCAGTTTCCTGTCCCCGATTTGATCGTGGAAGTGTTGTCCGAATCGACTGAATCGCGCGATCGAGGAATGAAGTTCATCGACTATTCAGCCCAAGGTGTCACCGAATATTGGATCGTCGATTCGGAGCGTCGGGTGCTCGAGCAATACGTTAATGAAAAAGGAGGCTTAGAGCTAAAGAAGAAATCGGACTCGGGAATTGTCCAATGTCGAGCCATACCAGGATTTTCAATCGATATCGAAGCGCTGTTTGATGAACAAAGGAACTTAGAAGCCATCCGACTTTTTCTTTAGCTGACGACCTAGTTGCTTTCGTCCATTCCAAGCTCACGCCGCATTGCTTTGGTTAGTCCGGCACTTACCTATTTGATTCGCTTGGAGGGTGCCATTGCGATCGTTGTGAATTTGGATGTGATGTTGGCGAAACGAAAGATGAAGCTCAATGACCTGTCGTTTGCAGTCGGGGTCAGCGTTCCGAATCGATCGGTGCTCAAGACTGGCAAAGCGAAAGCGGTGCGTTTCAGTACGCTCGAAGCGATCTGTCGTGTTTTGGATTGCCAACCAGGAGACATTTTGGAGTTTTGCGGAACCAAGCGAAGCGCCCGAGATGAAAGCGTAAGATGATGTTTAACAAGTTAGTGCGCCGGAGTGTTTCAAGGTGGTTGGCCGTAGGGGCAAACCGTCAATGGCATTCGTCTATTGAGGCCACAGACGCTTGCCAGGCTACAGTTGCCGGTGCCGATCGCAGGTGATCCGCTTACTCAAGGGGACGCGATGGGTTGGGGAGTATTTGCGTCCAGTGCTGTTGGCCTCGACGCGAGTTACGGTCGCATTCTCAGTCACTTAGGTAGCGATGGGGTATGGTTGGCCGAGGTAACGGCCTTTCCGGATGTTGGGTTAACGATCCAAATCATGGCCAACGGCACACTCGATAAGGATGGGAATGATGTGACTTCGGGCGCATTGAATGAAATCAAATTACGATTGCTCCATCGATTCGGTCCACGTGGCTGACGCTGCTAGCTTCAGCGTTGGGACTGACTGTCAGGACTAGATTGCTTTCGTGTGTTGGATAGCGAGACGGTTTCTAACTTCGATACAAGAACTTGCACACGTCTACATTGCTGTTGATTTCGCTTGCGTCGGGAAGCTTCCCATCGTGTCGGTAGATGAAACACGGAATGTCTTGCTCATGGGCAGATCCGTGGGAACGGTAATCGCTCGCTAGTTGCTCTCGTTCCTCCGTCGAATGCCCGAACACGACGTCCTTGACCGCCGTCAACCATAGATCACCGATGCGATGCGGATTGAGTTTGTATTTTTTGGCCGATTCTTCGCGTGTTAGCATCTCTTCGATCTCTTTGACGTCACCCATCACCTTCACAACTTTGTCGATGTCGTTAGGGGAGTTGAGGTAGATAAAGGCAGTGCCACCAAATCCGCCGTGATGCTTTGGATATTGATCCCGTTCGGCCGACATGACGATTTTGAAATCGATTCCATTGCGAGTCAGCGTCCTATTGAGATTGAGTACCGTCGACTTAGCATTCAATCCATGGTCCGGAGCAATGTAAAATGCCATGTTGGGATCCGCGTCTGCGGCCTCCGCTAAAAAGTTGTCGATGGTCTTTAGATGAACTCTTGAGGGCTCTGACTCAGGCGCAAACTTGTGCATCGGGTAGTCGGTCGTGTGTACGTACAGCAGACCAATCTTTGGTTGATTCTTGATTACATCGATCGCGATCTTCCAGACCCAGTAATTCACATCCATCGAATAGATCTCAGGTGGCTTGCCGTATTTTTGTACGATCTCTTCAGGCGGGTTTTGAGATCCTACTGCCAAAACTGTTCCCTGCTTTAGCAATGGTACAGTCTTTTGCTTCGCTGAAACGATCATCGACCGGACTCCGAAGCGACCGGCGCGCTGGAATAGCGTCGGCGCTGTCAGCAAGTTGCCGTCCGACATGAATTGCTCTTGATCGATTTCTGCATCCCAATAGGAGTTACCCGTGATGCCATGTTCGTCTGCATGCACACCGCAGCACACTCCGGCCATGTTGGTGTTGGTAACGGTTGGCATTACGGCTTGGATGCGTTTATAAAAACCTTCCTTGGCCCATTTCTTGAGTGTGGGCATGTTGGAAAGTTCGTAGTAGTCGGTTCCGAAGCCATCGAACATGACGACGTAAACTCGCTGAGGCGTCGAGGTTGAAATGTTGACGTTCTTGGCGGTAGTCAACAATTCGGTGGACGGCGTCCATAGATTAGTTTTAGGCGCAATCAGTCCTGACAATGAGCTCGCGCCCGCGATGTTCATGAAATTGCGACGTGTTACGGAAAGTGCATTTCGCATTGGGATTTTCCTACGGTAGGTCACTCCTGCCGAGAGTGACCCCAATGTTTAACCGCTCGTCGGAGCGCTGCGGACAGAAGAGGGTTGGATAGCACCTATGCTCAAGAGCCGCTGCGCGGGTTAAACATCAGGGGAGTCGCACCCGGCAAGTGCGACCTACTTTTTAAACGATGGTGCCGTTGACGAGTGAAACGCGATCGCTCGCCTAACGGCTGGCGGCAGCGGCGCGTCTTCACCCATGATCGATCTCCATAGAATCTCGTTCAACTCGAAGTCGTCGATCTGGTCGTACTCGGTAAAATCCATTTCCATCGATCGACTGGCTCCATAGGCCAACTTGTCATTGACCGCGGTGAGATCCGTCTCAGCTGGCGTCAGCTTGTACGGTGTCAAGTCTGCCTTGTCGGTAAAGCTATTGAACATCGGTCGAGCGGCAGCGTCGTATTGACTCAAGGGTGGCAATCCCAGAATCAGTTCCATGGTTCGGATCATGCTGACTGTTGAGTATTGCGTGCTGTCCACGAATTGACGTTTGGTATACGGGCTAATTACCAGTCCAACTGTACGGTGCGCGTCCACGTGGTCAGGACCATTCTGAGCATCGTCTTCGATCACGAAGATCGCGGTCTCTTTCCAGTGCGGGCCTTTGCTAACATGCTCTACGATTTGACCAAGGGCCAAGTCGTTGCTGGCAACACAGGCTTGAGGTGTGAACCCACCTGGTCGCGTACCGGTCGTATGGTCTTCGCCCAAGCTCATCATCATGAACCGTGGCATCGTGTTGGACTGAGCAAACGCATCGTATTCTTCGATAAAGACGGCAGCGTTGTCGGTATCTCGAACTTTTGTTTCAGGCGTTTTGGGAATACTGTAGTTGGGACTCATGTGTCCGACTAATCCCGGGACGCGTCCCTCCATTTTGAAGCTACCGTCAGCTTCGCTAACGCGTTTGCCGTACTCGCCATAATTACGATAGGAGATTCCAGCGCGGGCGCAGGCATCCCAGAGGTAACCGCTTGGGCCATTGGAGAGATTCCCTTCGTCATCATCCTCGACGCCCGATCGGGATGAATAGGTAAGGTGCCAATCGCGTGCGATATAGTCAGTATGGTATGCCATGGTGCTCCATGGATGGCCGTCTCGACTCACTTGTCCGTTGCAATAGAGATTGTCGAGTAACACAAATTCTTCGGCGAGCTTGTGATGATTTGGGGTCACCTTTCTAGGGATCATGCAAAGAGTTGGATCGCCGTTGCCTTTCTTATTTGGCCCAACGGCAAGATCACCGAAAACTTGGTCGTAGGTGCGGTTCTCTTTGATAATATAGATCACATACTTGATCGGGCTATCAGCACCGACCTTGGTTGGTATCGCAGTTGGGACTGCATGAGGTGCTGTCGTGAGTTGCGAGTCCGAGTAAGGGCAATTGCGATACACCATGGCCGTGTACTCTTTGAGTTTTGCTTCATCGGGAATCGGAACAAGCGTCAACGAACCGCTCATCGTAGAACCGATATAAGCGTAGGGGATTCCGCGACGGGATTCGGTTTCACCGTCCGTCTTGGGTGGGTTGTCGATGATTGGATTTGCCTTGGACTGGTTCCCCTTGCCAACGCCGATCAAAAGATTCTTTCCATCGGGAGTGAGGCTTACCGCAGTTGGATACCAACCGGTTGGCACGAAGCCCTTGACGGAACTTTTGTTCGGTACCTCAATGTCAATGACAGCGATACAGTTGTTGTCTGCGTTGGCCACGTACAGCGTTTCACCGTCGGGAGAAACAACCAGCGCGTCGGGGGTGCTCCCCTCAGGTGCATTCGGAAAAAGACTGGTGGAGATCACTTCGGTTACAACTCCGCGTTTGGTATCGACCACCCAAACGCCGTTGCTGGACGCGCAGGCGACAAAGAGTCGATGGTCTTTCGGGTGCATTGCGATTTGGTTGGGATGTTCTCCAACTGGAATCTTGGCGACCGTTTGTAATTCCTTTCCATGCACAACCAACAATTGTCGTCCTGCCCAATCCGAAACGTAGAGGAGTCCATTTTTTCCAATGGCAATGTCGTAGGGTTTGCCGCCGATGACTGAGGATTTGGAATCGAGTGGCTCGCCTGCTGCTTCGCGGGTCGAACGCGTTGCGAGATCGATCGCGCTGATCGCTCCAGCGTTTATTTCAAGGGAGTAGAGGATATTCAGAAACTCATCCAGCACGAGTCCGCTCTTGAAGAGCGGCTTGGCTCTTTCCTCAGCGGTGGGCCGCGGCGCGCTAGGATCGCGTCGAACACGAGGGGCTTCGGGTTTGCTGGTTCTAGTGAATTGTTGGTTTTTGAGATCGAAGGAGTGCAAATCGCCGGTTCCGCCACCCGACCACCAAACGTGATCCTCGGTTCTGTTGAGAGCTAGTCCAAACCAGGATTGCCGGGTCTCGTCCGTGGACGAGACCACTTTACCATCCACGAAGTCGATAAGCGACAATTTGTGGGTATTGAATCCGCTGGTTGCAACCAACGCGTGCCGATTGTCTTTCAATGGGATGATGTTGAGAGGCAAGTCCGTTGTTTGAACGGGCTGCCCAACAGGGGTAATGTGCCAACCACTTGGCAACAGGAAGCCTGTGGCTGTTGGTCCAGCGTATTGTGGTTTTGTGTCTGGTTTTGGCTCATCGGCGAATAGGCTCGATGCAAACCCCAGAACGATGGCAGCAAGGCAGACTGATGTTTTCATTTGTTACTCGTTGGCGGTTGTGTTTTCAAAGAAGCAGGTTGTTGGACCGGGTTACAGTGAGTGGCTGGGCGCTAGCCATGTCATAATGCAATTGCCCGACTGGTAATTTAAAAAAAACTAGTAATCGAACGCGTTTACAAAACCGTCACGGTGGGTCACCAGTGCAGCAAGAATTCGTGGCGACGTGTTTTGCGAAACAAAATGCACCGAACCGTCTCCAAATAACCAAACTCCTCCACCGGTGTGAAAGGAATAGTTTTCATCTGCATTGCTGCAATTCATGAAGCATGGACCGGGTTGGCTTAGGCCATCGACGGTCGCGCCGTCCATCCCATAGTTCATCCCTCGCGATGCCCAACCCGCGCCATCGAGGCCGTTGGTTCCGCCGTTCGGATTCGTTGGATGGAGCTTTCCGCCGGTGACATAAAATTTAGAGCGGCCAGCATCTTCGGTGATGAATGCCGTGTTGGAGAGTCCATCGGTAACATGTTGGAACTTACAAACGTTATCCTGTTTGGTAGCAAGGCTAATCGTGTCAAAAACGCCGCGCCAAACACTCCCCGATCCTGCGCCGTCATCGCCTGGACTGCTTGGTGTTGTCCCCGCTGGCCAATCGATCAAGCCTGCTTGTGCTCGTGAGATTCGATTCCCGCTTTGCGGCGCATAGTCGCCGGCAGCCTCTTGGAAGGTGAAACCTCCGCTTACCTTCATTGGTCCCAACCGGTCCGAGTTTGGGGACGAAGGACATTCGTAGACCGCCAACCTGGCCTTTACGACCGGTTGGTTGACTGGATCTCGCCAGTCCTTGTCCCAGCGGTACTGATTGTATAGCGCGCTCTGTTCCAGGTAGGGGAGCCAAAAGGTTGCTGTGCCGTGGGTCACTCCTACCGGCACACTCCATCTTGGGAAACCGACCGCGTCGATCCCGCCCGGAGGGATAAATCTCTGCGCATCGTTGAAGTTGTGAATAGCTAGGCCAATCTGCTTGTTGTTATTCACGCACTGCATTCGGCGAGCCGCCTCGCGGGCAGCTTGCACTGCTGGCAACAAGAGCCCCACCAAAATACCGATGATCGCGATCACGACCAGTAACTCGACCAGGGTAAACCCAGTCTTTCCGGAACGAACTATCATAGCGCATCACTTTCCAATAAAGGACTAGAGAAAGGAGAATCAACGAATTCGATTACTTGGTCTTGAGCTCGAGAGGGATAGCATTTGCCTCCCCTTTTTTTATGGTCACTGACAAACCAGACGTCTTAGCGTCTTTGTATTTCATAGGTACCGCTATCTTGCCCGTTTTTGCCTTAGCATCCACAGCAGCAGCATCCGGATCGTTTTCGCCGTGCAGAACGATTGCATCGTACTCTCCTTCAGGTGCACCGTCGTCTTGCAAGTAGGTGGTCAATACAAACTTGCCATCAAGCCCAGTTCGTCCTTGTGGCCGTACAACCAACGTTGCGTCTTGATGATTCTTTTCTCTAGGCAACAACCATACGTGAGCATCGCTAAGCGGTTTGCCGTTGAGCGACACCGTTCCCGCTGCCTTAAAGGTTCCGAACTGATCGTTCGAACCACACCCAGAAAGAAAACCGATCGCAAGGAACACCCATGCAAAAAGACATCTCTGAAATTCATTGGAGGACAAAGACGACACAATCAAGCTCCTTGGAATGATAGACTCCAGAACAGGACGTCAAGTTATCTTGGAGCTGGCTCTGGTCAAGCAGTCTTCGTATCAAAGAAACAGGTTGCGTAGAAACTTTATATTCCCATCATCATTTCATCGCTCAAAGTTCATTGCTTCGTAACAATCCATGGAGCAAGAAATCGACCTCGCACACGAGAAGCGAGCTCAAAATCATTCGAGCTATATGATTCAAATAGGTTTTGAGTTTACTGAGCCTGAGGCGCTAGCCTGGATATTGCATACGTTCGTTATTTGATCAGTTTGGTTCTCGCGAAACATTCGCAGCAAGTGATAGCCAAAGGGCCAGCCAGCTTAGCTTTTGGGACCAAGGTCGACGGTCACTGTGCAGTTGGATTGTTCCATCCGCGAGAATTTAGAGATAGCGTGAAGTCGGCGCTAGAAACGAACTCAGTTGGGCTCAGAGATGCCAACGAAGATCCATCACCGACATGAATCGATTTATCCTTAACCCTGCTCGCATTCCAAAGTAGTGCTAACCCGCACTCGGCAACGGCGAACCCCCCGTTCGATGGCCGCTTCGCCCTCGACGATTCGCTTCTTGGGCCAACGACTCCGGCGTTCCCGCAACTCGCTTAAAGATCTTGCCGAATCGTTTCACCACGTCGCACCATAACTCGCCGGACAAGCCAATCCGCTCCAAGATCGGAGCCAGATCAGCCGGGATGCGACCCTTCTTGCTGTCTCGCCGAATCTGCCTGCCGGTCCAGTCGAGCAACTTCAAATAAAACTCGAAGCTCATCCCCAGAAAGCCCTTGTCGCTGGCTCGCTTACCGGTCTTACTCGGCATCGCACCTTTGTAAGCCGCCGATCGTTCATCAACCGTTACTGGCGTCAACCAATCGTCGCGTCGCACGAACCCTGCTTGCCCTTCGCTTGAACGAGCCGAACGACTTCGGCCGCCTCGCCTCTTGCGGATCTTGGCCCGAGCCTTCTCCTTTTGAACGGCTTTCTCGGCCGTAACACGTTCATACACCGAAGTGAACTGGCTCTTCTCAGGTGCCTCTGCCACTCCCGCCCGTACTGGGTTCAAATCAACGTAAGCCGAACAAGCCAAAATGGCCGTTTCATCCGCCAATTTCTGGCATTTGAAGCGTCCTTCCCAGAAGCGACCGGTGCATTTGTCTTCAGCATTACTGCGTCGTGCAATTGGTTCGGCCAACGCTCGCATCCACCACGAGATGTCGCTGAGCCGACTCCGCAACTGCTTGCTTCGGGCCGGAGTCACCCACATTTTGAGCTCACTCTCCGTCGGGACCGCAGGCGTTTTGTCTTTGTTTTTGCGAAGTGGAAACAACTGCCACCAACGACGTGCAACTTCCTCGTCTGACCAACCAGCAACAACATCTGGCCGGTTGCGCAAGATGACGTGAACATGGTTCACCATCACCGCAAACGATAAGCAGTCTATGCCGAAACTAGCCGCCAGTTCTTGCAGGCGATTCTGAAGCCAGGTCCGCCGATGCTCGAAGGATTTGCCAGACACTGGGTCCGCTCCACAAAGCCAAGCCCTGCGAACTGTTCTCTGAACTGCATGAAAAGCTCCGATTTCATTTGGATCGAAGATATCGCAACGATTCTGCCTAGCCATGGATGGATCACTTTCATTGAAATGCCGAGCGAAACAAGGATTCAAGCAACAACGCCAGAATTCTAGCAAAGACGCAATTCGCCTGCAAGACAGGATGGATGGCCCCTTCGCTGACCTTCGCTGATTCCCTTCGCTGATTCACTGACCCCATTGTTGGCATTCGATCGCGATCTCAATCCGCCGCAGTGCGCTGCACCCGGTTTTCCTTTTGATTCAAAAAACCGGACGCTAGTAGATTACGACGATCTACCGACGCCCGCTCACAATGGACTAAGCAACTACCCCAGTAAGAAACTTTTTTTCCGAGCACGCTTGACTCCTCGCTTGTGTGGCAATACACTGCCACATGGCAATGTACTGCCATTGTAATGTGTTCGAACCAAGCAAGGAGTTTTCGGTGGCAAAGAAGGCGACAGCAAAACAGGAGCTCGGGGCGCGCGAGCGGCAGATCATGGACGCGATCTTTGCGCTCGGTGAAGCTTCAGTCGGCGAAGTACTACAAAAATTGGCGGAACCTCCGAGCTATTCGGCAGTTCGAACCATGATCCGATTGCTTGAGAGCAAGGGGCTGTTGAAGCATCGTCAGGAAGGGACGAAGTACATCTACCGACCTATCCAATCCAAAGAATCGGCCAGCAAGTCGGCGTTGAGTCACATCGTAAAGACATTTTTTGGCGGCTCGCCTACCGATGCGGTGGCTGCGCTGTTCGAAACAGAAAAGCTCACCAAAAACGACCTGGCGGAGATTGAGACCCTGATCCAACACGCTCGAAAAGAAGGAAGATAGTCATGCCCTACGAATATGTCCTTTTGTCGCTACCGCAGTTTGTCGCCGATATCGTTGTTAAAGCGACGCTCTTGCTCGCAGCTGTTGCGCTTATTGATGGCTCACTTCGGCAATGCTCCGCAGCCCTGCGGCATCGCATTTGGGCCACAGCATTCGTTGGTTTGCTATTGCTGCCAATTCTCTCAATCATTGTACCTGAGTATCGGCTCGCAATTCTGCCAGTTGATTGGAATGCGGGCGAACAAGTCAATCCGAACAATGTTGAGAAGCCAACAGCGGCTCAAGATGCGCAGCTAACAACTGTTGAGGTGCTTGCCCCAACCTCGGACCGAGTCTGGACGTCACCGCACCATAGCCTGCAGATGCCCGAATCGCGATTGCCGTCGAACGAATCGACGCTAGCTATGCAGCAAGTCAGCGCGTCTCTGAACTTGCCTCAGCCACCCGTCAAGAGAAGCGCGTTGAGCGAGTCGGGCTCGGCTCGGGGGGCGTTCTCGGCCATCGGAATCCTTAGTCTGATTTGGGCGACTGGGTTGCTGTTGACCATAAGCCCGTTGGTTCTGGGGATCAGGCGAATCGTCCTGCTACAGCGCCTTTCTCCCGTTATCGAGGATCTCGAACCAAACAGCACTTTGGCGGAGTTGTGCCGTCGACTTGGTATCCATCGCGTTGTCCGGTTGCTTGAAGCGAAGCAAGCGATAGTTCCGATGACTTGGGGAATGCGAAGCCCGGTCGTTTTGGTCCCGTCGTCATGGCGTACCTGGGCGGTAGAACGTCGGCGACTCGTGCTTCTACATGAATTGGCTCACGTCAAGCGACTCGATGTAGTCTATCAGTCGATGGCTCGTATAGCATGTTCGCTTTACTGGTTTCATCCAATGGTGTGGTGTGCACTGAAGCGGCTGCGCGTCGAACGCGAACTCGCTTGTGACGATTGCGTATTGATGGCAGGTGAACGTCCTAGTCAGTATGCGGAGCAATTGTTGAGCATCGCTCGAGAGTACCAGTCGATGGAGATGCCTCCTGCAGTTGCCATGGCTCAGCGCAGCGGTTTAGAGAATCGTGTCCGATCGATGCTCGATCAAGCCCGTTCGCACCTGCCGCTCACTCCAAAAGTTGCAGTCGGGATGTTGGTCGCTTCGATTGCATTGCTGTTACTACTGGCCCCCATTCGGCTGGCAGCCACCACTCAGGCGCTAGTTGATGCGAAGGAAAGAGAGGACTCAAAGCCAGTAGCCAAAACATCAGGAGTCCAACATCTGCATATCTCGGGTGTCGTCACTTCGCCCGATAATCAACCTGTTGCTGGTGCGCGCGTGACCGTGTTGCGATCGTTTCTTGCGAACACATCGTGGGATGTCCGTCACGAAACGCTTTTGCAAACGACAACGGACAAGGACGGACTCTATCAAGCCGACGTGCCGGCCCGATCCGAGAGCTTCTCTAATGGTTTTCATTTTGAAGAACAACGGACGGTTGTTTTTGCGTCGAAACCAGGCTTCGGGCCTGATGAAGTAGACATCGAGGAGTCGAAGGGTTCGTGCAACCTGCAATTGGCTACAGCCAGCAAGACACTGCAGGGTCGGTTCCTGGACCTAGAGGGAAAACCCATCCAAGGCATAAAGGTAAAGCTTGTCAAAATTGAGAAAGCGGGCGCTCCGATACAAACTTGGTTGGAACAAGCCAAGAACAATCCGGCAACCTTGAATGACCCGCGTATGATGATGGCACAACCAGTTGGGGCAACCAATTGGCCTCGGCCAGCGTTCTTTCCATCCCGGGGACAAATTGCGGCGATCGATGCCCACGCGGCGAGCGAAGCGGTTTCGGACTCGAATGGAGCCTTTGTGCTTGATGGCGTAGGTGATGATCGGCAAGCCACCTTGCAAATCGAGTCGCCCAACATTGCGACCGCGCTACTTCACTGCGTGACACACGACATGCCCTCGGTCAACATGCCAAGTATGGATCCACGGTTCCGGGTTGGGAGAACGTTTGGTGCTCAGTTCGATTACTCTGCCGAACCATCGCAGTGGATTCAAGGAATCGTCCGTGACAAGAAAACGGGATCGCCACTTTCCGGAGTGGTCGTATCGCTGCATCAGTTCGGAGATAGTTTATTGTCGATCGAGAACTTCAGCCAAAGCACGACAGATGCAAAAGGTCGCTATGTTCTCAAAGGAATTCCAAAACCGCCAGAAGGTTTCAATGGAGTCAACCTAAGAGTGTTACCTAGCCCGGACCAACCGTATTTTCGAAGTGAGAAGCGTGTCCCGAAGTCGATCGGGCTTGATCCGATTAACCTCGACATCGGACTGACGCCGGGCATTTGGATCGAGGGCCAAGTTACCGACGCAAATACAAAGGCTTCCCTAAAAGCCATGGTCGCTTACTATCCGAGTCGCGAGAATCGCAATGCAGAAAACCATGAAAAATGGCGATTGGATTTGACCACCATGGGCAACGAAGATCTGCTGCCGACAGATAGCAGTGGACGATTTCTAGTCCCTGGCTTACCAGGACCCGGTGTGCTCCGAGTTGTTGCGGCGAACGACATGGAATACGAACTGTCGACAGGCAACCCGCCGGGAATGCAACGCCCGCCACAGAAGTACTATCATTGCGATTCTGCAGGCAACGCAATGGAGGAGTTGGAGATCGCTGAAGATAAGAAATCGCATCGTGTAGAGATTGCGGTTAAGCCGCTGAAAATGCGTTCTATTCATGTCGTCGACGCAGATGGAAAAGATGTCGTCGGCTACCAAATGGCAGGTCGGCTTCCGGTCGGGAGACAGACCATTTCCGGACGCGGTAGTAGTTACTGGGGCCAGAAAGCAATCGACAACTCGTTTGCAAGTTTCTTTCCTGGCGACGGGCCGGAGCGGGAAAGACCGCTCATGTTCCTGGATGCGGAACAAAAGCTCGGTGCCGTTGTGCCTATTAAAACGATCATGGAAAGCAACGATGAAAATGATCGTGTCACTCTTCTTCCGACCGTCAAGATCAAGGGGAGGCTTCTTGATGAAAAAGGCAAGGCGCTTTCTCAAGGATACGTCAAAGCCGGTGTCGGTCTGACGGAGTTTCATGGGATGTTTCCTAACGGCAATGGTGGTAATACCTATACAACCTCAACGCATCCTAAGCACGAATCTTTAGGGTACGCTGCACTGGACGCGGCTGGCGCTTTTGAGTTGACGGTGCCGCCTGGCGATGGATATTGCCTCGTCATCCTCGGCGGCCAATTCAATGCGGTACTCTTTCGCGATCGGCAATTGCTCCCCGGACAGACGATTGATTTGGGCACCGTCGACTTGAGTACCCTCGCCGTGAATGCTGCGCCCGAAAACAACTTGCCAGTCGTTAAGGTTGACCAACCGCTTACGAAATCCACAAAGGAAGACACCAAAGAGCCTGTCGGCACTCAAGCCAAGATTGTCAATCCAAAAGCGGACGAAACATTCGTGTTCAAAGGAACGGTAATTCATCCCGACGGAACGCTAGCTGCTGGCGCCTCGCTACACTGGGTTTACTATGAACCAGGTCGTCTGCCCGATAGTTCGATCCCGCCTGTGGCAACGACGGATGCGAAAGGTGCTTTCGAGATTCGGGGGGCTCCGGGTAGTGTTACCGAATTGGCCTTGGTCGCAACCAAGTCTGGATTCGGACTTTCCAATGGTAAGCCTGGGATTTTGTTTGAGCCAACTGGAAAACTTGCCGCCAAAACGAAAGAGGGAATGGCAATGCGCTTGCTTGGGATGTTCGGAAACGACACAACTCTCCGATTGGCTTCCGATGATCAACCACTCACTGGTCGCATTCTGACTGTTGACGGTACTCCCATTGCCCAAGCCCAAATACGCGTAAGCGAGGTCTGGTCAAATCCAAAAGGCAACCTTGACGGATGGGAGCGAGCGACCAAGAACCCCAAGGTGGATTACTACTCGTTGCGAAAGGAAGCAGCGGACGGGATGAACGGATTTCAGATGCCGTCGATTGTGCCTGATGTCGTGACCGACACTGAGGGTAGATTTACGTTGCTAGGTCTTGGTAAGGAGCGTATCGCACAACTAATCATCAGTGGGCCGGGGATCGAGACCTCCATTGCACATGCTCGAACTCGAGCAGGAAAAACCATTCGAGTGCCACATCAATTTGACCAACCGAAGATGGCAAACTTAGGGATTCCAGACGAAGTCTTTTATGCTAATGGATTCGACTACGTGGCCGCTCCGTCGGTACCGGTTGAGGGCAGAATTGTGGACGATTCGACTGGCGCTCCGCGGAGTGGCTTCCTAGTAACGGCCGGACATCAGGTCATGAACTCGCGTGGAGGAAAGCCCTACATTGCAACCGTTACGGACCAAGACGGTCGTTATACCCTGTCGGGCCTTTCTCAGTCCAACGAAGACACGCTCTTCGTTGTGCCTCCGCGCGGCTCAAAGTATCTACCACTAGGGGCTCGCCCCAAGACCAAGGATGCCCGAATGGCGGTCAAGCTCGACTTCAAGCTCAAGCCGGTTACAATCCTTCGCGGTCGGGCTATGGACGTGACTACGGGCAAACCAATCGATGGAGCTGTTCACTATTCTGCTTTGACCAAGAACCCAAACTTAGCGCAGCATCGTAACTTTGTACTTGCAGAATTTCACGAATGCAGAACGGACCAAAATGGTCGCTACGAGATTGCGGTACTGCCAGGTGAAGGGGTACTGAGTTTCAATGCGGCTGATCATCCAAAGTACCCGCGAGCGTCGCGTCCGAAGACCAAAACAGGTGAGCCAGTTGCTTCCCCCGCAGAGATGAGCATGTACGAAACGGTGCCATTCTATGTGCTTCCAACAAACTATCATTATGTGAAAGAACTTAAGATTGAGAACGACGCGGCAGAGGCGGAATTGAACATTGGGATTTCATCCGGCAAATCGCTTAGCGTCCGAGTCGTCGATTCGAACGGCAAACCAGCGACCAAGGCAATTCTGAAGGGAATGTCGGAGTTGAGTGGATGGTACCCGGTCATGGACGGATCGACGGACATCGAGGGCTATTTAGCAGATCAAGGAAGGGAGCTTTTTGCATATGACCCTGAAACACACCAAGCGGCATACCTGAAAATCTCTGGGCCGCAATCAAAGGAGATCACGCTCACGTTGCGACCTGCGGGATCATTGCGCGGCCGACTTGTGGACAAACAAGGAGTTGCAGTCCCAGACATTCGAGTTCGTAGCGAATCGATCCCAGACGACGATTCTGGCGATACTCGACTGAGAATGACCAGTGACAAGGATGGTCGATTCGAGCTGCACGGGGTCGTCCCCGGTTACAAACATACGGTAACCGCTTACGGCGACGGGATACGATCAATAGTGATAGCAAATGATATCGAAGTGGACCCTTCCAAAGGGCTAGACCTCGGCGATGTAGTTGTTGATATCAAAGAGTAGCACGGCACTTCGTGCCGCTTTTTCCGTGGGATTCGGCACGGAATAGGTTGTGGTTTTATCGTAGCAGGCACATTCCATGTGCCGTCCGCTTGTCAAAAACCTTTGGTTTTTGAGGCTACGGCACACGGAGTGTGCCTGCTACTTTTTGCAGCGGCAATAAAATCACAACCTACGAGTGCCGAGATACACTTTTCCAGTTGGCATCATCATGGACTCACCATTTAGCACATGGACACCCACTCCCGAGGAACCTTGGGACTTGGTTCGCGTTGCGCACTTGCACCGTCGCGCGAGCTTCACGCCCGATTGGACAACCATCCAAAGAAGCTTGCGCGACGGTTGCCAAGTTTCCATCGATCGTTTGCTTGGGCACAAGCTGGATGAGTACGCGGAAAACGTGCAAGCGGACAAAAGCGAAGCTCAATTCGAGCAGCTCGCATTGACCATCGGTGATGCAGCCGTCGGGGCAAGCAACGCTGATCGGTTGCGAGCCTGGTGGGTGTTTCGCATGCTGATGACGCCTCGGCCATTAGTCGAACGCATGACGCTGCTTTGGCACAATCACTTTGCGACCAGCAACCAAAAAGTCCAAGATGTCTCGGCCATGTACGAGCAGAACAACCTGCTCCGAAAACACTGCCTGGGACGATTCAGTGAGTTGCTGCCAGCGATTGTGAAACATCGTGCCATGTTGAGCTGGCTTGACGCTTCCGCCAATCGAAAAGAGCATCCGAACGAAAATCTCGCAAGAGAACTGATGGAGTTGTTTACACTTGGCCAAGGTCACTATAGCGAAGCCGATGTGGTCGAGG
Organism: Pirellula sp.; assembly: GCA_031374515.1. Taxonomy (GTDB): domain Bacteria; phylum Planctomycetota; class Planctomycetia; order Pirellulales; family Pirellulaceae; genus JBKCUI01. Next base: position 43,364 of record JANMGH010000130.1, on the reverse strand, counting down.
CGGCCCGTTGCCTGACCGGCTGGACGGTTCGCGGAAACCAATTCGAGTTCATCCCCGAAATACACGATGCGGGTGAGAAGACTGTACTTGGCCAAACAGGACGTTTTGATGGCGATAAACTTATGGAGTTGTTGCTCAAGAAAGATGCGACTGCAACACGGCTAGCCGGGCGTTTGTGCGGCATGTTCTTTGGCGAAGGAGTCGTCGACGAGCGATCGCTATCAGAACTTGCGACTGGATTGCGCAAGAACGACTTGGATATTGCCTGGGGCGTCGAGACAATCCTGCGCAGTCGTTTGTTTTTCAGTAAGGCAAACCTACGCAGTCGGATCGCGGGTCCGGTGGAGCTAGTTGTTGGTACAGCACGTGCGTTGGAGATGCAACAAGATCCGCCGAGCACGCTGCTATTGGCAGCGGAGTTGCGTAAGCTAGGGCAAGACTTGTTTCATCCCCCCAACGTTTTTGGTTGGCCGGAGGGTCGCGAGTGGATACACACCCGAAGTGTGTTAGCTCGTCACGGATACGCAGATTCGCTCGTGGCTGGCAAATTGCATCCATCCGGTCATGTGCCGTTCGACTTTACGATTCTCGCGGAAAAGCATGGATTTGGAAGCCGAGACGAGCAAGTTTGCGAGTTCTACGGTTTGCTCATTGCGAATCTCCCAAGCGCGGACCATCGCAACATAGGTTCGAACGACATAGTTCGCATGCTGACCAATCCCGAGTATCAACTAAGTTAGTCCAGTGTAGAACAGTTGTCCTCAACTGTTCAAGCATATAAATAACAGTTGTCCTCAACTGTTCAAGCATATAAATAACAGTTGTCCTCAACTGTTCAAGCATATAAATAACAGTTGTCCTCAACTGTTCAAGCTCATAAATAGCAGTTGTCCTCAACTGTTCACGCATATAAACCATTCCCAAACGGCTGAGGACAGCCGTTTTACAATTTGGAACAATCCCTCCAAAGGAGAAATTACTATGCCGTCGCGGCGACAGTTCTTAAAACAATCTGGCCTCATCTCACTAGCACCCTCTATTCCAGCATTCCTGCGTGCGACCAGCAACGCATCGGAGGCTGGCCAAGAAAAGATCTTGGTTGTGATCGAGCTGTCGGGCGGAAACGACGGCCTCAACACGCTCGTTCCTTATAAGGACGACGGTTATTTCGCCAACCGAACAGTGTTGCGTTTAGAGGAAAATTCTCTTATCAAGCTAGATGACACGCTTGCATTGCACCCTTCTATGCGAGGAATGGCCAAACTTTTTGAGGAGGGTGAACTGGCGATCGTCCAAGGAGTCGGCTATCCGAATCCGAACCGATCGCATGAAGTCAGTATGTCGGTGTGGCACACAGCTCGTACCGACCTGGAACTGCATCGCGATGTGGGGTGGTTGGGACGCGGAATGGATCGACTACCGGTTAAATCAGGCGTACCCTCGAGTGTCACGGCCTATCCGGGAACAGTCTCCAACGCAATTCGAGGTCGAAAGAGCCAAACGGCCAGTATCGAGTCGTTAAACGAATTCGCGCAATCGAACCTGGCGAGACCAGATGCTATACTCGCATCGGCCGATACGAAGTCCTCCGAGATGCCGATAGTCAATTTCCTTAGGCAATCGGCTTTGGATTCGTACATCACCTCAGAGCAAATCAAATCATTAAACCAATCGAAGTCCGGCGTCAAAGGCACTGCGTTGTCGCGACTCGACAGTCCACTAGCCGTTCAGTTGCGAGTGATTTCCAGCTTGATCGAAGCGGACTTTGGCTCACGTGTCTTCTACGCAGTCCAATCGGGGTACGACACGCACAGCAAGCAACTCAATGATCACAGCCGGTTGCTTGGTGCACTTTCCAGCTCATTGTTCGCCTTTATGAAAGATCTCGCTGAAAGCGGCAATAGCGACCGTGTATTGGTCATGTGCTTCAGCGAGTTTGGTCGGCAGGTCCAAGAAAACGCTTCTGGCGGAACCGACCACGGAACGGCGGGACCAGTGTTCTTGGCAGGTAATTCCATCCACGGCGGTGTGCATGGCCGTAGACTCGATCTGCATACACTAATCGACAACGCTCCGATTCATACCACCGATTTCCGCGATGTCTACGCCGGGATCCTACGAGACTGGCTCGGGATTGATCCGGTGTCCGTTTTGGATGGCCACTCAACCATTCTGCGACTAGTCTAGTGCTTTGTCCCGAAGCGTTTTTAGGGTAGCGAAACTCGTCAAGAGTTTCGGCAAGTCTTCAAATCGCCGAAGGTCTTGACGACTTTCGCTACGTGTTAGAACGGGCAACTTCAAAGTTGAACTGCGATAGAGCTCTCGTTTGAAGCACACGGGCTCATACTTCGGGCAGGGCCCAAGGTTTGCGAGTGTTTGTATGAGCATTCTGCAAAGCTCCTTCGACACAACGCTCGGGCGGAACACCACACTTGCAAAATGGACGGAGAAGCCGTCATCTCGGCGAGTACGTCTCCGTGAGCTTGTCCGCACCATCGGTAAGGCCTTCGAGAGTAAAGCGCACGAAGCGGATCTCGGAGTGTCCGGGTTCGTATAAGACTCCAAAACTGCCATCCTGCAGTACTGTTATTTCGGAATACGCTGATGGGCCACTATCGATTACCTTGCCATCACTCCAGGTCATGCCACCATCGTAGCTGATCCTTGCAGCGAGGTTCTTGCGGCCCTTGACCGACGCCGCATTGCAGAAGATCAACCGATCTTTGGTGTAGCCGTCCCGCTTGGATGTGTACTGAAGGATGCAAGCGTTGCATTGGGGGTCGGGCAGTCCCAAGTCTGCAGCACTTTTCCAGGTACGTCCACCGTCTTGCGAACGATGCACGAATCTTTTACCGGGTTCGAGCCGCGAATTGACCATCAGCACTTCATCGTGCAATTGCACGACCTTCGATTCGTCGCCCGGGCTCAGTGTGAAAAATGGTTGCCATGTCTCTCCGTGATCACGGCTAGCGAACAACGTAACACCATGCCCCACTCGGACAAAGTTGTGCAGTAACATTCCGTCGCGAGTCTGAATGCCTCGGCCGGAAGTAATGAACTTGAAACTGTCCTTTAATTCTGGACCTGCGACCTGGTCTGTGAAGTCGATAGGTTTGCTCCACGTCTTCCCATGATCAGTGCTTTTCTGCACGAAAAAGCGAAACTCGTTGTTTGAGATGTCTCGAACCATGTAATTATAAAAACAAAAGAGAATTCCAGTACTCGAATCGAGAATCAACGATGGATCACTGCATCCTCCATCATCAAGTTGGTCGAGCACTTCAATGGGCGTCCATGTCTTTCCGTTGTCACTGCTTCGACGGTAAACAATATCGATGGTGCGTTGGGGTTTCAGGTCGGCAGCCGACTTGTGTCGCGCATCGCAGGCAGCGATCAAGTCTCCGTTCTTTGCGGTAATAATCGCCGGAATTCGATAGGTGTGAGTTCCGTCCGTTCCCGAAACAAATAGAGCTTGACTAGCCGAGAGCGCAAGGGACTCGCTAGGAAGCATGTCGGAGCGAACCGGCGCGGAGCTGTCCGGTGTGTCAGCCGAATAGGATAGCCTCTCAATAAAAGACCATAGTACTAGCGGGAACAAGATGGATCGCAAGAACATGATTAAACTACCGTAGGTCTATTTTGGCGGTGCGGTCCTTCGCTGGAACATCCAGCGTTTAGGTTGGCGAATCACGCGAACTTTCAATCTTAGTGATATGCTCCTCGAACAACAACTTCCCAACTATCGAAAAAAGCTCGGGATTCAATCTGTCGTCTTGAGTCGATCGAAATCGGCCTTCCGATTTTCGCAGAATTTTATTGCCCGATAAATTGTGGCTCGGTCAGCCACTGCGTGCACGTCCATTGCATGCGAGGATGATGAAAGAAGCTCTTCCAGAGGTTTCCCTTAGTCGTTGTTGCACGCCCCCCATCACGGTGCAAGTAGCCAAACCACTCACCATGTTCCGGGTCCGCGAAGTGGTTGTAGCTCCAGTCGTGGATCTGCTGATGCCAGCGGGCGTATTTCTCGTCTCCGGTCAGCTCGTAGGCCATGAGCGTAGCGATAATCGTTTCGTTGTGCGGCCACCAGAACTTCATATCGTGCCAGTACTCTTGAACCGGTTTCCCGAATAAATCGCGAAAATAGTACAGGCCGCCGTACTCACTGTCCCAACCGCGTTCCCACATCCAATCGAGCATGGTGCAACCGAGTCGGATTAGGCTCGGGTCTTTTCGATAGCCCCCTTCCCGCATGATAAACCAAGCACCTTCAATAGCGTGTCCGGGATTCAGGAGCCTGCCATCGAAGTGGTCCACAATATCGCCATTGGTTGCAACCGATTCCATAACGACACGATGATCAGGTTTTACGAACAGTCGTTGAATTTCGTCGATGCAGCGGTCAATCCACATCGTCAGGTTTGGGTCGTTACCAATATTGTTTCTTAATTCCTGTGCCGTAACAATCGTGATCATTCTCGGTCCCATGCCGATCATTGGACGTGTATCGGTGAATTTCGGAGGAGTGATGCCAGGAGTGAAGTTCCAGTGTGTAAAGAAATTGAACAACTCTTTGGACCGGAGTGCGGAACTTTCTTCGCCGGTAGCTTTGAAGTGCGCGGCGAATGCGATTGCTGCAAAGGACTCACTGAATGCATACCGTCGCTTGCGAATAGGCATCCCTTCGCGCGTTACATGAAAGAACATTCGTCCATCATCGTCGAAGCAGTGGCGATCAAGAAACCGCAACCCTAGCGTGCCCCACTCCAGCCATTCCGGTCGCTTTTCGAGGGTGTTGAAAAGCGTCAGCAACATCCAGCTCATGCGACCTTGTGCCCAAACGGATTTATCTGTTTCCAGGATGGAACCGTCCTGATCGAAGCAATGAAGAAATCCATCGTGCTCGAGGTCGATGCTGCGAGGAAACCAAAAACGGACGGTGTCGTTCAACAGACCATTGCGGTAGCACGCCAATAGCTTTCGGCGGCCATCGGAGGATGTGATCAACGGTGCATCCACATGGAATGGCATGTTCGACCTTTGAAGTGTTGAGGTTGGAGGTTTGTGTGTGAGTGACTACGACATCGCGATCCAATCAAAAAAAGCCATCTTTTCGAGAGATTTACGCAGATCGGAAACTTGATCACTAGAAAGGCCAGCGTTCGGAAGGCGCGGTTGGCCAACCGGGATGCCGAGCATACCCATCACTGATTTTGCGGCACCCATATATCCGTAACTTGCGAGCAACTGGATGACTTGGACACTGCGATATTGCTCCTCGCGGGCTATGTCCAAGTTGCCGCGTTCAAAGCCAGAAATCAAACGACGATAAATGGGTGCTGCGAAATTGAAACTACTGCCGACAGCTCCTTTCGCGCCGAGTGCAAGAGCCGCCAGCAAAAACTCGTCACACCCAAATGGCACTTCCCATTTTCCTGAGTCCGCACGCAGGCAAAGCTGATACGACATTAGGTCGGTGTTCGTAAACTTAATCCCTGCCAAAGAAGGAATTCTCTCACTAGCATGAGAAAGGAAATCTGGCATGGAATAGTTGACGTTGGTCAGCGTGGGAATGTCGTAAAAAAAGAATGGTGTATTCGGTGCAGCGCTCGCAATTTCGGCGGCACAGTCAATAAGCACATCCAGCGAGCGTGGCTTAAAATAACTTGGAGCTAATGCGGAGATTGCAATCGCACCCAATTCCTGGGCCTGCGCCGCCAAAACCTTGGCATCGGACAAGCAGTTTGATCCGACGTGGACGACAACTCGCAGTGCCGTATTGCGAGTTACTTCCCCCCATCGCTTTGCCAGGGATTGCCGTTCGGTAAGTGAGAGTGAATGGCTTTCTCCGGTGCTACCCCCGATAAAAACCGTCGTGATTTGGTTTGCCAGCAAGTGTTCGGCTTGTTGGGCAACGACACTCAGGTTTAGCGAGCCGTCCAAATGGAATGGAGTATGTGTTGCTGCGGTCAAGCCAGATAATAACCAAGATTTCATGAAGACTCCTCGGATTTTGTAAAATTTGAAGCTTAGGCAAATCGTTGTGTTGTGTCCACCGAAAATGGGTCTATCAACGTGCGCAAAATTCCTGAAATTGACGCCAATACCAGTTAACTACCGAATATGTCGCTCGAAATGTTACTTTCGCTTGGCACTGCCACCTGCAAGTGCTTTTCCACTGACATAACCCACCAGTAGACACAACAGGAGAAAAGAACACGGATTTACGGGATGATCGTCGATCCGCTTTGCAATTTGGAGAAATCACGGAACAATTTTGGCGATCCGAAACTCAAATACAAACGACTCACACGATACAAGTGAATCTATCAACGAATAGAAATCATCCTGTGCATCTTGTTCATCCATGTTCATTCATTTTGCTCACGAACTTGTGCCTGGTGCTTAGCACCAGGTTTTCATTGTCGTTCAGAAAACCGAACGGTAACGCGTTCCTGCTGATTGCGATTGTGTCGGAGGGCGGTCCAACCGGTATTCCGAACATCTTGTAATCAGCGAGGCTTCAGGCATGGTCGCGTTAGTCTATCATTGTCTCCGATAAATACTCTTCCAAAATATCGCTTTCCCCGATTATTCATTAGCCGTCGGGCGTTCGCAAACGGTTGTCTAGGCAGCCATAACCAAGGGCTAGCTCCCCTTCGGCTGATCCTTAATTGCCGTATGAATAATCCAGGCTTAGCCTCTGCTGAGGTACAATGTCGTAGCAAAGGGGGCGATCTATGCAAGCGATTGTTATTACGGATCTATGTCGAAACTACGGTTCGCGTCGCGGCATTAGCAACGTCAATCTTAAGATAGAGGAAGGTGAGATATTTGGATTTCTAGGTCCGAATGGTTCTGGGAAATCGACAACCATTCGAGTCTTGATGGGATTGTTGCGGGCGAGCTCAGGCGCTGCCGCGATTTTTGGGAAAGACTGCTGGAATGACGGGCCTACGATTCGACGCGACGTCGGCTATGTCGCGGGCGATGTACGGCTTTATCCTTGGTTAACGATTCGCTTGGGTTTGTTGATGCTCTCTAGGATTCGAGGGCTGAAGGAGATGCACGCACGTGGACTGGACCTTGTAGAAAGGTTCCAACTGGAGCCTGATCTTCCGATCAGAAAGATGTCGCGAGGCAATCGACAAAAGGTAGCGTTGGTGCTGGCGTTGGCGCATTCACCAAAACTCATCGTTCTCGATGAGCCCACGTCAGGACTGGACCCTTTGATGCAGGACACGCTGATGGCATGCCTTCGTGAGCTAGCGACGAACGGACATACCGTCATGATTTCCAGCCACACTCTCAGTGAAGTGGAGACACTTTGCGATCACATTGCCATCGTTCGCGATGGACGCATAGTCGAAGACTCGACAGTTAAGAAGCTCCGAGCAAGCGCACCCAGGCAGATTGTTATAACGCTTCGGCCAGATCAAGAGTTCGAATCCGTACGATGGCCAAACGAAATTAAGATATGCCAGCTGCCGAGAAAGCGAGGCGGGCAAGATAGTGCGTTAGCGGAAACGTCAAGTACTCCAACGCCTATGGAACGTACCTGTCAGTTGGAATTGATTGGGTCGTCATCGCGATTTATCACTTGGGCGGCTGCCCAGGATTTTGCCGACATTTCAATAGGTGCCCCTTCGTTGGAGATCCTATTTCGACGTTACTATCAGTCAAACCAGGGAGATTTATGATTGGTCTTTTGCAAAAGATTTGGGTAGAAGTCCGCTGGCCGGTTCTGTTTTTTAGTCTGGGATTGTTTTCTGTGATGAGCGTACTCACGGCTCTACTCCCCAAGATTCTTGCCAACATGAATCAGTTTTTTGACAAGATGCCTATGATCAGACCCCTGTTGACTGCGCTACTGGGTGTGGATCCGGGGAATCAGGCCTCCGCACAGATTTCGCAGGCATTTCTTTGGGTCCACCCAACTGTTTTATCGCTGATTTGGGCCCACGAAGTTATGTACTGCTCCCGTGTTCCTGCGGGGGAGGTTGATCGAGGGACGGCAGACTTCCTGCTTTGCTTGCCTTTATCCCGTTGGGAAATATTCTGGGCTGAAACCGTAGGTTGGCTTGTGTCCGGCACGTGTATCATTTTGAGCGGATACGCTGGCCACTTGTTGATTTCGCTGACAATTCAGCCGGATATGAGATTGTCGGTACTCAAGTCGATGACCGTTATAGTCAACCTGAGTGCCGTGTATCTGGCAATCGGTAGTTTTTCGTTTTTTGTTTCCACAATGAGTAACCGGCGAGGGCGTGCCATTGGAATTGTGTTCACGGTTTTATTGGCTTCATTTCTACTGAACTTCCTGGCTCAGTTTCAAGATTGGGCGAAGTTCATTTCGCCTTGGTTATCGGTGATGGCATATTATCGCCCAGCGATCATTATTCAGTCGGGGGAGTTTCCATGGTTCGATATTGCAGTTCTCGTCTTCATTTCGGGATTGATGTGGCTCGCCAGCGGGTTCGTGTTTCACTATCGCAGCATTTGCACGGTTTGATACTGTAGCTCCAGCGTTACGTGCACAACTGCGCCGATCGTTACGACTAGAAGAAGGCACTATGGTTTTGAATGGAAAAAGGTTTCCAGATAGTAATGATGGGTCTTTTGAGTCTGCTCGGCAAAGTCAAGCCTCCGTAGCACTCCCCTCAAAACGAATCGGCCCGTGCGGCTGCTCCACGATGGCGTAATCTCTGTATAATCAAGTCGTTAATTTTATTCCCGGCGATTCACCTTGGCACAAACCAATGAAACCAATATTCCCCTTTTTTATGTTCGTTGCGATCGCGTTCTCGGACGCTTTCGCAGACGACAAGCGGCCTAACATTGTCTTCATTATGGCCGATGACCTTGGCTGGACGGATACAGCTGCCTATGGCAGTAAGTACTACGAAACCCCAAACATCGACCGGCTTGCTTCGCAAGGTATGAAGCTCCTCAGCCACCATCACTGCCAGAACTGCACACCCACGCGGGCTGCGTTGATGAGCGGTCAGTACGGAGCACGCACCGGCGTATATACCGTCGGAGGAATCGAGCGGTTTGACTGGAGTTCACGCCCTTTGCGTCCGGTCGATAACGTAACAAATTTGCCACTTGACCGAGATATTATCGCGAAGCAACTTAAGGCGGCTGGTTACGCAACGGCCATGTTCGGCAAGTGGCACATTGGAGATCGCAAGGAGTATCATCCAGGGAATCGGGGCTTTGATGAGGCAATCGTCAGCGCAGGCAAGCACTTCGAGTTCGCAACAGATCCCAGTACGGAGTATCCCCAAGGAACTTATCTCGCGGACTTTCTAACAGACAAAGCAGTAGACTTCATTACACGTCACAAGAACAAACCATTTTTTCTCTACCTCCCGCATTTCGGCGTACACTCACCGCACCAAGCCAAGGCGGACTTGATCGCCAAGTTCAAACCAAAAGTCGCCAGCGGGGGACACAACAGTCCCACCTACGCAGCAATGATTGCCAGCGTAGATGAAAGTGTAGGTCGCGTCATGCTTACTCTTGACGATTTAAAATTAGCTGATAATACGGTTCTTATCTTCACTAGCGACAACGGAGGTGTCGGTGGCTACGACCGTCGCGACGGCCTCATCCGCGAACCAGGCTACGAGGACAAGGCTAAAGCAAAGAAACGAGAGGACGAGGATGGCGGCGGAATCACCGATAATGCTCCGCTTCGCAGCGGAAAGGGGAGTCTCTACGAAGGAGGCACGCGAGAGCCATTCATTGTTCGATGGCCTGGTGTAACCAAACCCAACTCCAAGTGCGATGTGCCAACCGCACATGTGGATGTCTTCCCGACATTTTTGGAAATCGGCAACGCCCCAAAGCCAAATCAAATTCTCGATGGTGAGAGTCTCGTCAAACTGTTTCGCAACCCGAGCGCAAGTCTACAGCGCGATGCCATTTATCAACACTTTCCTGGCTACTTGGGCTCTGGGCCTGGATTGTGGCGCACAACCCCAGTGAGTGTCATTCAAGTCGGCGATTGGAAGCTGATGGAATATCTAGAAGACGGTCGTCTGGAACTTTACAACCTTCGCGTTGACATCGGCGAATCCGAGAATCTAAGCGAGAAGATGCCTGACAAAGCAAAGGAACTTCATTCGCGACTAATCGCTTGGCGCAAAGAAGTGAGCGCCCCCATGCCAACCCAAAATGACGGTACCGCTTCAACCGAGAAGAAGAATAGGGGCAACGTAAAAAAGGCTGTCCCCGACTAGAAGACCACAAGCAATAAAGGCTATTTGGAATAGACTGGCAATACACGTACTTCGGAACGCTAGTTTGGTCGAGGCACATGCGCACGTAGGCGGGGCTGGCGACTTGAACGAGATGGTCTATCAAACCAATCCCGAACTTCGCAATCGAGTTCGAGTACCGTGACTCTGTTGCCAATGGATGTAAGATTGCGTTGAACTAAAGGCGTTCAATAGGAGGGGACTGCCAAACGAGGCAATGAGCGCGACGCATGTTTAGGAGGGTGGGTCGACAATTCGAACAAATGGTTTTGAACTTATTAGAGACTAATAGATGCAAATCAGGGACGCAAGTTAATGGTCAGTTATTCGGAGCAAAGCCGGTTCGGAAGCGACTGCTTTCGAAATTCAGAGGGTGTTACACCGGTCGCGTGACGAAAAGATCGCGTAAAAGCGCTTTGATCAAAGAATCCGCAGGCCAAAGAGATTTCGGTTATCGGTTTTTGAGTTTCTAGCAACATGCGAGAAGCTGCTGCGACACGCGTCTTGTTTATGAGCTGTCCGGCAGTCAAACCGAAAAGGCGCTTCGTCATGCGGTTCAATCGTTGCAGTGTCAAGTTGGATCGCTTTGCGAGGACTGTGGGCGATCGGAGTTCGCTTACGTTTAGTTCAAAATGGTCCAATGCGGTTGCAAACTCCTCAGGTATATCGTGGCTTTCTACTTGCAAGCGTACGTCGCGCGAAAATCCAATCAAACCCAAAACCTGGCTATTGGTATCGAGAATCGGGAGTTTTGTAGTGAGGCACCAAACTGGCTCGTATGGGCGGTGCCACTGCATTTCGAGGTGATTTACAATAGGTTGCCGCGTGCGTAGAACTTTATCGTCTTGGTCGGTAGGTACTCGACCAAAATCACCTGGGCAGATGTCTCTGGGACGCTTTCCGATGGCGTCCTCTTTTCTCTTGAGTCCATGACGATTCAGTAGAGATTCATTAACTGCAACATACTGTCCGCACGCATTCTTTACGAAGAACGCAACATCTGAGGTTTGATCGAAAAGTGTTACCAAAAGTTCGATTTGTATCGAGGAAACCGTTAGGGGTAAAACGCTCTCAGCCCGTTTAGAATGGCTCTTCATTCATGGATCCCGAATCATCTACTGACTATTGTCTTGGATAATCTTGCCTCCGGATTTTAAGGGGAAGTCTGCGATGTTATTCTTCCCTGGTTCAACATTAAACTCAAGTTCGGTATTGCGATTGTACTTACCTGGAACACTCTCTTTGACGGCAGGGTAGTTTTTACCATCTTTTTCGTAGGCTTGTCTGGCGGTGTTGATCTCCACGCGGTTCATTCCCGGAATTGCTCCCTTTCTACCAGCGCTAAATTCTAAGACATACTTTCCATTGGCGTCTGTCTCACTTGCAGATGGACGCCCACCTACTGGGACAAACATGATAATTGCACCTTGCAGAGGCTTGTCGTCCATCGTGACCCTTCCCTGCACGCGGGCAATTTCCGGTCCATCCACGCCGCAACCAACCAAAAAGCCAATTGCTAACAATACACACATTGCAGTCATGAACCTATTCATCAGATCCCCTCTCGATATTCGTAGGCAAATTCTTCGACTCACTCAATGCCTTGAACAACCTGGCCATCGGCTACTGCGAACAGACGTTGATAGGTTCCAAAGGGCTGTGTGTTTCTTGGCGCTGTCGCGCCTTGCATGTAGGGAGCGGCTGGGAAATAGGCCGACGCAGTGTGGTCGATGTTTTCGCTGATAAAGCGAACAGAACCATCGCCGAATGCGAATTGAGCTCCACCGGGATGGAAACTGCCAGCTGTCCTGTTGGCGCTTGAAACGGCAACCGTGATAACCCAGTTCATGGGAGTCTGGCCATTAACAAAGCTGCATTCACTGGCGCCCGAGGCAAAAGTGGTTGTGGGATCTGATGCCCCGTAGATATACGTTCTCGTACGCTTGCTCGCGTTCATTCCCCATTTTGTCTCGGCGAAGATGATTGTATTGCTGGTACCATCGGTCAGGTCTTTTATGCCGTAGATGGATCGGGAATCTCTCTCAAACGTTCCATTGAATGCGGTTTGGTCGGTATTTGTTAGCGTCGAGTAGCCATTGTTGTAAGCGCCGTTAACCGCCTTATAACTGCTAGTCGCTGCTGGTCTAATCGCTTCCGATGCCAGGTCAATCGTCGGAGGTTTTGTGTCCGAGGGGCAACTAAACGCGGCTAGAGGTGTAGAAGCCAACAAACCATTTTTGGTAATGGTTTTCTCAAAAACGGGGAAGCGATTGTCGAACTGGTTGTAGAGATTTGTTTGTTCGATAAAGGGTAACAGTGCAAAACTCCAATTGTACCCGAGGCCGCGAAAAACCCCGCCTGTTGTCGTGCCATACAAATGCTGGCCTATTGGGAATTTCTTGTACGCATCATGGTAGTTGTGTGCGGCTAAGCCTAGCTGCTTGATGTTGTTCGAACATTGCATTCGGCGTGCGGCTTCACGAGCCGCTTGAACCGCCGGCAACAGCAACCCGACAAGAATGCCGATGATCGCGATAACTACCAAAAGTTCGACCAATGTAAAACCACGTGATTTTTTCATGACTACATCTACTCCGATGAATATAAGGTGGGACAAACTAAGCAGGCAATCTGGTCCAAAAACAAGAGGATGAGAATGCTCGGAAGATTATGAAGTTGGCAGTCTTAGTGTGGAGGCTTTTGGATGACGCGTATTGGACTTTATCTTCACGGAGCCGATTTTATGCGCACAAATCATGCGAGGAAACGGTTGTAAACCGATGGAGAACTGCCGCGATGGTGACACTTCTACACTATCTGCACTATATTGTAGCGACGTCAGCCAATTTCGATTTCGTTTGTCCGAGGTTCCAACAAAAGGAATAAGCGGACCGTTGCGTCGCCTCAGGTTGTCTATGCTCAAAAGCCTTTTTAACTTGCTTGTACTTGCCTCGATTGCCACTTTTGCAGGAGCGATCGGCAACGATGGGCTGTTCGCCACAACCGTTGATCAACGATCACCGCCCAACATCGTTCTGATACTGGCGGATGATTTAGGCTATGGAGACGTCGGGTGTTACAATCCCGAGTCTCGTATTCCGACACCGAACCTGGATCGACTCGCGGTCGACGGTATGCGATTCACAGATGCGCATAGCCCGTGTACGGTGTGTACGCCGACGCGGTATAGTCTGATGACAGGGCAAATGGCGTTTCGAGTCCCCAATGGTGGTCGCGTTTTCAGTGGCGTTGGAGGCCCATCCTTGATTGCGCCCGACCGATTCACTTTGCCCAAATTGCTAAAAGAGAATGGGTACTCTACAGCTTGTGTTGGCAAGTGGCATATTGGGTTGACCTTTTACGACAACGAGAGGAATCCGATCCATAGAGGGGATCCCGAGTCCGTGAAATCGATCGACTACACACGGCGCATCGAAGGCGGGCCACTCGATTGTGGATTTGATCAGTTCTTTGGGACTGCTTGTTGCCCGACTACCGATTGGCTCTACGCTTATATCGACGGCGACCGAATACCAGTACCGCCGACGCATTTGCTTGACAAATCAAAACTTCCCAAACACCCGTACGCAAACGACAACCGTCGCGGCTGGCAGGCACCTGACTTTGACTTAGAAGAAGTCGACATGAAGTTCTTGGGAAAGAGCCAGCAGTTTTTGCGTCAACAGGTCAGTACGAAGCCCAACCAGCCATTCTTCCTTTTTCATGCAACGCAAGCCGTTCATCTCCCCTCGTTTCCTGGGAGAGATTACCGAGGCAAGACAGAATCGGGGCCCCACGGTGACTTCATTTTTGAGTTTGACCACATCGTTGGCGAATTGCTGAAGACTCTTGGCGAGTTGGGTGTAGCCGACAACACGTTGGTAATTGTTACCAGCGACAATGGGCCTGAAGTTCCAACAGTTTATCATATGCGTCAAGATCACCACCACGATGGAGCGAGACCTTGGCGGGGCGTGAAACGGGACAACTGGGAAGGTGGTCATCGAGTCCCCTTTATCGTCCGATGGCCAGGCAAGATTAGACCGGCTTCGAACTCCGCTCAGCTTACGTCGCTGTGCGATATTTTTGCAACCGCGGCCGAACTAGTCGGCGCAAAAGTTCCAGACAATCAGGCAGAAGATAGCTTTAGTTTGCTACCAGTATTTGCAGGGCAAGACAGCGGACCCATTCGACCATTTTTGCTTCAGCAGGGGTTCAGTGGCTCACGCGATTTGGCGATTCGACGCGGCAATTGGAAATATCTGGCGCACAAGGGTTCCGGTGGAAATAATTATGAAACCAATCCCGAGCTTAAACTCTATGCATTGCCTGACACCGAACCGATGGCATCCGGACAGTTGTATGATCTTGAAATGGATCCCGGAGAAACCACAAACCTCACGCTAAAAAAGCCAGAGATCGTTGCCGAAATGGTATCACTGCTCAAGCAATCGATCGCATCGGGGCGAAGTCGGCCTTAGGCTCCATGACGACGGGCGCACGCCACATGCCACTCGAGGTTGAAGAGCAGCCGAATCATCGCTAACGTTGTCGCAGTCCTTATCGCTTTAGCTTTTCCGAATCGGAACTTAGAGGCATGACCCCATTTCCATCGCTTTGGAAATCGAGATCAACGGTGTGTCCGTATTGTCATGCGTCCTAAAGGATTCTGAAAACTTAGTAATTTGCTTCTTACGTATCTCAAGGGCCGATTCGAAACTAGGATCTAGGGCCCTCCATTCGCCTCAGCCTCAATGATCGCATCGAGTGGGAAAATCGGTCGACGGACATTCTTGAACCTAAGGTTCGAGAGGTCTGAAGAACATGGGCCCGGCGTCTCAACCCAAAATTGCCGCCTTGCAATGGGATCATATGCCCTACGATGAGCGACTGCCGCTTTGACCACGATTATAGAGTAGCTTTCAGGAACCAATCCGACGTGTCGCCATTGACCGAGATCCATCGGTGGTGTGCGATTGCTGGTCAATAGGATCGTAATACCGCAATAATAGATGATTGCACATTTGCCCATATCAAAGTGGTCGCCGGCAATACTTGCGAGATGGCTCTGCTTGTCCTCTAGTTCGAAATAACCGTCGCAACAACGCAGGAATTGACAATCCATTCGCATAGGACCAGAACAAGCCAAGACTTGGGCACCAACGAACTCCAGTTGGACTCGATCCCCTGAACGAGAATTGCTCAGTTGCGAAACTGAGTTGGGTGCCCATAAGCACATCGCAGCATTATCAAAGTTGTATGCGATAAGCGCTTCAAGCAAAGATGTACCGTTGCCAGGAGCTCCTGCACCAATGTTGTCTGATGGTTCAACAAGAACCGTCAATCCATCCAATTGTTGCGCACTACGCATCTGTTGCAAGCGATCGAAAACTTGTTGTATCGACTCGTGTTTAGGTGAGCCGTCCCGACGATGTTGAACCGCCATCGCCGTCAGTTCGTTCAATGCATGCGTCGCTTCCTCGGTGCTTCCTTCGGTAACGATGGAAAAACTAAGACCCGTATCGCAAGTGTCAGCGTAGGCGAAGCCCGCATTGACATTGACTGCCCAAAAATTGGAATGCTCTTGCTCCAGGCTACGAGCCAAATCAAGCAGTCGCTTCATTGGTTGTTCGTTGCTAGCGGTCGCCGTTGGAGGCAGGATGATTGGCGCCTGTTTCAATACTTGGAAAGGACGAACCTGCCGCGTCAAGAAGTGCGATAGAAGTGAGGCAGCCCGCATCGCAGACTCTCGTGCATCTGTATGGGGATTCTCGCGGTAACCGACCAAACAATCCGCGTTGGTTGCCATCGCCTCTGAGAAGTTTGCATGAAGATCATAGACACCAAAGATTGGGACTGTATGTGCGTTTGGTAAATTTCGGATTCGACGCAACAACTCACCATCCACGTCGAGTTGATCCGAGCATACAAAGGCTCCGTGAAGAATGAGAAAGATTGCGTCGACACTTTCGCATAGACTCGGCGTTGCGAGTTCAACAAAGGAATTCCAAAAGCGTTCGAACACATCTGCTTCGACGATGGGACCGGGGACGGCGCTTGCGAATAGCGTAGGCAATACGACCCAGTCCTGCTGTGCCGCGTATTCGAGAAAGCCGCCAAGGGGTGAGGAGTCACCGATTGCTCGCAGCATGTCAATACCCGTACGGACTTCAAATGCGTTCCAATTTGTAAAGCCATCCAAAAAACAATGCGTTTCATGAAATAGGCCTGAAACCAGTATTCGGAATTGTTTTTTGGCCACCATCGCCTGCCCTTTTTTGTTGTAGTGAATTGTTGGAACCAAATCCGATAGACTTCACCCAGAGTTTGGTGTTGCGGAAATAGAGGGTTTGGTTGCGTTCGGTCAATGGGACGGATAGGATTCCTTCAATGGCAGGACAAAAGAGAACTGGAGAGAGTTGGTTTGCGTTCGAACATCATATCACTCAAGTAGTGAGGAAGGATTAGCTTGAAAATGGAAACAACGTCGTTCATCCCGAAGCTACCGAGTGGCGACGGAGATCGCATTGAATTGTTGCCGATTCAACTGTCTGAGATTCGAAAGCATTTGAGTGTTCCGCTTTTGTGTGACGCACTGGATGCATCAGGTTGCAGGTCTCAATCACCTCGCCTCCCAATCGTTCGGCTTACCGGAAAAACAGGTTTGCTTTTTGGTTGGGCTAAGACGATGCTCTGGGCGGACATGGCGCACATCGACCCCAACCCGTACGAGCTCGAATTGGCTGGGATTGATTCGTGCAAGCCAAACGAGGTCATCGTCTGTGCTGCTGGTGGATCGATGCGTTCTGGTGTTTGGGGGGAATTGCTTTCTTTTGTTGCGCAGAATCGAGGATGTTCTGGTGTCATCGTTGACGGAGCAGTCCGAGATGTGCAAAAAATGACAGACATGGGATTCCGTGCCTTTGCGCGAGGTACTTGCCCTTACGATAGTCGAGATCGGCAACGCGTCATTGATTTCGATGTGCCAGTTGAATTGGGGGGAGTGCTTGTACATCCGGGGGACTTGATTGCAGCGGACGACGACGGGATCGTGGCAATCCCCAAATCGATTGCGTATAGAGTCATCGAGGCCGCGTGGTCCAAAGTGCATGCAGAAAACAAGATTCGCGAGGCGGTTTCGGCCGGCATGTCAGCGACCGAAGCATTTCAAAAATTCGGGGTTCTATAACCATTTTGATCCGAAAGGGTGAACCTTCGCAGCTTGAGACTTGCCATGGAAGATCTCCGAGCGTTTAAGCTTATTGATGAATCAAATGAACAATTGCGATTTGCAGCATCACCTATTTCGATTACTCGCTAATTCTAACATGATGGAAGCATTATGAGACAGTTGATTGGACCATTCCTTCTGCTCGCGTTGATTGCTCACGAATTGCCTTGTTCCGCAATCGTGTATCAAAACAATGATGCGCCCGATGTTATTTTTCATAATGCGCATGTCATCACGGTGGATCAGGCATTTTCGATTCATCAAGCGGTTGCGATCTCGGGCGAGAGAATCGTGGCTGTTGGAACGGACGATCAGGTATTGCGGCTGGCGGGGAAAAACACAAAGCGAGTCGACTTGCATGGTAAAACTCTGATGCCTGGTCTTATTGACTCGCATGTGCATGCAACGGCAGCTTCTATTCACGAATTTGATCATACCATTCCAGCAATGCAGACCATTGATGACGTTTTGGCGTACATTCAAGGCCGTGTGGCTTTAGTTGAACCTGGTCAGTGGATCACGGTCAGTCAAGTCTTCATAACGCGATTAGACGATCAGCGTTTTCCCAACCGAAAGGAATTGGATCGCGTTGCTCCCAACAACCCTGTGTTCTTTCGCACAGGCCCGGACGCAGCGCTTAATTCCATGGCCTTGAAAATGAGTGGCATCGACCGAGACTTCAAATTCCCAGAGGGGATTAATGGCCGCCTCGAGTTAGATCCGACTACAGGGGAAATGACAGGCATTATTCGTAGCGCCGAGAAGTTTTTGAAGGTGCCAACAGTTGGTAAGAAACCAAACGAATTGGACAGAACAACGCAATTAAAGCGACTGCTCGCTGATTATAACTCAGTGGGAATCACAAGTATTTCCGATCGCAACGCCAGCGACGATTCCATTGAGCTCTACGAGTCACTCAAGGACGCAAAGGAACTGAATTGCAGAGTGTTTTTATTTTACGCAATCAACGCGGCGGACTCGTTGGATACGATCAAGCAAAAGGTGCGAAAAGCAGTCGACTCGCCTCTCCACGCTTACAACGATCGATTATGGCTGCGAGGAGTCAAAGTGTTTCTCGATGGAGGAATGCTTACCGGCAGTGCTTACATGCAAAAACCTTGGGGTGTCAGCAGTATCTACGGGATCAGTGATCCCGAATATAGAGGTGTCCGTTATATCGACCCGGAGAGACTCTACGCGATTAGCAAGCTGGCTTTGTCCAATGGTCTGCAGATGACGGCCCATTCGGTCGGCGATGCTGCTGTTGAGCTGTTGGTGAAAACATACGATACCATTGACCGAGACGATTTCTCGATTCGTGACAAACGACCTTGTGTCACGCATTGCAATTTCATGTCTTCAGAAGTAATCGATATCATGGCTAGGACGGGCATCGTTGCGGATCTACAACCCGTTTGGCTTTGGCTGGACGGCAAAACATTGCGCAAACAGTTCGGGGAGGAACGAATGCGATACTTCCAGCCCTATCGTACGCTTTTTGAAAAACAGGTGATCGTTGGTGGCGGATCGGATCATATGCAAAAGATTGGAAGCTTTCGATCGGTAAATCCTTACAACCCTTTTCTTGGTATGTGGATTGCTATGAAACGCGAACCGCGTTCGGACAGCGATGCACTTCAGTCTGCACAAACACTCTCGCGAGAACAAGCGATCCGACTCTACACGATGAACAACGCATGGCTATCCTTTGAGGAAGCCAAGAAAGGGTCCATTGAGACAGGCAAACTAGCGGACATAATTGTGCTCGAGACCGATATCTTGTCCTGCCCCCTAGAACAAGTAAAAGACATTCAAGTTTATCAAACTTTTGTCGGTGGCAGATTGGTTTATCAGATGCAATCACAGTAAGCACATCCTGCAACCAAGTCATTCGTTTTCGCAGTTGTTTGATCTGTCTGGAGCAGGAGTCACAAAAGGTTGCGACTCAATATAGAAATTATCCCGCATCCATTAAACATATTGATGGTTAACAGGAGTTTTGCAATGGTAGTTCGCTGGAGGTGGATTCCCATTGTGGCTTTGTATCTCGTTTCGCTAGCTTGTCCGGCTGTCGCAGAGATCCTTCCTGTTCGCTGTCAATACGTACGATGTGTGGGACGTGTAACGAACTTGCGTTAGAATGATTGCGGAAGCGCATGGCCCTTTCAACTCGTGGACTACCGTAAATGACAAGTGACCATAGCACGCCCTGTCCGAGCCAAATGGAATTATGAGCCTTCGCAGTTGGCGACCTCAGCGACACGCGGCTGGATGATTTGCGGCGGGAAAACAGCAGGCGCCAGGATGATTTTGAACTGCGAGCGATTCAGGCCCTTGGTCTCGTTTGTCGTACACTAGTTGAGGACGAAAATGAAGCCGACGCGAGAATTTCGACAAAGGGAGATGTAGAAGCTCGGTCTTACCATGAGTTTGACGTGAATGGCGATTCGGTTGATTGACATCGAATGCAAGGTGCAATTGCGGCAGTCTATTTGGCCGATTCTCGCTTCTGCAAAATGAGTAAACGTTCTACTGTTTCTCCGGCATTGACTCGATATTTAACGTCGTTTCGCACCGTTCCGATCTCGTAGGGCAAGTCATAAAGCGGATGTTGAACGTTTATCGACTCATGCATACCGGCAGGAATGTCAAACAACGTTACGACCCCTTCGCTATCCGATATTTGGTGGTGTCGATTGAGTGGTGATTCTCTAAAAGCCCGCGTTCTTTCGCCCTTAAAGAGTGCTTCAAGATAGTCTGTCGTTCGCCAGAGGTTTGCAAGCGTCCGCGAACCACCCGACAGATTCACTTTGTTTGGCCAAGTCGAGACTTTCGCACCCGTGACGCTTTCGCCGTCCGTTGTCATCAGTTCTATACGGACGTTGCCGGTTTGTTCCATTTCAAAGTCGACTTCCAACTCGGAATGCTCCTTCTTCAAATCAAATGTCTTTCCACTGACGCGATTGTTGTTCTTGTCAAGCGACTGTATGAGCCAACCTCGGCAAATCGCAATCACTTGGACTTGGGATGGGCCGGGCACCGAATTGAATTCGAAACTCCCGTCTTCTGCAATCGTGCACCAATCTGACCAGCCTACTGGTTTGGCCCCACCAAGAGGCTCGTCACCCTCCATTATGACTTCTATAGAAACGCTTCCATCGACAATCGGACGTGGGACGTTCGTTGGCAACTTCCCAAAAACTCTCCTACCCGGTCGAACGATAATGTTTGGAATAGAAACTTCGCGATCGAGCGTCGTCTCGAACTGAAAGAGCTTACTAAACCGGGTTCCAGTGCTGTTTGGACTGGCAAGCATGCACATGTGTTTGCTGGCAGGCAAACCGCCTGATCGGGCACTTCCCTTGGTAAACTCCCATTTTGGTGCAAAGGCAAGCCCCGGCACCATCGGAAAAAGACGGTCAATTGCTGTTCCATTCTCGTCGATAGCGCTAAAGGTGACTTTGCAACCGGACGTTAGCACTATCTTTTCAGGAACCTTTTCCAAACTGATCTCCAATCTATGTGGGACGAACTCTGGATGAATCAGAGTGATATCGAGCGTCGATGTTGTCAGCCATTTTTCGGGTACGCCGTATTTTACTGGATAGCGAAAATCGATCCCTCCATCCGCTCGCGACTTGGAGTCTTGCACCTCGCCGATATTGTTAGATGGCCATCCGTACCAACTACCTTTGTCCTCCAAGCATCGTAAGCCAAATACGGTAGCAGCTACATCCTGTATGGGCTGACCATTGGTATCTACCAAGATCGATTGGATCGAAAGGACTTCTACGGGATCGGTCGGCGGCTTCGCCGTATCGTCCTCAGTCCATCGAGCATTCGAGGTCGAGCACACAGACGTTAGAAAGGCAAAAATCAAAAAGCGGGAAGCACGGATCAATTTGACGCTCATCGGATCACTTTCCTGATAAGTGGGGCCTGGGATGACTCGCTCGTGAATCGTATAGAACACATGTAGTTTAACCAAACTTGGACGGCAAATGAGCCATCGCAGTCGGACAGTTTTTCGCACCCTTTCGCAGCTGGAACGGGCCGATCTGCGTGTTAGAAAGTATTGACAACCTTTGAACGTCGATCAGACATATTTGTTGCGAGCGAGTGATGGTGGTAATGCATGGCACACTTGATTACATAAACAAACAGGACCGATGGATCCCGGTTTACCCGAAGCAATCTTGCGATCCGCTTCCGATATTCTTTACGAAGGGTGACTTGCGGTATACTCCACATCAAGCGTGTCAACAATCCAAACGCGAGTATTCCAAAACGTGCTCGTTCTTTTAGCCCTATCCAAGGGTGTTCTCGCCAATACTTTTCACGCGCTTGTCCAAAGCGAAAATTGCCGCTTAAAAAAAGGGACTCAAGTCGATCAAAGTAACCAGCGGGCTCATAGAGTTTCTGCATTACGGACAGATACCCATCGCGGAGCGATTCGCGAGAAAGCTGACGGGGGATTACATTGGTGCCAAACTCGGAGGTGTCACTTTCGTCTAGCCGGCCTTCGGCCTTCAATCGTGCGTAGAGAGGCGTCTTGGGAATTGCGTGCAACATGCCGACCATAGCGTGCAAGATACGAGCCTCTTGCAAAAACTCGATCTGGGCATCAAAAATGGTCAAATCATCGCTGTCGAAGCCAACAATCATCCCGCACCATACATCCATCCCCGCATTTTGGACTCGGTGGATTTTCTCGATGAGAGTGCCCGTGTTACGGACGTTTTGGATTTTCTTGGTTTCTCGGAGCGATGCTTCATTTGGACTTTCGATTCCAATAAAGACAGTTTGAATGTTGCAGTCGACCATCAATTGCATCAACTCGTCGTCATCGGCAAGATCAAGAGACGCTTCGGTGAAAAACGTTAATGGAAATCCCTTCGATCGCTGCCAGTGAGCAACATCTCGCAGAACTTTCTTGATCTGAACCTTATTGCCGATCAAATTATCGTCCACGATGAACGCAATCCGCAAATTCCTGACAAGCAATTGGTCGAGTTCTACCAGAATCTGATGAGACGATTTGATGCGAGGCCGTCTTCCAAACGTGACAATGATGTCGCAAAATTCACATTGAAACGGGCAGCCGCGGGAAAATTGGACGCTGCCAAACAGGTAGTGTTGAGTCTTTATCAAGTCGTAGCGTGGTGCAGGGACTAGGAGCATGTCTGTTTTGCTAGCTTGCTCGTACCGCTTTTCCCAACTACCTGACTGGAAGTCCAAAAGAAACTGGGGCCACGTCTCTTCCGCTTCACCTACAAAGATGACTTCGGCTAAGTTTCCAAAATACTCTTCGCTAACGCTGACCCATGGGCCACCTACGACTGCAAAAATTCCTCGCCGGCGCAATTCTTCAAGGATCTCACGCATACGCGCACGCTGCACGCTCATGCCTGTCAAACCTACGATGTGCGCTTGTTCCAGTCTGTCATAATCAATCTCTTCGACGTTCTCGTCGACGAGTGTGATTTGATGCTCGCTGGGCGTTAGCGCAGCCAAAAGCGGCAAGCAAGCAACCGGCAGGTTGGCCTTCTTCCCTAGAAAGGGCAAGGCATGCTCAAGCCCCCAATAACTTACTTCGAAACGGGGATTGATTAGTACGATGTCGAGCATTAACCACTCCGAGGTTAGCAAAGTAACAGGCTACCGTATTTATACTGTTGACGTTACCGGCTCGCTCGCTCTTTTATCAATCTAAGTAAGAAAGTTTAATCATCTGATGTACTGCTTAATAAGCTACCGTGGGAAAATCACCTGCCGCAGGACTTTGCGAAAAAGGGTCTCCGTAGATGTTGGTCAGTATGCTCTGTGCACATGGTAGCAACATGCTGCGCCAACAGTCCGACGAATGTATACTCCGAAGCGTCGGTTCAGCACCTAGGCATTCGGCAAGATGATCGGGACCTTCGCCATCGATTGACGCAATAGTGTTCGCGATACTCACGCCTCAACAGCGTTGCAGCGAAACTCGTCAAGAATTTCGGCGCTCAGCACGGCGTCCCTCTACAAAATCAGCCGAAACGCGCTATCGCGGATTAATCATTGATTGTCGTATGAATAGTCCAGGCTAGGTCTCGTGCGCCAAAACAGCCAACGTCACCATACCCTTGATCGTCTGTTAATTTGACAACAAAGTAATGTTGCCGATCTGCTGCAACAAGAGTGCCTGCAATTAGGAACAGAATCCATGCTATCGAATTCCTAGTCGGATTCAAATTCAGTCACCATCGCCTTTCGCTTTTTTCTCTCGCGGTATCTGTACCAGGGGAGCGTTCTGTATGGGCAGAAAGGCGGCTAATTCTTTTTTTAAATTGGTAAATTTTGGATCGTTTGCCAGGTTGGTGAACTGAGCTTGGTCGTTACGCATGTCGTACATTTCCTCGGTCCCCTCCTTGTACCTGATATACCGCCAGTGGTCCTTAATGACGCAATGGTTGTTCGGCATCCACGTGGAAACGACCGCATGCTCCCATTTCGTTGTAGGATCATTAATGAGAGGCAATAGACTTTTCCCATCAAACTGTTGTGTTGTGGGTAGCTTTGCCAATGCAACCAGGGTCGGGAACATGTCGATCAACCCTACTGCAGCATCGGATGTTGCTCCCACTGGAATTCCCTTGCCCGAAAACATCAGAGGGACACGAGTGGACTCTTCCCAAAGTGTTCGTTTGGCCCAATGCTGCTTTTCGCCTAGATGAAAACCGTGATCACTCCAAAGTACAACTATGGTGTTGTCTTTGTTAGGACCATCCAAAGCCGCATCGGCCACCATTCCGACGCAATGGTCCACGAAGCTGATGCATGCAAGATAGGCATGTACAAAATCTCGCCATTTATCTGCCTTCAAAACTTGTGCATGCGAGGGTGCAACAGCTTTTTGTCGAGTAATATCACTCTCTGGGATATCGTTCATGTCGTCGACTGGGCAAGCGGGCAGCGTTAATTTGTCTCGGTCGTAAAGGTCGTACCATTTTTTTGGTACGTACAGTGGAACGTGCGGCCGATGGAAGCCAGTTGCAAGAAAAAACGGATCTGTTTGTTTTCGATTCAGAAACTCGCTGGCTTCAAGGGCGAGTTGGAAATCGCCCATCTCATTTTCGCGTTCCGGATAAGGGCCGAAATCCCAAACCTTCACCGGCCAATTCATCGATTTTTTGGGTGATGGGTTGTTCCCTTTGGTAAAGGTAATATCGAGAGTCTCAGCCAAATGACCTTGAAAGCCAGTGTGCAGCAATTTCCCGCCGCCGATCGTCTTGTATCCATTTTTTCCAAATAAGAGCGGGATCGGTAGGTCTTTTGCCAACGAAGGGGCTTGATGGAAATCGGCATTGAATTCGTAACATCCGGTCGTCGATGCGAGCTTGCCAGAAAAGACAGCGACTCGCGAGGCCATGCATACGGGCACTTGACAGTGGGCGTTGCGAAAAAGCATCCCGCGTTTAGCAAGGCGATCGAGATTTGGGGTCTTTGCGTCGAGGTTCCCGCCCAGGCAACCTATCCAATCGTTGAGATCATCGATCGCGATGAAAACAATGTTGGGACGCGTTTCGTCTGCAGTTGCATTCGAGGCCACATGGACCGATACCAGGCAAATGAACAGACTTTTAGTAAAGTTTGCGAATCGATTCTGCATAAAAACACCTTGGAATTGAATCCAGTTGTCGAAATTGCCGATTCGATCGCTGTCCAGTAGTGCCTTTGAACACGAGTTGAGAACGAACGAGACAGTCGATTTACTGTACTAGACTATCATAAGGTCTGGTTGAGGCATGCGTGCAAAAGACTTTGCCACTTAAACAAATGACCGCTTGCATTCATCGAGTCAACTTCCGTTGCAAACAATCTTGCACGTTCCGATTGGCCATCGAGTTTTAGCAGTGCAGACAGCAACAGCAAATCCTCGGCTGCATTTTTTGGGGACTCCAAAACAGACTGAGAAAGTTTATTCATCGATTCGCTCACGTCCACCAGGCACGCAGAGAAGTAGCTGCGAAGGGAAGCCTTGTCCAATTCGCTCGGATTGACCTGACTACCAGCATGACACGCCATTTCAAGCAAATTGAGAACTTCTTCGGTCGATGGTTTCGATGCATTCGAATCGGCTGAAAAAAAGCTCAATAGTGCTTGACGCAAATAGACTCCAGCCCCTTTGGGCTGCGTGATTCGTTCCATGCTTTTGCATGATGAATGAGCATGCTCAAATTCTCCTGCCGCGATCATTTCGTCTACGATTCCAACTGCAGCTTTGGTCCAAATTGGGGAATAAGGCTGTAGCAGTGCAGGTTTGTGGGAAACCAATTGCACCGCTTTCTCATTCGATACCGAAAGGCCGTTGACCAATTCAGGCATTGTTTGTTTCGCAACGGGGAGTTCAGTCAGAGATGACCGAGTTTGGAATGCGCGAGACTGCATCGCTAAAGGGCTGCTCGTTGGCTTCGAACCTGCAAGTGCGGTTTCAGAAAAAGCTGAATAGCGGGGGACAGTACTGGACGCGAGCGGTGTGCTCGTGTTGTACTCTATGCTGCTCCATGAGTTGCAGGCTGGAGCATAATACGTAGGCGAGTAGTACGTAGGTGTGTAATACGTAGGTGTGTAATAGACTGGCGAGTAGTAAGCTGGAGCAAAAAAAGCCGGGGTGTAATAGCTTACCGAGTAGTATCGAGGCACAAAGCCGAATGAGAATGACGGATATGCATAAACGGAACGGAATCCATAATAACTGGAATGACCTCCGTAGTAGTGCGATCCCCAGCCAGCAAATCCGAAACATCCGTGGTGTCGAAAGGGATCATGCCCATAGACTTGTGAATTTGTCGCCAAGCAGCCTGCCATAGCAATGCAGACGCACAGTGTCCATTTTGCAAGAGACTTGGGTATCCGAGTTGTCAATCGCATTTTCATCTCATCGTTTTTGGGTTGAAGCAAAACTTCCGACAAAAGCCATTGTCTAAGTATTGAAGCTACCGAGCAAGTTTGCCAGTACTAAGAATCGAATTGCCTGGAAAAACAGCGCCGATTCCAAGTGTCAACCAAGCAATCATCAGCGTGGCCCCCCCCAGGGGTACGATGCTCCAGTGCCCCATGCGATTCAGATAGACCATGCTGTATAGCCCACCAGAAAAAAGGCATATGCCGAGAAAAAACAGTATACATGCCATACGGAAGGATCGCTTCGATTGAGTGGCAGGACAAAGTCCTAGGCCGAGAATTGCAAGCGAATGATACATGTGGTACTTAACCGCCGTTTCGCATTGATCGATTTTCTTCTGAACTTCGGTTTCTAATAACCCGGAATCGCGAAGTATTGATGGTAACGAATGCGCACCCATGGCCCCAATCCCAACGCACACGAAGCAGGAAATAGAGGCAAAAAAAACGATCCATCGCGCGGCTACCATTTTTACCTTTCTGGAAGAGGTCAGTGATGAGTTGGAATCAAATCGTCGATCCCCCATTTCTCGCGTTTCTCGCTGCTAGCAGGTAGCAAAGAACTAGCCCTTCAAGATTTTTTTTTGTCCGTCTTAAACTCTAGGGTTAGTGTGGTTCTGCCAGTCGCGAAAGTCAGATCTTGGGCATGAACACCCTTTCCCCTAAGACCTGCGGAGGCATTCAAAATTTCGCCAGTCTTAAGGGAAGCGAGTTCTATCGGCATCGCCTAAGCTATCAATTTTCCTCCAATACAAAAGATGCCGCTGGCGGGACTCGAACCCGCACGGGGTTTCCCCCAGCAGATTTTAAATCTGCTGCGTCTGCCATTTCGCCACAGCGACATCGCGAAATAATAATGTATCGCATCGACCCATCTAAGGGTAGTGGACTGGGGGGGGAGTGTTAACCACAATCGCTAACGCCCAATTCAAACTATTTCGTCTTTGTCTGAATTTGAGGGCTTGTCTTTGGAACTCTATCGCTATTAGATGAATCTATAAGAAAAGCGACGCATTTGTTGCGTCGTTCCTCTAGGGTTTCGTTCGTCAGATTAAGGAGTACCCATTTCCCATGGCAACAGGTCCGGTGTGCACGCGATCTACTGATTGCTTGCCAACGGTGCGTGAGGCCAACATTTTGTGCGATCGCATTTCATTGCATCGGATTGCCGAAGTTCGAACACAACAAGGGTTGTCGTTACGGGCGATTTCTCGAAGGACAGGGGTCGATGTTCAGAAATTGAGACAACAGGAGTTGCCCAATTCGAATTTGACTCTGAAGGAACTTTACGGTTGGGCAAAAGCTTTGGAAGTTCCCGTCGAAAATCTCCTGGTAGATCACGACAGCGAACTATCCGATCCTGTTCATTCGAGGGCGGCGATGGTGAAAGTAATGAAGACGGTGGTTGCACTAACAGAAGTTGCTGCCTCACCAAGAGTGGCTCGTTTAACGACCATGCTACGTGAGCAAATGATCGAGCTGATGCCTGAGCTAGCCGAAATCGGCGGTTGGCCCAGTTTTGGCAGTCGTCGCCCACCTGACCAAATCGGTCGGATTGGCGAAAACCCGATTGACGTCCAAGCACTACAACTAGATTGAAGAACCTGACATTGGTTTCAAAAAGCCATCCTAAGATTTATTTTTGACTCCTGAAATCGAGACTGTCAGTAAAACGGCCAGCCACTAGCTGGCCGTTTTTTTTAGTCAATCCAACGTCGTGTCAAGTCCGCGTAGGCGTCGATTCGCCGATCGCGAAGAAACGGCCAGTGTGTTCGCTGCTCATCGATTTGGTTGAGATCGCACTCTACGATTACGATCTCCTCTTCGCTGTGACTTGCGCGATGCTGCAAATTGCCAGCCGGATCAAAAACGAACGACGCGCCCCAAAACTCGATATCGCTTTCGATGCCAACCCTGTTTGCCGCGCCCACAAAAACGCCGTTCGCAATGGCATGTGAACGCATCATGGTCTCCCAAGCCTCGTGCTGACTTCGTCCGAAAGTAGGTTTGTCTTGGACGCTCCAGCCTATCGCGGTAGGGTAAAGCAATATTTCCGCACCTCTCAACGCGAACAATCTAGCTGCTTCGGGATACCATTGATCCCAACAAACGCCGACTCCAATGACGCCAAATTTTGTCTTTGCCACGGTAAAACCGGTGTCGCCAGGGGCAAAATAGAACTTCTCATAATATAGCGGATCGTCGGGAATATGCATTTTCCGATAGAAGCCGACTTGAGCACCATCGGTATCAAACACCAGAGCGGTGTTGTGATAGAGCCCGTGAGTTCTACGTTCAAATACAGAGCCTGTGACAACCACCGAACACTCTTTAGCAATTTCGCTCATCGCATAGCTAGTGGGTCCAGGAATAGGCTCGGCCCACTGGAATCGTTCGTGATTTTCGCTTTGGCATGGATAAGGTGCATTAAAAAGCTCCTGCAAGCAAACAATCTGTGCTCCCAACGAAGCCGCTTGCCGAACTCGATTGATCGCTTTCACAGTGTTTTGTTCTTGACTGTCGACACAAGTCATTTGCACTGTTGCGAGCCGAACAATTCGATCCTTTGATGCAGCCATTTCAACCTACGACGTTAAGTGATCCAAATACACCTGTTCACGAGCCACCAATTTTAGCATCCTTCGTGCGTCACGGCTAACCTGATGCCGTGACAGCCGCATTATGCCGAGTGAATTGTCCAGATTAGAAATTGAGGTTGGTGGTTTTGCCAAGTAGTGAAAGTCGTCAAGACGCCGTCAAGACTTTCGGCGATTTGCACTTTCCGATACCCTTGACGCGTTTCGCTACCTGAAAAATAAGTTGGACAAGCACCTTTTCAAAAGTCATCGTAAGTTAAACACTAACTTCGCTACTCCAAGTCAGGGTTGGTTAGCCTCGGTGGCGGCAGACTGCGTTGCGGGGTATGATGAACACATGATTTTGCATGTCGATATGGATGCCTTTTATGCGTCGGTTGAACAACGCGACGATTCATCGCTAATGGGCAAGCCCGTGGTTGTTGGAGGTTCGGCAGAAGGGCGCGGTGTTGTGGCGGCCTCCAGCTATGAAGCGCGCAAGTTCGGCATCCATAGTGCCATGTCAGCCTACCGGGCAAAACAGCTATGTCCACAGGCAATTTTTATACGGCCGCGCATTGACTACTATGCCTCTGTGTCGTCTCAACTTCGTCAAATATTTGAGGAGTTTACTCCCATAGTCGAGCCGTTGTCGCTTGACGAAGCGTTTCTCGATGTGACCCATAGCCAGCGCCTCCTCGGTTCGGCAGAACAAATCGGGCGTAATATCAAAGCGTTGGTGAGCGAGAGGCTCTCATTGACCGCTTCTGTCGGCGTCGCGCCAAACAAGTTCGTTGCGAAGATTGCGAGTGACCTGAACAAACCGAACGGCTTTGTGGTTGTTCCACCTGACCAAGTTCAAGCGTTTTTGGACCCATTGCCTGTTGGAAGAATATGGGGCGTCGGTAAGATTACAGCTCAACTATTTCAGCGTTTCGCCATCTCGACGATTGGGCAATTGCGTGCGCTTTCTCGAGACACACTCAATGAACTATTTGGTACTTCCGGAGAACACTACTGGCGGCTTTCACATGGGATTGACAATCGCCCTGTAGTGCCTGACCGGGAGGCGAAATCGATCTCCAACGAAACGACTTTCGCCGAAGATATTCGCGAACTCGATGATCTCAAGGCTTGGCTGGTGACTTTGGTCGAGCAGGTGAGTCGGCGACTACGCCAACACAATCGCAAAGGGAAAACCATTGAATTGAAAATTAGGTTTTCCGATTTCAAGTCGTTGACACGCTCCCTAACGCTCACATCTCCTACCAATATTACCAACGAGTTACTGGCGGCCGGGCTTGAATTGCTTTGCAACCGCCTACCGAAAAGTCACTTACCCATTAGGCTAATTGGTTTTGGTATAAGCAATTTCGAAGAGGAGTCCTTGACACAGTTGGAACTCTTCGATGAATCCGAACGCGTGCAGCAACGTTTGATCGATGAAGTTGCCGATGAAATCACAAAAAAGTTTGGTAAAAAAGCATTGCATCGAGCGGCCGGAATTCGCAACACGAAAGAGCTATAAAAACCTTCCAAGCCTGTAGGATTTCCGGAAACTTCTTGACGTAGGTTGCCCCTGGGATAGTCTACCGCACAGTTTGGTACGAATCCGCGTTCGATTTCCGTGAACGCTATCGACGAGTTTTGCACATAAAGTTCGCCGAATCATTGCACAGTTGTCCAACGGAAAAGTTTCTCTAAGTGACATGTTCTGATCGGTTTGCAAATCATTCATGAAAGAACATGGCATTCGGACGTTGGTGAACCACCGCTCATGCTGTACTCTCTTCCGAGACCGTTTCTGTGCGTATGACGCGCAGCTAAGCTTGAACGAGCCTCCTTCTAAACTCCTGCAACGATTGCATATGACACCACCCCCTGCATTCCTAAACAACGTTGAAACGAATGAAGACGTGACCCCTTTGGCGGTAGAATCCGCCCAGGAGCTCGATCCGCGCGCTCAAATAGTCACGGACCCATATGTTGGCCAATGGCATACTTTGATCAGTCAAACGAACTGGGAGAAGGGAAAGATTATCTCGGAATGGCGTTCCGCATTGATCGAAGCGGAGGCTATATCGAGTTGCTTTAGCGATGAAACCTGGGCAAAGCAAGTTGGGGCAGTGACCAGTCAACATGTAGGCAGATTGCGTCGTGTGTACGAACGATTCGGCACTACCAGTGCAAGTTATCCCGGGCTGTATTGGAGTCACTTTTTAGCCGCAATCGATTGGGACGACGCCGAGTTGTGGCTCGAAGGTGCGATGCAGAGCAATTGGAGCATTTCCGAAATGCGAAAGACCCGTTGGGAATCGAGCGGAGGAGATCCTAAAAACGCTCCGAAAGATGAGGAACTGATTACTTCCCTAATCGATGACGACTATGATGCATTAACGGCCGAAACAGATGAAGAGTCGGATCGCGAAAAACGGGACCGAGTTGAATCGAGCGGACCGCTCGCGGAGGGGCCAGATTTTGGAGACGAAGACTACGATCCCTCGATGGCGGGCGACTCACAACCCGGTGCATCACCCTTTGAATCCGAAACGTTTGATGCTTCGAAAGAACCGGGGAACCCTTTTGTCGGGTTGCCAGACTTGCCACCCGATGTCTCGGACGCAATGGAACAGTTTAAATTGAGTATCGTTCGACATCGATCCAGCAAATGGGTAGACGTCACGCAAAAGCAGATGCTTGATGTTTTGGACGCACTTAAGCTGTTTGTAGATCGGTAATCCCTATGCCGTCCATCACTAGGCAAGAGAATTGACCAACACGAGTCCGTCGACCGCGAAGTACCCCCATTCATCGCCACCCATTGCAAGCGCCATCGTCACGATGGTGTGCGCCTGCTTCGCCGGCTTAGGATTTCTGTGCTCGCGATGGTTTAACGCGCCAATCCATTTGACGCTCGCGATGTGGTGCGTTGCATACGTTGCCGGTGGTTATCGGCCTGTCAAGGAGTCTGTCTCGGCAATACTCCGCAGGGAATTGAATGTCGATACGCTTATGGTTGCAGCTGCGATTGGCGCGGCGATTTTGGGAGATTGGGTCGAAGGTGCAATCCTACTATTCCTGTTTTCATTGAGCGGAACCTTAGAAGCATTTGCGACCTACCGCACTAATCGTTCCATTGAATCGCTCGTGCAATTGCGCCCTCGTCAGGCAACTCGGATTTCGAAAGAGACCGCAGTTGACGAACTTGTCGATGTGGAAACGCTTTTGTTAGGGGATATTATTCGCGTTCGACCGGGGGAGCGTTTTGCAATCGATGGGCTCGTTATTGACGGAGAATCTTGGGTCAATGAATCTACATTGACCGGAGAAAGCGAACCGATTCATAAACGGGTCGGTTCCAATGTCTTTTCCGGGACGATGAATGGTCAGGGTACCATTTCAGTCGAAATGACCAAAGCGATCGCAGACACAACTCTCGAACGCATCGTGCACATGGTGCATGAGGCGCAAGCTCAAAAAACACCGACGCAGCGTTTGGTGGAGTCTTGGCAGCAGCCGTATGTGATCGGAGTATTTGTGTCTGCTTTCATGGTCTTCATGGCCAGTCGAATGGTTCATACATCGAGCGTATATGACGCTTTTTACCATGCTATGGTCTTGCTCGTTGCTGCTTCACCCTGTGCAGTCGTCGTAAGCTCCCCGTCAGTAATGTTGTCCGCAATCGCACTTGCAGGTCGACATGGTGTGCTGTTCAAGGGAGCGATTCACCTGGAAATGCTCGGCAAAGTAGACTTGCTGGCGATGGACAAGACAGGAACCATTACCGAGGGGCGGCCAACAGTCACCGAAGTCTGGACCAGTCCAGGAACGGACTTAAGGCGATTCATTGCACTCATCGCCGCGGTTGAGAAACAAAGCGAACATCCGCTGGCCATTCCGGTAGTAGAGGAGGCCATACGGCAAGGGATCGCAATAAACTCGCTAGAGTTAACCGATTTTCATAGTCATACCGGATTGGGCGTATTCGCTCGGGTTGATGGCGTTTGGGTCGGAGTGGGCCGCGAGAGTCTCTTCGAAACGTACCATGTAGCGCTCTTTGAGGGTATCGATGAAAATGCTCGGAGGATTCGGGACGCGGGTCAAACGGCGCTGATCGCAATCGCAGTCGAGGAAAAAATGGGGGGTGTAATTGGCGTGGCAGACCGGCTGCGTCCCGAGGCTGCAGGAACCATCGCCGAGCTCAAAAAGCTGGGCATTGAGAAAATGGTGTTGTTGACCGGGGATCACGAACGGGTCGCGATGGCTATCTCGAAGGAAATAGGAGTCGACGAAGTTCGAGCAGGATTGCTTCCCGATGGCAAGGTAACGGAGTTGTTGCGACTTTCAACGAATGGTCGGTGCGTGGCAATGATAGGTGATGGAGTGAACGATGCTCCCGCGCTAGCGACGGCGGATGTTGGGATAGCCATGGGGGGCGCTGGGACAGATGTTGCGCTCGAAGTTGCGGACGTGGTCTTGATGCGCGATGACTTGCGGGGATTGCCGATGGCCATTTGGATAAGCCGAATGGCTCGAAAACGCGTTCGGCAAAACATGGTGTTCGCGTTTGTGACAATTGCAATTCTAGTGCTTTCGACTTTCTTCGAACTTCCCCTTTGGATTGGAGTCTTAGGGCATGAGGGAAGCACGGTTCTAGTCGTACTAAATGGGCTTCGAATGCATTGGGAAAAGACTCCGACCTTTGATTCCGCAAAGAGCGAGTCCTCGACTGCAAAAGACTAGTCATCTACTTGTGAGACACTATCGACTAATTTCGATAGGGTTGGAATGACCTTTTGCTAGGCGTGATGGTTCGAACGCCCAATAGGGTTTTTTTCCTAGCAAAATTGTTTTTAAATACTGCCTTGCTTCGATCGGCCGGTTTTGAAGCAGCAATGCTAAGTCGTCCAACACCGAAACGTTGCTTCCGTAGTACGAATGCCCCAGTAAACTGCTGTCGACTGCGGTTGCATCGATGGTTTCAATTCCTTCAAGCACGAGCGTCTCTGGGCCAGAATCGCCAGCACGAGTTCGCTGATTGAAGTAGCGAGATGAGATTAACGCCAAATCCGTTTGGGATGTGTATAGCGTTGTTCGATGGGACTTGGACACGATCTTGGGAGCGATCTCATTTTTGAAAATATCCGCGTCAATATCGGGCGCAGCCAAGACCACTTGATTGAAGTATGGCTTGGAGCTTTGTTCGATTTCGCAGAGGGCAGCGGTAAGTCCGACATTTCCCATGCTGTGAGCTATCAAATTGATCGAATCTGCTTGTGATGTTGTAGCGATGTCAAGAAGAAAAGTTTGGATCTTATCCGCGCTCAATCGGATGTTTTCTTGGTCCATAACGTAGTTGTACCATTTCGCTTGCGACGGCCAGCTATAGAAAATGGGGGCGCCAGCAAAGTCAAGGTCGTACGCCATTTGCGCTGTTCTTCGAGCAGCATCTTCAAACGATACATTGTAGCCATGGATAAAAATAAAGATGTTCTTCCCTTTACGGTCCATCTCACTTTTCAAAGCAGCGTGGAATGTACTCGCAGCCATGCACTGGACATTACTAAGAACAATGTGTTTTTCTGGATCCGATACTACCTCCAGTTTGAAAAATTGTGGCGATTCTAGCTCACCTGGCTGGTGCAATTTAGGGATAGATACTTCGCAAACTCCATACTGGATCTGATCGCTATAGGTGCCCGTGTAGTGCTGTTGCTCCTTGGTTGCCATTTGCCAGTTTGAGACGAGCATCGCCTGCAACGTGATCGTTGCAAAGGTCCCCATGCCGATCAAGGATGCGATTGCATAACGAACAGTGCTATGGCGAGGAAAAAGAAAGAAACATCCAAACATGGTTACGAGAGCGATGCTTGCCATACCGACGTGGAACAGCGTCACCGTGATTCCCTTGGCTTGCGATGCTATTGGGAGTCGATTCGTACCGTAAAAAACGGCTACCTTGTGATCGTCCCCATCGTTCAGCGTGCGTCGTATTTCCAAATCGTTTGCACCCTCAACAACGAAGTCGTTGATTTTTTCTACAAGTGGCGATGGTGACGTTGCTGGCTGAGGCGGCGGGAGAGGTGGCGGGGATGCGGATGCCTTCATTTCGGACGACGCCCTTTTCTTCTTCGGCAATGGATGGTCGATTTGACTGGTGCCGGGTTGATTGAGGGCAAACGTATCCGCCCATTTCTCGTCCTCATCTACTGCGCCAAAACCATCCGCTTGCAATACTTGGACTACCCGGCGGCGCGTCGATGCAGTGAGCTGCCCGGAACGCAACCAATCCACTAAGGTCGGGACGACGTCCGTCGCATACAAATCAGCAGATTCAATCATGTCGGCAGTTTGATCGCCAATATCTTCGTCAGATAATTGCTGGATAATGCGAGACCAGGGTACAGGGTGGTTGTCAATCATAGCTTGAATACAAAACAGTCGCTCCGTTGCGGTTCGTCCTTTATCCTCGACAATTTGCAAGAGTGGGGTCGTCGCAGACGGCCCAAGATCCACCAATGCGCTCTGAACGAGTTGATCGTGTTCGGATTCGTCTAGAAGTTCCAAAAGGAATTCGATGCTTTCCGCGGTGAAGCCGCAAAGATGGAGACTAAACGCAGCGCTAGCGCGGACAAGCCACTGCGAATCGTCAAGTTGGGAGTCGATTACGACTTTCGCTTGAATGGGTTCAATGCGAGCTAATGCCATCATTGCAGCTGCTCGCAACCGGGCCGGTTGCGAGTCGTCGCAAGCCTGAAACAAGGCCGCTACTGCTTCCTTGGCTGGTGGTCCGACACTTCCGAGAGCGGTCGCAGCAGCCATGCGAACTTCCATATCCTCGGAAGGGTCAGTTAACTTCATAAGACAAGGTGCAATGATGTCGTTGGATGAATTCGCGACTACGACGAGTGCCCGAAGCAAATGCTCCCGCACAGTCGCATCTGTGTGCCTCAATTCTCTGACCAGCAGTAAAGTGCCTGTCGGTGCCATCTGCTTTAGAGCTTTGGCAGCCTGATTCTTTACGTCGATAGCCTCGTCCGTACTTACAATTAGTTCGACGAGGGACGGGGCAGCTTCGGCGGCAATACTTCCTATCTTTCCAAGCGTTTCAGCGCATGCGATCCGAGTCACGACAGATTCTGCGCTAAGCCCCTCAATAAGACGCCGGAGCCCAAAAATTCCGTTCGCGCCGAAACTACCCAACGTCTCCGCAAACGAAGGAAACAAGTCATCTTCGACATTGATCCCCGTTAAGCATGAAGCAATCACTTCGGCAGACTCTCGCGAGCTCGGCCAATTCGATGCAATTGCTTTTGCAATTTCGATTCGCATTGCGGGCGCGAGTTGGACTTCTATTACTAGGTCTAGCAGCAAGCCAGTGCTTTTCGTTGCCCGTTCGCCGAACGAAGAGATGGCTGTGATCGCCGCGATTCGAACGTGTTCGTTCGCGTTTGCGTTACAAACTATTCGCACCAAGGATGACTCCACGTGCGATAAAATCATCTGATCCGGAGATCCCCTTTGCAATGCGTATTCGATTGCCTCCAAGGCACCGGCGCGCGGTCCTAAACGATTAGCCTCTGATTCCGCGATTTTGCAAAGCTGATCCCAATGCGAAAAATCAGTTGGTATTGTCGATCGTACGACGTTTTCCCCGTAGACGGAATTCAGGTCGTCTGATTTGAGCTCGTCAAGAAGTTCTGTCAGCAAGCGACTGCCAGTTGCGCGCCAACGGTCTAAGGCGTAGGAAACAACCGGCGACTCTTGTTGACGCAGTTCTCCCTTCAACACCGCGAGTCGCAGCGTATCGTCAAATTCTGCAGCATCTGCCATTCGATCAATGAACAAGAGCCGACCTACAATGTCGTTGGATTCATACAACGACATTGAAATGATCCGATTCGAATCCAACGTTGCTCGGTCTAAAGCGATCGCAGAGGCTTCGGTCTTGTGAATTTCCGTATTGACGATTGGTTCGATTTTGGTGACGTAGGACTTAAGTCTGACGCATGCCAACTTAACAGCTTCAACATGCCGCAGCTGAAAGTTGCCACGAACCATCTGGCTCTCAACGGCTGTAAACAAGTCGAGTAATTGGTTCGCCATTGAATCGTTGATCTCATGATTCGAAATCCGTTTGGAAATTTCAGCGAGCGACCATTCGGCCGAGTAGCGAACATGCTCATTAGGATCAGACAACAATGGACTGAGCAAGCTGACGGTTCGTTTCAAGTCAGCCCCTATTCTTCCTAGCGCGAATGCTCCGTAGACTCGCACGTCAGAATTTGGATCTTCGAGGCAGTTCGCCAAAGGATCCAACGAACTGTCTGCAAGCAAACCCAGATTGCCTGCCTCGCCCAGTTTGGCGGACGCCTGAATTCTTGCGTTAGGTGAGCTTTTACGAAGTTGCTCGATCCATGCGTTTATCCTATCGGGGTCGGCGGCCCGCAGCTGAACAGGAATAAGCAAGAAACATAATCCAAATAGGATAGTGAAAATACAAGCTTTCCTGACCATGCGAGGCCTCCTGCCCAAATTACCATCCAATGCCAAATGCTCAATGCATCCTTATGTACAAGCTCTTTAGCGTTTTTGGTTATCCGTAACAAGACTAGGGCTATATCCAGATTAGATGTTGTGGTAGCAATGCTCGTCAAGAGTTTTGGCAAGTCAACAAGTGGCCGAAAGTCTCGATGCTGTTTTGATGCCTTCGCTACGTGGCAAAACCCCCAATTTAACTCTATTGAGCTCTTGTTTATTGCTTCTTCAATCCTCAAACCTGGGGTAGCGAAACTCTTAACGAGTTACGTTTAAGCCAATCCACGTTTTTGGAGATGAACAAGCAGTAGTTCAGTTGCTCTGTGGCAGGGAGGCGGAAAGTAGCTATCTATTTTCGTGTCTAACGCTCGCAATAGGGTAGATCGGTTCAATTTGCGTTTTGGATAAGCCCAAGAACGATCCCAATATCGACTGTTGTTGCTCGGCGTCCATAAATCGCTTGGAATCGCTGAAGTGCAAATCGCATAGTGGCCGCATCGGGAATGGAACCGCCTGTCATTCCAACAAGTAAGCCAATTTGATAGGAATCGTCCGGGTCAATGAAGGGGTTCTTTGAATTGTTCGATCGATTTTTATCCATTGGAGCATTTGGTATCAGTAGCCATAGAAAAACGCCAACAACAAGGATTGCAATCGAAACGGTAAAGACCCACTGCATTGGACACCTTCGAAGCTATTGTCAAGTGATTAATGAATCATATTGTTCGTTTGCGAACTGTTTTCGCGTCGGTCAAATACTCGTCTTGCTTTGCCCTCGGAACGTGGCAATGTCCCGCTTGGAACCGCAACGACTTCAAACCTAAGATTAAGTTGGATAGACAGTTTCTCCGCGAGCTCGTTTGTTAGCTTCGCTTTTCTATCGAATGTTAGCTTCGCTTTTCCATCGACGGTTGATTCAATCTCTAACAGCATTTCATCCATCGAGCCTTTCTTATTGACTGTGAGTCGATACTCGGTGATGGATGGGAAATCTTGTACGATTGCATCGATGCTGGACGGGAATATATTTACCCCTCGCACTACGATCATATCATCTGTTCTTCCTAATACGCCCGATTCCAATCGGACAAATTGAGTCTCACCCGTTTTAGTGAACAGTGGACGGACCAAATCGCCTGTGCGGTAGCGAAGCACCGGCGCTCCGACTCTGCCCAACGAAGTGAGGACCAGTTCGAACAACTCCTGGTCATGATTGGAATCTTGCTTCCACGGAAGGAATTCTGCGATGAACTCACTCTCGATAACATGTATTGCTTTCCCATCAGCAGAGCCAAATCCCCACGGTCCAACCTCCGTTGCGCCGGCATGATCCATGACTTTAGCGCCAAACGCCGTTTCAATCTTGGCCCGAACCGTTGGTACACTTCCACCTGGTTCTCCTGCAACAAATACTTGCCGAATCGAAGACTCTTGCAAGTTGATACCTCGTTGGGCGGCATCGTCCGCCATGTGCAAGGCATAACTGGGAGTGCTAAAAAGTACGGTGGGCTGCGCGGCTTGGATCAGGTCAATGCGAGAAGCAGTCGACATTCCTCCGCAAGGAATAACCATGCATTCTCGCTGCAAACATGCGTCGTGGGCGCTCCAAAACCCAATAAACGGTCCAAAAGAAAAAGCCATCATGATTCGATCACTCGATTGAATGTCACAGGCGTCGAGTACATACTGCCAAGTTGAAATCCACCACTGCCAGTCTTCCGACGTATCCAAGATCACCATGGGCTTCCCACGCGTTCCACTTGTTCGATGGTATCTTCTGTACATCGCGGGCGAAAATGTATGGTGGACGGCAATCCCGTCGGAATCGCTCGAAAGCCAGTCTGATTTTTGGGACGTGGGCAGTTGAGCCCAGTGTTCCAACGAACCGATTGTCCGATGCGAACTGCCAAATAGACGTTGATAGTAAATATTGCTTGGCATTACCTTTTCCAAAAGCAAATTCAGCTTTTCCAATTGGTGTCGTTCGAGCTGCCCTCGATGGATGCGTTGAATTGCGGCTCTATGAAAACTGTCGTTCAAAATTGGTCTTTCAATGTAGGTGGCCAAAGCAATTGCGAGCGAGGAAGGCAAAAGGACATTGTAGATCAATTTACTTCGCGTTTGGCTCTTAGGATGATTCTTGAATGTGAATCAAGTTGAGACGTGATAGTCGATTCGTCTCGTTATTTGTGCTGCGCAAGATACCCAGGCTTGTACAAGATAGGACCCGCAATCGTATGGTAAAGTCCCCAAATCAAGCATCCTAGGCCACCCAAAGGGGCAACCGTTGCTGCAGCCAATTTAAGAAGAATCAACCTGATATTGCCACGAAAAAAGACTCCATTATTGAATTGGTTTAGTGCGTGACCTGCCCACCATGTACCAAGCAGGATCGCTACGATCCCCAAAAGAATCACCGTAAGCCCTTTTGTTATACCGAGTCTTTGTCCGTCGCAATTTGGCTTGAATCTAGCAGAAAACAAGATTCGCAATAACGGATTGAGTTGATCATGATCAATTGGTGCCTCTAAGCACTTGCAACCTTCAAGCAAAAGCACCACGCGGACTTGAACTTTTTTGGAGTTTTTTTGGGCTTTGTTATAGGAACGCGCACCCACGACCTCCCCCCATGTCAGATCGTATTTATTTGAAAGAGTGCTGGCAATGAGTCCAGTTTCGTCTAGCACCGCGACACAGATCCATCGGGCGCGAATCCAAGAGACCACAATTGCGCAGATGAAAGCAATCGAGACACCGAGGAACAAAGACATAAAACCATCGATGTCCTTTAAGGCTCGGTGTCTGAACAATGTCAGTGAGCCAGCAAAAATGACAAAACCCAAAACCGAAATTGCTAAAAATAGGCCTCTAACCATTTTCGTACGATTGACAGTGACGACAGGCTCTTCAAGTAGTTGCTCGTCGATTTCGTCGTCCTCAACAACTTCATCTTCTCCCTGGATGTCATCTTTAATTTGTTTGGCGTCCATCGTTTGAATTGCGAAGAGATTTCGATTTTTTTTCGTCGCCCCCCATTCTATTCCAAATTGAGCATACAAAAAATCCGTTAGTATGCTGTTTTTTGGGTTGGATCAACGGATTCCTTAAAGACACATCCAAATCCGGTTTGCTAAGAAAAACGGATCGACAGTAGGCAATTTCCGAACTGTTCTACTGGTCCTTTTAATGGAAAATTGCCGACACAACAGATTAGCCTAACCAGTTTCTCCACGGGTCGATCTGCCAATGCGAAATAACGCAACCAAATTTGCCAGGCTTCGCAAAGACCGCGGGCGCCTTGTACTCATGGCTGCCGCGATAGTCGGAGCCGGACCAATTGTCGATTCGACTGGAGTTGCCCAACAGCCACAGCATACCGATCAGCGAATTGTGAATCGTGGGCAGCCACGAATCGAAGGGACTTCGACGCGGGACGCACGCGATGCAGCCGTTCAGCGCATTCCATTTAATCAGTTGACACCTGAAGCGAGCGGTAAGCTGAAATCGGTCGTGACCAACTCCAGCTACTTCAGGAGCATGCCGACGGAAACCGTCGACTGCGATCCTGAAATGTTTACCTTCTTGGTTCGGCACCCAGAAGTTATTGTAAATATTTGGGAAGTTATGGAAGTTACCAAGGTATCGCTTCAAAGGATTGGGCCTTTTCAACTGCAAGGGAGCGATGGAGCCGGCACCTCGAGCAAAATGGACTTAATTTTCGGCAACGAATCGATGCATATTTATTTTGCATCAGGAGCCTACCAAGGTAATCTATGGGCCCGCGAATTGAATGGAAAATGCGTCGTCATATTGCACAATCGTCCGGGGCCATTGCCAACCGGAAAGTCCGGTATTGCTGCAACAATGGACGTCTTTATGAATCTAGACAACATGGGCGCAGACTTGGTCGTAAAGACCCTGGGGCCCCTGATGGGCAAGACCGCAGACTATAACTTCACAGAATGTGCCTCCTTTCTATCACAGGTGTCACAGACCGCTGAAAATAATCCATTTGGAGTGCAACAGCTTGCCAAACGATTAACAAAGATCGATCCGAAGATTCGCGATCAATTCATTGTTACAACCAATTCGGTTGCTCAACGAAGTGGCAATCTCGCAACTAGTCAAGGAACCAGCAGAGTAACTCAGGACAAAGTTGCACTTGCGGTGCCAGCAAGCGACAAGCAAGTTTTGATCCTCTCAGCAAAACCGAATGCCACCCAAGACGTTTCAACTCGCCGTCAATCGCAAACTTCGGACCAAATCGTGGACGAACGGGTGGATTCGCCGACGATTTTACTGCTCAACAAAGCGATAGCTGCCGAGAACGAACCCAAGGTCAAGAAGCAATAGTCAAGAAGCAATAGCTTGACGCTCGAACTCGTAGACTAGTCTTTCGACAAGTGCCTCATTCGAATGATAGAGGCCGTATCAGTCTCAGATTCTACCATGATCGCCTCCGTCAGAGGCAATTCTTTAAAGTGCTTCGATGCTTCATGCATCCCCATGACGGCCAATGCTGTTGCACCAGCATCCGCATCCAACGTTGTTTTTGCAATGGCCGTAACGCTTTGTCGCCTCTCGATTGGCGAGCCTGTAT
Source organism: Pirellula sp. (assembly GCA_031374515.1). Classification (GTDB taxonomy): domain Bacteria; phylum Planctomycetota; class Planctomycetia; order Pirellulales; family Pirellulaceae; genus JBKCUI01. The sequence continues at coordinate 1,214 of JANMGH010000130.1, read as the reverse complement.
GAGGGTCGATGAAATGGCTGTATCGGCGGCCTTCGATTTCGATGAACTGGTTCAAATCTCCGGAAGTAGTAATTGCGCAATTATCTAGACGAAGCATCGCCAGCGGCGGAGAAGTTTTTCCAAGGCCGGCGATAGTGATTCGCCAGCCTTCGGATCCAGGGGGGGAATCACCAACTCGAATGTCGCCCCCGGCGTTGAGCAATACGGAACGCGAACCAGAGTTTGTCATTTTTTCAAATGCCATGTCGACGATATAACCAACAGCAATTCCGGACAGGTCGAGTTGCATTTCCGGTTTGAGCAGTGAAACAACGGATTCGGATGCAAATGAAAGGGAGGTCCAGCCGCAATTGTTTTTTGCTAAAGCGATGTCGGTTGCCGTCGGCAATTGCTTTTTTTGTCGGCTTGTTCTCCAAAGTTTCGTCAAAGGTCCCACGGTGATATCGAAACAACCGTTGCTCAATTTATGCCATCTATTACTGTGCTGCAAAACAGAGGCCAAGTCTTGGCTAAGTTGGATTCGCTTTAGAATTGGAGCAGCGCATAGCATGGAAATCTCGCTCATCGAGTCATAATTGCTTAAAACCAAAGTAAGCCGCTCGATTTCGTCCAAACACGCATTGATAGCGAGTTTAGCTTTCGATTCGCTTTCCGCGTATATGACCATGTCGACATGCGACCCCATCGAGGGTGCTGAGAATTCGAATCGAAGGAGATTCGGCGATTGCCCGTATGCGCTTTGTGCGAGGATTGCAACGATGAAGAAAAAACAGGTAGTCCCCGGTCTGCAGTAAAAAATCATAGAGTGCAATCCTCGGCAGATTCTTTTGGTTGCTGCCAATCATAAACGTGGTCTAAACATAAGATCTCATGAGCATAACTGGAACTGGATTTCGAGTGTACCCATGCCTTGCTTTACATAGGTGCCAGGCACCTGGCTTGACTGGGTTTTTGACTTTGCTATAGTTGGCTCTCAAGGAGAATCGATATGCCTCGTACACCCCGTGCTGAACAGTTTGACCCGAACCAAGTCTGCGTCGTCCATCTTATCCAGCGTTGCGTCAGACGTTCGTACTTAACCGGATTCGATGCGTCGACCGGAAAAGACTATTCCCATCGCCGCGAATGGATTCGCTCACGCATGGAACGACTCGCCTCGGTCTTCGGCATCGACGTACTCTCCTACGCAATTCTCTCAAATCACCTGCATCTGG
>JANMGH010000091.1:0-38326 GCA_031374515.1 Pirellula sp. | reverse complement strand
GTTATACAGCCTGCGTGAAGCCCATATCCGTTTCGTTCAATCCATAGGAACCTGCTGACCGGAGAGCCGTATGCGGGAGAACCGCTCGTCCGGTTCGGAGGGAGGGGAGCCGCACCTCAATGCGGCTTGCCTACCCCTATCTTTTGTCGGTTGTGTTCAGTTAAGTTTAGGCAAGATTATCGCCGATTGCGATCGCGTCGCATGGGTTTCCATTGCGAGCGTTTGTGGCCACCGCCGGGAGTGCCTGCCCCTTCCACTCGAAACTTGGGTTGCGGAAGATCGGCGATGATTGCTTGAATCTCTTCCACCGAAACGTCGGATCGTTTCGTACCGACACCTCGAAAGATCGGAAGCCCTTGTTCTATCGAAAGGACTTCGCGACGCGACCGGCCATGTTCATCCTCAGGCCACCGCCCTTGTACCTCTTGCCATGCGAAGACCCGACCCATTATCCCGCATATGTAGTCCCAGTAGTCTCTTTGGTCGGATTGCAGAAAAACCTGGCCATCCGGCTTTAGGCTTCGGTGCATCAGTCCGAGAAACTCAGGCGTAAGCATTCGTCGACTCGATTGCATGCGGTCAGCAAATGGTTGAGGGTGATAGATATGGATTTCATGGACCGATTCCGGGGGCAAATAAGATTCGAGGAATCGCCAACCATCGCATACCGCAAATCGCAAATTCGCAAGTCCGCGCTGGTTGCCTCGACGCGTTCCATATCGAATCACAGCCGGCAGGATATCAAAAGCGACATGATCCCAATCTGGGCGTCGAACGGCCGAGGAAATTGCGAAACGGCCATTGCCACAACCGATGTCGATGGCGACCGGAGCGATTCTTCCAAAGATGGCTGCAAAATCTAACGCAGCACCTTCGGGCATTTTCTTAATGGCCGTCTGAACCCATTGTTCCTTCGCCAGGATCATTCCAGGTATTGGTATGCCCATCTCGTATTCGATATCCCCCTCGATCAGTTCGGTCGGCGAGGAATTGTTTTCGTGGCGTTTGCTCATGCTTGGGTTGCTTTGTATTGTTGACTAGTTTCGACATAATGTTTCCATCCGTGCTGGATCATCTCAGCATCGACCGCATTGGTTTGGCGAACCACTTTGCCCGGCACACCCATCACGAGCGAATTGGGTGGAATCACTTTTCCCTCCGGTACAAGTGCTCCTGCGGCAATAATAGAACCGGTTCCGATGATTGCCCCGTTGAGCACAACGGCTCGAATGCCGATCAAGCAATCGTTTTCGACAGTGGCACCGTGAATGATGGCGCCATGCCCCACGGTAACCCTGTCGCCAATGGAGCACGGAAAACCAGGATCCCCGTGCAAGCAGCAAAGATCTTGAATGTTGGTCTGGTCGCCAATCTTGACGCTGACGCAATCCCCACGAATGACCGCTCCAAACAACACGCAGGATTGCGATCCAACGGAAATTTCGCCTCGTAGTGTTGCGTTTTTTGCGATAAACGCATCGTCGGCGATTAATTCTGGCTGAAATCGAGTATTCATGAGCTGATCATACTCGCTCCACGACGATTCCTCCATCGACAGTGCCTACGAATCCATTGAATCGACAACACAGGCTTTGTTTTCACCTTTCGATGGCCACCAAGGCTCATCGACCATTTCTTTTTGGTTATCATGTGAAACTCACCAGGCCAATGAAATGGACGCGGTTTGTTATTTTTCGATTCCTTTCCTGCCTTAACCTGACTCCAGAAAGTTTCCGATATGTCTGACAATGATTCCAACAAAATGTGGTGGAAAGGTCTGACAGGCTACCACTGGTTTGTTTTTTCAATGGCCTCGCTTGCTTGGCTATTTGATTGCTTAGACCAGCAAATCTTTTTGATTGCACGCAACGATGCTCTATCGAATCTTCTGCCAAAGGGGACGACCCCCGAAGTTATCAAAGAGTACGGGTTTACCGCGACAAGCATCTTCTTAATCGGTTGGGCGACAGGTGGGATGATTTTTGGTTCCGTGGGAGACAGGATCGGTAGAGCCAAGACGTTGACTTTGACCGTGTTTCTTTATTCGGTGTGTACAGGCCTATCTGCCTTTTCAACCGGCTGGATCGATTTCGCTGTCTACCGATTCCTGACAGGCCTAGGGGTTGGAGGTGTGTTTGGACTAGCTGTCGCACTTGTCGCAGATGGATTGCCATCGAGGTCCAGAACCGGCGCTCTTGGAACATTGCAAGCACTCTCGGCAGTTGGGAACATTACCGCAGGGCTGGTTGGGATCACATTGGGTTACTTGGTTTCGACCAAACAGATCGACGCCGCGAGCAGTTGGAAGTACATGTTTTTGGTCGGTGCAGTCCCAGCCTTCCTTTGCATCTTTCTACAGATCAAGCTCAAGGAGCCCGAAGCTTGGGTTGCCGCCCGAAAAGAGGGGCGTCTGACCGGAGTGAAGTTCGGATCCTATGGCTCTTTGTTCGGCGAAGTCGAATGGCGCCGGGCCGCATTGTTTGGAATGCTGCTTTGCATTGTGGGTGTCATTGGTGTTTGGGGCATTGGCTTCATGAGTCCAGAGCTTGTCAAGGACGTTATCTCTCGCAATCTACGCGAGCAAGGGATCGAGGAGTCGTTGATTCCGGGAATGACCAAGAGTTGGGTATCGTTCAATATGATCTGTCAGAACATTGGTTCCTTTTTCGGTATGTTGTCGTTTACTTATTTGGCTCAAGTGATAGGCCGTAAGAAGGCTTTTGCGATTGGCTTTGTTGCTGCCATGCTTGCGACGGTTGGATACTTCCAATACTTTAATGGAGTGAGTGATATTTGGATGAGTTCTGTAATGGGATTCTGCCAGTTGGCACTCTTTGCCGGTTTTGCAATTTACTTACCAGAATTGTTTCCGCTGCGATTGCGAAGCACTGGCACAAGCTTCTGTTATAACGTGGGACGTTTTGTGGCTGCAGCAGGCGTGTTCGGATTGGGTAAACTGCAAACGATACTGGCCCAACGAGCGAATGGAGTTACGGAAAAGATCGACTCGTTTCGCGATACGTGCAGCTACATGAGTGTTATCTTTTTGGTTGGCTTGGTTGCAATCTACTTCTTGCCAGAGACCAAGGGACGCGAGATGCCAAAGTAGCCGGACGGGCTGCTTATCGCCTCGCGTCAGATTTCTCGCTCTCAGTTGGTTTGCTGGCTGGCTTTTCAACAAAGGCTTTTGGCCTTAAGTTGGCAGGTGTTTGTTTGCTGATTGCCCGCAACATGCGTTCGATTTCATAATTCGTTTCTTCGTCCGCTTTTACCACCAGCATGGAGCCAACGCAGCGGATGGTGAAGCTACCTCCGCCGGTCTGCCATAGACCTGGGGAGATCATTGTCTCGATGGTGCTAATGATATCATTCGTTAGTCCATTGTCAGGCAATATGTAGCTTACGTCGTAATATCGGATGGCTCCCCAATTACCATTGGTGGAGGTAACAATCATGCATCCTTTGTCGATGACATATGTGAGCCCAAGCGGCCTGAGAATCAAGCTCAAGGAATCCCGGAGTTTAGTTGGAGGCAGATCCAGTGTGATGGCCTCATCGGGTGTGACACCCACGCCTTCCAGTCCTTTTTCGTCGAGGATAATCGGAATTTCCAATAGCCCTCTAAAGTACTTCATAACGCCCGAAAGAGGCGTTGCGTTGAAATTCACTTCTCCCTGTTCATTGAGTGACTGTCGAATTTTTTCCTCGAATTCATTGCTTTCTACTTTGGAGTCAAGCCACGCTGGCGGCGAGTTGGTTGGCTTCTCAAACTTAAGAACAATTTCTTTTTGCGGCGGCTGTTTCGAAGAGCCGCTTCCGAAACCACCGCCGATCATGTCTCCTCCAAGTCCAAATCCGAATCCGCCAGCGATTCCGCCTCCGCCAGAGCTGGCACTTCCGCCACCTTGGGCTAGGACAAACGCGTCAGAACCTTGTGCTGTTTCATTGGCTGGCATCATCGGGAATGTTGTACTACTAACTGGGAGCGTTTTTCCTTGCTGATTGGCAAAAGCGGATAAGAAACCAACAGCCCCAACGGTGCAGAGGACAAAAATACCACTAGCTACGCCTAGAACGGAACGCGAAAAAGTTTTCACGACGACTTCTCCTTGGACGAGTTTGAAGAGTTGACTATTGAAGGTGTTTGTTTCTTGGAGTTGGGTCAAGGATGGATTGACGATACCGGTATTTCCAATCGATTCGATGAATCGATTGGTCCATGGTTCGGCAGAGGCTACCACGAAGTCTTGTTGAAAACGAATGCAGGCGGTGGCAACCACGGACAGGCTAATGCCTCTCATTGCTAGCATCATTCGCAATGCTTTGCGACCACGTTTAATTCGCCCCTCCACTGCCGTCACGCTCAGGTTCAAGCACCTCGCGATTTCTGGAACGGAGATGCCAACCATGTAATGTTCGACCAGCGCATCGCGAAGATGCTTTGGCAGTTTCGATAGTTCTTCGTCCATCGCTTCCAGTTGAAGTTCACGTGCGATGATGGCCAATGGTTCTTCATCGGTTGCGTACGTTGAGTTGAGGTCGACTTCGAAGGTGGAAGTGTGTGTCATATTGATTTTGTCCTTCCTTCGTTGAATGCGGACTCGTTTCGCGGTCCGGTATGCTACTCCGTAAAGCCAAGCCCCCAATGAATCGGGGTTTCGGATTTTATTTGCTGACACCATCAGAACTAAAAATGTTGCTTGAAACGCATCCTCGGCGTCCTGCGAGTCTGAGATCAAGCGGCGAATTACGGAAGCAACCAGCGGCGAATGACGTCGAACGATTTCAGCCAAATTCTTTGTGGACCTAGAGTAGCGATAGAGCTCTAACAACTCCGCATCTGTCAGCACCGGCTGCTCGGCGCCCAGAGCAACCCATTGCTGAACAGGCTCTGATAGTTCCACGTTCGAAGTCGGGTGATGCATGGGCGATTCTCTGCAAACCTGGGTAGAAAGCAAGGCAAATTGTAAATTGCGGGAAAGCAAATCCATTGATGGGGATCCGTCTGTCACTCTTAGTTAGTGCTGAGTGTAGACCGATCCAGGCGCAAAAAAATAGACTTTTCTTCAAAAAGGGGGGAGAGACCGCGAAGGCATCCAAATCGTATCTTTCCTTTGCTCTGGACGATTCAGATCCTGCTTGACACGACATTGGATGAACACAGCCGACAAAAGTCAAAGTAGCAGGCACATTCCATGTGCCGTCCGCCTGAAAACCCAGCCAATATACGCAAGCATACGGCACGGCGGAGCGTGCCTATCTTTTGTCGGCTGTGTCTGGATGAACTCGTAGCCGCATATTCGCCCCCTTTGTGATACCATTTAGGAAAAGCAGGTTGCAATCGGTTCCCTGTCCTTGACCCTCTTACAAGGATTCGAAAATGAAGATTCTGATGAGTGTTGTCTTTTCCTTGGTCGTACTTTCGGCCTCGTTTGCTGCGGACTTTCCGCCTGGCTTTCAAAAACTATCCGTTGGCGACAAAGCGCCTGATTTTTCCTTGCCCGGAGTCGATGGAAGAGCTTGGAAATTAGCCGATTTTCAAGATTCGGAGGTCCTTCTAGTTTACTTCACGTCGAACCATTGCCCAGTCTGCCATGCGCAAGATCCCCGATTGCTCGAAATGCTCAAGCAACTCACTGGCAAGAGTTTGGCCGTGGTCGCAATCAATCCGAACTCGGGAGACGGTTTGCGGACGGACGAATTGGGATACTCCAAGTACGATGACAGTTTTGAGCACATGAAACTCTATGCCAAGGATGAGGGTTTTACGTTCCCTTATCTCTATGATGGGGAAACACAGGCGGTTGCAAAAAAATTCGGGTGCCTCGCGACGCCGCATGTCTTTGTATTCGATCGTTCGCGTGTCCTGCGATACCAAGGATGGCTCGACGACTCGCGCTTTGCAGACGCGTCGACAGTCAAGAGGCAAGATGCCAAGGATGCCGTGGTAGCTTTACTTGAGGGCAAGCCCGTTTCTGTTGCGGAAACTAAGCCATTTGGCTGTTCCACCAAATGGCGTGAGAAGATCGCCGAAGTTGGGCAGGACAATGAGAATTGGGAACGCGCCGCAGTAACATTGGAAAACATCGATGCGTCAGGGATCGCTTCACTGGCCAAAAACGATTCGAACAAATATCGACTATTTAATGTATGGTCGACAACTTGTGGCCCGTGTGTTGTCGAGTTCCCGGGATTGGTGCGTATCTCTCGTCGAATGGGACTGCGAGATTTTGAGTTGATAACGATCAGTACGGATCTTCCAAACGACCGCGATCGAACCATGGCATTTTTGGAGAAGACGCGGGCAGCACTTCCGAAACGTTTAAAAGCATCATTGGAAAAGGAAGGGCGCAAGTCGAACAATTATCTGTATACAGAAGCAAGCATGGATAGCCTCATCAAGTCGCTTGATCCGGAATGGACAGGGCCACAACCGCACACTCTTTTGGTCGCGCCTGGCGGCAAGGTCGAGTTTCGTCATACTGGCGAAATGAGCGAAGAAGTCCTTCTTGACAAGATTTTGAAAGCCATGGGCACTGGCTACAAACCTTAACTTAACTGGTCCTAATCCACTTCATCGACTCGATAGCAATCGGTTGCCGAGTCCATTGTGAGAGAGTATTCGGCTGTAACGACTGCAGCTTGAGCTATTTGAGCGTCGAGAACGGCCTGCATCGTCGCGGCTCGCAACTTTCCTGAAGATGGTCCAACCGCGTCTACGATCACAAGATGCAAATCACCTTCATTCGCGTCGAGCAACGTACGCAGATAGACTTTGACAAGCGGAAAAGGGGTGAGTGGAATTTTGCTCGATTCGCGAAAGAGATCGTAAGGTGTTTTGTCCGAAAAGCCATAGAGGGCTATGCAACCTCTACCGGATTGCAAAGCATGGACTAGCGGAGCGATTCGCGTTTTCCCATTCAGCAAAACATATTGCGGGGTCGGGACAGTTCCAGCCGACGTGCTGATGGAATTCATAGTTTCTTTAGCTTCGCGATTAGAGGTAGGGATCTAGATTAGCAGAAGCCAGGAAAAGAAGATCGCAAAAGCTGGTGGATTTCGACAATCGTTCGCGACCAACACGGAATCGGTTAGAAGCTTGCGAGAACCTGGTGGGCTGCGTCGATGGTGTAATCGATATCTTCTGGACGATGTGTTCGAGAAAAGAATAACGCTTCGAATTGACTGCAGGGCATGTAGACTCCTTTTTCGATCAATCCCCAAAAGTATTTTGCAAATCGTTTTCTGTCCGATCGATTGGCACTGGGCCAATCCACGACAGCAGCGTCATTGAAAAAGAGCGTCATCATGCTGCCCATGCGTTGCATTTGCGTTGGGAGACCGGCTGCATCGGCAGCGTGCTTCAGACCTTCAGCGAGCCGGCTCGCTTGAGATTCCAAGTACCCGTAGGGTGGGTCGTCTCTGAGTATCTCGAGCGTGGTCGATCCAGCAGCGGTTGCCAGCGGATTGCCGGAGAGAGTCCCTGCTTGATAAACTTTTCCGGCGGGCATGACATTGTCCATGATGGATGCTTTGCCTCCATACGCAGCGAGCGGCAGTCCCCCTCCCACGATTTTGCCAAGTGTGGTCATGTCTGGAACAATACCGAACAGACTTTGAGCACCACCGTATGCCACTCGAAAGCCGGTCATGACTTCATCGAAAATTAGGATTGAGCCGTGTTTGGTCGTTTCACTGCGAAGTGTTCGGAGGAACTCGGGAGTTGGAATGACGGTCCCCATGTTCCCAACGATTGGTTCTAATATGATCGCAGCGATTTCCGTTGGGAACTCATGAAATGCATGCAGAATCGCATTCCAGTCATTGTATTCGAGGACGATGGTGTCTTTGGAATTCCCTTGGGTAACTCCAGGCGAATCGGGGACTCCTAGGGTTGCGGCAGCCGATCCGGCCGAGACCAGAAGCGAATCAACGTGCCCATGATAACAGCCCGAGAATTTGATAATCTTTTCCCGACCTGTGGCGCCACGAGCAACTCGGATCGCGCTCATGGTCGCTTCGGTTCCACTGCTAACAAGTCGCACCCGCTCGATACTCGGGACCGCTTGCATGATTAATTCCGCCAATTTGGATTCGTTTTCGGTCGGAGCACCAAACGAAGTCCCTTTTGCGGCAGCTTGTTGGATTGCTTGAATAACTTGTGGGTGGGCATGCCCCAAAATCATGGGCCCCCACGATCCGATGTAATCCAAATACCGATTTCCATCGATATCGTACAGGAACTGGCCTGATGCGTGCGACATAAAGATAGGTTCGCCGCCGACACCGTGAAACGCTCGAGCTGGAGAGTTCACGCCGCCGGGAATAACCTCTTTGGCCCTATTGAAGGCTGCAAGGCTCTTTTGTCTGATGGAGTTTATATGAGTCATTTATTGGCGATGGAGATCGGTCTACCAGCCCATTACCATATTGGATTCAATGATGCGTCGAGCTTTTTCCAAGTCGGAACCGGTTTCGGACATATACAGGCGAATCGCGTGCAATTTGTCACCCGAAGATTTTGCGAGACAATCACGGGCAATGGAACAAATATCCAGTTGTCGCCCCGAGGCCCCAAGAATTGCCTTTGAAATTACCCAAGTATCTCTAGGGCGTTTGGTAATTCGCACGATATTGTCGGAGGGATAGGCATCGCGAAGGACATCGCGGGCCGATGCTTCGTCTTTCGCCCATGTAACAATTATGTGAGAATCTGTTTCTATCTCGAATAACGGCATAGTCACTTTACCTGCAACGGGTGTGATTGCACTTCAAAATATTTCCCGAGATGGTAACAGGCAAGCGAAAGTTGCGGAAGGATTCGAAAGTGCGATCGATCGAATCGTTGTTGGGATATTGAAGAATTCTGAGGATAGATGCCAAGCAATATGAAACGTTATCTTACCCCCATAATGATCGTGGCGGTCTGCGCGATAGCTTTGGGCCCACTTTTTTCAGGTTTTTTTGGGCCAGACTGGCGGGCTCGTTGGATGCTGGCTTGGGCTGCAAATGAATACCAAAATGGAGATCCTGCCAATGCTGAAAAAGCGTTGCAAAAGGCAAGTGAGTGGTCCAGCGGAATTGCGACGGACACCGATTTTTGGAAGTTGAAATTTGACCTCGTTTTCAATCAGCAAAATCCAAAATCGGAAACTATTAGGACGCTGGTCGATGAGTCGATTGCACTTATTTCAAAAGTTCCAAAGGGAATGCAAGCCAAGACGGCAACGGAAGTTGGTCAACTTTTTCACCTGAAAAAATTACATGGCCCGGCAGTTGAAGTGTTGGAGACCTTTTACGCCCCGATCTTGGAAAGGAGCCCTGGTGAAAACAACGAACTAGCCTATTTCCGGTCTCTTGCAAAGACAAAACTCGAAACCGCTCTAAAGGAAATCGATGCAGCGCTCATCGCGGACGGTACCTCTCGCAAGGAGTTTTTGGATACCAAAGCATGGGTCCTACACGCACTCAATCGAGACCAAGAAGCGATCCTCTTTGCAGACGAAGCGATCAAACGTCTCCGTTCTGAATTTGAAAAGTACGGGGTTATTCCTGCTGAAGACCGGATGGAATTCACTTCATGGTTTTTTCCGGATTCGGAAGCGAAACCTACCATTTCAGAAGTCCAGAATTCTGATTCCCAGAATTCTGATTCCCTGAATTCGGATCCAAATGCCAAAATCGCATATCCCCCCGCACGCGACAATCGACTGGACTCATTTAGGGAACGCTTTCCGTATATAAACCCGATTGCAATCGAGGCGCTAGCAAGGCAAGTAGCTGCATTGCGTTTCCACCGCGCCTGCATCCTTGACGAATTAGGACGAAACGAGGAATCCAATGTCGAATATGCATGGTTGGATGAGTTTGGATACACCAACACCAATGAAATTTTTTGAATGGCCAGCTATGAGAACGAGCGGTCTATCGGACGATGCCTCACACGCGTCGCAGGCTATCGATTTATAAATGCAGTTTCACTAACTCCCGACTTCGGTTAGGATCCAAGGGCCGTCGTTGTGATCCCTTTACTCCGATCTGCCCCGTTTCCGAGGATTGATTTGGACATATGAGCGAACTGCACCACGAATGCGGTGTTGCCGCAATCTACCACCTTGCAAATGGCCAAGAGAGCTTGCTTTGCCCAGAAGGTGGACGAGAGGCGATTTCGTACCTTCTGCCCCGAATGCTCCAGGATATTCAAAATCGTGGGCAATTGGCTGCGGGCATGACGACCTACAATCCGAATCGATCCCTTTTGCTCGATACGATCAAGGATATTGGAACGGTCAGCGAAGTGTTTCGGCTTTCGCATCGAGGCAAGCACGAAGCGATCATGGAGCATTACGCAGGTCGCGCTGCAATCGGTCACGTTCGTTATGCGACCTGCGGTCAAGATGATCGCAGTTACGCTCAACCCTTTGAACGTCAGCATATCCACAAACATAAGTGGTTCAGCTTCTGCTTCAACGGCCAATTGGCAAACTACCAAGAGCTCAAGGACAAACTGACGCTTGAGGGGGAACATCATTTGGCCCGCGACACAGATACCGAGATCATAATGCATGAGATCGGGCGTGAGTTAAGCAATGGCGCTTCCACTCGCAGTCTGATCGATGTATTCGCAGCGGCGGCAAAGAACTTTGATGGCGCCTATTCGCTTGCGTTATTAAACGCGAGCGGTGAACTTTTGTTAGCCCGAGATCCACTTGGAATGAAGCCGCTCTGCTATGCAGTGGACGGCTCGTTGTTTGCCTCGGCCAGTGAGAGTGTCGCCCTCTTGAATTTGGGCTTCGATCGAGAGAGTATCAAATCCGTTCCACCCGGCAGTGCAGTCTTGGTGACGCCTAACGGAATCAAAATCGAGCAGTTCGCTGTTGCCAAGCCGCCTGCTCATTGCTTTTTTGAATGGATCTACTTTGCCAACGTTGCGAGCACTCTGGACGAACGCAGCGTTTATCTCTCGCGTACACGACTCGGTGAGGAATTGGCCAGACTTGAAATTGCAAGAAACCAGATCCCTCTAGACGACGATACGATTGTCGTGCCCGTTCCGGATACAAGCAAAGCGGCAGCGGACTCAATGGCTTATCATTTGCGAGTGCCCAGCCGCGAAGGACTCATCCGCAATCGTTATAGTGGACGCACGTTCATCGAAGGGGGCCGCGCTCGCAAAGCAAAGGCTTCGCTTAAGTACACACCCTTGCGAGAAGTTCTTGAGGGTAAACGTGTCATCTTGGTCGAGGACTCGATCGTACGATCGACGACGATGAAAGTGCTGTTAAGTCGGATCCGAGATATGGGTGGAGCCAAAGAGATTCACGTTCGCGTTGCCTGCCCCCCGATTGTCGCGCCCTGTTTTTATGGCATCGACATGTCGACCATTGGCGAATTGTTCGCGCCAAAGTTCTTGGAAGATGGCATTCTGACAGAAGAGGGGCAAGATCGAATGGCTCGCCAGCTCGGCTGTGATTCGTTGCGATATCTCCCAATTGATTCGATTGCTCGCGCCATTGATCTGCCTTCGTCGCATTTATGCCAGGCATGCATTACGGGAAACTACCCCACTCCGTTTGGGCAAAAGCTCTACTCGATCGCCAAACAGAACCATTTGGCGGGTTCATCTGCAGAAAGAACTTACGAGCTAGGGCCGGTTGTCTAGAAAGTTGTTTAGGAATTTATCCTCGCGAACGTTTTTGGGGCAAAGAGTTACGCAACATATGCGTGCAGAGGGCGTCAAACGGGTGTAGGATATTCCGGGAGTCTCCAGGCTCGTACTGGACTCAAGCCACCCTTTCCTATCACGCTGACACCCTGCCAGACGTGACCCAACCCCAAAGAGGCGTCGATTATGAATTCGAAATCCTGTCCCGATTGCAACTCGACATCGAAGCGAACGTTGGTTCGCCGAGACTTCCTTCAGGCAGCAGCAAGTATTGCAGCCGTTCCATTGGCTTCTCGCATGGTATACGGTGCACCGGCATGGAGCGGCAAGGCCGAGACAGTTGTCGGCGAGTTTCACGCAAGTCTTTCCGAGCAACAGCGATCTGAGATTTGTCGTCCGTTTGGTGATGCCCTTCGCAGCAAGGTCAATGCAAATTGGCACGTAACCAAACCCACCATCGGAAGCGACTTCTATACAGCTAGCCAACGTGAAATGATTGAGAGGATTGCTCGCGCGGTTACCAGTGAAGAAGGCTACGAACGATTGCAGCGCCAGATGGACGATGACGATGGCGGACTCGATGCATATAGCGTTGCGGTCTTTGGCAATCCGGCTAAAGGAGACTTTCAGTGGCTGCTAACGGGCAGACACCTTACCTTGAGAGCGGACGGAGACTCGTCACCCAAAACGGCCTTCGGCGGCGGCATGGTATACGGTCACGGCGAAGAATCTAGCGCCGATGCCAATATTTTTTATTATCAAACCAAAAAGGTAAACGAGGTCTTTGCAGCCTTGGACAAGGATCAAGCAAAACAAGCCCTGATTGGCTCGGCCGCGCCGAAGGAAACCGACATCAAAATTCAAGGAGAAAAAGGAACATTTGCTGGTCTCGCTGTTTCGGCAATGAATAAAGAACAACAGGTCATCGTGAAAGACTGCTTGAAGACACTCTTGTCCCCGTATCGCAAGGAAGATGGGGATGAGGCCATGAAGTTGATCGATGCGTCCGGTGGCATCAATCAATTGCGATTTGCATTTTATCAGCAAGAAGATCTTGGCAATGACAAGATTTGGGATATATGGCGAATCGAAGGACCGAGCACGGTGATCCATTTCCGCGGTGCACCACACGTGCATGCTTACATCAACATTGCGCAGACATAGTGCTGATGCGGATGAAGCCCGTTTCTTAGGCACGAAGGGCTCACTTGGTGCAATCATTTGAGCCGCGTCGTGAACAGTGTCAATAATACTCAGGAGTAAATGGATGCATTTCGTTGATCGCAAGTTCTGCGTATCGTTGCGCTCGGTTCTCAGTTTCATTTTTTTATCGATCACCCTCAGCGCATTAGGATCCTTTACTAATGCACAATCGCCTATCGAGAAATCGATCGAGGGTGCGATCCAACCGCTCATCAAGGGCTATGAAGGAGACGTCGCAGTAGCTGCGTATCACTTCGAAAGCGATACGCATTGGTCGACTCGCGGCGACGTAGTCATGCCTACAGCAAGCTTGATCAAATTGCCGATCATGGTGGAAGCGTATCGACAAGCAGCGGCGGGCAAAGTCCAAATGAATCAGCGAATCGAGCTAACGAAAGAGGATATGGTTCAAGGATCTGGGATTCTGACCAGCCATTTTTCTCCAGGCACAACAATGTCGTTGCGAGATGCGATTCGTTTGATGATCGTGTATTCTGATAACACCGCCACGAATCTGGTAATCGATGCGATCGGATTGCCGGCGACAACGGCTGCCATGAAAGAACTTGGTTATCCTGAGACTCAGCTCCATGCCAAAGTCTTCCGGCGAGACCTTTCGATCGCGCCAGACCGGAGTGAAAAGTATGGACTTGGGAGCACAACGTCAAAGGACATGGTCAAGCTTATTACGCGATTGAAGCGAGGCGAATTAGTAAGCTCAGAGGCAACCGAAGCTATGCTCGACCACTTGCTGCAGTGTGATGATAAGTCACGTTTCCCTCTACTATTGCCGGCAACAGTTAAGGTAGCACATAAGACTGGCTCGGTCACGCGCGTTCGGACCGATGCAGGTTTGCTCATGGGACCTGGCTGCACAATCGCATTGTGCGTATTAACAGACAACAACAAAGATATTCGATGGACAGACGACAACGCTGGTAACAAACTGAGCGCCGATATTGCGAAATCCATTTATGAACTGCTTGCACCAAAATCGGTTGAATTGGATGCGGGAGCCAAACAGGCTAAAGCCATGCGTATTGGCGCCACTGGAGACATGGTCGAAGCCCTTCAGCGGACGCTTAAAGCAAAGCTAGACCCAGCGGGGAATCTTTCTGTCGATGGCGATTTTGGACCAGCCACCGAAGCTGCCGTCAAAGCCTTTCAAAAACAATCCAAGATCGACGTCACCGGGGTAGTCGATGAAGCAACATGGAAGTCGTTAGGCCCATTGATCGATCAAGAAAAGCCTCTGCCTAGCCCTGCAATCGTCAATGCGGAAAAGTTGCAATTGAGGCCCTCGGACGATCCGTTCGGGCCTCCGAATGTCACGTGCAGTGCCTGGACGATCCTCGATCGATTCGGAGGCAAAGCCATTGCAGAAAACAACTCTGATAAGCCTATGCATATCGCGAGCACAACCAAGATCATGACAGCCTATTTGGTGTTGAGCCTCGCAGCGAAACAGTCAGAAGTGCTGGACGAAATACTGACGTTTTCGAAACGCGCGGACGATACTATTGGGTCGACTTCAGGTGTTCGTGCTGGTGAGAGCCTCAGCATTGGCGAACTGCTTTATGGATTGATGCTGCCGTCCGGCAACGATGCGGCGGTTGCGTTGGCCGAACACTTCGGGCGTCGATTTGACAAGTCGGGGGCGTCCCTCGATGACAAACAGTCCTTCGACTGCTTCATTGAGCAAATGAATCAGACAGCGCATGAGCTAGGTCTAATGCAGACGAATTACGTTAACCCGCATGGACTGACCGATAAAGGACATTTGTCTACCGCATCGGATTTGGCGAGACTAGCCAAAGCCGCGTTAGAGTTACCAAGGTTCCGAGACTACGTTTCGTGCAGACAACATGGCTGCGAAGTAACGGGTGTCGGTGGCTATAAACGCAACTTGAAATGGGAAAACACCAATCGACTACTTGGAATTGAAGGGTTCCTAGGGCTCAAGACGGGGACAACCGACGCAGCTGGCGCTTGCTTGGTCTCGTGCAGTCAGCGTGACGGAAAAGAATTGATTGTGGTAGTGCTCAACGCTATCAATTCGGATGCTCGCTATGTAGATTCCCGAAACCTGAATGCCTACGGGTGGAGAAAAATATCGGAACCTAGGTAAACCTCATTTATTCGTCCATCTGCCTCTCGGAACCTTGATCGAGTTCCCGGGTTACTAGTCCTGCGAACTTGGGTTTCGAACAACGAATCATTCCGTTGAATTTTGGATCGCGAACGCAAGGCTTGCCTAGTCACGGTACGGTTACTTTTCTACATGAAACGTAGGTGAATTTGATGATTCGTTCTCGATGGTCGCGACTGGCGGCGCTCGGTTTGTTGTGTACTGCGGGGCCGCACTTCTTACAAGAAAGTGTCCTTGCGGATTGGACCAGATTCCGCGGTCCGAATGGCTCCGGTATTTCTGATGAAAAGCTCGCGACCCCCACGACTTGGAGCGAAAAGGAAAACCTAAAATGGAAAGTTCCTATGCCAGGAGCTGGAGTGTCATGTCCGATCGTAGTCGGTAATCGCGTTTTTGTGACTTGTTACTCTGGCTATGGAATGAATCCGGAGGAACCTGGCGATATAAAGGATTTGGTTCGGCATTTGGTTTGCGTGGACCGGTTGACTGGCAAGACGCTTTGGAAGAACGAGGTCCCCTCGTCCGTCTCCGAGGACGCTTTTAGTGGAATGGGCGTTCCTCAACACGGATACGCTTCCCATACACCCACGACCGATGGCAAAAACGTCTATGTATTCTTTGGCAAGAGTGGTGTGCTCGCTTTTGATATGGAGGGCAAGAAGTTATGGGAAACCAGCGTAGGTAAAGGTTCCGACAGCAGAAGATGGGGATCATCGTCAAGTCCCATCGTGCATGAAGATGTTTTGGTCGTGCCAGCAGGTGCCGAAGGTCGAGCGTTGATTGGGCTCGATAAAAACACGGGCAAGGAACTGTGGCGATTGGATTCAGAAAAGTTGGGCAATGTTTGGGGGACGCCTGCCATTGCAAAAGTTGGATCTTCAACCGAGTTGGTGATCGGAGCACCAGGCGAGATTTGGGGCCTGGATCCAAAAAGTGGTAAATTCGGATGGTATTGCATGTACCTCGACAATGGAGACCAATTCAGTTCAAGCGTTGTTGTCGATGGAGAGGTCGTTTACGCCGTCGAGGGTCGTGGTGGCGGGTCGGTTGCAGTCAAAGCGGGCGGAAAGGATGACGTTACCAAATCGAATACCGTTTGGCTTGGGCGAGACAATGGTCGTTTCGCATCACCCATTGTTTTCGAAGGTCGCCTCTACAACGTTTCTGGTCGAAAGCTCACCTGCATCGATGCCAAGACTCAGGAAAAGATTTTTGAAGGCCGAATGAAAGGGATGAATGGCGAACTGGCTCCCGAGCAAGGTGGATTCGGTGGTGGCGGTGGATTTGGTGGTGGCGGTGGATTTGGTGGCCGACCACCTGGCGCGCCGGGTGGTGAAGGTGGAAGAGGCGGCGCAGGACCGGGCGGCGCAGGACCGGGCGGTGCAGGCGGATCACCTGAGGGAGGTCGTCGCGGCGGCGGTCCTCCTGGCGGCGGTCCTCCTGGCGGCGGTCCTCCTGGCGGCGGACCTCCTGGCGGCTTTGGCGGTGGAGGAGGTCGAGGGGGGCGTGGCGGAGGCTTTGGAGGGACCGACTATGGTTCACCGGTGATAGCCGACGGCAAGTTGTATTTCACTGCTCGCAACGGAGAGACCTACGTTCTCACCGCAGGGAAAGAGTTCAACCAATTGGCAGTCAATCGCGTCACGACCGATACCGAGGACTTCAGCGCGACACCAGCAATCAGTAACGGAGAGATCTTTATTAGATCCAACAAATTCCTGTACTGTATTTCTGCCCAGAAATAATTCCTCGATACTCTGTGGGAACCATCGAAGCCGCAGTGCTTCGATGGCAGACAGGGCCTCAACTCTAAATAGTTATTCCCTGCCAACATGGGTGATTGCGCCAAAGTCCCCGACCAGTCCTTACAATCGCGCTATAACCGACGAGCGGAATGCTGGGCCTTCGACCTATTTGTGATCACCGAAATTGCGTTTGCCAAATCCGCGGGGTGACCTAGATTTGTGATGGCTCCCATTAACATCCGCCGTTTCAAACGACGTCAATTAGGATTAACCCAAAAATGAGCTTGGCTTCCTCGCAATCTACAACTCAACCAATCACCGATGTTCCGTTTATGGATCGACGTCAACAGTCGGGGAATGCGGGAAATGGAGAGCGAAGGCAGTTTGGTAATTCCTATCACAATCTTTCGGAAGATGGGAAAAAACTAGCCGAAGCTATCGACACGTACAAGCTCGAGCATCATCGACGGTACATAACAACGGACGAACTACTGGGCGTACTGGGTCGATTAGGATACAAGCGGGCTGAATAGGTAAAGCAAGATCGGCTATACGCATTTTGCCTTGTCTTTTTCATGCCAGCCGTTTCGTCGTAGAGTATTTCCCACTCCCACAAGCGAACCAAATCCGTTACAATCCTGTCACAGCTAGCTGGGTCAATCGCGAGAAAGATTGAGCCTTTTGCAGTCAATTACTTCATAAACGACCCATGACGCCTAGTTTTATCCCATTTACGCAAGTGATTATTATTCCCCATCGCGATTAGGCCTCGGGGATCCTGAATGTGCATTGGCACTCATGGATTACAAATCAAAACCCCTGAAGCCGAATAGCGGGCTTCAGGGGTTTTTTCGTTAACAAGTTGCCTTCCTTACGCAAACCAAATCATCATGACTCGATCCATCCACACTTACGACACCACTCTTCGGGACGGAACCCAGGGCGAAGGCGTCAGCCTTTCGCTTCAAGATAAATTGAACATCGCAGTCCGATTGGCGGAAATGGGTATCGATATGATTGAGGGGGGGTACCCCCTTTCGAACGAAAAGGACACCATGTTCTTCCAAAAAGTCCGTTCGTTGCCGATGGGGCACAGCCAGATTTGTGCTTTTGGAATGACACGCAGGCGTGGAGTAACGGTTCAAGACGATCCAGGGATGATGGCTTTGGTTGCCGCACAAACTCCTGCGATAACAGTCGTTGGTAAATCATGGGACTTTCATGCGATCAACGTCTTAGGGGTTTCGCTCCAGGAGAACCTTGACATGATCGGGGAAAGTGTAGCATTTCTCGCAAAGCATGCTCAAATAGTTTACGATGCCGAACATTTTTTTGATGGCTACAAGGCCAATCGCGAGTACGCATTACAAGCGATTCAATGCGCCGCGACTGCCGGCGCCAAGTGGATCGTTTTTTGCGATACCAACGGTGGAACTTTACCCGAAGAGGTGGCTGCAATTGTGACCGATGCTCGCAATTCCTTGAATGGAGCGAGTGTTCGCTTTGGCATTCATTGCCACAATGACGGGGACTTGGCCACCGCCAACTCCTTGTCCGCCATCGATGCAGGCTGCGAACAAGTCCAAGGAACGATCAATGGTATCGGCGAGCGGTGCGGCAATGCTGACCTAGTCACCGTACTTTCTAATTTGCAGTTCAAAAAGAAAGGTTACTCTGTCTTAGGGGGCCGTTCGCTTGAACACCTCACGGAGTTATCCCGCTATGTATATGAAACGGCCAATCTGCAGCTGAGAAGCGGACAACCGTTCGTTGGCCGAAGTGCATTTGCACACAAGGGTGGCATGCACGTCCATGCCGTGAACAAGTTTGCGCATACTTACGAACATATGGACCCTGCATTGGTTGGCAATGAGCGTCGCATCTTGGTGAGCGAGCTATCCGGGCGTTCGAACATTGCGGCCTTGACGGCAGACCACAAGCTACCAAACGATCGCGCTGTTCTGGATCGGATTCTTGCAGATGTCGTCGCCAAAGAGAACCAAGGCTACCAATTCGAAGCTGCCGAAGGCTCATTTGACTTATTGGTCAAGCGATGCCTGGGGACGTACGTCGAACATTTCAAAACGATCAAATACCAAATCTTGTCTGGTGATTTGGATATGGAACGCAACCAAACCTATGCCGAGGCCATTCTCAAAGTGCAAGTTCACAGCGATGTACGCGTGGAGGCCGCCGAAGGTCACGGTCCGGTCAATGCCATGGATGCAGCATTACGCAAAGTGCTCTTGCCCTACTTTCCAACTCTCGACGCGATGCGATTGATTGATTTTAAGGTGCGAGTGGTCAATGGCGAAGCGGGTACGGCGGCCCGCATCCGCGTCAACATAGAAAGTGCCGACGACCTGGATACTTGGCGCACCATCGGTGTTAGCGAAAATATCATCGAAGCAAGTTGGCATGCTTTGGTCGATGCAGTCGAATTCAAATTAAACAAGCAATTGTAATTCCCGTTCCAAGACAATCCGGTCCTCACGACAACCCATTCAAGCGATCATGAACACTGAAACCAACGAGATCCCTAATCGATTCGATTTTGCGAGCAGTGCATCCGAGATTTACGAGAGCTGGCGAGAACACGGCTGTTTCAATGCCGAGGTCGACAGTACGAAAAAGCCGTTCACCATTGTCATTCCGCCCCCTAATGTGACTGGCGCATTGCACTTGGGGCATGCATTAAACAACACGTTGCAGGACATTCAAATTCGGTTGCACCGCATGCAGGGTTACTCGGCACTTTGGATGCCCGGAACCGACCACGCGGGTATTGCAACTCAAGCGGTCGTTGAAAAACGCCTTCGAGAGGTAGAGAACAAGACACGACATGACCTTGGACGGGCAAAGCTTATCGAACGAATTTGGAAATGGAAAGAACAATATGAAAAGAGAATTCTCGGGCAATTGCAGCGCATGGGTTGTTCTTGTGATTGGCGGCGAACCAGGTTTACCTTGGACGAAAGGTGCGCGAAAGCAGTTCGAACGACTTTCTTCGACCTGTTCGCCAAAGGGCTCATATACCGAGGCAAGCGATTGGTGAACTGGGACGCGTATCTGCAAACAGCGGTCAGCGATGATGAGGTCTTCACAGAAACCGTAAAGGGTAATTTCTGGCACCTGCGATATCCAATCATCAATCCGAAGGCTGGGGAACCCGCGTTTGTAACGATCGCGACGACGAGGCCCGAAACGATGCTTGGAGATACCGCGGTTGCAGTTCATCCGGAACCTTCTGCGGCATTGGACAAGGTCGAGCGATTGTTAAAAGAAAAACTGCAAGCAGCTAGTTCGAAGGACCAGCCTGCGATCCAATTTCAATTGGATGAACTCATGACGCGACGAACCGAAATGCTACCGCAATTGGAGTTGCTCGCAACAATGGCCCGCGATGGGCGTATGCTCCGACTGCCATTGGTGGACCGAGAAATCCCATTGATTACGGACACATGGGCTAAGCCGGAGCTTGGCAGCGGTTGCGTCAAGATCACGCCGGCACACGATCCAAACGATTATGACGTAGCGATGCGTTGCGATTTACCGATGATCAATATCATGAATCCGGATGGCACGGTTAATGAAAACGGCGGCACTTATGTCGGTATGACAATGGCAAAAGCGCGCGGCAAAGTTGTGGAAGCGCTCGAAGGTCTTCAGCTTCTTGAAAAGACAGAAGACCGCGATATCGAGCTAAAGCACAGCGACAGAAGCAAGACCCCCATTGAGCCCTACCTTGCCGACCAGTGGTTTGTGCGGATGGAACAACTTGCGCAGTCGGCGATGGATGCTGTCACCAACGGCGACGTCAAGATATTTCCACAAAGATACGCAAGCGGTTACCTCGATTGGCTCGGAGAAAAGAGGGATTGGCCCGTTGGAAGACAATTGTGGTGGGGGCACCAGATTCCGATTTGGACTCGTTCGTTTGAAAAAGAGTCCGACGCTCATTCCCTCAAATTCAAGATCGAAGCCATGCCGGAGCGTGTTGCTGGGCTTGTCAACGTTTCTATTGAAGAGCCCGCAACGGTTCACGTTTGTATTCGAGACGAAGACGCAGGCGTCGAAACAAAACTGCAATCGCTCGGATTGGTTCGCCAAGAAGACGTACTGGACACTTGGTTCTCATCAGCTCTTTGGCCGCACTCCACATTGGGCTGGCCCGAACAAACCGAAGAACTGAAGTACTTTTACCCTACCAGCACGCTGATCACTTCACGAGACATCATTACGTTGTGGGTCGCACGGATGGTACTCATGGGGCTCAACAATATGGGCCAGGTGCCATTCCAAGAGGTCTTCATCCATCCAAAGATTCTCGATGGGTATGGTGAAACTATGTCCAAAAGCAAAGGGAATGGAGTCGATCCGATCGATGTCATCAATAAATTTGGCCCCGACGCGCTGCGATTCGGTCTGACTTCACTATGCACTGAGACGCAAGATGTTCGAATGCCTGTTCAATTCGAATGCCCACATTGCGAAACCCTGATCAACCAAACCAAAGAGAATCGCTCGAAACCCCTGATAGCCTGCGAAAAGTGCAAGAAGCTTTTTTCGACCCAATGGGCAGAAACAGACGCGGACAAAGCGCATCCGATGGCGCCAGTTGTCAGTGAGCGTTTTGAAGTTGCACGAAACTTCGTCAACAAGCTATGGAATGCATCGCGGTTTGTAATGATGAACCTCGAAGGCTTTGTTCCGATACAGGTCGACATTCAAAGTCTACCGTTAGAGGATCAATGGATACTTTCTCGACTGGCTACCGTAACGAAAAACATGCAATCGGAAATCAAACAATTTCGATATGCCGAAGCAGCAAGGACCGCCAGTCATTTTGCCTGGGACCATTTTTGCTCACTCTATGTTGAAATGGCAAAGCCGCGATTGCAGGATCCGACTGCACGACCGCTGGTGCAACAAATCCTTGCCCACTGCTTGGACTCAATGCTGCGATTGTTGCATCCAATAATGCCTTTTGTAACCGAATCGATCTGGCAGCAATTCGCTCGTTTTGCTCCAAGCAGAGTTTTGAACTCGTGCTCGACACCAAGCCAATGGATTATTCTGTCGGACTGGCCGTTGGTTTGCGATGAGCATATTCGGCCCGAAGTGGAAACGCAATTTTCCCACTTCGTAGACCTAGTCGGAGCAATACGTGAGATTCGATCCAGGCAGAATATTGCACCTAAAGAATCGTTGCTCTTCTGTGTACGTTGTGACGCATCCATGGAACAACTGCTTGCACCGATGGCCCCATTTCTCGAAAGTATGGCAGGAGCAACGGCGACTGAGTGGAGCACTGCCCCGAAAACGCCATCGATCCATGCGCATATCGCCATCGACAAAATGGATGTCTACGTCGATTTGACTCAGTTCATTGATGTGGCCGCAGAAATATCGCGAAATGAAAAACTGCTAGGTAATTTGATCAAGCAAATACAAGGTAAAGAAGGACGGCTTTCCAATGAGTCGTTCGTCTCCCGAGCTCCGGCAGATATCATCGAGAAAGAACGACAAGCGTTGAGCGAACTTGTTTCGCAAAGGGATGCAGCAGAACAAGCGATAGAGATGCTTAGAAAGTTGTAGAGGACTGGGATGGAATCGTTGTTACAACGGCTCAATCCGAATATCCCCTACGAACCGAACTTTTTTGGTTCTTCTGTTTTCACTGGAATCCTTTTGCCGATGTCAGAAGATTGAGCGAAAGTGCACCAGGATGCCAGTTCGGAAGAGATCGTTTTCCTCGCGAAAGGATGCAGCGGCGGAAAACTTGGGTTTATTTCATTGAGGCATCCTAAGTTATGGCACGTAAATCAAATAGAGACGATCTATCCCCCGTCGGTTGCCCAAAACCCAATACCGCTATTGCGGACCCAGGACGACAACCTCGCATAGTAGGCTGGCTAGTATTAATTGTCGGAGCCTTCAGCTCTTGGTATTGGTATAGGCCCTTGCCCGATTCCGTCCATCAAACGATCCACGCTACAAACACAGCTTCTTGGGCGACAACCAAGTCTGGGCCAAATAGTCTTTGGACCGAGCAGACACTCATTTTGCCCAATACGGACAGTCCTACGAGTACATCCAATGAGTTTCGGTCGACTGAAATGTCAAGCGACTCAGGTGATGATTCAAAATTGGTGGGTACCCCCAAAGTGACGCTGGTACCATGGAGCGAGGTTCACCATGACATACGTGATGTGCTCAAGACCGAACGTGTACCGATGGTTCCTATATCACCTACTTTCAACGAAGGTGCACGGACTTTTTCTCCGCAAGTCTGGACGCCAGATCAGCAGCTATCCAGCCGGATGAGTGATTCGACCCAATTGAAATCCAAGTGGCCTGATTCCGGGTACGTTGCGCCACAAAAACTGCAAAAGGAGCAACGTCGTTCTGCGTCTCAAATCACTACACAGATCCCAAAACTCTTGGAAACCGGAATGAAGTCGATTCGCCCTGAAGAGCCATTGAGATCGCCCTCGCCAGCTATCGCAAGCCAACCGGACAAGCCAGATATCGCTTTGCCCCAACCTGCTCAACCAACGCGGCAACCACAGTTTATTCGCCAGCCTCCGTCTAGCAATTGAAATTGCGACATGGATAGTGTAGTTTCAATCGGATGTGAAAGCGAATGCAGGTTCAATACATGACCAATGTTGTCAATGGATACCAATGCCAATACTCGAGTCCAACTACCAATTGCTCGATTTCGGCAAGGGACGCAAACTGGAGAGATTTGGAGACCTGATTGTCAACCGCCCTTGTCCTGGCGCAAACGCGTCCATGAAAGATGCTCAGCTCTGGAGACGATCCGATCTTTCCTTTGGGCTCAAATCAGATGACAGATGGAACGTAAGTGACCCCAATTCGTCTATATCCATAGCGGACGATGGAGATTGGTTTTGTGATTGCGATGGTATTCGCATGTTGCTCAAACCGACGCCAGCAGGTCAAGTCGGTGTATTTCCCGAACACTGGATGCATTGGCCATGGCTACTGGAGAAACTGCCGCCTGCAAATGGAACAGCCTCACAGCCCTCTAGAGTACTGAGTCTATTTGCGTACACCGGGGCGACGACTCTCGTGCTTGCTCGCGCTGGCTGCGCAGTCACGCACGTGGATGCATCCAAACCGACGGTTGCTTGGGCTCGAGAAAATAGCTCGCATTCAAAGCTGAGCGACGCGTCCATTCGTTGGATCGTGGATGATGCAGCACAATTTGTCAAACGCGAACTGAAGCGAAATTCGCTTTACGAAGCGATAGTGCTTGACCCGCCAACTTACGGACATGGAGCCAAAGGAAATCGATGGGAAATCCATCGGCACCTGTTACCATTGCTTCACGATTGCTGGCAATTGCTCTCCGAAGATCGGCGCGGAGTATTGCTTTGCGGCCACTCTTCGCATATCGATATTCGTGATATCAATAAGACACTTGGGGACCAACAAGGAACCAGCAGTGTCTCGCATTGCGAAATTACGCAGGCCAGTCTGACGGATTCCTTTGGCCGAAAGCTCGATTGCGGATTTGCTGCCCGATATTCGTTTCCTCAATAGGCTTGGGCTGCGGAATAAATGGGATACACTATCTGCAGCGTTCCGAATCCAGCGATTCTGTGAATTGCCAACACGCGATTTTGCATCCAAGGAGTGGTCTGTGGCACGCAATGAACAACTTATTCGCCAGCATAAAATTATTCAAATCCTTGAGCGGCGACGTTACGGTGCGACACTCGAGGATCTTCGAGACTCCGTAGTTCAAGAACTCGGACTGGGAACACTGCATGTGCGGAGTATCCGCCGGGACATCGAAGCTCTTCAAGCAGCGGGGATGGCCATTATCACCGAGGAGACACAGACCGGCAAAGTCTGGAAGATGAGTCGCGTCGAAAAGGGTCTCCACAAGATTGCAATCACCGCGAGCGAACTCATCTCGCTTTCGATGGGTAGGGACCTGCTGCTTCCCCTGGTCGGCACCCAATTTTGGCAAGGCATCGAGGGGTTCTGGAACAAAGTTCGTGAACAGCTTCCGACGGGTGTATGGGATCATTATCAGCGTTATCGCCGAACACTACGAGTGCTCGGCGTACCTGCCAAGACTTATGAAAAGCAACAAGGAATCCTCAAAACCATCAATCGAGCCATTCAAGAACATCGGAAGATGGAGATTGAATACGAATCGATTGGCAAGCCAGTCTCAACACGCTGGCTCGAACCGTACGGTCTGGTAATCTATCAAAGCAGCATTTATGTCGTTGCAATCGAATCCGGAAAAAATGAAGATGCGGATCCAGATGAAAGACTCAGGCACTGGAAATTAGATCGTTTTACCAAGGCGACTGCCCACGATGAGTGGTTCAAAGTCCACGAGGACGTGGATCTCGAACATCATCTCGGAAAGAGCGTCGGGATCTTCAGCGGCGGCGAAAAACCGGTCACCTATACAATTCGACTTTCTCGGAATGCCGCCAGATGGATTCAAGAGGAGCCCTGGCACGCCGACCAGAGGTTAGAATTTGAATCCGACGGCTCTTGCATCATGAAAGTACCTGCCTACCATCCTATGGAAATTATTCCAAACGTTCTGAAACTTGGCAACGAAGCACAACTGCTCGAACCAGCCGACGGCCGCAAAGAGATGAAGAAAATTGTTCAACAACTCGCGAAAGACTATGCGTGAGGCTAAAGGCTAAAGGTATAAGGTATAAGGTAAAGAAATAAAGTAAGGTCTCAACTCTCAACTCTCAACTCTCAACTCTCAACTCTCAACTCTCAACTCTCAACTCTCTCATGAAACCGATCGTCCAGATATCCCTCGACTTAACCAACATCGATGAAGCCCTAGAGACCGCCGCGATGGCGATGCGAGCCGGTGTCGATTGGCTCGAAGCGGGAACACCGCTTATTCTCGCAGAAGGCTTGCATGGCATACGTGCCCTTCGAGCTTCTTTTCCTTTGACGCCTATCATTGCGGACTTAAAGACGATGGACGGCGGATACCTCGAAGCGGAGATGATGGCTGGGGCAGGTGCGACCCATGTGGTGGTCATGGCACGTGCTCACGAAGAAACCATTCGCTGTGTTGTCAAAGCAGGCCGAGACTTCGGCGTGAAAGTTATGGGAGACAACATGGTCTGTCCGGATATGGTCGAGGGTGCGAAGTGGCTTGAAGAACTTGGGTGCGACTACGTCATCCACCATATTGGCTACGACGAACGCCGCGGAATCGCTGCCCGCGGCCATCGAATGCCAAGCCCACTCGATCAACTCCGTGAAGTAGCTCAAGCGGTCAAGGTACCTGTCCAAGCCGTAGGCGGCTTGACTCTCGAACAAGCGATCCAATGCCCCGCTTACGGTGCTCCCTTGGTTGTTCTCGGCGCTCCCTTGACGATCGATGCGGACACTTTCAAAACAGCTGGCGGCGATCTCGAAAGTTCGCTTAGAATGATCTGTGAAGCGATACGCAAACCCATGGCAATTTAGAGAAACCCTCATACTCCTCTCCATCCATACGAAAGCAAAATATGAAGTCAGCGGCCGTCGTGAACTACGCACCCGAAAAACACTCGGTCGAGATCCGCGAGATCGAAACACCTGTAATTGGCGAGGATGATGTCTTGCTGGAGGTCGCAAACGTTGGCGTTTGCGGTAGCGACTTGCACCAATGGACAGCTGACCATTCATGGCCCGTAAACTACCCCGTTGTATTGGGACACGAGTTTGGTGGCACCATCGTGGAACTTGGCAAGCGAGTGGAAGGGTGGCGAGAAGGGGACCGAGTTGTCAGCGAAACGGCAGCCATCGTCAGTCCAAACAATCCGATGACCCGTCAAGGAATGTACAACTTGGATCCAACCCGAAAGGGGTTTGGATATGGAGTCAACGGCGCGATGACACGATTCGTTCGCGTTCCATCTCGAATTTTGCATCGAGTGCCAGATAATTTGCCCTTTGAGCAAGCTTGCCTGACAGAACCCTGTTGCGTCGCTTACAACGCAGTTGTCCGAAATGCACGCATCGAGCCTGGTGATCGTATCGTCATCCTCGGACCCGGAACGATCGGCATCCTTTGCGCAGCCATGGCGAGGTTGTGCGGCGCACAAGTTGCCTTGGTCGGTCTTGAGCCAGATCGCCACCGACTAGAAATCGCAAAGCAATATGGGTGCG
The DNA here is from genome assembly GCA_031374515.1 of Pirellula sp. GTDB lineage: Bacteria > Planctomycetota > Planctomycetia > Pirellulales > Pirellulaceae > JBKCUI01. The sequence continues at coordinate 11,382 of JANMGH010000091.1, read as the reverse complement.
AAGCGATCATCGGCGATGCGAAGGCATGGGCGACTGACCGCGACGGTCTCGGCGCAGATGGCATCATCGACGCTGCGGGAGCAAGTGTAACATTGAAAATTGCGTTGGACTTGGTTCGTCCCGCTGGCTGGATCAGCAAAGTAGGTTGGGGGCCGCAACCACTCGGCTTTAACTTGGACCAACTGGTCCAAAAGAATGTAACCCTGCAAGGTAGTTTCAGCCATCACTGGGCCATCTGGGAACGGGTCATCGCCTTGCTTTCCAGCGGGCAACTGGATATCAAACCGATCATTGGAGGTGTATGGCCAATCGCCCAATGGCATGAAGCGTTCGAAAAGATGCACTCCGGAGCAGTCGTCAAATCGGTTTTGTCTCCTAGATAGCTCGCTTGTACCCTATGTGCTCTTCGATGGGGGTCGCATCCTACACTGGCAATCGTTACCAGCGAATTGTCGCACGCGGCAGATGCGACCTACCATACGATTTTTTCTGCGTCGAAGACGGGCCCTTCGATACAAGTTCGCCGATAGTCCCACTCGCCGTCGGATGGTTTGATCTTCGCGACACAAGTAAAGCAAATACCGATGCCACATGCCATTGGCGTTTCGAGCGAGAGTTCGCAAGGGACAGCATATTGGGAGGCAATCTTGCTAACCGCTTCCATCATCAGTTCAGGACCACAACACGCAATTCGGCAACGGACGTTTGATTCGTCCAAAATGCTAGTCAGCAAGTCGGTTACACGGCCATGATGTCCTAACGATCCGTCGTCGGTAGCAATGCGCACTTCGGAACAAGTCGTTTCGAAATCGGCAAGGCCGGCAAGGTACTCTTTTGTCCGGGCACCGTAGCATAGAGTGACTCTCTTTGCATAACCACTTGCTTGGCTTGGGCTGCCAAATGTGGACTTTCCGAGGGCAGCCGACGCAAGCGTTAACATAGGCGTTTGCCCGACCCCTCCAGCAACTAAAATGAGATGTTCCGTCTGCTCGGTCGAAAATCCGTTGCCTAATGGCCCCCATACTTCGACCAACTCACCGGCAACGCAACGCGATAGAGTCTGTGTAAACTTCCCCTTGACCGTGTAAACAACGCTGATGGCTTCGGGCTGGCCATCCTTGCCCAAGTGCCGATCATAAAGCGCCAGTGCGCGGCCAATCAATGGATCGGTTCTACCGCCAATACGCACCATAAAAAACTGACCAGGCACAGTGCGTCTTGCTAACTCAGGCGCAACGACAGTCAGTCGCCAAGTATCTTTTGCGATGCAGCGATGCATCGCGATCGGCGAAGACACAAATTCAAACTTGGGAGAGTCGCAGTGAACAGTTGTCACAACTGTACCTGGGCTATTTAAATCGTCATCCATCGCTAGGAAAGCTCTGTCTTTGGTGATGCACGTCGAAGCAACACGACCACAACCCCTAGACCTATGACGATGGCTTGGCTCATGGCAAAGTACACCAGATAGTTGTAGGTTTCCTTGTTGAAACCATAGGTATGCAGCCCAACTCCGAGTAAATTGGTTCCGAACATCGACCAAGCAGTGATAATATTCCCAAAAACGGCCAATATGCCAAAGCCGAGGGAAGCGATCATTTTGTCCCAACGAGCATGCAACAGTAGAGCATTCCAAAGCACGATCATCATCGCGCCGTTTTCCTTTGGATCCCAGCCCCAAAAGCGTCCCCAACTGTCATCGCCCCACAATCCGCCGAGAACGGTACCCACAAAACTAAAGAAGAGCCCGAAGCAAACAACGCCATAACAGATGCGATACAAGGTTGGAATCGCTTCGGTGGACGACTTGCCCATCCTCGCCAGCATCCCGGATCCAGACGAGGCGGCGCCCAATCGTTCGAGCATGGCCGCAATCACAAGCCCAATTCCGAGAAAACCTGCAACAAACGTCGCGCTATATCCAAGGGATACACTGATGACGTGTGTCGAGAGCCAGAATTGCGTATCGAGCACCGCTTCAAGCACAGGCATCGTGTCACCGATGGCTAGACCATTCGCAACTTGCAGCGTTAAATAGCCAGTAACCGATGCCACGAGTACCGAAACCGATACAGGAAAGAGTATCTCGGTAACTGTACAAAAGAGTACCATTGCCCAACCGATGAATACTGCTGCAGAATAGAGGGTAACAACTGGCGGACGCTCGGAAATGTAAACCCGACTGACAATGGCCGTGGTGTGCACCAAAAGCGTCAGTACGCATATCCAAAATGCGGTCCGTCTGAATGTTTGTCGGGCAAAGACAAAGCTAAGCAAAGCGATGATGCCACAAATAGGATACAAAGTCGATGCGATCGAGACTGGCGCAAAATGCTCATACCAAGCTTCAAACGGAACTTTCGCAGTTCGAATGCTAGAGCCAAACTCTTTTTGCACATTGGCCTTGAATTCGTTAACCAACGCGTTGATCTTTGACGCATTTTTTGAGTCTGCCCCCAATGCTTGTTCCAATTCCATGAAACTCAAGACAGATGCAGACTTGATTTCGACTCCCATGGTTTTGAGTTTCACTGTTTCGAATAAGGCTGGCCCGAACGCGTCCCACTTGGCCGGTGGAGCCTTCTCACCCGACTTTACTTCTGCCTCTCGCAATGGGGGGATGATCGCGATCGGGCTTCTTGCACGGATATCGTCGACAGCCGGTTGTATTTTGTCGATAAAGGCAACGATCTGCGAAGCATCCGAAACGTCACGCGGAGAAATAGGGGTATAAGCATCAAGCAAGCTCTCGAACAACGAAAGTTTCTCGAGCGCCTCAGCCAACTTCGTCTGCTCGAATGTCCACTCCTCCCGTTTTGTCGTGCGCAGTTTGTTAAATTGTTCGCGGATCTTGGACCGTCCAGCAGCAATCTGGTTGTAAGAATAACGATTGGATTTATGCCGCCGCAACCCGAAGGCCGTCGTAGTCTCGACCGCGTCAATACGGATGAGCGGACTATCGAGAACCCAATCTTCTCTAGCGAAAACAGCTGCAATCCACTGGGTTGCTTCGATTGCTTTGCCGGTCTTATGTACTGGCTCGTAAACGTGACCGTCGTTGCTAAGCGCGAATTTCTTGTTAGAAAGTATTTCAAGCACTTCGCTCGCCGCCGATGACAGTGGTTTGATTCGCCCACCGTATTGAGTCGGTATTTCACCAAAGGCATACCAGTTGACTTCATCCCGATCCACTTTCGGCGTTGTTGCTCGTTTGCCAATCCAGATCGCGAAGATGCCACACAGGATGAGAGGAACCAAGGTGTACATCCAACCTATCGCGACCTGTCGGCCATGCTTCGTGCCCTTGCCGAATGGCTGTGTCAATCTAGATTGCTTTGATCCCTCATTCTTGGCATCGGATACTGCGACGGTTTCCGCGGATGGACCATATGCCTTGCGATCATATCGCGATGCGAACCGTCCAAACGTGCCGCCAAAATGAACCAACATCCCTAAACCGGATAGGACGCATGCAACATAAGGAATCAACCAACCTGCGTTCGTCACTACTTGAAGTGTCGTTTGCTCCACGCCGTATGGATTCAAATTCGCATTCATGTATCCAGATTGATAAAACGTCTCGCCTCGATATCGCATCGGGTTGTTCATCCAAATGCGGCCCTGTTGCAGCGTTTCCCCCTTCGCATCGTTAATTTTCACAAACGAGGAATAGTCTTTTGGTTTCATCGTCCCCGTGTACTCTTCCATCACCACGTCATCCAAGACAACCGAATACGGTTTGTAATTGCGACGAAATCGAAGACCGAACTCCCATGTCTTTCCGCCCACTTCGGCCTTCTCATAATCGGCCATGAACATAATCGCATCGTCGTTGAGAAGTTGACTAACCGCGTACGATCCAATTGTCTTCTGATCCTCTTTGTTGCGAAGCGTAATGTAGGCCGTCGCAAAGTTGGATTGGCTTTTTGCGCCACCCGACTTGGAAAGTTCTTTGAACTCGTAGTCACGGATCCCAACCCCCGTCAACTTGTAATCTTCGTCACCCGGCTGCGGTGGACGTTTGCGATTCTCACGTGTTGAGTTGGTCATCCAACGATCGACACGGATCTCGAATGGCAATTTAGCGGATGAAAGAAACTTTCCATTGGATGCAGCGCGCTGCAACATCGGATGCTCAAACGCAATGACATGGTTCGTTTCTGGATCGCTCTTGTCCACAAAGGCCAGCTCAACCGTATCCATCTCGTAAGCAACCTGTGTCCGCTGGCCTTCGAAAATCGCGATTCGTTCTTCGCGTTGTGCGTCGCCGAAGATAAATTGGCCTAGCATCAAGAGACCAACGCCAAGGTGAATTAGAACATTGCCCCCTCGGTTTCCGAACAGAAGCAATACGCCCAATAGAAGTACGGCGCTGACAATCAGGCTCTTGCTCAATTGCCAAACGATACGCAAACCCGGATCAGGGATCCGATATGTGTCATGGGTTGCGATTAAAAAAGTACTGATGCAGAGAAGGATGGCTGTTATCGACCAAATTGTCCACCGAACGACTCGCGTTTTGGGACTCCAGCCAATGCACCAAACCAATGACGCTGCTGCAAGGCCCCACACACTTCCCTTGACTCCAGCCCATAGCCAGTCGTAACTGAACGGCGGTTCTCCTTGCAATCCGTCCCCCAAATGAGCACTTACGACAATCAATCCAACGAGAACGAACCCAGCAATCGTAAAAAACAACCCAGCGACAAATCGACCACCCTTTGCGTTCATGGCAAAGCGAGTCATCTTGGCGGCGATCAAGTTGATCAGCAAAATCAATCCGACGGCCGCACCACCCGGTATTGCAAAAGCATAGGGCACCGGTTCTTCATGAGGAAAAATGGTCTGCGGTAGGAACACATCGAACGGGACCGAAGCGACCCAACTATTGAAATACTGCTTCTTGACGTCAACGATCGTCTCTTCGTCCTGAGCCAATGTTCCCACAAACAATATCAAAGTCCCCAATGCAAACATCGAGACCGTAACTTTGAGGGAACCGACGGCGCGCATAACAATCCATGCAATCCGTGAAATATCGAGTGGAACCGCTGTCTTTGCTACGGCGCCGCTTCTAAATGTTCCAGTTGCCATGCGGCGTTACTCCCAACGCAATGAGTTGACAAAGCTTAAAAAGGTCGACTTCTCTTCTTCCATCATCCGCAGTTCGCAATTGAGTTTCACAAACATGCTCATTCCTCCATCACCCATTGGGATGGAAACAACCATCAGCGATCGCGCATCTGGCAAATTGGAGCCGCGAACCGTGTACAGTTTTCCGTTCTTCCCACCAGATTGAAAGGGCTCTGCATCCGCTACCGTTTTTTTGGCCAACGACTCCAGCGTGGTTGGATCGCTGTTCGGCAACACTTGCCTAATCCACATTTCTGCATTTTGCACCGGAGTATCTCGGGCAGTACTTACGGTGACTTCACCTTCCTGTGCACCGCTCAATATCTTAAAAGTAGCTTCGCGGTATGGCCGTGCGGCTTGCAATTCCCACCCTTCAGGCTTGGTATAGATTAATTTTAGCGGCGGTCGGGAGGAAGCAGTTTCAGGCAACGGTGACGTGTTCGGAACAACTGGATTCACCAGTGTCTCCCCCGATGCTGCTGCTGCACCCGCTCCCGTTGCGTCAAAGAGATAAGCAGGGATTTCCGACCCGTTGCGACGAATTGTCGGCAGGTCCTTCCTTAGTTCGGCAACACCAATTGCAGGCAATTCAACTTGCCCCCTCCACCGGTTGATTTGACCTAACAAATATTCGTCCAACATGGATGGGTCGCGAGGTAAGTCGTATTTGGAGACTGTGAACCGGATCCGACCTTCAACGGACTCGACAATCATTTCCGCTATCATTTCCGCCAATCCAATTCCTGCTCCCGAGTTGTCGAGCTTGTTTAGCGTCCAACCCGGCGGCAGTTCCAATTTGGGGGTGCCGGTTTCCGAATCTACCGCAAACTGCTCAACAACACCGCGGAAAGCTGATTCCACCGTATTCAGCTTTGCGATGCGATCAGTCGCCTTGACGAAGTACACGTTGCCGCGATCCGGGATAATAGCTCCCAAGATTCGTTTTTCTCGCAATGGGATACTCGAACCACCCATCATCGGAGGAGTCGAACGGCGAAGCTGCGGCTCACGACCCGCCAGGAATTCGCTTTCTGTCTTTGGAGCATCGTACGTTCGCTCTTTGAGTTCGCGCCAACAGCCCGAAAGCAATGAAATTGAAATCATTAAAGCGACTATCCGCACGGATGCGGTCTGGGGATCGGGCGACAAAATCGGCTTGAGCTCACAGAATTCGAGAAAATGCAAACACAGGTGGGGCAAGCATTTAACGCTTGTATGGGGGCAACCAGCTAGTAGGCGTCGACCACCAACTAGCGAAATACCCCAACGATAGTACTCACTCTGAAACAGTATACGGGTTGGGGCCTAAACAGTCATGCCGAAATCCTATGCGAACTCTGCTGCAAACACCGTTTTTGCAGCTATTTCCCGCACGTCGTACAACTCACACCATAAAACAGAGTTCATTCCACAAGGAATCACCCCTGTTTAATTTCACAATGAGCCATGAACGAGAGAGAAGCGACATCGACGTGACTCTTGCATACTGTGACAAGGATGGCTAAACGCTCGAGGCCCTCGCTTCGCAGGTAAAAACTCGAGCCACTGGCATCGGGCAGGTCTGACTGACCTATCGTTTTTGTAGCAGCACTCGAACCCCTTTCTTGTTCGAACTTATGATATCGAGTAAACCATCTCCATTGATATCGGTCACTTCAAATTGGGTGCCGATCCCCGAGTCGGTATCAATGACCTCAGGCACAAAACTAACGAACCCATCGTTCTCTTTTTTCGCCCTCAGCCAATATATCTTGGCGTCCCAATTGGAACCTGGTTCGGATCGACCATGCGACCACCAACGCTTGCCGGTAACCAAGTCCTTATTGCCATCTCCATCAATATCGACAAAATGCGCTGCATGCGTCTCCGATGCCAACCGTCCAAACAACTCGATCTTGTCAAATGAGGGGTGAAGTTCTTTCGAGTCCTTGGATACAGGTCGCTGTTTGTACCACCACACGCCAAACTTGTGTGCCGAGGTACTTAACACATCCGTTTTTCCATCATTGTCTACATCGAATGCAAACATGTCTGCGCACGCCTCACCCAGGTTCGCAGGGTGGAACGGCCATGCCGTCTTGCCATCGACCGAAACTGGCTGCTCCCACCATCCGCCCGTGCATAAAACGTCCTGCTTGCCGTCCTTGTTGAGATCGCCCAATCCCAACCCATGGCTAAATCGCATGGTTCCGGGTACGCCTTCCTTGCCTGGTTCCGTAGGTAGACTAATGGGATGCATATTCCAAATGGCATTTGAGTCTTTTTCGTTGGGAGTGAAATAGGCCATCTGCCCTTCGTTGCCCTCCGGCTTGGAACCCTTTGGCTGAAACCCCATCAGCAATACTCGCTTGCCATTGCCGAACAAGTCCGCATAGATGGGAGTTTCATTGCAAGCGCTATGCCAAATCTCGTGCTTAATCCAATGACCCTCGGCTCCCTTCGGGTTCTCCATCCAATAACATGGGATGCCGGGGAAATCGATCACGATGAGATCGGGGTAACCATCTTTGTTGAAGTCGTCAGACCAGCAAGCAAACGAACGACTATAGTTATTGAGCCCATCCTTGTGGTCCATTGGTGCCTGCATTTCATGGGGCTTCCAATCCGGAGCCTCATACCAATACTCTCCATTGAGTACGTCTTTTTTGCCATCCTTATTCACATCAGCAACCGCCACCCCTTCGGACCGAAACTTGGTGTCGAGCACTTGCTTAGTCCACGTGAGCTTGGCGGGCTCATTTGCAACAAGGTTGGAACCAGTAAGCAACATGCAAGCTGCTACGAACGAACGAAAATAAACGCGCATGGTGGAGCTCCCAGGAGAGTGACGCGTGGGGTATTACATCGCAAACGACTGCGACGCGGAAGGGTGTTCTATTATCATAACCTAAACCGAATGCCGCGGATCAAACGGCTTGCCCTGAAGCCATGCAGCCCAGCTTCTGCAGTAATCGTACCATCCGAGACGGCGAGGACGACTCGCGATCAAATACTGGAAAGCAGAGGGCTCCCGTTGCTGAACGCTTTGTGCCAACTCAGCCTGCGTCCGGCGTAAACGGCATGTCAGCAATTCGTTCCAATCCCCCTTGGCCATCGTTTCACTGGAATCGATAGGCGATCCGAATCGAACAAAAATCTGTGGAAGGCTTTCATTCCAAAAGCCGTATTCAAACGCAATCGGCAAAAATTTTACACCCGAAATCTTCGACGCTAAATGCGAAAGTCCTGGCATCAGCGGCAAGGAGTGGTTTCGCACATCCGAAAACTTGCCTTCGGGCGTAATCCAGATCGCAACCCTTTTAGAGTTCAATATCGCCTTGGTCATTTTCAAAAAAGCAGAAGCTCCATCAAAACTTTCCAAGCGAACTCCATAGAAGCCGAGCTTGGCCATGACACGATATTTCTTTAACGCGTCCGCATCGATTGGCGCATAAAATATCCTGTTCGAAAAATAGGCTTGTTGTAATGACATCCCAACGATCGGGTCCCACCAACTTGCATGGTTGGCGTAGACGATCAGCGGCGTCTCCTCATCTATCGTAGCGGCTTTGAGCAATTCATCCTGAACGCCAAACGAATGAAACTGCTTGACGACCATTCGCCTTGTGTACCAACAAAAGCCATCCACCAACCATTTCTTGGACTCTGGGAGTTGAGTTGTTTCGGTTTGGCTCATTGGACTGGCTCGGTCGCAGCAGAGAAATAATCATGAATGAACGCGATTGGATCGTCGGTTTTAGAATACTCTACCAATGCGTAAAGTTTCCTCTGGTCCCGCAGTAGTTTGGCAGCACGGTGTTCGCTGCTGGCGAGCGAGGCTGGCAATGGACCCTCGACTTGGACGTCAGAAAGCTTGTTCTCGTCGTGGATCAATCCATAGCGTTGTAACATGGCGAGCACGGTTTCGAGCCGACGATCACGTTTATGCCGATCGCACAACCTCTCTCGCAACCATTCTATCCCGAAGGCTCGTACAGAATCCACATCATGTAAAAGCAAATCATAAGTCCGTTCATAAAAATCCGCATCCGGGTTGCTCCACCGCATGAACTCAACTTGCGTATTGAGGTCGCGCTGATCGTATAAGAGGATGCACTCCGAAGGCAAACCATCGCGACCCGATCGTCCGATCTCTTGATAGTACGATTCCATCGAACCTGGAATCTCGGCATGCAACACGAACCGTATATCCTCTTTGTCGATCCCCATTCCAAAGGCATTGGTCGCCAGCACCAATGGACAACGGTTCTTCATAAACCCCTCCTGCACGCGACGCCGATCGTTTCTCGCTAGGTCGCCATGGTAACACACATGATCGATGCCGAGTTTGTGCAATCGATCGCTCACCTCTCCCAAAGTTCGAATCAATGTAAAGTACACAATGCCACTAGCATTGCCCCATCGCCCAAGAACTTCCTGAATGGCCTCAATTTTTTCGTCCTGGCCCCATACTTCACGTACGTGCAGCGACAAGTTGGGGCGCCGAATCCCTTCGTGAAAGAGTTGGCACTGTTCGAGCGATGCACCAAACGACTCGATCCCCAATTGCTTTAATATGTCCCGTTGCACATCTGGAGTTGCAGTCGCCGTCAATGCAATCGTTGTTGGGTTGCCCAACTCGCGACGGAACTCGGCGACCCGAGTGTAGTCGGGTCGAAAGTCATGTCCCCACTCGCTGATGCAATGCGCTTCGTCGACCGCTAGCAATCGAACATCCCGCTTCCGCAACACTCCAACAAAGTCCTCTTTTCGAAACCGCTCGGGTGTTACATAGAGCAACGCATGCTGCCCATTCGAGATTTGCGCATAGCGACGATTTCGCTCGTCTCTATCGAGCGACGAGTTGATAAATGTCGCCTCGATCCCCTTGGCCTGCAACGCATCCACTTGATCTTTCATCAACGCGATCAATGGCGAGAGCACCAGCGTCAAGGGTGGTCGCATTTGTCGCCGATCGCTAGACTTCGCATGCTCCTGCGCATACACCATCGCGGGAATTTGAAAACACAACGACTTACCGCCGCCGGTTGGCATGATTACCAAGCTGTTGCCACCCGCCAACGTCCGTTCAATGATCGCCAGTTGGGTTGATCGGAAGTTCTCGTGACCGAATCGCCGCTTGAGAATTGCGATCAATTCGGTGGTTGTTCTCGACATGGAGACTGCCTATACCTCGATCTTGGAGCCAAGCAACTTTGCAAATTGCGATATCCAAGCGGGATGAGCAGGCCAAGCGGGCGCAGTAACCAAATTGCCGTCGGTATGGGCCGAATCGAAACCAGCCGACGGTTCCACATAAGTTCCGCCGGTGCCGGAAACTTCGTATCGAACCGCCGGATAACAACTGCAGTGTTTGCCCTTCAAAACGCCAGCAGCCGCTAATATCTGCGGACCGTGACAAATGGCGGCGATCGGCTTCTTAGTAGACGCAAAATGCCGAACAATGTCTAGCAATCGTTCGTTGAGCCGCAAGTATTCCGGCGCTCTGCCCCCGGGGATCACCAGCGCGTCATAACTGGCTGCATCGACAGCAGCGAAGTCGGCATTGATTCGAAAACGATGCCCCGGCTTTTCGCTATAAGTTTGATGGCCCTCAAAATCATGGATCGCCGTCGAAATAAAGTCGCCTGGCTTTTTGTCGGGGCAGACCGCATCGCAATGGTGTCCGATCATCAGGAGCATTTGAAACGGAACCATGATTTCATAGTCTTCTACAAAGTCACCGACGAGAAATAAAATGCGTTTGGCAGACATAGTTGAAATTTCTGAACGGATTGGAGTGAATGGTCTCGACGTAGGCTCTTTTTAACTCATTTCCCGAGCATGTACACAGCTACTCTGCCGACCATGGCTAGGATCGAACGATCACCAACAGTCACGAAACTAAGAGATTCCCACTAGGCGACTCTATTCGTTGGAGGCATCCGTAATGGAGTACAGCAACTATATGCACGATTCCTTGTAGGCCTTGTAGGGGCCTTGTAGGGGCCTTGTAGGGGCCTTGTAGGGGCCTTGTAGGGGCCATCCATTTATGGCTTGTAGGTACCAACCATCTATTATCGTAGGCCAGGTTTAATTTTGCTACAATTCGGTGGTCCGTTTGTGTCTTTCACTGTTTTCGTTTCGTTGTTTGCATATGGGAGTTCCAACCATGGCTAGGCAAAATCGTCGCGATATCTTTGATCCCAACGAAGTTGGGGCTTTCCATGCCGTTCAGAGAACGGTCCGCAAGGCTTGGCTTTGTGGTGT
>JANMGH010000090.1:0-9919 GCA_031374515.1 Pirellula sp. | reverse complement strand
ATCCAGTCCGGCAAGCCGGTAGGTGTCTTTCGTACGCATGTCGATGCACCACGCGTGCTACTGGCCAATAGCAATTTAGTACCCCATTGGGCAACTTGGGAGCATTTTCATGAGCTCGATCGCGCCGGCCTCATGATGTACGGACAGATGACCGCGGGTTCATGGATCTATATTGGGAGTCAAGGAATTGTCCAAGGGACCTACGAAACCTTTGTCGCGATGGCTGATTGCCATTTCCAAGGGAGCTGGTCGGGGAAATGGATTCTGACCGCCGGCTTAGGTGGTATGGGAGGTGCACAGCCGCTGGCAGCAACGATGGCCGGTGCATCGATGCTGGCCATTGAATGCGATCCAAGTCGAATCGCCAAAAGGCTAGCAAGCGGATATCTCGATGTACAAGCCCTGTCGTTGAATGACGCTCTCGAACGGATCGAGAATGCTTGCAAGTTCGGTAAGGCGATTTCTGTCGGCTTGCTTGGCAATGCGGCTGAGCTTTTGCCAAACATGTTGGAACGGGGAGTTCGACCTGATGCCGTCACCGACCAAACTTCCGCACACGATCCACTCAACGGGTATCTCCCGATCGGCTGGAGCCTAGAACAGGTGACGGAACGTCGACTTGCCTCCCCCGCAAGTGTTGTCCTCGCAGCCAAACAATCGATGGCCGTTCACGTCAGAGCGATGCTAGGCTTTCAGGCCATGGGTATTCCTGTTGTCGATTATGGAAACAATATCCGACAAATGGCAAAAGAAATGGGGGTTGCGAACGCTTTTGATTTTCCAGGCTTCGTGCCTGCATACATCCGGCCTCTCTTCTGTAGAGGAATTGGTCCATTTCGTTGGGTTGCTCTTTCGGGTGACCCTCAAGATATCTTCGCTACGGATCGCAAGGTCAAGGAGCTGTTTCCAGACCGTCCGCATTTGCATCGTTGGCTCGACATGGCTCAAGCTCGCATTCAGTTCCAAGGATTGCCGGCTAGAATCTGTTGGGTTGGACTCGGAGAGCGACACCGTCTCGGCTTAGCATTCAATGAGATGGTTCGACGCGGTGAAGTGTCAGCACCCATCGTGATAGGCCGCGATCATTTAGATTCTGGTTCGGTAGCTAGTCCAAATCGAGAGACAGAAGCAATGTTGGACGGATCAGACGCTGTATCCGATTGGCCTTTGCTCAATGCAATGCTAAACATCGCTAGTGGGGCGACATGGGTTTCTTTGCATCACGGAGGGGGAGTCGGTATGGGCTTTTCTCAACACGCAGGCGTTGTCATCTGCTGTGATGGAAGTCACGCCGCCGACCATAGAATAGCACGCGTCTTATGGAACGATCCAGCAACCGGAGTCATGCGGCATGCGGATGCAGGTTATGAGATCGCTCTAGAATGCGCAACCAAACATGGTCTCGATTTACCAAGCATTTCCAAGAAAGGGCCAATGCACTAACGCAATACCTATTATGATCCGAATCGTCCCTGGTCAACTAACACATGCCGACTTATCCAGACTTTACTTTGCGCCTGAACCCATCGAACTAGATAGCGGATGTTGGGCAGCTGTCGATCGCGCGCAAACCACGGTTCAAAAGTTGTTAGATAAGGGACAGTCAGTCTACGGCTTGAATACCGGCTTCGGATTGTTGGCGAATCAACGCATCTCCAACGACAAGCTTGAACAATTGCAGGTCAATTTGGTTCGTTCGCATGCCGCTGGTTGTGGCGAATTGCTATCCGACTCCATCGTTCGATTGATATTGCTGCTGAAGTTAGCAAGTTTGGCCAGAGGATACTCCGGAGTTCGCCGCGAAACCATTGGGATCTTAGTTCGTCTTTTGAATGCAGACATTCTCCCATGCATCCCTAGTCAAGGTTCGGTAGGGGCAAGTGGCGATCTAGCGCCGTTAGCCCATCTTAGTCTTGCACTCCTAGGTGAAGGCCGCGTTCGAATCGGGAATCAGGAGATGGCAGCCGCAGAAGGGTTGGAGAAACATGGAATCGCTCCGTTGCAGCTAGGTCCTAAAGAAGGGCTCGCACTTCTCAACGGGACTCAAGTCTCGACGGCTTTGGCACTCGCGGCACTTTACCGTGCCGACCGCAGTTTTGGAACTGCTATCCAGGTCGGAGCAATGACAGTCGACGCAGCAAAAGGGAGTGACACACCGTTCGATGCTCGCATTCACTCCATTCGCAATCATCCTGCACAAATAGACTGCGCTCAAGCGTACCGTAACCTACTGGCGGGAAGTGAAATTCGTGCATCACATCGCGACTGTGCGCGAGTTCAAGATCCCTATTCACTGCGCTGTCAGCCGCAAGTAATGGGCGCCTGTCTTGATTCGCTGAGACATGCTGCAGAAGTATTGCTACGCGAGGCTAACGCAGTATCCGATAATCCACTTGTCTTTTCAGAAGATGATTCAATCCTGTCTGGTGGCAACTTTCACGCTGAGCCCATCGCTGTCGTTGCAGATCAAATGGCTGTCGCAATCGCTGAAATCGGTGCCCTATCCGAGCGGCGAATAGCATTGTTGATCGACCATCATCTAAGCGAATTGCCTCCATTTCTGATCCAAGACGGAGGACTTAATTCAGGGTTCATGATTCCGCAAGTGACAGCAGCGGCTCTGGCAAGCGAAAACAAACATTTAGCCAACTCGGTTTCGACCGACAGTATCCCTACCAGCGCCAATCAAGAAGACCATGTCAGCATGGCTACGTACGCAGCCCGTCGACTTGGACCAATGCTCGATAACTGCGATAACATCCTCGCGATCGAACTGTTGGCCGCTTCACAAGGAATCGACTTCCGTGCACCTCTCAAATCCAGCGTTCCACTAATGAAACTTCACCAATCTGTTCGAGATCTTGTCCCTTTTTACAGCCAAGACCGCGCCTTCTATGCAGATATTGAGTCGATAAAGACCAATGTCGTTCAGTCGCTTTCTGATCGTTTTCCGTCAATCGTCTATTGAGTGCTGGACGATCCAAGACAACTTTGTCATAACGCGGCTGGGATTGTGGCATCGCGATCGCATCGATACGCGCTACTTCACGAGGCGTTCTCCGCTACCGCGTGCTGGTTAGCAGATTGCCTGGCTTGGATTTAGGAAAATTGCAGGTGGAATCGAGGCGACCATAGGGAACCGGCGGCCGGCACTAACAAGGCCGCGACGAAGAGGACCGTCAGTTTAAGACAATTCCCTGATTTACCTCCCATTTATGAAGAGGCGGTATCGTCTGTTAGTCCTTCAAAAAACGCTTCCACATCATCCATATGAGACTTGAAAACCTCGTCCGTTAATTCTTTGTTCCAATGAATGATCTTTGAGGCTAGAGAACTAGAACTAGATTGTTGGACGATCGTTACTCGGTAATCCTCCACTTCTCCCCACGTAGCTAAACCGGCATATCCATACCCAGCAGTTTCGCTCAGCCGAACACGAGCGGTTACGTTGCCCAGAAATGCATTGGCTGGCACCGCGATGGTCATGTTGTTCAGTCCATTGGAACCGACTACATCTTGCAGAACGTTCTCGCCAGCGTCATCCCAATCGCCATCGTTATTGAAATCGACCCACGCGCTGACGTAAGATGTAGATGTCGATGCGATAGTGAGAGCAACGGAATCGGCCGTTCCGAGCAGCAGAGTTCCCCACGTTACACCATCCTCATCGGCTCCGTCTCCGTCGGCGTTTGCCGTCGGTTGGCCGTCGATTTCTGCGTCGATACTGCCACCCAAACGGAGCGCACTGATTGCATTCCTCGCGCCATTGCGATTCAAGGTCGTTGCAAAAAGTGTGGTTGACTCTGCGGCATCGCCAAAGTCGAATTGAATTCCGGCGAGCGGAACAGGAGCGAAACTTGAACCGATCACGCTGTAGTCCGCGAAGTTCACAGCGCCGTTTCCGTCTGCATCTCCAGGTCGATAGCTGCCTCCTGGAAGAGGATCGAAATTTGCACCGACTACGCCATAATCCGCAAAATTCACAGCGCCGTCGGCGTTCATGTCACCACGACGCTTATGAAATTGGACCGCATTTGAAAGCGCCATTGGGCGGCCTGCCGCATTCGTGACTTGGCTTGCGGGAAGTTCTGCGGTGTACTGGCCATCGGGGATCGTGATCGTAGACAAGTTCCAAATCAAACTGCTCGTTCCATTACCTGTAACCGTCGCACCGGTGATGTCTACCAAGTTGCCCGTCGTATGATTTCGTAGCTTCAAGCTTGTTGGAGACGCGATGGTCACGGCTTGATCGAAATCATACGTTAAAGAAGCGATGCCCGATCGATTGAGGTTGCTGTTTGATCCATTGATTGTAAACCGAGTCACATCGATGATGTCGGCCAGCTGTAGCACCAACTGGTTGGCTCTGTAAATCAAGTCCCACTTGGAACCCACAGGAGCACCAGGCATTTTGACAGTAGAAAACGAACCAGCGAATCCACCGGTTGCAGTCATCAAGACAAAGGATTGTCCGACGGAAGGATTAAAACTGTTGATCGTTTGAACATCGAGCGTCCCACCCAAGGTCGCTATACCGGTATGATTGATCTGGTCATGACCCGAGCTGCCAGGTGTCGTTCCACCGATCTCCATCACGACGGTTCCACTACCACCATAGACCATACTTCCGTATTGCACGACGGCTGGGCTGAATCCAGGGCTGTTCGTTCCCGAGATCGTTACGTTGCTCAACGTTCCGACACCTTTGACGAACCCGGTCAACTCGATTTGCTGAAGCGCGCTTGCACCGACAATCGATCCATTGTTCATCAGCAGTTGATTGACGTTATTCAGTGTCAGGATGACGCCGACCCCAGTGATGTTGTTTCCGAAATCGACCAGCAGACCGTTGGATGCGTCGATGCGTCCCGGGACTCCATCTTTGCCGATCGTCGTTTGGACGCCCAGAGCCGCTTGATTCGCGTCGCGAAGCGTTAATTTGTTGCTGCCTACCTCGACTATACCGCGAGAGGAAAATCCGATGTTCGAGCTCGAATTACCGACGATCATGTCGCCACCGCTAAGGCGAAGAAGGGAGCTGGCTTCACCGATGAAACTCGACTGGATGGCCCCGAACCCAATGATGGTCTCTGCCGGTCCCAATGACACAACACCGTCGGAGGTCAGCGATCCGCCAGCAATCAGCGTCAGATTACCGAGATTGATCGGCGTTGCGGCGTTGATCGTTAAGTTATTAGAACCGATACTGAGTGTGCTGTTGGCCGAAAACGTCAGCAGTCCACGAAAGGTGAGGTTTTCGAACTCGCCGTAGCGAATCGTTTGGCTTAAACCGCTGTCTGTTACGTTAAGCTGTGTTTGCCCCGCCGGCGAAACCGCAGTCGTGTAAACTCCTTCGGTGTTGCCCGTACCGGTTACGATCACCGAATCATTAATACCGGCACCCCCGGCAATCGTTATGCCGCCCGGAAAAGAAAAATACCCTCCTGCTCCATCGAATTTGATTTCTAAATTGTCGACTTGAGTGGGCGATCCGATGAGCGTCAGCGAGTTAGTCTGGGCCAGCAGAGAACTAGCGAGAACGGTCGAGGTGGTCGTATTGAAGACTTCGACGTTGGTGCCGTTTCGACGTACCACTAGGTTGTTCGTTCCTGTGCTCGGCAGTGCAATCGAAACGTCTTGCAGGACGGTAAATAGGTGATCCTCGACTTCGCCATCGATCGAGAAACCAACGGGAGAAAGCCCTCCAATAGTGCTGATGCGAAATCGCGCTGCGACGTTCCCGAGGGCGGCGGAAGCTGGAACGCTGACGTTGATGGTCGCCACACCGGGATTCAACGTAGTACTTGCCAGCAGCTGTTCACCCGGGTCGGCCCAATCGCCATCGTTGTTCCAATCAATCCACGCATCCACCTTGGCCGGTACTCCCGTGTTTTGAACATCGATCGTGATGGCCGTATTCTTGCCACGAATGAAGTGGGAAAGTGGAATGATCCCATCTTCATCGTCGATGCCATTGGCATCGTCGCTGGAGGCAGACGAGCTGGCAACCCCGTCGACTTCATTGACATCTCGAAGGAAACCTAGCCGTGGTCCATTGGCGAGATGACGCGCTCCATTGACGGCCCCGGATGCCAGAAACGGTGCATCACCCATGTCGAGCGATCCGTAGAGCACGTAGAGTTCCGTGCCCACGCTGGGAGTCGTCGCTGGGAACAATAGCAATCCGTTGAACGCGAACAAATCGATCGGGTCTTTGGGAAGTTGCCCGACAATCGGCGGAGTGCGAGTACCTGAGAAATTGGTGACGGCCACGGTCCCTGCGTTGGTTCCATCGGTCTTCCATAATTCGCGCGCACCGGTCGTTGGGTCCGCCACAAAGTAGATCGAACCATCCAATTCCGTGAAGCGTCCTGGGTTTGAGCTAGCCGAACCAGTTGCAATGCTTTTGACAAAAGTCATACCGAAGGGCGACGCAAGGTCCGTTTTCCAAAGCTCTTGCCCAAAGGATCCATTATCGGCCGAAAAATAGAGCGTGCCATTGATATTGGCTAAGGATGTCGGATTGGAGCTTGCCGCTCCCGGGTTGAGGTCGTTGACGATGACCGTACCGGCCAATGTGCCGTCGCTCTTCCACAGTTCAACGCCCGTCCCGGATGCTTCGCGGGCCGAGAAATAGAGGGTGCCGTTGACGTTGGTCAAATTGCGAGGCAGCGAGGGAAGCAAACCAGCTGCGATGTCTTTGACTTGCGTCGTCGTGGCAGCGGTTCCGTTGCTCTTCCATAACTCTTGACCCAAGAAGTTTTCGGCGGCGAAATAGAGCGTGTTGCCTATCGCGGACATAAATGCCGGATTCGACGACCCTCCCGCTAGGTTAATATCGGCTACTCGGACCGTCCCCAAGGGTGTGCCGTCGCTCTTCCATAATTCCCTGCCCGTAGCGATGTCGTCGGCACTGAAGTAAAGTGTCCCCGCAACGTCGATGAGATTCTGTGGGTTGGAGCTGCCATCGCCTGCTTGAATGTCCAAGACGAGCATGGTTCCCGCAGGCGTGCCATCGCTCTTCCAAAGCTCACGGCCGTCGGACGTTTTGGCAGTGAAGAACAAAGTGCCGTTGACGTAGGTCAGTTCTTTGGGTTCGGAGTCAAGGAGATTATTTTGCGTATCGGGGAAAATGTTCTTCACCAGCTCCGTCCCTGATGTCGATCCATCGCTCTTCCAAAGTTCGATACCGTCGGGACCTTTGGCGGAGAAGTAAATGTAGTTTCCGCCGACCGTCAATTTGCTTTGGATCGCAATGTCATGTACCTTCGTCACCGTGGAACCGTTGGTCTTCCAGAGCTTGTTAGACAAGTTGCCTTCTTCGACCGCGATAAAATACACCGCGCCATTGAACGGAACGAACGAATTCGGAGATGAACTCGGAACATCACCATAAATGTCCTTGACCACTACTGTTCCCGCTTCCGTGCCGTTGCTCTTCCAGAGTTCGTACCCAAGTGCGCTATCGTACCCCGCCATATAGATTGTGGATCCGATATTTATCAGGCTATCGGGGATGTTCGGACCACCGGCTTCGATTGAACGCACTTGAATCGTGCCAGCGCTGGTGCCATCGCTCTTCCAGAACTCTTTTCCAGAAAGCGATGTTGCGGTGAAATATAGCGTGCCTGACACGTTCAGGAGGTTGGAGGGGTCGGATCCTATTGCTTGTGAAAACTGATTAATACCCGGATGGATATTCTTAATCTGCGAAGTGGTTGCCGCCGTTCCGCCGGTCCGCCAAAGTTCCCTTCCCGAACTGGCATCTGCCGTAAAATACAGCACCGCCCCTACACTTATAAACTCACGTGGGTCTGAACTATTTGCAATAATCGTGTCGGGTTGCAAGTCCGCCACCATCAAGGTCGTTGCTGCAGTGCCGTTGCTCCGCCACAATTCTCGTCCGATATGCTCGTCTGGAGTCGGTGGCGAGTTTGGGATCACACCGCCATCGGCGGAAAAGTACAGCGTACCGCCGTGGTTATACAGAGAGGACGGGTCCGACGAGCCCGCGCCGACGATGATATCTTTGACAATGTCAGTCGTTGCGGCTGTTCCTCCAGTGCTCTTCCAAAGTTCCCGCCCTCGCGATCCATCGTCGGCAGTGAAATAAAGAACACCACCGACGTCGGTCAATTCTGCAGGTGCCGAATGCCCGGTCGTATGAATATCCTCCACGATCACGGTGGTTGCGGCAGTCCCATTGCTTTTCCAAAGCTCGATGCCAGTGATGCCGTCGTTGGCAGTGAAATACAAGGTTCCGCTGACATTGGTCAATTCCTTTGGATTGGAACTGCTGCTGCCTGATCGAATGTTGCTGACCGGGATCGTACCGCCGCTGGTCCCATCGCTCCGCCAAAGCTCAACACCCGTAGCCCCGTCGTTGGCTGAAAAGTATAGTACTCCACCCACATTGGTTAGATACTCCGGCGATGAGCCTTCATCTCCGGGACGGATGTCTTTCACCCTCGACGTTCCGGCTACGGTTCCGTCGCTGCGCCACAATTCCTCACCACTCCCGTCATCGGCAACAAAAAAAAGCACTCCACCAACATTGATCAGCGATCGAGGGTTGGAATCGCCGGACGCATTGATGTCTTCGACCGGTACTGTACCTGCAGCCGTTCCGTCGCTTTTCCACAACTCGACGCCGGTCGCTGACGCAGCGCTGAAGTAGAAAGTCGTTCCAACCACCGTCATATTCTCGGGGTTGGAACTCACCAGCGAGACGGTTTGGTTGATGTCCTGAAGCAGGCCAAAATCCGATGCCAACGGTAGACGTTCCTCCAATAGCTCCAATTGCAACCGACGTCGCCGGGACAATCGCTGGTATGTATGTTTTCTTCGAGTCCGAATGCAAGCAGGAACTGAATTCGTATGCATTTTAGGGATTCCCGTGAGTTGCTTCTCGTTTGCGGTTTTGACGGTCGTAGGATCGGTTTGCTCCCAATGCCACATCGAAGGTCATTTGTTACGAAAAAATGAAATATTTCTCGGAGATTCTGAATTGACCGACACGTAACCGTAAGGCGGGACTATTGTTCATTCCGGTAGCTTGTCGCCACACGCCTCATTTGCCGAAACTCGTTAGCAGCCTTATAGGTCAACCGAACATGTATTGCTTGTTGATTCCAGGGAGGCAGCGAAGATGCTAACTCTGTCTACTCGAACCCTCTGGTCGCTTTACAACAGCGGTGCCATGCCGAAGCCCATTCGAATAGGCAGAGCGATTCGATTTAGCTACGAAGTGCTTCGGGAGTAGATGGATAGTGGGTGTCCGAAGGGGTAGATGCAGAATTTCGTCAGACAAATTTGGCCTTCTAGCAGCTTTCGTAAGATGGCAACACTGTGGACGTAGGAAAAGTTAGGCCAGCTTTTTATCTGTTTTGTAACCCCATTTGGACATTGAAGCTGGCCGATTCGACGGCGGCTACTGGATAAACTAGACTGAAATTGGGCTTGTAAATATTTTTGTGTCAGTCGTTTTTTTGTTGTGTTAGTTCATTTGCTTTGGTAGTCGGCCTTCAAACAGGATCGCAAAGCATTTCCTGGTGCCATCCAGCCATCTTTCCTCATCCCTTTCCTGGCATCCCTTTCCTGGTGCCCTTTCCTGGTGCCTTTCCTGGTGCCATCCAGCCATGGTACTGCCGCCTAGTGCCCTCTAGTAATGAACTCCATCATTCTTGCTCTCCTGATCTATTGCTTTCTCTAGAGGCCATTCAGTTATTGCCGCAGGAGCGATTTAACCTTGCTACAATTCGGTGGTCCGTTTGTGTCCTTCACTGTTTTCGTTTCGTTGTTTGCATATGGGAGTTCCAACCATGGCTAGGCAAAATCGTCGCGATATCTTTGATCCCAACGAAGTTGGGGCTTTCCATGCCGTTCAGAGAACGGTCCGCAAGGCTTGGCTTTGTGGTGT
>JANMGH010000086.1:0-21868 GCA_031374515.1 Pirellula sp. | reverse complement strand
CGAACACAGTAGTTAAGCTTTCGGAGCCGATGATAGTGCCCACCAGTGCGAAAGTAGGTATTGCCGGATTTTTTAACAACAACAAAGCCCGTTTGCAGAAATGCAACCGGGCTTTTTTTATTGGCAGCCGCCCGCGATCTTCGATCGGTTAAACACTTTAGTAGAACAGTTGTCCTCAACTGTTCCGACCTGAGTCCCAACGGAACAGTTGAGGACAACTGTTCTACAAAAATGTTCCGAGTCCCAACGCTGATGTTGGACCCTCGCATTGCCTGATGCACGGATGAAAGACGAGCGACAAACTGTTAAACTCGTTTGAGTGCGGCGACGGAAACTTTTTGCTCTCCATACCTTCCACGAAATTGGAGTATTCAATGCGATGTCTTAGCTTGGCAATTGCGATGTTGGCGACGTGTAGTTTCTTTGCCTATACCCAAGAGGAAAAGGGGGACCAGAAAGAGAAGATTACTCTAAAGATCGGCGATCCAGCGCCGGCGCTGTCGCCGACGAAGTGGGTGACTGGTAAAGAAGTCAAAACTTTTGAGCCAGGCAAAATTTATGTCGTGGAGTTTTGGGCGACCTGGTGTGGGCCTTGCGTGGTGATGATGCCCCATTTGGGCGACTTGCAGCAGCGGTTGGGGCCAAAGGGATTGACAATCATAGGCTTCAGCGCGACCGACCCAGGCAATACTCCGGAACAGATAGAGACGTTTGTGAAGAAGCGCGGGGACAAACTTGGTTATTCGATTGCCTATGCTGACAATCGCGAAACCTACGAGGCTTTCATGAACGCGGCGGGGCAGAGCGGCATTCCTTGCTCATATGTTATTGGCAAAGATGGGAAGATTGTTTACATCGGTCATCCGCTGTTTTTGGAAGACGTGTTGCCTAAAGTGCTCGATGGAACATGGGAGGCAGCCAGCGGCACGGCCGAGCTCAAAGCTGCTGACAAACTTTGGGACGAGACTTACGCTGCAATTGGCAAGCCGGGAAAGAGTTCGGAGGAGATCGAAAAGCAGATTGAGCAATGGGCGGCCTTCCACGCGACGTGGCCCCACTTGGCGACTGATCCTTACATGAACACTTCGCGACTCAATCTATATGTAGCTGCCAAACGTTTTGATGACGCGGCCAAGCTGGGCAAATCGATCGTCACGCACGCCGCTACACGCAATGATATTGCCGGATATAGCTCAGTGGCCGCCGCGCTGACTTCGGATGGCGCTTTGGGTGACAAAGGCCTACTCACACTCGGCCTCAGCGCCGCAGAACAGGCAATGAAGCTCGATGGCGAAACACTGCCGGCGCTCATTCGCATTACCAAGGCTTACAACGCCGCTGGTGAAACCGCCAAGGTAAGGGAGTTTGGGGCTAAAGCGATCGTCGCCGCAGAAAAAAACCTTAAGGGGAAGAACGACCCGATGGGGATGCTGCAACTTGCCTCCGCCCACCATGCCGCAGGCGACAAGGAGAAAGCCAAGGCTACTGCTGAAAAGGCAATTGCCTCGATTGATGCCAATAATGAACGAATGCGGAGTTACATTGAAGATCAGGCCAAGAAGTTTGGGGCCGAGCCGCCAAAGGAAGAGAGCGAGAAAATCAAAGAAGAGAAATTGCCTCGGTAGAGTCGAGGCGTTGAACGCATGGCGTGTGGACAATTTTTGAGCCACCCGCCAAAGGCGAGCTACAGCTTATGGGATCACAATAACGCCGCATCGTTGTTCCTCAACCACAGCTCCAAGAACAACAGATTCCAAAGTCGATACGCTTGATTGCCTCGCCCCGACATGTGTTCATCCACTAGAGACTGAATGGCCTCTCGCCGGAAATACGCGTGGCACTTCGCGTCCGAGCCCAACAACGCATCGTAAGTTCTATCGCGCAGCGTGGTCTTAAACCATTTGGCAATCGGAACCCCGAAGCCCATTTTCGCGCGATGCCATATCGCTTGAGGCAACAGATCCTTGTAGGTGTCCATCAATAAACACTTGCCACGCTTGCCCCTTAATTTCAAATGGGATGGTAACGAGGCCGCCCACTCTACCAGGCGGTAGTCCAACATCGGTTGTCTCGCCTCCAGTGAGTGTGCCATCGATGCAATATCCACCTTGGTCATCAAATCGCAAGGCATGTACGTCTGAAGATCCGCCGCCGTCGCGCAGCTGACAAGATCCCGTTTGCCAGCATTTCGCCATGCGTCCGCCAAAAACGAAACGGGGTTTCGGTCCGGAAGCGACTCGATAAACGACTCTTGATATAGATCCAAGCGGCTTGCTTCTCCAAAGATTTGGATCCAATTCATGTATCGTTCGATCGGGGGTTGTCCGAGTGCTTCGCAAAAGCGCCGCACACGCCGAAGCAACGATCGTCTGGCGTTCGAATCTGGCAATCGCCTCATCAGCCACGATTGGTTGAGCCAACTCACGGGCAACCACGACTGCAATTGCCCACTCAACTTTAGCGCGCGGTAGCGTTCGTAGCCTCCGAACAGTTCGTCACCGCCATCGCCGCTGAGCGCTACTGTCACATGCTTTCGTGTCATTTCGCTCAAGTACCACGTGGGTATGGCTGACGAGTCCCCAAACGGTTCATCGTAATGATTCACGAGCTGGTCGAGGATGTGCATCGCATCCGGGGTCACTTCGAACCGTTCATGTTTGGTTCCGACGTGGTCCGCTACCATTTTGGCAAAATGTGTTTCGTCGAAGTCGGCTTCCGAGAATCCGATTGAAAAAGTCTGGATCGGTGTATCTAGTTGTTTTTGTGCGATCGCAACAATCAACGATGAATCGATGCCACCGGAAAGGAATGCGCCGAGCGGCACATCGCTACGAAGCCGGATACGAACTGCATCGGCTAGCAATGTCCGTAATTGTTCTGACGCGGTCGGTTGGTCGATCACGATTTCATGCGACCAATCCACACTCCAAAACTTTTCAATTCGCAGCTCATCTCGTTCATAAACCGCAAAGTGCCCAGGTGGTAATTTGTATATGCCCTTGTAAATCGAATGAGGATGCGGAATGTACTGATAGGTTAGAAATAGATCGATTGCGCCTGGTTCGATTTCCCTGCTCATTTCCGGAAGGGTCATTAGGCACTTGAGTTCGCTCGAAAAGTACAAGGACCCATTCTTCACCGTGTAATAGAGCGGTTTCTTGCCCATGCGATCGCGAGCAAGAACCAGGCGGTCATTACGCCCATCCCAAATCGCCAACGCAAACATGCCATTGAGGTGCGAAAAGCACTCTGTTCCAAGATCTTCGTAGAGATGAACGATCGTCTCGGTATCCGAACTGGTTCGAAACTGGTGACTCGATCCTTCGAGTCTGTGGCGTAGCTGTGGGTAATTGTAGATCTCGCCGTTGAAAACGATTTGAATGGTACCATCTTCATTTCCAAGCGGCTGATGACCTGTCGTCAAGTCAATGATCGAAAGCCTTCGAAAACCTAGCGCCACGCCAGGTGAAGGGGTGCCGTTGATAACAGATTGGTTCGTTTTGGGTGCTGCGATCCAATGTCCCTCATCGTCTGGGCCTCGATGAGAAATCGCATCGGTCATCCGGTGCAATTCCTCACGGCTCAGACCTTTTTCGCCTTGTGACCAAACTCCACCCGCAATTCCGCACATTGCCAATTCGCTCGTTCGTTAAAAGATGCTGCTACCGGGTACTCTTTCTCGATACCTATTCCGAGTTTACCTCAATTGTTGCTGGCAAAGGGACAAGTGCTCAGTCCAGATTAGAAATTGGGATCTTGCTCCGCTCCGCTAGGGGTGGTTTTGCAAGTTGCTGCGCGGGCTGTTGGGAATTCCCACAATTTGCGCGATTGAAACGAATAAGAGTCAAAGCCCTCTTTCCTTTTCTGGAAATTGACTTGGATCAATCGACTTTGTTGGTTTTTTGAGAGTCGCCAATTAGACTCGGACGAGTATCCAGATTTCCTGGACTCTTCAGATCCGATCCCGAAAAACGCTTTTTCACATATGTCCCCGCGTGCTCCACTTCGTTTCGAATCGCTGGAAACGCGACAGTTGATGGCGGTGGATTTTGAGCCCGTGCTCGATCAAACCGTTTTGGTTGGATCGCCAATGCACGTTCCAATCGACGTTGTGAGCGATGCACTTGGAGCAGTCCAAGTCACTGTCGCTAGTAGCGATCCGTCGGTGATCCAAGCGGAGCTTTTGACCAATCCCAAGTCGCTTCGGCTCGATATTGACGACTTTGGAAGTATGGTATTCCGACTTTTCTCGGATGAAGCACCACGTGCCGTTGGACGAATAGAGGAGCTTGTTCGCAGCGGTTTTTACAATCGCACCGTCGATCAGCAGATCCTATTTCATCGAGTTATCGACCGTTTCGTCATTCAAGCTGGGGACCCGACCGGAACAGGTGCAGGTGGTTCGTCGCTCGGTCCTTTTGATGATCAGTTTGATTTGGACCTACAGCACAATCGGACTGGCATCCTATCGTATGCCAAGTCACAAGATGACACGAACGATTCGCAGTTCTTCGTCACGGACGTTCCGCTTCGTCACTTGGACTACAACCATTCGATCTTCGGACAATTGATCGAGGGCGACGCCGTTCGCAAAGCTATATCTCAAGCACCAGTGAACACAGCCAATCGTCCTTTAACGGATATCGTAATTCGCGAAGCAAATGTTTTTGAAGATCAACAGAATGGACTGATTCGATTGCATGCGAGGCAGAATAGTGGATCGGCCACGATCTCCGTAACCGTTCGCAACGCGTTTGGGGAAACACTGACGCGATCGTTCCTTGCCAATGCAGCGTCAGACCCATTCAACAGCGGTCCTTTCTTGAATGAAGTGGTAGTGCCTTCGATCGCACCGGGTGCAACGATCCAGCTTCAGCTAACGACGCAAGATGTGGAAGGTGACCCTGTTCGATTCGATTCAGTATCGGCAGGAACCTTGGCGTTTCAACATGCGCTCGATAACGCGACCGGCCTGCTGTCGATTACAGCTCCTGTGGTGAACTCGGGCATCTTGGAGTTGCTGGTCGGTGTGCGACCGCTTACGACGTCCCATACAAACGATGTGTATGATATCCAAAGACTGAAATTCGCAATCCACATCCCGCCGAACGCAGCCAACGACCTGGCAACTGCGACGTTTGAACGCGAGATCATTGTGAACGTATTGTCGAACGATTCAAGTGTTGATGGCAGACTAGATCCAGCTTCAGTACAAATTGTCACGCAGCCGACACATGGATTGGTAACGGTAATAGCCGACGGGCGGATCAAGTACACGCACGCTCTCGCAGCACCTCAATCCATCTCCTTCCAATACCGCGTTTCGAGCGAATTCGGACTCGCGAGTTCACCTGCAATGGTGACCATCCAAATCCGTTCCATTCATCAAAATCCAGTCTTGCCCCAAGACACGAACAACAATCAACAACTAGATCCGCTCGATGTGTTGGAGATGATCAATAGCATCAACCAATCTGGGACGCGACGGCTTTCGTTGGATCGATTGCCAAACGAGCCTTATCTAGACCCTAACGGGGACGGCACTCTGAGTCCACTCGATGTGTTGGAGGTCATCAATGCAATCAACAGCAGGTCGTCGGGGGGAGGTGGCGAAGGAGAATCGAGCGAATTCGTTCCGAAGACTTCCGCTTCAGCACGAAGCGTAGATTTCGTATGGAGTCGCTATGGGGAATTGCTAAATCACTCTTCCGTGGAACAAGAGCTTTGTGGACCGTTGCTCGACCAAGGTCGCTTCCGTTCTCGAAAAAGCAATTCGAAAACAAAGGCTTAATCGCAATGGTAGATGGCACTGCTAAGGCTTAGTCTGTTTATCGACCATCTCTAGGAATAGTCATTAGGCGGATGATAGGATCGTCTTTTTTCGCGATCACTTCGAGAGGCTTTTCCGCTTCTTCGAGAGTAAGCGTTATAGAGTCAAGTTGGGTAGACTCGGTGGCCTTGAAAACCGAAAAGGAACTCATGATTTCTGGATTTTGACTCGAAAATGCAGTACATCGAGTTGAACTTACCGAGATCAAGAGCGAGAATCGTCAAGTCACTAGTCCGCACGAGTTTTGGGGTGCGAAAGTGTGGCGTGTTCTCGAAACACGACTACGGATGCGAGTCACCAGTTCAGCGAATGACTCCTGCCCCAAACCGCGGACTTAAATGGATTGTTTCTACTCTAATTCAGGCTTGGAACAGTTGAGACCACTGTTCTGGTCCATTCTACTCTCATCGAAAACTGGTTATGAACTTACCTATTCAACTTGCAATTCATGGTGCCTCGGGGCGTAACGGCAAACGGCTGATCGCGCTTGGCAACGCTGATCCGGCTGTCAAGATTGTCGCTGCAATCGTGCGAGACTCATCCAAGCATCTCGGTGAGGATGCTGGAACCTTGGCCGGAATCGCACCCATTGGTGTGGCCGTCGGATGCACTTGGCCCGCTCAAATCGATGCCGTGATAGACTTCTCCTCGCCGGATGGATGCATGAGCGCACTGGAGCATTGTGTTGGCTACAATATCCCAATCGTGATCGCTTCGACGGGGCTATCTCCCACGCAAATCGATGCGATCCTACACGCTGCTGAAATCATCCCGGTCTGCTATGCGCCAAACATGAGCGTTGCGGTGAATTTGACTATGAAGCTTGTGGAGTATGCTGCTCGTGCGCTCAAAGATGTTCCTGGTGGAGCCGACGTCGAAATCATCGAACGTCACCATCGCTTCAAAGAAGATAGCCCCAGCGGTACCGCGTTAAAGTTTGGGCAAATTGCGGCCAAAGAAATGGGTGTCAGCGAGCATGTCCATGGCCGGGTCGGGCAAGTTGGCCAACGACCACTCCACGAAATCGGATACCACGCCGTGCGAGTCGGCGATGATGCTGGTCAACATACCATCATCTTCGGGATGATGGGAGAAACGATCGAGTTGAAAGTGGCCGCTTCGAACCGCGATTGCTATGCAAGCGGCGCTATTGCTGCAGCTAAGTTCTTGGTCGGCAAGCCGGTGCGGCTGTACTCGATGATGGATGTGCTGGGGCTTTGAAGTGATGGCCAATGAACCAGCTTTCTCCATGCGTGCGATTCCGAAGTTGGGAGCGCCGAAACTTACCGGCAAGCCTAGTGTATTTTAGGATCGATGGAAAATGGCTAGATGTGATCAAGGATACTTGTGCCGGGTTTGCGGTGAGGAAGTCGAATATATCACCGACAGTCAACTTTACTTGAGCTACGTGATCGGTGAAGTCGATCCGGAGACATTGCATGTGACCCCCGAATGCCACTTGCTGTGCGCTCCCTCTTTTGCGCAGTTTATCGAGGACAATCGATTTCCGGCGTCGATACTAATCGAGGGGCCGTTCGCGAAACCCCAACTCGATCCTGACTATGTTGCGCAGCGAACGAAGCTGATCAACCGTGGATATCAGCGATTGTGGGAAATTCGAAATGAACGCCGAAAACCACTAACCGTTGTTGAATACCCGCTTCCAGAATTTTCAGAGAAGTGGCAGTAAGGCGAGTTGACAACAGTGGATATACCGGGGGGTGCAGTTGTTGAGGGAATTCCTGGGTGTTTGGCCCGTAACGAACACGCGTTTTCACGCTTCGCACCCAATTTCTCAATGATTTGCTAGCTTTTTTGTTGATTTGGGATTGCAATCCAATTACGCTCAAGCGTTGCTTTGACGAACAACTGAACTGAGTTTGCCATTTTGAGGAGAAATCCGATGCTATCGTCGGTACGAAAAAACATTGTACTTTCCCTTATTGCTGCCCCTTTGGCCATGAGCTACGGGTTTGCACAAACTGCTGTCGGCACGGTTGCAGCAGATTCGATTTCGCTTGCGGCACGCAGTACGGTCCTTGCAACGAATGAACTTTATCTAAATCAGTGGGTTCATGTTGCGGGCGACGGAACGATCAAGGGGTCTGTTGTTGCTCTGATGGGCCAGGACAGCATTAACCTTTCCAAGATGAGAGTGTCCTTGAATCAAAATGGAAACGCGGTTGCTTTTGACGATACAGACATCGATGGCGAATTTTTGATTGAAAAGGTTAGCCCTGGATTGTACAGTTTGGTCGCCGAAGGTTCCGGATCGTTGGCTATGTTTTCGTTGGCTGTGCTCGATCCGATCGCCGGCAAGCATCTTCCTAACTCGGTCGATGTTCGCGTTATGCCAACCAGCAGTCGCATCGCGGAATTGATTCGATCGCAATCGATTCCCAGAGTATCTTCCGTTGCAGTTCCAACCGAAGATCCATTGGCGAAGAATCGCAAGATGGCGACTTCCCACCAAGTGATGTTGGATGCTTCCGGAGTTCTTTTTGGGCGTCTTGGAAAAGCGGCTGCGTTGGTCGATATGAGTTCGATGACCGTGTTTATCACAAAAGACGGTGTAGAAATTAGCCGAGCCCGAGCCGCCGAAGATGGCAGTTTTTCCATCCCTGGACTTGCCCCCGCGTGCTATGGGCTGGTCGCTGCCGGCGATCAAGGAGTAGCTGCTGTTGGATTTTGTGCGGTCAATCATAGCGTTGCAGCCTCCAATTCGAGTGGGAAAGTTTATGTATCTCAACCCAACATCTCATCGTCGTTGAACATTGAAGTTGGCGATGCTCCTTTCGCAGAAAACACCGTGAAAGCTCCCAACGAAGCGGTTGCCAATGCAACCCAAGGGGTGACGGGAATGGCACCAATCGGCATGGCACCAGGATTTGGCGGTGCTGGCTTTGGTGGTGGTGGTAGTATTGGCGGCGGTGGTGGTGGTGGAATCGGTGGCGGCATCGGAGCGTTGGCAGGCATCGGTGGACTGATCGCTGTTGGGATCATCGCTGCAGATGACAACAATAACAACACCGTAACTAGCCCGATCGTCCCTTAAGAGACACAGCCGACAAAAGTCAAAGTAGCAGGCACATTCCATGTGGCGTCCGCCTGAAAACCCAGCCAATATACTCAAGCATACGGCACGGCGGAGCGTGCCTGCTACTTTTGTCGGCTCAATCGTTGCAGCGACCATCATGGCATGCGACTGCTAAAACGCTGAAATGTCGATCGGTTGCACATCGACAGAAACGGAAAGCTGTGTGAATCCACCGCCGACAAAGACGCCATGTATAGGCGCTACGTCCGCGTAGTCTCTGCCCCATGCCACTGTGATGTGTTCAATGCCAGGCATTAGGTTGTTGGTGGGGTCGAAATCGATCCATCCTAAGTCGCCCGCATAGGTACTGAACCAAGCGTGCGACGCGTCTGCTCCAATCAGTTTTTCCTTGCCTGGTGCAGGATGTGTAAGCAAGTAGCCGCTCACGTAGCGAGCCGGGATGCCTAAAGAACGCAAGCAGCAAACAGCGATTTGTGCAAAGTCTTGACAGACCCCTTGTTTCCTGCCAAGTGCTTCGACGGGTTTGGTGGAAACCTGGGTCGCTTCCGGCGAGTATTCCATTTCGGCATAGATTCTCTCATTCAGCTTCTGGACACATTCAACGAAGCTTCGTTTGTCATCCACCACGTTGATCGCAAAATCGAAAAACGCCTTATCCCTTTGGCAATGCCGCGAGTCGTATAAAAATTCGATTGCATTCCGATCTGCCTCGTTTCGAGGCTCTCGCACCCATTGAGCGACTTGCCCCCAGGTGGGCGATTGCGCAAAACCGTAATCCGGAACGCTGCGATCTACGATCGATTTTGAAGTAACGGTAAGGTGGGGATGCAGTTGCTCAATACTAAAGAACTCCGTTCGGTTTCCAAAGCTGTCTAGCCATTGGAAACGAGAGTCGGGGATCGGTGAAATGGCAACATTGGATTGATGCACACATTGATACGGGAGATCCCTGGGTCGCAAGTGCATTTGGTTGTGACAAAGCGAACTCGGCGACGAGTACTCGTAATGCGTCCGATGGGTAATCGCGTACTTTCGAATCAGTTCGGACATTTTCTAGTTGCGAGGCATCTTCCATGCAGAGTTGCATTGGCCTAGTATAGCCGAGGGAAGCTGTTCGTGAATCCGACTTCAGTCTTTGCCGTAGTGCTTTACTTCTTCCCAGTGCTTTTCGAACTTGAATTCTGGACTGTTGTCGAGGTCATGGCAGACAATGCATTTGTCGCCCGCTCGCTCAAGCGGCAGCTTCATCTCTTCACGCAACTTCTTGACTAGTTCTGTATCGACTGCGACGTCGCTGAGCTCAATCTCGACGTGCTTAGAGCCGGGTCCGTGGCAATTTTCGCAGCCATTGGCAACCAAGTGTGGCGTCTTCTCGAGCGAGTCGTAACCCGTACGATAGGGTGCGAAATTGAGAGGATTCCAACCAGTTACGTGGCAGGCCAAACACTCGGGATCAAAATGCCTAGCCATGGAACGCAATGGAGGCTCTACGATCGAATCCGTTGCGTGCGCATGCTTGGACTCTTTCCATATTTCGAATGCAGTCGTATGGCACTCTCCGCACTTTTCCGATCCAACGAATTCGCGAGTCGATGGATGGGTCATGGGACGTTTTCCAAGACCATCTATTGTTACCGCTTTGAGCTCGTCTTGATATTTGCCAAAGAGCTCAGCCACTCGAGGTGAATCTTCAAACTGGGAACTCAATGCGACGCGTTGGTACCGAATGGGTTGTTTGGGATTGTCAAACACACCAATCAATCCGGCATACATACCTTTGGATCCTGCTTGTACCATCAAGCTTTGTGTCCCGGGAATCTTCTCCGGTTGATATGTCGGTTCGCCAAAGCCACCCGAGGTGAGCACTAAAGAGAAATCGGGGACAGCCTTTGCCATGGCTCTTGATTCTTCTAGGGATGCATGAGCGATGAGCACGAGAAAATCGCACTTCTCTTTTCGCATCTCCGCGGTGACAAGCTCGAGAGACGGAATCGCTTTCGAAATGGTAACTACGTCATTGTCTACATTCTTGGCGTTTTCGTCTCCAATCACCGCAGTGATTCCAATCTTCTTGTCCTTGACCATGACTGTCTTGAATTTCAGATCGCTGTCCGGCCAGATACTTACATTCGCTGAAACGTACGTGCCAGGCTTGTCGAGCATGGCGTTAATCAAAGATACCTCGGTGAGCAACAGATCATCTTCACCAAATGCCACCGCTTGGTATTCAAGCAGATTGAATGCATTTGCAGACCAACGGAATTTAATATCCGCTTGACTACCACGTCTAGGATCTGGTGGCGAGTCTTTCGAAACCTTGAAAACCTGTCCTCCTGCGTCGATCGGCAACACTTCCCAGCCGCGATTGCGAATCGAGGTTAAAAAAGTATCGCGGCGACTCAGCCCGCCTTTTTGATTCTCTAATCCCGTGCAGCCACAGGGCTCCATGTATCCAGTTTGATTGCCAGTGACGACGAAGACAAATAGAGGGTCTTTCCAGTCCGTTGCGATCTTCTGGTTTTTCTCCTCGTTCGTTGCAACACTGATAGATGCCGCAGGATCGACTTTCGCGGTTTGGCCCACGTTGTTTCTAGAAACGTCGGCAGCCAGTCGGCCGCCAACAGGTGCATCCTCGGATTCCTTAGGTTTTGAAACTTCCGATGCGGCAGGGAAACGAATTTGAACTCCGTTGCTGCTTTCGCCCTTTTTCTGCAAGGTTCCTTTGGGTGGCTCACCCTGGAGGTTGGGTAGTGCAATCGAAATGCTCAAACCAATACTTAAAGCAAGCAATCCTTTTAGGGCTTTTCGCTTTTTGGAAACATCACGATGATCAACCACAGTACTCGCCTCCAAACTTCCTCGCGGTTCGTTCCGATTATTCCGTAATGCGGAACTTGAAGTACATCGGAAACTGAGGGGCGCTTTCCATATTGGTTTCCAAAACTATTTTGCCGAAATCCTTGCTATATGCACCAAGGAACTCAGTCGGTGGCAGGCCAGGTGGAATCTCTAAAGTAACTGAGAACATTTTCTGCTTTGCGGTCACTTTTGCTTCAGTAATGGTGACTTTAACCGCTTTTTCAGCTTTCTCCGGACTGACCCTACCAAGTTTTAATTGGATATCGGCAGCGTCTTCCTTTTTCACCGCGAGCACGAAGCTCTTCTTTAAGCCGACGTCCGATTTCGCTGTACCGAGATCAAGAACATTCTTCTCTTCGTTGTAGTCAGGGCTAGCAATCACGCGAATAGGGGATACGACCCGCCCCTGAACTGGGAAACTAATGGTTTCTTCTGCCTTCTCGGGATTGGTCAATTTCTTCATGAAAATCATATTTCCCGTGAATGGTCCAGATGGGATCCCCCTCTTTACATAAATGGTGAAGTTCATGCAGGACCGAGCTTCTGCGAATTCTGGCACTTCCCCCTTTTCCAGTTTTCGAACGTTCTCTGTCACGCAAGTGATCTTGCCATTGAGAGTAAGGTCGGACCAACGTGTGGAGTCGATTTCAAGTGGAGCCTCTTCAAAACTATAAAGTTTTGCTTTGAACTCATTTTCATCACCCGACAAGATGGTACGAAAATCCGCCAACCCGGGATCGAAAACGTGAGCCTGACCTATTTTGCCGCGAATGGTGAGCTTGATTTCTTCTTGATCGATGGCGTCGGTCGCAATGGTTGCCGACTGCGAGAAGTCCGACAAGACACCTTCTGCAAGCCATTTCAATTCAACAAAGGTTTCCTCGCCAGGCTGAAGCGATTTTTGGTCAAGCTTTCCAACGGTGCATTTGCAGGAAGCCGTCTTGTATTCCAGTCGCACGGGGGCATCACCCACGTTTCGAAAAACAAATTTATGAGCCCTTTCGGTTCCGAGACGCATGGTTCCAAAATCCAGTTCGGTCCCGCCAACGACTTCAATTTTGCCGGGCTTCGAAGGAGCGGTTTTCGCTTTTTCGAGCGCCGCGGTCATGTCTTCTTCTGCGCCCATAATGTTCTTGACGCCCGCAGTCCTTTTTTGGAACTCGGCATACGCTATTCCATATCCGATGCCAACACACGCAAGAATTAGAAGCAGAGTTCGCATTTTGGGGCTCAAAAAACCGGAATCCGGCGTTAAAGGGCTAGGAGTGAAGGCTTTATGGTAGCACGGAGAATCGGATGTGCCAGCGCTATCGGACGTTGTTACGCAACCACCGCAAGATAGGTTCGCCCTTGCCATATTCGGCTTGCCCCAGTTTTGCCTCTGTTTCCAAATCGCCAAATTTCGATTCAAGCTCTTTTGGAAAGAAGACCATTACGGCAGATAGTTTTCGGTCCACATGCGGTGTCTCACGATCCACCTGTTCGGCTTTGCTCCAGTGCGTTTTTGCTTCAGAAATCTTGCCGCACCAGGCGGCGATAACCGCTGCTTGCAACTGCGTTTGCGCCGAATTCGGATAAAGCGAAGCGGACTTGGAGTAATACTCATAAGCTCTTTCTTTTCTTAATCTCAAAGTGTCCCCATTCGTTTCGGTCGCAGTTGAATTTGCCGCCACCATCGCGTTCCATCGGCCACAATCTGCATAGGGTACCCATTGGTTTGCATCGCGTTGAAGATACGCATCGCATACAGTGTCCAGCAAAGCCAAATACTTTTGCTTCGTAGAATCCGATAGATTCGTTTTGGACAATAACTCGACCAATTGCTCCGCTGCCATCGAAGGCAAGTCTGGGTCCAATGGATCCAATTTGATGAGTTCCAGCCATTGATTCGGATCTTGAATTGCATTGGAATTGTTGGCAACCAAACTCTTCGCACCCGACGCAGCCAACACTGGAATACACATGCTTCTTCCAAATTCGACTGCTGCAACCAAGACCAGGACCAAACACACGACGGGGTAGAGCGTGAACTTCTTTAAGGCATTGTCGCCTACGGCCCACTTTTCATCTCCGTTTGGGAGCACTCGGCTACCTTGAAGTCCAAATGCCAATCCGATCAAAACGCATAAGCTATTCATTACACCAGGTTGCATCCATCCTCCTGCTGCCAGCAAATGAGTCCAAAGCACCGCAGAGGATATCAGGCACGCAACAGCGCTATTGCGATCGTCGACCAAACATTTGCATCGATGCATTAATAGAAAAACCGCGACTGCAAATCCCGAGTAGAGAACGCTCGACATCATCGCATCGCTGTCCCCCACAAGCGACGCAAACATCGGTATTCCTATGCAGCTGCATATCGCTCCGGCGATCATCGCCAACCCACAGGTGTCCAAACTGGCTCGCGTGCCGAATGGGCTTTGTTCGACTGGACAGGTCCACGAAACTTGGACCATCTTCCAGATTAAGATCGCGAGAATGGCAAACAGGATGAGCACAAGTGGCAAGCCACCTGCAACGGCTGTTTCAAGCACAAAGTTATGCGGGTCCGCGGGAGACTCCGACGCCGTAACCAATTTGATTCGATTGTAGTTCTGTTGGAAGTTTGCGACTCCATACCCTGTCCACGGCTCGGCTTTAACAAGTGCGACTGCACCCTGCCAATAATCAAATCGGTAGGAAATCGATTTGCCTGCTTCCGCAATGATCATGGGATCTCGGACCAGAACAGTTCCCATTGCCGACGCTACTAGCACCACAAGTGCGATCATCGCAATTCGAAATCGAATGACAACGTTCCAGCCGTTGGTTCTTATTGCAGGATGAAGGAAACACGTAAGCAGTAAAGCGACAATCGCGGCTAGCCATGCCGACCGACTCTTTGTTAACAGGAGGGTAACAAAAAAGATACAAACCAATCCACAGGTCAAAAATGCCGAACCCCAGCCCAGCTTTTTTGGTTGATGATGAATGTAGGCTTCTGAGATTTGACCGCTTAGCAACACAACGATGAAGACTAACCAAGTTGCCACTAATCCGGCCAGGGAATTGGTCAATGCAAAAGGACCTGTTGGTTCCAAGCTTCCAAGTCGGTTCGCCATCTGCATTGCATCGGCAGAGCCTGCCACAAGCCCCATTTTTTCAAAGAAAGCGTTGGGGTCCGCTGCAAATTGTTGGCGAAGCGCCGGCATGCTGACGAAGTACTGCAACGCCGCACTTGCGACTGTACCGGCTGTACAGCCGATCATCAAAGCAGCCGTCGAGGCGGCCACACGCAATCGGGTGGTTAGCTTAGCAATGGAGATGATCAGTATCCCTTGGGCGATCCATTGCCAGCAGCCATTGATTGCAAATCTTGCGTTTCCGCGCCCAGGCACCATGGAAGTGCAGATCCAGAGCCATACCCCAAACAAGAAAAACGAAGCGACAAGGCCTTGGTAAAGCCGGTCCCATTTTAAGCTTGACGGGTTCAATAAGGAATCGATCGCAACAAGAAAACCAATTCCCATTACCAACAAAATAAATGTCAGCGAGCTCCCCATCGACACGCTTGTTGCATCGCAGGGATTGAATTGGGAGGTGACTAAGCAAATGGCTAAAAGGAAGCAAGCAAAAAGCTCTGGGAAACGGAGTACCCAAGACCGATTGTTTTCGTGAGTTGGAGTCACTTCATTGCCTATGAACTTCATTTTCGGAATTGCTCAATGGGTTAGGACCCGTCAGGCTCTCGAGTACGCCAACTAAAGCAAGCATGCAAAACACGATAGACAAAACGATGGCGGCTCCCCATATGTCGGTTCGAGGCAAAAGGAGTGCGCCCAACGAGCAGGTTACCGTTGCCAAGTAAATAGTAATCACAGCCTGTTTTTTGGTCATACCTAGTTCCACCAAGCGATGTGAAAAGTGCCGCTTGTCCGCTTGAAATGGACTGCGTCCTTCCCGAAGGCGAATCCAAATAACGCTCACCATGTCGTACAGCGGGATCGCTAGTACGCAAAGCGGAGCAAGCACTGCATGGGGTGTATCGCCCCTTGCGCCGGTGTAGGTGGAAAGCAGCGAAGCGATCGCAATCCAATACCCAACGAAATAGCTACCGGCATCACCCATGAAGATCGTTGCGGGCGGCCAATTGTGTTTGAGGAATCCGAGCAATGCACCGACCAATACCAATAGCATCGCTGCGACAAAGAGCTGTGGCTGTGTTTGCGAAGATACCCCGGATGCAGGCGCGATCATGAGCATCAAGGCCAACATCGAACCGATGATGGCTGCAACGCCACCGCTCAATGCATCCATGTTGTCTAGCATGTTGAATGAGTTGATCAGCATCACAATCCAGAAAACGCTCAGAAGGCTAGTCAACCACGGTACTCCGATGAAAGCCGTTAGTTGCAGGTTTTGCCAATAGACGACGCATCCGGCGACAATAAACTCAACCCCCAATCGTATTTGCCAAGGGAGCGAGAATAAGTCATCGAGCAACCCCAGAAAAGCCAGAATCGTACCTCCCCCAATCAGCACCCATATTTGCCCAACTTTGGATTTCATGCCAGGGAGATGTTCCGAGAGGCGAGCTGGAAGCCAACTCTGCGAGCCAGAAGCGTCTGAAATAATCGCGAATAATCCAACGGTCCCAATCAAGAATGTCCCGGTTAACCCTATCCAAATTCCGATCCCGCCTCCAAGTGGTACTGGGACCGTGTGGACTTTCCTGGCGTTGGGCTTGTCTAGTAATCCCAACGCTCCGGCGTATCGTTTCACTATCCCGACAGCAATTAAGGAAAGAACGAAAGACGGCAGGGCAGTTAAGAGTAGCATCCCGATCATTTCTAACCAGAAGGAAGTGACCGTGTTACTACCCATGGATTCCCAGACAACAGGCGTTCATCATTTGGGAATTCATGGGCGGTCCGTTTCCGTATAAGGTTGAGATGCTGGGCGACTACGTTGGTAGGATGCGACTTCTTTTGCCAAATGCTTTCGGCATTCATGAAAGAATACTCGAAAGTCATCGCGTTGGTAGTCGGGGTAAGTCCAAGGAAAGGGTACCCATTGCTGGTCGCGAAACGCGAGTGTCACTTCCGCATAAATCCCATCGCGCAAATAGAGGCGGTGTTCCCGATTCTTGGTCGATGCAAGCACCAGTTTTGTCATGGACATATACCCCGGATCGATGTTCAACGGTCGTTCGACATCCGACACCATCTCATTGACCAATTCCTCTTCCCAACGGTGACAAAGCACTTTATGCGTTGCCAATTCGGCAGGATCATACCAGTCCGAAAGGATCGCGAATTGCTTCTTCAGTTCCTCTCCCATCGCGTTTCGATAGTACATCGACTCGGTAAATGGAAAGCATGGACTGAGCAATTTGATTGGGGAGAGTTGCCTTGCGGTGCGTTGCCAAAGCCAACTGAGGGCGGATTCATGTTTGCTGAATGCCGCAATAAACTGCAGGCAAGGTGGATGCTCTTTTACCGCCCCCATATCCGTTCAGTCTTTGTTTCCGTTGTTTTTTTTAGCGCGGTTCGGATCGGCCGCATCCGCTGCTTTCGCTTTTTGCAAATTCATTGCGGCATCAGCAAGACGTCTTTGGACTTTATTCGCTTCTGACTTTACCTTCCTCAATTTCGATTCGATATCGGACAGGACCTTTTCTTGCTTGTCCATTTCGCTCAAAACCTGAACAACTTTCTTATCTCGATCGACTTCCCCTTTGGGAAGAAGTTTCCTTTTTTTGTCCAGCTCTGCCTGTTCTTCCGCGAGTCGTTTCGTTGCATCTATTGCATTGGAGTCTTTTGCGATCGCCTCATCCTCCAATGCGATTGGTAGAAGTATCCATTTGGCGAGTTGAGCCAGTTGTTGGTCGTTGTCTTTTCCCAATTCTTCGACATCGTCTAGGAGGGCGGCCTTTTTCTTCTTTGCATCTTGCGACGCTTGGTCAGCTTGAATCCAGCTAGTTGATTTGTGTATCTCGTCCCGAATCTTGGAAGCGATTAACTCTCGCGACGCTCCTGCGTTTCGAACTTTCGCAAGTGCTTCTGGAATTCCAATCTTCGCTCCAAGTCGATCCTCGGCCTCCTCCCTGGTTTCACGCAATTTTTTTTTCAACAGTTGGAGCGTCAGGGCGGCTTTTGTTTGAGACTCCATTTCGGCTTTCAGTTCTTTTTGGACTGCAACCAAATCCCTCTTCGCATCGGTCACTGCCAGGTTTGCTCTAGCGACCCGTTCATTTTCCTTCCGCTCGTCTTGTTTCTGTTTGTTGCTCGTCTGAGCTAGCGCTATCGGCTCTGTCGTCAAAAAAAGCGAGGTAACAAAAAGGCACAGGCAGCAAAAGCGGTTCATGGCGGAAGCTCCGGGCTCAATCCGAGTTGGAAATGGAATTGGCATAAATACCAATCGCTTACATACCAGGAGTGGATTTGGAATCGTTTTTGGGTCCAAGAACAATTTGGAAATTTCCTGTGGGTAGTTTTTGACTGGATTGTTCTTTTGGATTGACAGACAGGTTTTCCAACGCTGTCGTTACTGCTTTTCGTTGCTTAGGTGGCACACTATTGTAAACGCCATCCTTGATATTCATGGCTTCGTTGGCGGCGAAGTAGAGCTGCGTCTCAAGCGTTTCGCGTTTGGGTGCAACGACACGAAAGTGAATGTGAGGCGTACGGCCAGGATACTTGCCAGGCTCAATGGTTTTGAACGCGAATGAACCATCTTTGCCCGTTTGCATGCGTCCCCAATATTGAAAATTCGGATCAAGTAGGCTCTCACCTTTGTCATTTGGGTGGTTGTATCGCCCGGTTTTGCAGGCTTGCCAAACTTCAACTGTGACGCTCTCTAGCGGTTGCCCCGAGATATCTAGCACATTTCCTCGAACAGCTATGATTTCTCCGTCCGCAACGGGTGAAGAATCGTTCTTTCGTGTAAGGTCCACGTCAAAGAACTCTTGTTTGTCGATCGGCGGAATCGGATAAAACGGTCCACGCGTTTGCGAAGCAGTCGGAACAAGGTCTTCCCCCACCGCAGATCGGGTTAACCACACGCCGCCAACGCAAAAAAAAGCCAAGCGGTGTACAAAACTCCTTCGGTCAACCATAATACCACCATTCACTTTTCAACTAAGACGCTTCCGATACGCAGCCATTTGCAACGATTGTACTCAATATCGCGATGCGAAACGAGTTCTTTCAGGCTGGGTATGAAAAATTGCTGAACTGTACTGGCTCGGCAATTTATCCTGAGGGATGGTTAGGCTTAGACGCTATAGTCCTACCCAGGTCATTGCCGTATTAACTAGGAAAAAGATGTTGCGCCCACGACGTCATAAACACATCTCTGAAAAATCGAATCAGGGTTCGCCGCCGAATTCCGCTAAGGAAATTGCGTCTAGCGAGAGTGACGTTGTTGGCAAGAAGAATGATAGGGATGCCGCGAAGCCAAGTTTGCGACTTGGTCATGATCAAAAGGAAACGGGACAAAGACCGACCCGTTCGTCGCCACTTCCATGGAATAGAGCTGTTCCAACACATCGCCGCGAGCGCGCAACAGAGGGGTTGATTTTGGGTTGCGCCGTCGCTGAAGCCTTGTCCCTTTCTCGCAACGAACTGCACCCTCGTGTGGCCCTCAAACTTTTCGGGCGGAATCCACTCTGCTATCAATTCCAACCCGGCGTTGGTGTGACTAGTCATCGAACGCACCTGTTGCTCATGACTTTTCAAGCATTGTTGCAATCCAAAACCGACCCCAAGATATTTGCACCGAACCTACGAAAACGGATCGCTTGGTACCAACGAGCATTCTTGTTTCGGCATGCATACACGCATTTGAAGAGGGTTGGAACTAGCATTCGAAAAATGCGATTTGATAATTCGATGACGGTAGGATTGGCGGACGATCCGCTCATTCGAACTCTTACTATGAGCATCATGCTTCAAGGAGTCGCTGATTCTTCAACTACTTGGTTCCAGTTAAGTACGGGGATCTCGCATTCCGACCCGCGAGCCCATTGTGCAAGCACGCTGGTTGGTTTTGCCGGCCAATTGGCGCAAATGACTAGTCAAGAGGAATTCCATTCTTCCGATATTTTGAATCGGTTGATCGACGTCACCGACGAGGACTCGCTCAAGGCCAATCTTATTGAGCTTCGAGATTCTTTAGCAAAGAATCTAACACTTGCGCA
Source organism: Pirellula sp. (assembly GCA_031374515.1). GTDB lineage: Bacteria > Planctomycetota > Planctomycetia > Pirellulales > Pirellulaceae > JBKCUI01. Next base: position 1,939 of record JANMGH010000086.1, on the reverse strand, counting down.
GGTGGCTAGACGATTTGGATGGAAGGATGGGATACCAAACAACCTTCTCGCATTTGCGACCATAGGAATCTACGCATGGTTGAGGCATCCGAAAAATTTTCGAAGGTGCGTGGAACGTACCATTCTCTTAGGCGGTTCTTGCAGTGCTGCCGCGGTCATTGCGGGTGCGTTGTCTGGGATTAGTTTGGGAGCCAAAGCCATTCCACCCGAATGGAAAAGCAAGGTCTCACTCAGTCCCCATTCGAGCCAATGGCTGGAATTGCTTATCGAACGTGTCAAAGACTGGCCGCATGGAGTGGAAGATATCCATAGGACGCGGTCACTACCATCCATGCTTCTAGGTCAAATAGCAAGAAACGCATCGTATTCCGCATTTCGACTGCTACACGGGTTAATTCGTTTACCCATGAAAAGCGTGCAATTCAGCGTCGTGAAACGTCCGCAACCTAGGCCATCTATTGCTGCAAGTCTGCGATTGCCGCAATCCAAACGACCGGTTACTGGGCAGTAAGCCACTCATTTCGCGGCAGTAAATAGCTGGTCCATAACTCGCTGCGTTGCCATCGCAATGTCGCTCCAAAATGGATGAATCGCACCGGTCAAGACAATACGGTTAAAGGCTTCAAACATGTTGATTTCCTGCGCCGGCGTATGTCCGCTAGCGTATTCTTGCACGCTCATTTTTCGCGTGTGCTCTTGCATGTGAAAGTCGCAACTGTTGATGTTGAAGGTCGGTTTTTCGATTTGAAAGGACACCTCGCATCCAAAATGGGGCAGGACGAAGTCTGGCATAAATGCGTTTCCGTTTGTCCCGCTAATATGCGCCCACTGCTGATTCCCGGTAATGAAAGAACAATAGAAACTTCCCGAGCAGCCGTTTGGAAACTGCAATTCAGCAGAGAACTCCGCCGGCACCTCTGTCTCGCTTTTTTCTCCTCGCATGCTGGAGATGCATCGTGCGGACACCAGAGTTGGCGATTGCCATCGGTTTGCCCAGAGAAGAAATCGAATGCAATACCAACCTAAATCGCCAAGGCAACCGAAAGGTTCCAATTGGCTGTCTACACGGATGTTTTTTTGCGAAAAGCCAGCGTCCCCCAGAAAGGAAAAACTGCAAGCGATGCGTCGCATCGTTCCAATGGAGACGCCGTCGTCTAGGCACTCCCGTAACTTGGTTAATCGATCGCTGTGCATAAACATGACGCCGTCCATGAACTGGACATTGTTTCGTTTGCAAACAGCCAATATCTCTTCCAAGTCCGAAGCGGAGAGCGCGGCGGGCTTTTCAGCCAAAATGTGTTTTCCATGCTCAGCAGCGCGGATGATCCATTCCTTGCGTACACCCGTTGGGAGAGGAATATAAACGGCGTCGATGTCCTGACGCTCGAATAATCGATCATATCCATCGACTGCCTCCGGAACCTGGCGTTGTGGCGTATGAGAGTTGCATTCTTGGATAAAGGACTCTGCAGCCTCGACGCGGCGGCTAGCTACGGCGACCAACGTTCCACTCTTGGACTGAGCAATGGCGCGCCAATTTTTCCTTGCGATTGCGGCCGTCGAAACGATCCCCCAACGACACAACCCTGATTCCGACATGTCCATTTCCTTGTTGTTTTTGGTGATGAAGTCTCTAACCGGATGATGACTCAATAACTATTTTCTAAAATCCCAGATTGCCAGCCCAAGCGATTCCTTGCCAGAATCCCTAACTACGCAGATTACTTGATCGTTGCGAACTACTTGTCTTGAAATCCATCTTGACCCCGCTTGCGCCACTTCGATATCCTCCGCATCAACCACGGCAAGTTCGGTAAAGTCGGCAGACGTGGTTACTGTCACAGGATAGACCGAGCGTGCGAGTTTGGCGACCCGTCGTCAACATTGCAACGAACATTCAGGAAGGATGATTCCCCCAATGTCGAGCACAAAAACTGTT
>JANMGH010000066.1:0-9041 GCA_031374515.1 Pirellula sp. | reverse complement strand
ACTCCATACTCCATACTCCATACTCCATACTCCATACTCCATACTCCATACTCCATACTCCATACTCCATACTCCATACTCCATACTCCATACTCCATACTCCATACTCCATGACCGGTCTGTCCTTCAACGCCTTTCAATGCTTCGCTCAAGAAGACATGCGAGTCTTCTATCAGTGGATGCGCATTGAGCAGATGGATCAGTGGATACACTGGTTTGTGTTGAGCTGTTGTCTGATCGGCTTGGTTTCCTATGTTGTTTTCTGGTATCGACGAGACTGGGTCGAACTGCCAAAAAGGATTGGTTGGACTCTTTTGACGCTTCGTCTCTTGGCGATGCTCGGCATTCTCATATTCTTTTTCGATTTACAGAAGCGGACCGAACAACGAGTCACCCGAGCTTCTAGGCTATCTGTCCTCGTGGATACAAGTTTGAGCATGTCGATGCCACAACTGGACGATACATCGAGTGTGCCTTCGAATCCCATCAGTCGGATATCGGCCGTTCAGCAGAATTTTTCACAGTCCACATTGCTAAAGCAGTTGCAGCAGCAGCATGATGTAAGCGTGTTTCGCTTTGACCAAAGTGCGCGTCCGACCGCAGTGGCTTCGTTTGCGAAACCGAAGCAATCGAAAACGGACTTCGAGTCGACCGAGTCAAGAACCGCACTTTGGCGATGGTTAAGCCGGCTTGCACTGGCTGGTACAGCGTTCGCAGTCACGGGCGCGTTGCTTATGACAATCTCGCTTATGGCCCGTGTTTATGGGGATTCACGGCCCATTTGGCCGTCGCTTTTGGTCGCCTCGGTCGTCGCCGTCGTGGCTGGCTTTGTGATGATTTCGACTTCAATCTTGCGAGCGGACCAGATCCCCTGGAAAAGCCTGTGGAGTTTTGTGTTACCAACACCGGAACTGCTCCCAGTTGCCAACGCCGTTGTCTTGGAAAGCGATGCGACAGTGCCGACAGAGCCTAACGCGATCCAGTGGGAATCTCAATTGGCTGCAACTGGTTCGGAGTCCCGCTTGGGTGATGCAATCAATAGTATCCTAGAGCAAGAACGGGGTTCACCCTTGGCTGGGATCGTTGTGATCACCGATGGACGATACAACGCCGGGATCGATCCACTTATGACGATCTCGGAGGCAACACTTCAAGGAGTTCCGATTCACACAGTCGGAATGGGGACAGCAAAGAATCCGCTCAATGTTCGTGTTGTCGACATCGAAGCTCCGAAGCGAGTCTTTCCCGGGGACCGTTTTCGCCTCTCGGCGTTGGTGCAAGCATCGGGGATGGTCGGAAAGCAGATCTCAGTTCAACTACGTCGACGATCCGGCACGCAAAAGAATGCTGGGATGGCGATCGAAGAGGAAAGGACCATTACGCTGGAATCCGATGATAGCCTCTCAAGCTTAGTGTTCGATATTCAACCGCGAGAAATCGGGTCGTGGATTTACGAGGTTAAGGCTCTGCCGTCCGAACCGGATTCCAATCCGATTGACGATGCGCTTGAGTGTGAAGTCCGAGTCGTTGAACCCAAATCGACCGTCTTAATCATTGCTGGAGGGCCTACTCGGGAGTATCAATTTGTTCGTAACTTACTGTTTCGAGACCCGACGGTTCAGTCCCATGTGTACCTGCAAACCGGTGGTACGGGTGTTTCTCAGGAGGCCAAGAAACTACTGGCCGAGTTTCCAAAGACTCGAATCGAGATGAGCCAATATGATTGCGTGATCGGATTCGATGCCGATTGGACTGCGCTCGCATTCGAACAAGTGGATGTGCTGGAGAAATGGATCAGTGAGCAAGCGGGTGGCTTGGTTATTGTTGCGGGTCCCGTTTCCACCCCTAAATGGGCCGGTAGTCAAGGAAATGGGAATCGCATTGCCGATATTCTCCGCAACCTTTCCCCATTGGTCGTCAATACCCGTGGAAGCCGCATGGCGTCCATTGGCCGATTCGAAGCAGAAACGGCTTGGCCATTGGAGTTCGCAACGGACGCTTGGCAGACTGACTTCGTTCAGGTTGCGAAGAACGTGGAAGAGAGCCGCGTGGTTTGGGAACGATTTCGCGGAGTATACAGTTTTTTCGCTTGTGACGAACCAAAGCCGGGGGCGACTCCCATCGCGTACTTCTCCGATCCAACAACGATGATCAGCGGGAAAAAACCGATCTACTTGGCATCCCAATTCTACGGTGCAGGACGCGTTGCGTTCCAAGGAGGCGGCGAGTTTTGGCGGCTTCGCGAGGTGGGCGAAAGCTATTTTGATACGTATTATACCAAACTCATTCGATGGGCTAGCCAAGGTCGATTGCTGAGGGATTCAGATCGGGGTATTTTGCTTCTTGACAAACAGCAAGCGATAGTTGGCGAGCAAGTCATGGTAAGGGCAGTGCTTAGAGACGCGCAGTTCCAACCAACCATTTTGCCCGATGTCAAAGCAAAACTCGTCGACCCCTCCGGCCGAAGCTCACAAATCGTGTTGACGCCGATTCCAGACCCATCGCAGCCTGGAGTTTACTTGAGCCAGTTCTTTACGAAAGCGACCGGTACATACGAAGTTCAATTGCCTGTTGGCGGTCTCGCGGATCAGCAGTTGTTAACCCAACAAGTTGCGGTTCGTGTGCCGGCATTAGAGATCCAACGTCCGCAGCGCAATGATCCGTTATTGGGCGAATTGGCAAGCCGAACCGGTGGCAAGTATTGGGTCGGTATGGAATCACTCTTACCAATTCCAACAGATGCCATCGGGAATACTGGCTCATCAACAACCTCACTCCCCAAATCGATCGAGGCGAGAGACCAAACGAACTTTCTACCCGGCTCGCCAGACCGCGAATTTCAACAACGACTTATGGGGATCTTGATGGCGATGATTGTTGGTTGCCTGTCGATGGAGTGGCTCATAAGACGACTAAGCCGACTCGCTTGATACTCGCAATACGATCGCAATTCCGTCGGGCCTACGGAAGCTAAAAGAGCTCTTTGATCTCTCGATAGCCAAAATCGACCAAAGGGAAGGGCCGTCCTGCAGGACCAGGCAAGTGGCTCTCGAGTTTTAGTCCTAGCGAATGAAAAATCGTCGCGACCACTTCCGGTGGTTCGGTTGGACGTTCGACCGGAACGGCACCAATCGGATCGCTGGCACCCACGATCCGACCACCTTGCACGCCGCCGCCAGCAAAGTAAACGGTGAAGCATTGAGGCCAATGGTCGCGTCCCCCTGCCGGATTCACCTTGGGGGTTCGACCAAACTCCGCCAAATTGCAGACCAACGTATCGTCCAACATCCCTCTTTGGTGCAAATCCTCGATCAATGCGGAATAGCCTTGATCGTACATTGGCGCAACCACATTCTTCATCCCTTCGATCGATGTGAACGGCTTGCTACCGTGAATGTCCCAACTGATTTCGTCGAACACGGTTAAGAAAGTGTTGATGGTTACAAATCGTACTCCGGCCTCGACCAAACGACGCGACAGCAAACAGCATTGTCCAAATCGATGCATGCCATAGCGTTCTCGGACCGACATGGGCTCCTGATTAAGATCGAAAGCATTGCGGGCATCCGGGCTTGTCATCAATCGGTATGCAGACTGGAAGTTGTCATCCATCAGCTTGGCTGACTCGCTCGTCTCGAAGTTTCGGATGGTGCTATCGACCACGTCCCGCATTCGGCGTCGGCGATCGATACGAGCTGTGCCGATATTTTCGGGTGGTAGCAAGTCGGGAACTTTGAAATCTTTCTTGCTGGGGTCGGCCATCAACGCGAACGGATCTTGTGATTTGCCTAAGAAGCCACCCGCCTGTCCGTTTGGCAAATTACCGCCGCCACGACCCATTGTCTCAGGCAACACGACGTGGGGTGGCAAGTCGGAGCGGCGCCCCAATAGATAGCTGGCAACGGAGCCGACATGGGGAGTGTTCACACCCCCGGCAAACTGCCGACCGGTCTGCATGATTTGCCACCCAGCGTCATGTACAGCGGCCCCTCGATGGAAGCATGAGCGAACCAGCGAGAACTTGTCCGCGATTTTTGCATGGAGTGGAAGGATCTCGGAAATATGCATCCCAGGGGCGCTGGTCGAAATTGGCTTGAATGGACCGCGTATCTCCGCAGGTGCGTCCGGCTTCATGTCAAATGTATCAATCTGACTTGGGGCCCCAAGATTAAAGATCATGATAGCCGAACGTTTTGTTTTGCTTGGATCTACCTTGCCGGCGTCGGCCGCCGCTAAATACTGAGGCAGTCCTAGTCCAATCGCACCCAACGTCCCCGCTTGCAAAAAATCGCGACGAGTGACACCGTTGCATGTTTGGGATGACCCGTTTCCAGTAAAGGTAAGCATCGTTTCGTTGGGCTCCACTGCGAGGGGACTATCTAATGGCGGGAATCTGATACACCTATTGTAGCACGAGTCGGACGTGTCAACCCACAAGTTGCAGCTTGCGAGGCGTGATGCAAACGCTTACAGGCAATTCGCAGACCCAGTCCCCGTCCGCTTGGCAGGAGGCAATCCCCTGTTCCTTATTGAGTTGGTCGACTAGCTCAATCTGTATTTCGCTGGTGCGAAATCTCCGCCATTGCTTGAGCAAAGGGTGTTTGCCTCGCAGAACGTTCCAGTAGTACCACATGTTGCGGATGAGGCCGCCATGGTCGAAAATCCCAACGTCGAGCAACCCATCATTTTCGATGGCGTCATTCATAATGCCAAGACCCGCTGCATATCGTGGAACGTTGAAAACAAAGATCCAGCCCCCCGATACTTTTTCAAGCAAACGATGGTTTTCATCGTAAATTGAGATATGCATTGCAGGCCATCGATAGCGAAAGAGTGTATTCGCGATTGCAGTCCAATAAGTCCATTTGGAAACATGTGATCTTCTCGACAAATGAACCCGCCGAACGACCTCTGCGTCAAAGCCTACGCTGACCATCAATAGCGACAAGCGGTCATTGACCATCATGCTGTCAATGGAATGGGTGCGCAATCTCTGAATCGATCGTGCGCATACTATTGGATCAGCGACAAACGAGAAGTGCTTGGCCAACAGGTTTTCAGAGCCGGTAGGAAAAAGGGTCATAGGAACGTCAAGCGGAATCAAGCTGGCAACCTTCGATGCAGTGCCGTCCCCTCCGGCTGCGACCACCGTACGCAACTCGCCCGCGGTCGCCAGATCTCTGCAACGTCCGGCCATCAAGTCAAGATCCGTATGCAGTTCACAAGTAAAGCCGAGTCTCTCGATTGCCCGCTTTAATTCAATGACAAGCTCTTGACGACCAAATGAACCAGACTTGGGATTCGAAGAAATGATCACCGTCTGGTTCATGGACTCGCTGCTTTCGACAATTAGATGGTGGCCCGCTTCGATTCCACGTTGAGCGACTTGAGCATACTTACCAGCATTGCTTGGAAGACCATCTCCAGATTTTGGAAATCCCGGTCCTCGGATTGAATCTGCACCATGTAGGTTTTGCGATCGACCGTAAACGCGATCAGTCGAGAGACAACGAGCAAATCCAGGTAATAGAAATGTGAGTCGCAAGCGCGACTGTCCGCAAGAGGTTTTCCGTCGATCTCTAAGCCAGGATCCACTTCGTCATATTCAATATTGTCGTACTCCGATTTCATCACATCCTGTGCCTGTTCTAAAGCTTCCCTGGGCGCGACAGTCCATGGATACTCGGTGACGGTCATAAACGCGGAAGTCGGGCTCTCAACAGTGAAGCCGAGCACTCGCTCCTCCTCGGTGTCCTCGGTGAGCGTCCAGTTCTCCGGATACATGCAGGAAAGACCAAGGCCATCGTAAGTTTTGATCATGGGCTAAGCGGCTCGACTGGAACGTCGTTGGGGTGGTGGCTCTCTCCAGCGGCGATGAACCCACCAGTATTGTTCTGGAAAAGAACGAATAATCTTCTCCAGACACTGATTGTACCACCGTGTCAACGAAGGAACACTACTGAGATGCTCCCCTCCGTTTACTGGATCTGCAATTCCCAACACGGAGATTTCGAAATTCATTGGGCGGCCTGTTCGAACACCACACACGACGATCATCGGCGCGCCACTGGAAAGTGTGAAAAGTGCCAATCCTTTGTGGCAGGAAGCTGGCTTTCCCAAAAAGTCAACCCAACACCCTTTCGGGCCTGCATGTTGATCCGCCAACAGAGTCAAGTTTCCGCCTTGGCTCAATAGGTCCTGGATTTGTTGCGCGCTCCCTTCCTTTGCTAAATAATACTGCCCTCCAAGGGAACGGAATTTAGTCACGTAATCATGCACAAAGCCATTGTCTAACGGTCGAGCAATCGTTGTTGTTGAAATCCCAAAAAGCCCTGTGAGGAATCCAGCTAACTCGAAGTTGCCAAAATGCGCAGAGACCACAACGGCGGGACGATCATCCATCAAGATCTTCAACATCGATCGACGGTTTGGGATAAAGAAATGATCGTGCCAATTCTCGCGGTGCACTTTGCGCGATGCGTGCGTGATTTCGCAACACATCAACAACAAATGGTGCCACATCTGTTCCGTTACGTCCGAGAATCGATCCGGTCCCCATTCAGGAAAAATCATTTCCAGATTTTCGCGAATCAGCGATTGTCGGAGTGGTATCCAATTCGAGAAAGTCCAAGCCAGCAGTCGGCAAATTCGATCGCATCGTTCAAGCGAGGTAATTTGCACAAAGCATATGACCGCTCGAAAAGCGTAGTACGCAAGCCGGTCTTTCAGGCTGTACGATTGGTTTTCATGAATTTGAGGGCCGGTTGCGAACGGCATTGCGACCCATCCTTGGGCATAATGTGAGTTTTACGTAACAGTTCTATTGTGGCCGACTCCAATTTTTTCGCAAATACCAGTTCGTCGTGCGTTCGCTGTTTTGATGGATTTCCAAGTGAGTAAATCTTTGTACTCTAGTAAATGCTAGCGAACTGGATCGAGACCGTGCATCCGTCGAAGAACCCCAATTTGCCCAGCATGAATCGATTCGTGCAACGGGCAAAAGAGCAAGGCTCCCAACTTGATTGGATGAACGGCGTAAGGCATTTCTGTCGGTTCCATCAATTGGGTTGCGGAAAAGGTAGGCATTGAGGCCATCGCGACGACATGGATCTTGCTGAGGACATCCAACAACGCTTCGTTGGATGGGATTTCGTTTACATCTGACGGAGGGATACTCCCTCTCCCGAAACGTTTGCGAAGCCACCCGGGCATGAGATCCAAATCCCCTTCGGCTCGCCCTCTCTGTCGAAAAAGCATCAGACCGTATTGAGAAACAGCCAAATGGCCAACTTGCCAGGCAATGTGCGATCGCGCCCCAGCGGGCACAACCCGCCAAAGTTCATCGGGAGTATTCTTCAATAGTTCGAGCGTGTATTTCCTTGCAAAGTCAACTTGTCCTAGCACGGCATCGCGCATCGTTAATACCTCTGCCGGAGTTAATTTCGTGGATGTACTTTGGTTCATGCAAAAATCCGTTTATGGCTTCAGCGAAAAGGTGCAAAACACTGAGCAATAGAATTGAGTGCACTCGTTTGGTCAACAGTTGCGAATGCCTTGGTCGCTTTGACGACTACTTGCTCGGATGGCTCCGTAGGATGACAATACGGACCCAAAGGAGTCATGCTAGACGAGCATAGCCTAGTGACTTAGCTCCAGAAACCTAAACTCGCACACAAAGATCGTTACTAAAGTGTCCAACGCGCCTCCAGGAAAACCTGCAAAAAGCATCGGCGATTTGTTGCGAGAGTTTCGCGAGCATCGCGATCAAATGCGCAGCGAGCTAGCCAAGTCTATCGTCGGTCAGGATGAGGTAATTGAACAACTATTTGCGGCCATTTTCACAAAAGGACATTGCTTACTGGAAGGTGTTCCTGGGCTTGCAAAGACATTGATGGTTTCTTCTTTGGCCAAGATACTCGATGTCAATTTCAAACGGATTCAGTTTACCCCCGACCTGATGCCTTCGGACATAACTGGGACCAATGTTCTAGAGGAGGATGCACAGGGAAAGCGTGAGTTTCGATTTGTAGAAGGTCCGATCTTCACCAACATTTTGCTCGCAGACGAAATCAATCGAACGCCCCCTAAGACGCAAGCTGCATTACTGCAGGCTATGCAAGAACGCGAAATAACTGTGGGTAGGAATACATACCAACTACCGGAGCCATTCTTTGCCATTGCGACACAGAATCCCATCGAACAAGAAGGTACGTATCCGCTTCCGGAAGCGCAGTTAGACCGATTCATGTTCAACATCAAGGTTGGGTACCCGAGCGCTGAAGAGGAGGAAAAAATATTGACATCGACGACGCGAAGCGAAAGGCCTGAAGTGTCGAAAGTGCTGTCCGCGCGCGCGATCATGAATATCCAAAAGCTGGTAATGAGTGTTGCAGTCAGTCCATTTATCGTGAAGTATGTCGTAGCCTTGGTGCGAGCAACTCGTCCCAGCGAACCTGACGCGCCCGAAATCGTAAAAGAGTTGCTCGATTTTGGAGCTGGCCCGCGCGCTGGCCAGTTTCTTATTCATGCTGGAAAAGCAATCGCCGCCATGGACGGTCGATTTAGCGTCGGCATCGAAGACATTCGCAAGATCGCGATCCCAGTTTTACGGCATCGATTGAGCACGAATTTCCAAGCGCAAGCCGAGGGGATGACCACTGACAAGATCGTTACACGTCTGGTCAAGGATATCAAGGAACCAACGGTACCCAAATACGGCGGAATCGACGCAAGCAAATCATAGAGTGAATGCAATTCTGCAATATGCGGTGATTTTCTCGCGATAAGCACCGTTTTTTAGTCTAAGGCAGGTCACCATTTAATGGTCGGCTCGACCTCGCCACACGTCGACTGTGTTGCAACGCACCAACGCGATGGAGGCAGCAGCGACGTCGTCTCGCTTAGAGCATCTTTAAGATTTTCGTAGGCCATAGCCACAGGCCTTGAAGCAGTTTAAGCAGTCATCCGAAGTGATCGATGCGATTGCTTTCGAGATGGCTTTGTCCAGTGCCTGTGTTGTACGTGCTGCCAAGCAGCGAAGC
>JANMGH010000025.1:0-20274 GCA_031374515.1 Pirellula sp. | reverse complement strand
GGACTACCAAGGTTTTGCAAATCGCAGAACAGTTCGAACAATTGAATGCCAACGTTGGCCATAAGAATCCGTTTGCACTGACTGATTCCCATCCCGCCTTAGTCCAACCTGTGGAAGCGGCTTGATCAGGCTACGGCTAGGGGTGAGTCAGGATGCTGCTAGGCCGGATCCTACAGGAGTACGACGCTTCCACAGTGGATGAGCTAGCGGTTCATCCTGCCGAATTCGGGAAGCTATCAGCAGACATAACCTTGTGGAAATCGCAGACGCGTGTCGAAGGGAAGCGGACGCTTGAAAAATAGATGGGATTCGAAATTGCTACGGTCGCTGCTAGGTTGCTGGCTGGGCCGATCCTGCTGGAGTACGACGCCTTTCAAAATTGGTAAGCGCTCCGGTTTACGAAATGAGCCAACCCTTACCTTTTGATAGAAGCGAGAACCATAGCCAAGCACCAGCCAATGTAATGACTACCGTCGGCATCACGGCACCGGTCGGCCCCATTACCCGCAAGCCCCCAGCAATCAGCATCGTGTACACCATCTGAATCAGCACAGCCGCGAAACTAATAGTAAACATCGGAACAGACAGCTTCTTCCGCAGCAACAAACAAAAGCTTCCGACAACGCCGGTGCTCACGGAAATTGCGAAAACCACGTAGATCCAACGGGGGGTAGATCGAACCCACTCCTTCTGCTCGTCAGTCATCGACTCGATTATCGCCTCCTGAGCGAAAACTTCAGATGAAAAAATTACACATCCCAGGATATTCCACATTAGCGAAACAGCAGCGATCACCCAAAACCACGTGGGGACGACTGTTTTTTGTTCTTCATTCATTTGTCGTGCCTTAGCGATTTGTGGATATGCAAGCCATGGATGATCGACAGACAAGAAATTGCTGAATGGAACAAGAGTAAACCAGCGAGGCCAGAATCACAAGCTTCGGGATTACAAGCGGCAGACTTCCCCACCGCTCTGGTGCGGATCGCCTCATTCTCATCCCGTTGTCCAGCAGGAGTACGACGCTTCCACAGTTGTTGAGTTAGCCTCGCATCCAGCCGAATTCGAGAATCTAGCAGCTAGGCACAACCTTGTGGAAATCACGCCTGTTGGAAGGAAGCGGACGTTTGCACAATGAGATGGCACAGGGGAGTAGACATCGCCGCATGACAGAGCCTAAGGTTTCAAGGTTTGTCATCGGAATGCGAAGCTTTGCTGGCGGAATTTGTTTTGACTTCCTCTAAAATCGTTTGTTGACTATTTGTCTTAGGCAAAAGAGGCGTTCCATACGCTTTGATAAACCAATAAAGGAGTAGCGACGATAACAGCAGCACCACGATTGTGGTAGTCAATAACTTGCCAACGTTCTCCAACTTTGGTATCTGTTTTCTCGTTTTCTTTTTAAACATGATCGCATCCTAAATGATAAAATGAAGTCCAGATCGGAGCACAATTCTTGATATCGGCAAATGACTGCATACGTGAAGTTTTTCCCAACTAAGCAATCCATGGATCGTCCTCCTCAAGGCATTAGGAGGTCCAAGTAATGAATTTACCTTTGATTTGAAATCCCTAACCCAAGGTCGATGCCACTACGCAGACAAGCGTATAGGAAGTGCTGCGTTTTGTCGGGCCGTGAAAAGATGAATCGCGGCGGTTAACTCATGCATCGCATCTTCCATCCGTTGGGATTGCCGCAGCAGAGAGAGATTCTCTGCCAATCGATCCTGCAAGTGTAATAATTGACCGTCTGCCAAAAGGCTGCTGGCAATCTCATTCGTCATTTTTTGGGCGACCACCAAGTCATCGTTCCATTGCTTTACTTCGGTAACATGAGCTTTTTGTTGTTTTTCCACCATCCCTAAAAAGTGAACTAGGTTTAGCTCTTGGCGTTGATTGAGATCGTCCCACCTGCTTTGCGCTGCGTCGAGCCGGCTATCCCATTGATCAATGAGAGCCTTTTCGAAAGTTGCCAATGACGACAAGAGGGTCGAATTGGAAGCGATCAGTACATCCGTAAATGGCTTGACCGCTCCATCCATGCTTTGGAATCGATGCAGCAGTTCATCTTCCATGTAAGAGTCGATTTTTTGAAGCTGTTCGTTGTCGCGTCGTTCGACTAGGAATCGAATGAGGAAGGTTATCACCATGCAGGTCATTGCGGTAAAGGTTGTGTTGAAAGCGGTTCCCATGCTGCTTAGCATCTTGGGTAGTTTTTCAGTTAGGCCTTCCATAGACAATCCTGTAAGAGCAGCGCCGAAGTGCACAACCGTTCCTATTAGTCCGAGAATTGGAAGAATGGTGGTGACAAAGCGCGAAAATCCATACCGGTCGAATACTTGGTCGCTGTTCCGAGTAGCAAGCGTTTCAAGGTACTCGCGAAAACCGTCGGCAGATTGACGTTCCTGGACAAACCGCAAGGCTGATTGAATTCTCTGGTACATCAAGGAATCAGCGTCCTTGTTGTGATTGAGTTGCAAGTGATGCAGGAGATCTACAGCTCGGTCTGCATTTTCGAGCCCTTGACATACAGGGAGTGAGAGGCGACCTATAGCTGCTTTCTCGCGTGTCCCCTTTAAAAAACACAAAAAGTGCTCTGCGCCTGCCCAGAAAAAGAGCAAAACAATCGCGTATTCTGTAGCGTGATGGGTCGTGTAAGCGTGAAGGATCGAGTCCCGCATGAATGGCAGGTGTACGAACAGGTAATAGATTCCACTTACCCCCATTCCGATCAGGAACGCACTAGAGCCACCGCCCCGTTTTTTCCGAAAAAAAAATGAAATCATTTGGTTTTTCCTAACCGCCTCTTTTTGCCACTATGCCTTGCAAAGTACTGCAACATGTTACGTCCATTTACATATTTGGCGACTTGGAGAAGTGTATTGGCCGGAATTTTCCGCGTCATCAGGAAGAACCTGACAAAGGATATTTGACTCTTTTAATCAGTGTGGCGAATTCGAAATCGGAAGCCCGAAAACCGGTTTAATCACCACCATCGATCGTCCGTTGAGGGAAAACCTCGTAAGTTACAGCAAAAATCCACCGTTTGTGTGTTGAAGCCAAAGTATCGTTCTTTGAGGGGGTTAACGACGAAAAACGGTTTCGGCGTTCAGAGGAACATCCCATACTAGGAACTGAAGATTTGATCGGTTGAAATGGGAATTGCGTCATGTCCATGCCTGGTCGAGGAGACGGAGTTGGCTTGCCAGACCGCATGGACGCCTAACAACCATCCACATGTTCAAACGCCATCAAACGGAGTTTGGGAACCTGGTCAACATTGCTTGGAACTTGACGGTGTTCGCGGCATCGCTATCGTCGCAGTAACTCTATATCGCTTTAGCAAAGAGTTGGACTCAGCGGCCAGCCCTGCGTTGGCAATCGCCATCAACTTTTTTTCCGTCGGCGAACGAGGAGTCGATCTTTTCTTCGTATTGTCCGGCTTCCTCATTACTGGAATACTGTTGAAGACGAGATCCAAAAGCGGTTACTTTCGAAACTTCATAGCCCGACGAGCCCTACGAATATTTCCACTCTACTTCGCGACACTGCTCGTCTGCATGTTCGTTGTCCCTTCTTTGATCGGAACCACGGTCTTCGATTTGCCTCGAAGCAATCAATTGTATCTTTGGACATACACCCCCAATTTCTACATGGCTTGGGAGAATTCTTGGTGCTTTGGGCCGTTAGACCACTTTTGGTCACTTGCCGTCGAAGAGCATTTCTATTTGGTATGGCCAATTGCAGTCTATTATCTTTCATCGAATGCCCTATTGAGAGTCTCGGTCGGCGTTGTTCTTGGGGTGGGAGCCATTCGCAGCCTCGCATCCGTTTGGCCAGAATGGACCGTTGCCGTGGATGTCCTTACTGTTTTCCGTTGCGATGCCTTATGTATGGGTGCCATTCTAGCTGTCACGATGGTTCAGCGTGACCACGTAAATCGGATGATGTGGTTGGTTAAGCGCTGCCTGCCATTCGTTGCGATCGTATCGTTGGTGTTCGTTGTTTCGGGGAAACGATGGATGACCCTGCCGCACACGGTAATCCCGGCCCTAATGGTAGTACTGCTTGCGATCATCGTCACTGGAAAGAAATCAGATAGCTTAAGTCAGCAACTTAGGAGTCCGAGTTTGCGATGGTTCGGTAAATACAGTTACGGCATGTACGTCGTGCAGCTACCTTTGGTGACTCTCCTTCCAATGTCAACCATGACCAGGGTTCTGGGATTGGAATCTATGAATCCGATAATGATAAGTCTTTTGTATCTGGTCACTATGGTGGCTTTGACCTGCGTTGTAGCGTATGTTTCGTTCCATCAATTCGAGAATCGCTTCTTGAGTTTGAAACGGTACTTCTAGTGGATCGGCGAGCCCCAGAATAGTCCGACGACTGGATGGGAGCCGCAGTCTTGCGTCAAGCGAGTCTGACATGGCCGGAATCGTGTAAAATCCCTTGTGCGATAGTCAATAACCAGCGGAGTTCTGTACAATTGGGAGATCTTAATGCGACACTAAGCAACGTGTAATCAACGCCGTTCGATGGTTTCGCATTCGACGAAAATCGTCGAAACAGTTTCGCGGCATAATTGAAATGAATTCCATGAAGATTGGCATCCCCCGGGAATCCTTCAGTGGCGAAAAGAGAGTTGCAATAACTCCAGAAATTGCAGAAAAATTGATCGCACTCGGTTTTACTGTGGAAATGGAACCCGGGGCCGGAGTTGGTTCGGATTACGCAGACGATGCGTATCTAGAAGCCGGAGCCTTGCTCCAACACGCCGACGTCCTCTGGTCTACTTCCGATTTAATTCTAAAGGTGCGTTCTCCGGTTGCCAGCGAAGTGGAACGAATGCGTTCGGGCTCATGGTTGATTAGCTTTATTTGGCCAGCACAGCAGCCCGAGTTGATGCAGCAGTTTGCCTCGCAGCGATTAACCGTTCTCGCAATGGATTGCGTTCCCCGTATCTCGCGTGCGCAGAAAATGGACGCATTGACCTCCATGGCTAATATCGCAGGCTATCGCGCTGTGATTGAAGCGGCACACCACTTTGGTCGCTTTTTCACGGGGCAAGTGACAGCCGCGGGAAAGGTTCCACCAGCAAAAGTTTTTGTCGTAGGGGCTGGAGTCGCCGGATTGTCCGCAATTGGCGTGGCAAACGGACTCGGTGCGATTGTCAGAGCCAACGATACTCGGCCCGAAGTGGCGGACCAAATTCGCTCGATGGGAGCCGAATTTGTACCCGTTCTTTTTGAGGAGCAGGGGACGGGCGAAGGAGGATATGCGAGGACAATGAGCGAAGGTTATCAAAAAGCCCAACGCGACACTTACGCTCGACAAGCCATCGACGTTGACATAATCATCACGACGGCACAGGTCCCAGGTAAGCCGGCTCCAATGCTGATCACGGCAGGGATGGTTGAGTCGATGAAGCCTGGAAGCGTTATTGTCGACTTAGCGGCTGAGCAAGGGGGCAATTGCGAATTAACGGAACCAGGTACCGTGGTGGTGAGGCATGGAGTCACCATCATTGGCTACACCGATATGCCGAGTCGCCTTGCCAAACAATCGAGCAATCTGTACGCGACCAACATGCTGCGACTGATTGAACATCTATGTCCTGAAAGAAATGGTAAAATCGCAATCGACATGCAGGACGAATTATCCCGAGGGACGACGGCAGTGCTTGGAGGAGAGATTATTTGGCCGCCGCCAGTTCCGAAGCCTGCATTGCCTTCTGGAGCCACAAGTCCCGTCGTTACTCCCAAAGCCGCTGGAAATAAACTCATTGAGAAAAAATCGTCTCACACTCGACAGCCCTTTATTTTGGCAACGATTGGAATCGTGCTTTCGATACTTGTTGGCAGCTTTGCGCCGCCAGCATTTATCGCTCACTTTACCGTATTTGTTTTGGCCTGCTTTGTCGGTTATATGGTCGTCTGGAACGTCACTCCAGCCCTTCACACTCCGCTCATGAGTGTCACAAATGCAATCAGCAGCATCATTGGTATAGGTGCGGTGATGCAATTAACGGACTCAAGTATTGCGATCCAATCGCTCTCAGGTGTTGCTTTGACATTGACGGCAGTCAACATGTTCGGTGGCTTTGCGGTCACCCAACGGATGCTTGCGATGTTTCGCCGGTAATGTTGTTTCGAAAAGTGTAATGGCTCTTTTATTGAATGTTTCAGACGTAGAAAACAGAGACTGTGGAATGAATAGTGTATCTCTGATGTTAGCCGCCTACTTGGGATCTGTTGTGCTTTTCATTCTGAGCTTGGGCGGCTTTAGCAAACAAGAAACCGCAATTCGAGGAAATTTGTTTGGGATCGCCGGAATGTCGCTGGCATTGATGACCACCATACTCTGGTCCAATTGGACGGTGTCGGGCGTGATTTGTTTGGTCATAGCATTCGCCATCGGCGGCCCAATAGGAATCTTTGCAGCAAACAAGGTAGAGATGACGCAAATGCCTGAGTTGGTAGCGCTGATGCACAGCTTTGTCGGTCTTGCGGCAGTTCTCATTGGCTTGATCAGTTATTACGCTTCGACTGCGAAGACAAGTGGCATTGAAGAGGGATTTCATCTGATCGAGATTTACATTGGCATTTTGATTGGTGCCGTTACCTTGTCAGGATCACTTGTAGCGTTTGGCAAGCTCTCGGGGAAAATGAGTGGAAAGCCCAAGTTGCTCCCTGGCAGACACTGGTTCAACCTAGGCGGATTGGTTTTGGTTATGGTTCTCGCTGTTTTCTTCGTTGCCACGGAATCGAAAACGGTCGGATCCATTCCTATGCTGTTGATGTTAGCAACATCATTGGCATTTGGAACTCACCTCGTTATAGCCATTGGCGGTGCAGATATGCCTGTGGTGGTTTCGATGCTGAATAGCTATTCCGGTTGGGCTGCCTCCGCTACGGGATTCATGCTTTCCAATGATTTGCTAATCGTAACTGGTGCACTTGTTGGATCGAGCGGTGCTATTCTCTCCTACATTATGTGCGAAGCCATGAATCGACGGTTTCTTTCGGTTATCGCAGGCGGATTTGGAGCCGACAGCGGTTCAACGCCAAGCTCAGGAGGATCCAAAATGCAGGGCGAAGTAGTATCTGTATCTTCGCATGAAGTAGCAACGTTGATGAGTGATGCAAGGAGTGTCATCATCGTACCTGGCTATGGCTTGGCGGTGGCTCGCGCACAACACGTGATCTGCGAGATTACCAATTTGCTGCGTGAACGTGGTGTCGCAGTGCAGTTTGCAATCCACCCTGTAGCAGGCAGAATGCCAGGGCACATGAACGTATTGCTCGCCGAAGCCAAGGTTCCCTACGACATTGTCTTTGAAATGGATGAAATTAATGAGCGTTTCACGGGAACGGATGTTGTGCTGGTAATCGGCGCGAACGATATCGTCAATCCCGCAGCCCAGGAAGACCCAAATAGTCAAATTGCAGGCATGCCGGTCCTCGAGGTTTGGAAAGCCAATACTTCGATTGTTTTAAAACGTAGCATGGCATCTGGCTACGCAGGTGTGGACAACCCTCTTTTCTATAAATCAAGCAACAGAATGCTTTTTGGAGATGCAAAGAAGTCGCTCGACGAAATATTGTACCATTTGCAGAATTCGCTAAAGTCAACGAATTTGGTCTAAACCTTTTACAACCATCGAAGCATGGCTATCTTGAGCTTGTGTTTGTTAAGTCGAGCGGCAATTGAAGGGGCGAATCGGGACTGCAGTCCCAATCTGCGGGGGTTAATTGACATCTGCCGCGCGCCTAAAAAAAAGTAGCACACATCGGGTTGGCAACATCATCTTTCTCCTCGAGAGTGGTTGGTACCTCCCATTTGCGTCTGACCGGCGGCCTCGTTTGGGTTTAGAACGGAGACCAATTCCCTTCTCGGTAGATACCAAATGAGTTTTGCGACATTGACATTTAACGGTCTCTTTGCGTCTTTAGGCCCAACCTTGCACGGCGGAGGTCCAGTTTATCCCATGCGTACACGGATAGGTGCTCGTTATAAGACTATTTCGGGTGCAGTTTAATCCTGCTCCTCCAACGTCACGCTTATTTCTTTCATCTCTGCTTCCCACTCGTCATTTCTAAATGCGCCTTCCCATTTTGTAATGACCACCGTCGCCAAGCAATTGCCGACTACGTTGACAGATGTACGTGCCATATCCATTAACTCATCGACGCCAAGAATGAGGATGACTCCCTCAACGGGAAGATGAAACGATGCCAAAGTACCAAGCAAGATTACAAGCGATGCCCTTGGAACACCCGCTACACCTTTGGACGTGAGCATTAGAGTTAGCATCATGATGATCTGTTGCGACCAGCTCAGTTCAATTCCGGCTGCTTGAGCAACGAAAATAGATGCGACCGCTAAGTATAGGGTGGTCCCATCTAAATTAAAGGAGTAACCTGTTGGTAGAACGAAACCAACGATCCGTTGCGGACATCCCAATTTGACGAGATTCTCCATCGCTTTAGGCAAAGCAGACTCGCTGGACGTCGTTGCGAAAGCAATGATTGTCGGCGTCTTGACTGCGTTGAAGAAATCCCGTAGAGGAACTTTGAAAAGCAAGGCTACCGGCAGCAAAACGGTCAGGCAAAAAATGAAGAGTGCGACGTACAGGGTTCCCACAAGCATCGCAAGGTTTTTCAAAACTTCCAGACCGCTATGACTCACCGCATACGCCATCGCGGCTCCTACGCCTATAGGTGCAAACTTCATTACAAATTCCGTGAATCGAAACATGATGTCCGCCAAAGATTCGCACCACCGTACGATCGGTGCGCTCTTTTTCTTTCCGACACTAGTTACCGCCAAGGCAAAGAGCACCGAAAATACCACGATCTGCAGTACGTCACCTTCTGCCATCGCCTTAATTATCGACGTGGGTGAAAGATGTGCGATTATGTCACCGAAAGACTGTGCTTTGGCTGGCGGTTCAACTGCATTGAGGCCTTTTGCCAACGCTTGCGAAGCTTCTTCCAATCGTGTGAAAGCAAGCGATGTCTGATGTGCGCTTTCTGAAGCATTCCCATCGACAAATAACGTCCTTGCCCTTTCGGTTGCTTCGATGGCCTCGTTGGTAAGCCGCTGGGCGCGTTCGGATAGTTCGGCCTTGTGCTCCGTTTTTTGGATATTTGAAAGGCTCAGTCCTTTGCCAGGTTGAGAGACGTTAACTGCGACGAGGCCAATGAAGAGTGCGAGCGTGGTGACGACCTCGAAGTATACGAATGCCTTAGTACCGATTCTCCCTACTTGTCGAATATCGCCTGTGCCAGAGATTCCGACAACAAGCGTAGCGAAAATGAGTGGAGCGATAATCGACTTAATCAGGTTTAGAAAAAGGTTGGATAGAGGCTTCGCCGATAACCCCCAGTTTGGAAAAATCCAGCCGATTATGATTCCGAGGAACAACCCAATAAAAATTTTGGCGGTCAGGGAAACCCGAGGTATTTGCATTTCTTGGTGTTTTAATTCAAGTCAGATTGTTCGGAATGGTAAGTTCATCTAGCGACCATACCCTGATACAGTTGGATCGACACCTGGATCTTGCGGACATTCAGAAGCTGGTTGTTCTCGATCGATTTCGATCGACGAAGAATGAAAATCCGAGGTAAGTTTTTGTTTGTCACTTCTTCGTCTTTTCACTTGTTTGGCATTCAAATAGACGCGGCCAGCAACAAACCCCGCTGCAAGAAGTATTGTTGCAATCGTACCCCACTGTTTCCACCACGTCTGATTGTCTTCGATTGCTGGCGATGACAAAGGATTATTGTACTGTAGGCGACCAATCAAAAGCGGTGCGAGAAGTGGCTTGGAATTGGGAGGAGCAGCACCCGGGTGGTAGGCGAGCAATTTTAGAAAGTAGCCCGCAAAACTTACTTTTTTTTGTAAAAGCGTCTTTTCGTCCACGCCCTCGGGTAGTCTGTCGGTAATGAAAACGTATAGCCAGGCATGTGCCTGATTCGTCGCTCCCCAAATTTCGTAAACGCTTTTAACTCCAGCGGGATTTCTATCCTCCGCGTCAAATCGAGTTACGCGACGAACGACTATATCGAGCGAAACCAATTCACCTCTATGTACGGAGGGTTGGCTGTAGAAATCATTGAATTTGGTTTTCGAGTTGGCACTCCTGTAAATCTCGCTGAAAGAAGGTTTCGCCGTCTTTCGAACTAGCTCCCAATAAGCTGGCATTTCGCGTTTGGAAATTCGAAGAGTGCTGTCAGTGACTAGCGAGAGCAAGTCTTTTGTTTGTTCATCTATCGCGAGATCTCCGTCGAACGAACTTGTCGTGTTCTCCCTTTCGCGTTTTTGTTCAGAGTCGAGCGAGTCAATACGAATGCCTGCAGTAACACTCGTCGACAAATCACCGTTGACAGAATTCTCGTTTCGACTGGCTCGCAGTTCAGAACTGTCCGACCTCTCTCCAAATTGCGTTTGCTGGAATTTTGGCCAAACCACAATTGCTAGTGCAAGGATTAACAGCAAGAAGCCGATTCGTGGAATCGTTGATCTAATGCTACGCGAGGATCGTTTACGAACACCTACCATGATAGAACTGCCTATTAGGGTCTTTCATCGAGGGGAACCATGGAGATCTTCGACATGGGCGTTCCATCCTTCGCATTTTTTTTCGTGCAATCATCAATCACTTGCATAAGTGGCTCGTAGTGCAGCTTTTTGGCAACTCGAATTACGACCGAATCAAAAATTGGCGTTTCAAACAAGACCACCATTTCTTGTCGAAACAGTTTCATAGTTTCTGCTGGATCATTTCCCTTCATGAGCCGCGACCCGATCACTACTTTCTCAAGTTCGCCGCTCGGGTGAGCGTATAGTTCTATCGGTAGCGGAAAATGGATATCGTCCATTGGGTCCGTTGGAATTGCGCTACTTTGGTCGTTTGAACTCGAGGTAACTTGAGGACTATCTGGAAGTCTCAAAGCAATTTGCGCTTCGATTGGCGATGCTCGAAAAGTCAAAATAAAGAATGCAAGTAACTGAAACGCCATGTCCAGCATCGCAGCCATGTTCAATTGAACCTCTGATTCAGCATGCGTTCGCTTTCTTCGACGGGATCTTCGTTGCATTGCAATTACTCCTTCAAGCTCAGGGGTTTAGCTCGTCTTTTTTTCGAACTACAACGAAGTCAATTTTGCTAAAGCGATTTGCCTTACACGTGTCCACGACAGTCATCATCGTCTCAAATGCCACCTTCCGGTCCACTCGAAGTACCGCAGTTACAGGCAGTGGATGACCGGGCGTCACATCTCGCAAGGCAGCCACAACGCGCGACTCTCCACGCAGGAAAAGGTCGAGACTAGGCTGGATTGCCCCACGCACTTGGACTGTTCCGTCACCTCGGACATTAAGAACGAGGAGGTCACCCTGATCTCCTTGATCCGTTGGATCCGCGGCGCCTACGACAGGCAGAACTAAGTCTTTGTCGACATCGACCGCTTTGAAATTGATCACTAACATGAAGAAGGTAATTAACTGGAAAACCATATCCAGAATTGGCACAAGATTCGGCTCGCATTGATCCGCATTATGAAAAGAAGACATGGGAGACGATTCCTTCGCTGCGTTGAACAGAATGTCGTTGTAGCGTAATGCTAAGCAGTGGTTTCCGGGGCTGCTGGTTTTGCTTTGAGCACGCGAAATACAGACCTCAAGCAGTCGTCCGCTAGCGTTGTTGTTTCAACTGATATTTGTGCAATTCGATTTTTGAAAATGGAGTACAAGAAAATGGCGGGCACCGACAAGAATACCCCTTCGAAGGTTATGACCAAAGCTTCTGAGATACCTTCAGCTACTTTGGCAGCGTCGAGGGCTACTCCCGACATCGCGATCACACTGAAACTGCTTATCATCCCCTTGAGTGTCCCAAGTAGTCCGATCATGGGGCCAAGTGTCCCAATGACTGCAAGTATACTGATGGATCGTTCCATTTCAACGGTGATCGCTTCAGCTTTGCGATCCAGTTTTTCTCTCGCCTCTTCGATCCCAAAACGCAGTTCCGATAGTCCAGCAATGAGGGAACGACTGAAATACGAATCATCATCGTTTAGCAAAGAAATAAGTTCTTTCGTCTTTTTCTCGGCAATAAGTTTATTTGTCAGCTCAATAACGTCAGGAGGGGCGGCTATCGCCATTCGCAGTTCGAAAGACTGCTTAAAGGCGACTGCAGCAAAGTAGACAGAAAGAGCAAATATGAGGATTCCAATTGGGCCCGATACTTGTAGCAGCCAAAAGAGAAAACTCATTTCCTTTGGCTTCGCTTCCGCGATTCCTTGCTGGGCCCAACAAATATCAGTCATGCATAGGATCGACCAAGCGAACACAAATGTGAAAGTCGACGCCCTGCGTACAATCCAGTTGGACGAAAATCGGTCCTTGCTTAATCCGCATTCTGTTTGACAATCGAATACCATACTAATTCCTGAAATAACCCAGCCGCTTTGGAAGCACTAAATGCGATTCCGCGTTTGAGAAGAACTCGGTGAAGAGTTTACGATTCCGGCCTGCTTAGGCAATCAGGATAATCCTGACAGGGACGAGTCCTGTCCTACGAAGGAGTTGTAATTAGCGATGAATTATGTGATATTCTCGATCCCACCGCTGGATTGCTGGAAGGCGAGTCAGTGAAAAAGTCAAACACGAACTTAGCTGGAGTTGCTGATGGGCAGTATTTATAACTTTGTCGGCCATGCAGATTACTACGTTCTAGCGGCGGCAGCGTTTTGGGGAATATACTGCATGATTCTGGTCTGGACTCGAGTTGCACAAAAGCGATTTAAGACAGAGGCCGATCAAGAACAGTTTTTAGATGAAGTCGAACAGCGTCTTCGCCAAGGAGACTTCGAATCCGTACAAGCCATTTGCGAAGGCGATTCGCGTGCAGTTCCGATGATGATAGCGCTCGCTGTGAAAAACCGCAATCTTGAACAAGACAAGCTTGAAAGTTGGGTCATGGATCGATTTCAATTCGATGTCTTGACGGATATCGACTCGAGAATTACCTGGATTTCTACGCTGATCAAAGCTTCTCCGATGCTTGGACTGATTGGCACGGTGGCAGGCATGATGGGTGCATTTGAAACGCTGGAGCTTGCGACCGCGGAAGAGCCGACAAAAAAACTTCTTGCAGACATCCGAATGGCGCTTGAACACACACTGTACGGACTGCTAATCACCGTGACTCTATTGACCGGCATGGCTTTCATCAACAATCGAATTCGTCTGTTGGAGGAGCTCGCCGTTTTTGGAATGAATCGGTTTTTCGATGCACTCAGAGATTGCCAGCAAAATCGCAAATTTCGTGCACGCTAAACGAAATCTAGAATCGACATGATAGACGTTAAGACAAAATTATGATACGTACTAAGAAGCAAAAGAAGAAGAAGTTCGACGGCGAGTTTGACATCACACCGATGATCGACGTCGTGCTGCTTTTGTTGATCTTCTTCATGGTTTCAGCCAGAATGGCGCCGCAGAATGTCGTAAAGCTTCCGAGTGCGAAGAATGGAGATATGGCGGCGATGCATGATGCCGTTGTTTTGGTAGTCAAGGCTAATTCAACCGATGTGGCTTTGGTAAGTACGCCCTCTGGGCGAAAGTTTTCTGTCGATCAAGAGGTACAATCGGCAGAGATTGCCGAGTACGTTGAAAATGCGTTTTTGGACGCAAGGAAGAAGTACGTATTGATTCAAGGCGAACCAAGAGTGTTGACATCGGAAATGATGCGAGTGCAGCAGGCCGCAGGTAGTGTTCTCAATATCGGCCAAGAGATCCTGATCGCAGTAGAACATTAGGAGCCATCCATGAGCATTCGATTCGATTGTATTGGTTGCAATAAAGACCTGGTCGTGCACGATCGATTTGAGGGAAGGAACGTTCGATGTCCTTCTTGCGGATTTGAAATTGCAGTTCCCAAGAAAATCAAATTGGGTGATTTACAACATCTACCAAAGGATGAAGAGTTCATTGAGGTAGAATGTGATTCGTCAACGACGGAGACAGAAGCCAGCAACTCGCTGCCTTCACTTGACTCGGAACGAGAAGAATTTAAGCTGATACAAGAAACTCCATCGGATTTAGATCGAGCGACAAGCAAACGTCGTCGGTCCATCCAAAAGGAACACAGCGATAAGGAAAAAGATTTAGAATGGGATATCACTCCCATGGTAGACGTCGCCTTTCTGTTACTAATATTTTTTATGTTGACTGCATCATTCAGCATCCAAAAGGTCATTCGAACATCCGTTCCGCAATCGGACGAACCCAGTAAAAACGCCGTCCAGACTCAACCTGACGAAAAGGTCGAAAAGTTAATTGTCCAAGTCGACGAGTTCAATGCCTACACGGTTGTTTTGGGAGACGGGCAAATGAACGAAGCGTCGAGCAAACAAGAACTAATTTCGATCCTGAAGGATTTTCGAACGCAAGCAGGGGATCAATTACCGCGCATCATAATTCAGGCACACGTTGATAGTTTGCACGGAGCGACGGTTAGTTGTATGGATGCCTCCAGAGAAGCGGGGTTCGCTGAGTTTCAACTAACAGCCGTCGACAGTTTTGATTGAAGCTCTCGTCTACTTGTCAAACTCTAGCCAGCGATTTTCAACTGCAAATCGCAAAAGCTCGGACCGACTGCGTAATTGCAACTTCGCCATCGCTCGCGCTTTGTGCGTTTCGATCGTTTTTACACTGATTTTCAGTTTTGCAGCGACCTCCTTGTTGCTAAATCCACGCGCGATCAATCGTATAACCTCCTCCTCGCGCTCACTCAAAACACCACCGACAGATGGCGCAGACGATGGCTTTGGATCAAAAAAACCATCAGCAAAATCACTTACGATTCCCGTGTCAAGAAAGTTCTCATCCATTCCGACCTTGCGAATCGCTTCGATCAGGTCCTTCGCCGCGGATCGTTTTAAAAGATATCCGGATATACCTATCTGAACTAAGGCATTGAGATAAGCGCGATCCGAATTTGCAGTGAGTGCTAAAAGTCTGCTCCCACATCCCAAACGGCGTAGTTCCTTTACCATTTCAATGCCATTCATTTCAGGCATACTAATGTCGAATACGACGACTCGCGGACTACATTCCAAAATCGAAACAATCGCACCCTTGCCATCGGACGCTTCCCCAATCACTTCCATATCGGGTTGTGCCTCGATAAGCAATTTCAATCCCTGTCGAACAATGTGATGGTCCTCTACCAAAAGTATGGAAATGCGTTTCACAGGACTATTCCTCTTTCAGCATTATGGGGACTCGTGCAAAGAGCGTCGTACCCTCGCCTGCAGTGGACTCGATTTCCAAACTTCCGCCAACCGATGCCAGTCGTTCCTTCATTCCAAGAAGTCCCAAGGGTTGGCGTACTATTGAGCTGTCGATAGCGGTGTCGACCGCAAATCCAATACCCTGATCCTCCACGATTTCGATCGCGGTGTCGAGTTGAAGCTCCAGTATTACACTCACGTGATTGCTTTGTGAGTGCTTGGCAACGTTGTTCAATGCTTCCTGCAATACGCGATACAATGTGAGGGAAGTTTCTGACGTAAGTCGTTTCGGGTCCCAGTTGCGGCATTCGAAGTCAACAGTAATCCTAACGCGCTGACGCCAAAGCTCCAAAAAACTTCCTATGGCAGTTGGAAGTCCAAGTTCGTCGAGCGAAGGCGGTCGTAAGTCGAAAGCCAAATCGTGAATTTCGCCTGACAATCGATTTAGGGTATCGTTTACTTCGTCAAAGCATGCCGTGGCCTCTCGTAGGTTTTCGAGTTGAACCATGTCGACTACTCGATTTATTCCGAGTTGCAAGGCCACGATTTCCTGTCCACAATGGTCATGTAGTTCCCTGGAAATATGGCGTCTTTCCTCCTCTTGGAGAACTACAAATCGTCGCAAAAGGGTAATTCGTTCTTCCTCCGCGTTGCGCCTCCTTTGAATTTCCAATTCGAGATCGATTTGCTTGTTTTTAAGTTGGTTTGCGATGGACTTGGTGCGTCGATTCGCCAGTTGCATCAACTCGCTAAACAAAATGCTTGAAAACCCCACGACGATGTAAAGCGCCAGTCCGACTTGCATATCAAGTCCAGAAATTGCGATCGAACCTCGCGGAGTTGCGAAGAAGTAGGCAGCCGCGAGAAATCCGAAAACTAGCGCAAATACCGCGGGCCATAGGCCACAACACCATGAGGTAAAGATGATCGCCAAAATGTACGTAACAAATGGGTGACGATCACCGACGATCGGATCTACCAGCATTCGTATCCAAGTAGCAACGACAATGGCTAGGAAAGAAATCAAGTACTTGGTCGCAGGCCCAGGAAACTCGCGCGCGGGGTGTGGATTACTTTTCATTAGTGGTGTTTACGGAACCAAAGTTCGACTATGCTAGAAAGAGAAACGTTAACCTAACGCAATGGGTTGCAATGGGGCTTTGAGGACACTCGAATGTCCATGACAGAAACCGAGCAAAGGCGTATGGTTTCTGCCGCATTATACGTACACTACGTATTTCATCCTTTGCCCGTTTCCCTTAAAAAGTCCACTAACATCATCCAAAACGACGGTACGAGTAAAGCATCACTGCCGGCATCAAGCAAACCGGTCCGCAGTCCATTGGAAACTGCGAGACTGAAAGCTTTCGCGAGGTTGCTCCCCCTTTTATTTGTGTGCTACATCATTGCATATGTGGATCGCACGAACGTGGCTGTTGCTAAATTGACCATGGGAGAGGACTTGCCATTATTTGATAGTTGGGTTTTCGGTTTCGGTGGCGGGATTTTTTTCCTCGGGTATTTTCTCTTAGAGATCCCTGGATCGCTTATCGTCGAGCGTTGGAGCGCGAGAAAATGGATTTGTAGAATCATGGTCACGTGGGGAATCATGGCCGCGGCCACGGCCTTCGTTACGACTCCGATTCAGTTTTATATCGTTCGATTCTTGCTGGGCGTTGCAGAAGCGGGTTTCTTTCCTGGAGTCATCGTCTATTTGACCCATTGGTTTGCGTCGAAGGATCGCGCTCGAGCGATCTCGTATTTCTTGGTGGCTTCCCCAATTGCAATGATGCTTGGACCAGCCGTTTCTCGGCTGTTTATCGATATTGGAAGAACGCACATTGTGGATGGGGTCTCCATAACGAATCCATTGCTTCTGGGGCTAAAGGGATGGCAATGGATTTACATTTTTTGGGGGATACCTGCAGTTATCGCTGGGATCGTTGTTCTCTTTTACTTGCCCGATCGCCCCAGGCACGCAAAATGGCTTAGTACTGATGAACGCGACGCGTTGGAATCGGAGTTGGCTCGCGAAAAGTCATTGCGAGTCAATGCGAAGCACCATTCTGTTAGGACTGCCCTTACAAGTCCGCGAGTACTATTGCTGTCGTTGGCCTATTTTGGAATTGTGACTGCCAATTACGGGATCGAATTCTTCTTGCCGAGCATTCTTACTCAATGGTATGCACTTGAACCAGCACACGTGGCCTATTTGGTTATGATTCCATCATTGCTGGTGATACCGGGACAACTTATCGTCGGTTGGAGTTCGGACCATTTCCATGAACGCCGTTGGCATTCTGTTTTGCCTGTTGTAGTTGGCTCGACACTGCTGGTGATCTCGACTTTAACGCAAGGCAACATCTACCTGTCCATGATTTGCTTTTCGATTGCAGCAGCGGGAATGAAATCTTACATGCCAGCCTTTTGGGCTTTACCAAGCTTGTTTCTGACATCGTCTGCCGCGGCTGGGAGCGTCGGCATGATCAATTCTATTGGAAACTTAGGCGGATTCCTTGGCCCCACGGTGATGGGCTATGTAGACAAGTACTTTGGGTCTTACACCTATGGATTGTGTTTCCTGAGTCTCACGAGCATCCTTTCCGCGTTGTTGATTTCGGTGATCCCCTTGCGCAATGAACCGGACAATGATCCAGCCCCGAAGTGATGTGATCCATCGCCGTTATTTCGGTGCACTGAAGGGGGAAGTTTTAGCTCAATTCGCTAAGTTGATTATCGAAGCATCGTGATTAACCAAGATCAAGATTGGTGCGAACGTCCGGGCAAGCCAAACGGCTCACCGCCGCCGCCGCTCATTGGACACCTCGATACGGTCGATTGTTTGCGATTAGCCGCGATAGCGGCGGCAGAACCTAGCTGCGGGGCTTGCCCCGCAGAGTTAATGTTCCCGACCGAATCCGAGAGCCGTGAAACGGTGGCACCGAAACTGCAATATTCGAACTGACTCGCATTTTCACGGACACATGTGAACAAAATTCACTTCGAACTGCAAATACAATCCAAACCAAACTACTATTTATCGCATCCGAATGTTTTCTGTATTTGTTTGGAATTACCACCTTTTGTCATGTTGCTCCTTCGCAGACAGGATTTAGAATTTGAGTTTTTATCGAACGAGCCCCTCTTTTTTTCGGAAAGTATAGTCGCATGCCTTGGAGTCAGTTGTATCAAAAGAAGTCTCTCAGCGCTATGGTCGTCGACATGGAAAAGGGACATGGCTTAAAGCGATCCCTCGGTCCTGTGTCTTTAACGGCACTTGGAGTTGGAGCCATTATAGGTACAGGCATTTTTGTTCTTGTTGGGAAAGCTGCAGCAAATCAAGCGGGCCCGGCGATCATTCTTTCGTTTGTTGTCGCTGGACTTGCATGCGTTTTCGCTGCCCTATGTTACGCCGAGTTTGCGTCGATGGCGCCGGTTGCAGGATCCGCTTACAACTATGCCTATGCGACAATGGGCGAATTAATGGCCTGGATTATTGGCTGGGACCTCATCTTGGAATACGCGGTCGCTTCATCTACCGTTGCGCACGGATGGTCGAAATACCTGCAGAAACTGCTTCATCAGTTCGGCATAAAGGTATTTGATTCTGGAGGCATACTGCATCGATTCTCCGACGCTCCCTTCGACTACAACGGCAAGTCGGAGACAGCAGACTACATTCTTGCGACCGGTGGGAGTATCGCAGTCAACGCGGGCTCTTTTTTTCCAACGGGTTTTTTCTTTGACCTGCCGGCAATTTTCATTACCGCATTGGTCACATGTATCCTCGTGCGCGGCGTAGCCGAGAGCGCGTTCACCAATGCAATTATGGTTGCGATCAAGGTGAGTGTGGTTTTGTTCGTGATTGTAGCTGGTTTCTCGTACATCCAGGTCGAGAACTGGACGGACAACTTTGCTCCGTATGGTTACGGCGGGATAACTTTTTTCGGAACACCGATATTCGGCGGAACCGATAAAGGCATGATGGCGGGGGCCGCGGGAGTGATCTTCGCTTATTTGGGATTTGACGCGGTATCGACGCAAGCCGAAGAGGCAAAGAATCCAAAGCGCGATTTGCCAATAGGGATCATAGGTTCACTTTTGATTTGCACCGTTCTCTACATTCTCGTATCGGCCGTGCTGACAGGAATGGTCAACTACAAAGAAATCGACATCAACGCTCCCGTTGCAAGTGCGTTTGAAAAAGTTGGTTTTGCATCCGCTCAATTCATAGTCACCGTAGGCGCGATCGCCGGAATCACATCGGTATTGCTCGTCATGATGATGGGGCAGCCTCGAATTTTTCTAGCAATGGCTCGAGACGGGCTACTTCCTTATGGTTTCTTCGGCTCAATTCATGCCAAGTATCAAACACCATATAAGTCCACCATCTTGACAGGCATCATCGTCGCCGCAGCCGCGAGCCTTCTGCCGCTGAACATATTGGCAGACTTGACCAACATTGGAACACTTTTCGCTTTTGCGTTAGTATGCGCATCCGTTTTGATATTGAGATACACGGATCCAGATCGTGTAAGACCATTCCGCTGTCCATTCTCTCCAGTTTTCCCATCGCTCGGGATCATTTTATGCGTATTGCTAATGCTCTCCTTGCCGAGTGAAAACTGGTTAAGGCTAGTCCTTTGGTTGCTGGTCGGTCTTTCCATTTACTTTTTTTACGGTTTTTGGCACAGCAAACTTAGGCGATCAAAAGCATCTTCCTTGATCGAAACATAAAGTAATGCCCGTATGGTGCAAAAAGTTGGATTGCAGCGTCTCAAGACATTCTGGATTTTTGTGTATGAGAACTCGTCAAGCTGGCAAAGACTATTGCCATTTCCTAATCCTCGCCCACATTCTCCTCTGCACCCTCCAATCAATCTCCGTCGTCAGCGGCCTCAGCAACCGCTCATGAATCTGCGATTTCCCCCGGAGTACTTCCGGCAAGTACAGCAGCTCCTCCTGTATG
>JANMGH010000214.1:0-91743 GCA_031374515.1 Pirellula sp. | reverse complement strand
CGACTACTACGGATGGCGGTTTCTCACTTTTGGGGAGGTCGCGACCTATGTCTATCGAGTTTTTGAATACTGTGATTGGTTGTTTGTTCTTTGGAGTATGGCTAATTGTCGGCCATATCATGACGGTGGATTATTTTTAGTGGCTGATTGACGATCGTAACGGCTAGGAATCTACTTAGACGTACGGTTACAGAACTTGATTCTCCAATTGCTTGACTAACTCCTATCCCGATGGCTACCGAAACCCGTTTGCCCAAAATCAAGTTCTGTGGCTTGACTAGAGCAGAGGACGTGACGGCAGCCATCGCATGTGGGGCGGACGCAATTGGATTGAATTTTTACAAGCCGAGCCCTCGCTATGTCACTGCCGAAACAGCGAGGGGACTAAGCCAAGTTGCAAGCACTTTGGTTTCTCGCGTCGGGGTGTTTGTTAACGCATCACCCGCTGAGATCGACGCAGTTTTAGCAATTTGCCCTCTCGATAGCATCCAGCTCCATGGCGATGAAAATCCCAGTTGGCTTGAGGAGGCGATGGAATTCCCATCCCTGCAATCGGTCTATTTTATTAAAGCAGTCGCTTGGAGAGGTGTCAGCGAGGACCGAGACAAAGTTTTGGCATGGAGCGATTGCCGAGACAATCGGTTTCTTGGCTTCTTGGTTGATGCGTTTGATCCTGAACAGCGCGGTGGTACGGGCAAGACGGCACGGTGGGATTTGCTTTTCCCTCGACCTGAGGAATTGGGAGACCTCCCTTTTTTGTTGGCAGGTGGTCTGACTTCAAAGAATATTGCGATAGCAATCCAGATGGCAAAACCTAACGGGATCGATGTTGCGTCCGGCATTGAAATCCGCCCTGGACTCAAAGATCATGCAAAAATGAGGACAATCGGCGACATTGCGAGGCAATTGATCGGCTAAAGCCAATAGAACTGTGTGCGACTCTTGCCGATGGGCATTTCGGTGAAACCTTGGTAAACTTACGGTCTGGAGAAGTACGCTCAAGCCTAAGACGGATTGACTTGAGTCCCTGAACTTTGCTTTTGTACCCTTAGAACAATTTGAATCGGTTTGCCCATGAGTTTGGACCAATATAGTTTCTGCCCTTGCGGCAACGGAAAGAAGATCAAGTTCTGCAAGTGCAATGAGCATTTCCCAGAGATGCAAATCATCCACCGCATGATTGTCGGCGAACAGAATGTGGCCGCGTTGGATCGCATCAATTCCAACCTGAAGACCATGCCGTCCGAGCCTTGGTTGCTGGCAATGAAATCGGAACTGCTGCTTCAGTTAGGCGAACTCGAATCGTTGGAGGAGACGTCGGCTAAGTTCATTCGACTTCAACCAGACAACCCACTTGCAAAACTCTACCGGTCGCTCGTCGCCGTTGTGCGTGGGAGCACCGAGGAAGGCGCAACCCTGATGCTGCAAGCAATCTCGGATGCGACGGAGGCCTTGCCGCCCTTGACCGCGACAGTAGCGATGAACTTAATGGAGTCCATGGGCCAACGCGGAATGATCTTGCCAGCATTGCTTCATTGCGAAATGCTGCTTGATATGGGTGGTGATATGGTTCGAGTGGCCAGCGGTGCTTATGAATCGCTCATTTCCCAGACAAATGCAAATACTCTTTCGCGTGAATCGCTCCCTTCCTGCAATGACTTTGAAGACGCTCCTTATGCAGAAAGGCTCGCGGAAGCCAATGCGTTGGTGACTTCGTACCGGATCGCAACAGCGAAGACCAAACTGGAATCGATGCAGCGCGAGTTTGGTGCACAAGCTCCGATCCTACAAGTGTTGCTCTATTGCCAATTGATGCTGACCGACGTGGAATCGGCGGGGACCACCTGTCGCAAAATCGCCGAAATTGCATCCTTACCCGAACCTCAACGTGTCTATTACCAAGCCCTTGGCTATGATCTGGCTCCAAAAGCAAACGGCGTTGCGGTCAACGAAGAGCTCTGCCAGTACGTCATCGAGGACAGCGAATTCGAGCAAAAACTGCTCGAAAGCAAACGCCTTTTACCAATCG
This sequence comes from Pirellula sp., assembly GCA_031374515.1. GTDB lineage: Bacteria > Planctomycetota > Planctomycetia > Pirellulales > Pirellulaceae > JBKCUI01. The sequence continues at coordinate 89,714 of JANMGH010000214.1, read as the reverse complement.
CGGTCGATCAACTTAAAGGATTGCTCGATGCGATTCTGACCGAAGAAGTGCCTCCGAAACTAGCTTTCGTGTGCGTAGAGCCTGTTCTTCAGGAACAATTTGCAGAACTCGACGCTGCCCGCAGTGGAAGCTGGATGGCATATTACGGAAAGCAAACCGACAAGCCAGCTCGTTTGATCTCGCTCGAACCGCCGATTGGCTCGCGACGCACGATTCTTGAAAACGTGAAGAAAGAACTCGGGATCGGCTCTCTCAATCGCGAACTGCTTGAGAAATTACCTTCGTCGTATTTGTCTCAGATTACCGCGTCGATCATGCTTCGCAAACAGATTGCGCCGGAGCGTCGGTCGGCTCTCAATGACGCAACGCGTCAATTGGTCCTAGATGGTTTCCTCGATTATCCTCAAGAGTGCTTGGCCGGCAAGACACCTCGCGAAGCAGCCGGCATTGATTCGTTGAAGATTAAGCTTGCTGGATTGCTGCTGCACTGGCAAGGCTCGGGTACATCGGCATTGACCGACAATCAGTTTAAAGATCTTCATCATCAATTGCAGCTCAAAGTGCCAAAAATTTCCGCCGCCCAAGACGTGTTTGATTTGGTTGGGGGCGCTAGCTATTTCTGGACCGACCTGAGCAACATTGATGCGAACAGTTTGATCCAGCTGATGCAATCAGCCATGACTCGAGGTGTTACCTCGATCTTTGAGAACCTCGTTCTTCGCAGCCAACAAATGGAATGGCCGGATGAATTCAAGCTTTCGGCAAAGTACACACAGCTTAATTTGCAAACCCGCACTACGACGGACCCGTTGGAAGCAGAAGGCCTACTCCGTCAAATTGTCGAGACCGGCAAGGAGCTAAATGTGCCGATCGGAAACGCGGTTCTAGAACGTGTCGAAGTTCTCAACATGCTCGGACGAAATGGCGAATCAAGACAGTTCTTGGAACAGTCGCTTAGAGAAAACCCCAATGATCCTGTTTTGCTTCAGTTCGTTCAGATGGCCATGATGCGACAACAGCAAGCGCAACGATCGAGAGGGGGTCCTGAAGCAGCGATCGCAGCCAGTTCTGCACCGGCCTCTGGTCTCTGGACGCCAGGCCAATCCGAAGAACCTCAATCTAGTGCGGGAAGCGGGTCCGGGGGCGGTAGCAAACTCTGGATTCCTGGTATGGATTAATCCATTTGTTGTGCTTCTGAGGGGAACTTGGTCCTACGCGATCTTCGCCCCTTCCCCATTTGCCCTATGAAGACTGCAGCCGCCGATCGCAGTCAATCTACAAATCATCGAAAGGAAGGTCCTGGGTAGTTCGCTCTGCCAGACCTTCTTTAAAGTGTTTGCGACAGACGGTAACGTACCTCTCGTTGCCTCCGATTTGTATCTGCACCCCATCGCGTACCGGCTTGCCGTTTGAATCGATTCTCAAAACCATCGTAGCCTTTCTTCCGCAATGGCAGATTGTTTTTATTTCGTTCAGCGTATCCGCCCATGCCATCAGATGATGACTGCCTTCAAACAGATTCCCTTGAAAATCCGTTCTTAAGCCATAAGTCAAAACGGGAATATCCAATTCGTCGCAAACGTCACTCAGTTGTCGAACTTGTTGTTTCGTTAAAAACTGCGCTTCATCGACAAGCACACAATGGACGATTTGTTTGGCATGTTCTTTTTGCACCTGCCGAAACAGATTATCCGAGGCCGAAATCGCGATGGACTCGGACTGCAACCCAATCCGTGAACTGACTTTTCCCACGCCAAAGCGATCATCGATTTGCGGCGAGAAGACGAGGGTATGCATGCCTCGTTCGCGATAATTGTAGCTGGATTGGAGCAATATTGTCGATTTGCCCGCGTTCATCGTCGAGTAGTAAAAGAACAATTTAGCCAATGCTCAGACTCCTATCGTCGCCTCTGGGGCAGTTGGCTTGGCAATCGAAACGAAGATGTCGTGCAAAGAAGGCTTTACCATTTCAAAATGTTCGACATCACCAGCCAACATCAATGCATGGAGTATCTCGCGGCGGTTCGCATCTTTTGACAAAACGAGGTCTTTGCTGCGACCTCGGTCAATTTGCTCGAGCACCCCCGGCAAGGCGGCTGGAATGTTCTGGCGATTTAATAATCGGATTCGAAGTCTAGGTTCGCCGTATTTCAGGGCAATCTGTTCAAGCGAATCATCTAGAACTTTTGTGCCTTGAAAGATCATGCATACGCGATCACACATTTGCTCAGCCATCCCCATATCATGAGTGCTGAAGATCACAGTCGTTCCCGAATCTCGCAGTCGCAAGACGGCATCTCGCAGCACTTCCATATTGACTGGATCGAGCCCGGTGAACGGTTCATCCAAAATAACAAGGTGAGGATTAGCCACGACGGCGCTGATGAACTGAATCTTCTGAGCCATCCCTTTGGACAGCTGATCGATCCGTTTCTTGTGCCATTCGTCCGCCCCTAGTTCCTTTAACCAGCGTTCGATGCTAGCGTCTGGTTTCCGCACCCCTTTGATTTTGGCAAAGTACCGCAACACGCGTTTGACCGTCATGCGCCGATAAAGGCCCCTCTCTTCGGGCAGATAGCCAACTCTGTCATCGGCGCAATCGCCATGCGAGTCTCCGAGAACAGTTACGGAACCCGAATCCGGTTTGTAGATTCGCAAGATCATTCGCATGGTCGTGGTTTTGCCGGACCCATTCGGGCCGATAAAACCATAGATAGTTCCCTTGGGGACCGACAGATCCATAGGGTAGACCGCTTGATGGTTTCCGAACTTCTTCGAGACTCCATGGAGTTCCACCGCGAGCGAGTTCATTAAATACAAATGCCGTATTATGAGGGAACGGTTGCAGGACAGTCTGGTTGCTAATGTCTCCGAGTATAACGATTCTGGCGTGGCATGTTTGTCCCGAAAACGTTTTCGCTACTGCGCACTGAGACCACAGCTCTAGACGAAAGCAAATGACACAAATGCGCTACACATTTAAATCGCAAGCAGCAGCCGGCTAGGGGCTTCGAGGAAGGCGATGATGTCGTTCAAGAATCGAGCGGCGGTTGCTCCATCGACGCTGCGATGGTCGTAGGCCAAACTCAGTGGCATCATCAATCGAGCTTTGATCGAGTCGTCATCCATCACGATCGGCATCTTGCGAGATCGCCCTACGAGCAGAATCGCAACTTCAGGGACATTGACGATCGGTGTCGAGTAAGTGCCACCGATCGCGCCAAGATTGCTGATGGTAAAGGTTCCACCTCGTAGATCGCTCACTGCAAAATCGTTGCTGCGGACTTTCGACGAGAGGTTTGACAGGGCGTAGGCAATATCGGGGATCGACATTCGGTCTGCATTTTTCAGAGTGGGTACCACCAAGCCTCGTTCGCTATCGATAGCGATACCCAAGTTGACATAGTCCTTGTAAATGACTTGCTCATTTTCCATGTCGATGGTCGCATTGAGCGCCGGATGGTGTTTAAGTGCAGTAGCAACCGCCTTAATTAAAAAGGGCATCGTCGTCAACTTGACACCGCGAGACGCGTAGTCGTCTTTGCTGGTTTGTCGGAAGGCTTCCAATTCGGTGACATCGGCATCGTCGAAATTGACAACGCGTGGTACCGTCGACCAAGACTTATGCATTTGGGCTGCTATGGTCTTCCGGATCTTGGTCATTCGCTCGACTCGGATCGGTCCGTAATCATCGTTGGCAGCAGTTCCTGGCAACACTGGCCCCTTCACGCTTGAGAGCGATTTGGATGCAGGGGCTTCGATTTCGACAATCGCTGTGGTATTGGTGGTCGGTGACGATTGAGGAGCGGTGCGAGCGCTTTGGTTAGTATGTCGCACTACTGCCAGAACGTCTTCTCGCGTGATTCTTCCGCCATCGCCTGTTCCAGCAACACTGACCAAATCGACTCCGACTTCGCGCGCGAATCGCCGAACCGCAGGCCCGGCAGGGATTACGTCATCGCCGAATGGAGTACCATTGTCGTCGGTAGTCGATTGAGCGGCAGGTGCAATAACGACGTGGGCTGGGGGAACAACTATAGGAGCGGGCACCATAATGGGTGGCACCGGCGCAGCAGTTTTTTCTATTTTGGCGGGCGCAACTGGCGGCGGTGCAACTGGCGGCGGTGCAATTGGCGGCGGTGAAACGGCGGCTTGGGGTGCGGGTGGCGACACCGGGGCAGGCGTCGGTGCCGCGGCCTCGACCGCTTCTATGGTTGCTAAAACCTGTCCAATTTTGACGGTTCCCCCTTCCTTGATCGCAATGCTAAGGATCTTACCTGCAATGGGGCTTGGGACCGAGACAGTTGCTTTGTCGGTCTCCATTTCGACTAGCGACTGATCTTTTTTGATCACATCGCCAACTTTGACCAAAATCTCGAGGACATCACCCGATTCGATGCCTTCACCAAGGGATGGAAGTTTGATTTCAGTTGGCATGGCTAAATTCTATCTGGCGGATTGAAGATGTTTTTGGTGATTGGAAACGGGGGATTCCACGACGTTCTCGCCCGCGGCGGTTAGACATTGGTGCCGCCCGCACGGGGTCCGCGTCTTGGGTGGTTCAACATCAGGCGTACAAGGGGTTTTGTTTATCAGGGTCAAAGCCGAGATCCTTGATCGCTTTGGCGACTTCGGTTCCTGGGATGATCCCTTGCTTGCTCAATCGATACAATGCCGCGATTGTGATCGAAGCCGCATCGACTTCGAAGTGGCGTCGCAATGCTTCGCGTGTTTCGCTTCGACCGAGTCCATCGCAACCCAATACGTAGTAGTCCGTGGTCATGTACGGAAGCAGTTGCTCTGCGACGGCGCGAACGTTGTCGCTAGCAGAAATAATCGGTCCTTGGACGCCTGCCAACACCGTCTCGAGGTAACTCTTGCGCGGAGTTTGATCTGGATGGAGCATATTCCAGCGCTCGCAAGTTTGAGCATCTCGCCGAAGCTGCGTGTAACTGGTTACGCTCCATACGTCGCTAGCGACCTGATACTTTTCCGCGAGAATCTTTTGGGCAGACAATGCATACCTCAGAATGGCTCCACTCCCAAAAAGTTGCACCCGGGATTTTGTGCCAGGTACATCGTTCGACGAGTACTTGTAAATGCCTTTGATGATGCCTTCTTCGACACCCTCGGGCATCACTGGCATTTCATAGTCTTCGTTGTGAACCGTGATGTAATAGATTCCGGTCTCGTCTTCTTGAAATAGTCGGCGCATGCCATCCAATACGAGTACCACGGTCTCGTAGGCCCATGCAGGATCGTAGGCTCGCACCGTTGGGAAGGCCATCGCGTTCAGGTGACTGTGTCCGTCCTGGTGCTGAAGACCTTCGCCATTGAGGGTTGTGCGTCCAGCGGTGCCGCCAATAAGGAATCCCTTGGCTCGCATATCTGCGGCAGCCCAGATAGAGTCTCCGACGCGTTGGAATCCAAACATCGAGTAGTAAATATAAAACGGAATCATGTTGATGCCGTGGGCCGAGTAAGCAGTACCTGCAGCATTGAAACTGCTCATCGAACCGGCTTCGGTGATACCTTCTTCCAGAATCTGACCATCACTTGCTTCTTTGTAGTACCCGATCTTCTGCTCAGCGTCCTTGCGATCGATCGGCTCGTAAAGCTGGCCAGCATGGGCATAGATTCCGATTTCCGTGAACAATCCCTCCATTCCAAACGTTCGAGACTCGTCTGGGACAATCGGAACAATATACTTGCCGATCGTGCTGTCCTTGACCAAACGGGTCAGCAATCGCACGAATCCATTGGTCGTGCTAATCGGTTTTCCTTCCAATTGCGTCGACATGAACTTGCGATAGTCCTCTAGCTTGGGCGTTTCTAGCTTAGGGTGTACGGTCGGTCGACTAGGAACGGATCCGCCAAGGTTATTGCGACGATCGAGCAAGTACTTGATTTCATTGCTTGAGGTTGGGGGCCTATAAAAAGGTGCATGCGCCACTTCCTCATCCGAGATCGGAATTCCAAATCGGCTTCGAAACTCGAGCAGTTCCTTGTCGTTCATCTTCTTTTGGTTGTGAGCGATGTTGCGTCCTTCGCCTGCTTCCCCAAGCCCGTACCCCTTGATCGTCTTGGCCAAGATAACCGTCGGCTGTCCTTTGTGCTCGACGGCCGCTTTGTAGGCAGCGTAGACTTTCTCTGGATCATGGCCACCTCGTTTCATCTTCTCAAGGCGCTCATCCGAATAGTTCTCAACCAATTTCAGCAACTCTGGGTGCTTGCCGAAGAAGTGTTCACGAATGTAGGCACCGTTCATGCCGACGTACTTTTGATATTGGCCGTCGACCACTTCGGTCATGCGCTTCGCCAAAAGTCCAGACTCGTCCTTAGCCAAAAGAGCATCCCAGTCGCCACCCCAAACGACCTTGATCACGTTCCATCCAGCGCCTCGGAAAATGGCCTCTAGTTCTTGAATGATCTTTCCATTTCCTCGAACTGGACCGTCGAGTCTCTGCAGATTGCAATTGACGACGAAGATCAGATTGTCAAGTTTTTCTCGCGATGCAAGTGTGATCGCACCCAGCGTTTCAGGTTCATCGCATTCTCCGTCACCGAGGAAGGCCCACACTTTTTGCCCTGATGTATCCTTGAGTTCGCGATCCTTGAGGTACTCATTGAAGCGAGCTTGGTAAATCGCCATGATCGGGCCAAGGCCCATAGAAACGGTTGGGTATTCCCAGAAATTGGGCATAAGCCATGGGTGTGGGTAGCTGCTCAAACCTCCTTCTGGTTGAAGCTCCTGCCGGAAATTCTCCAGCTTGGCTTCGGACAAGCGGCCTTCGAGGAACGCACGCGAGTACATTCCAGGCGAAGCGTGTCCCTGGAAGTAAATCAAATCGCCTGAGTAGCCGGTTTCTCCACGACCACGGAAGAAGTGATTGAAGGCGACTTCATAAAGTGTTGCACTGCTCGCAAAGGTGCTGATGTGTCCGCCCACGCCACCGCCGAGCAACCCACCATGACCATCGGTTTTCTTATTCGCGCGAACCACCATCGCCATCGCATTCCAACGAATTATGCTCTTGATGCGACGCTCGGTTTCGCGATTGCCCGGGTAAGCCGGCTGCTTGTCCGGCGGAATCGTATTGACGTACGGAGTATTGGTTTCAATGGGTATATCGACGCCATCACGGCGGGCGCGATTCTCTAAAGCCTTGACCAAGTAACGGACGCGATCAGCTCCTTTGCTCTTGTAGACGTAGTCGAGCGACCCAAGCCATTCGCTGGTTTCGGCTGGATCGACGTCGACCTGTGCTTCGACTTGGCCGGATGCAGCCATCACCGCAGGGTCTACTTCGCCTAAGAGTTTCGCATCGGCCATCGGAGTACGTTTCTTTCTAAGTCTATATTTACTGGACTGCTTACCAACCGCCCAGGGAGCGCGAATTAGCGCCTGTTACCCTAATCGCAAAACCCCACATTGTCGCGAAATTGCAGGTCTGAGTAAAGGTGCATCCTCATTGAAGAACTCGATCGTGCGTAGAACTCCGCAATCAATTGGATAATTACAAATGCAATTGGCTCCTTGTTGGCCAAGCCGCTAAAGGACAACCAAAACACCTTATAGCACCACACAGGGGCCTTGATCATCTTTAGAGCCAAACAAATCATTCCTGCCAGGCGTTCACCACGCCAGGCCACGTCCTGCCGCTAATTACTGGTCGAATTGCCAAGAATTCTCGCGCAGCCGCGAAAGGGCATCGTCAGCTATACTTTCACAGGGCGTTTCCCAACAAAATGCCCTATTGGTTTCCGGTTTTGCGGATTTATATCTAATTCCCACCTTTCAACTACTGACATTATTTCATGGCCGAGGCTGCTCAAATCAAACAAACCGAGGTTCAGGTCGTTCGAGAAACCATCGAGAGTTTAGCGGTTGCTTTTATCTTGGCCCTGCTATTTAAGGCGTTCATTGCAGAAGCGTTTGTTATTCCGACCGGTTCCATGGCGCCTACCTTAATGGGCGCTCATAAGGATATCAAATGCGAGGAGTGTGGCTACCAATACCAATGTGGCGCCAGCAACGAGTTCGATAGCGTGGGTGCCAGAACCGACATGCTTGTCATAGGGACAACTTGTCCGTTGTGTCGCAAGCCACAGATTGCCAATTCCGCCGTAAACTCCAATCAAGCCACCTTTTCCGGCGATCGTATCTTGGTCAGCAAGCTAGCTTACGCTTGGACACAACCGCGGCGTTGGGACGTGATCGTGTTCAAATTTATTGAGAGAGCACATCAAAACTACATCAAAAGGTGCACTGGTCGCCCCAACGAGACCTTACGCATACGCGAAGGGAATATCTACGTCCGAGCAGATTCGGCTCCAGCCAATAAAACCGATACCGACGGAAAAGCAGAGGACACAGGTTTTAAGATCGCAAGAAAACCACCGCATGTCATGAAGGCAATGCTACAGGTACTGTACGATTCCAAGTACTTGCCGAAGAAGCTTATCAAAGCTGGAATGCCGAGCCAGTTTCAGCCTTTCCCGGCTGGCGAGTCGAACTGGCAAGTGGAGCAAACCGAATCGAAATGGTCGGCCACGATAAGCAACGTGCCCGTGGGTACAACGCATTGGCTCCGCTACTATCATCGCGTGATAGACCCATTGGCATGGGAGTCTGTTGAGACGACTGGGAAACTGCCAGTACCGATGCAACCCTATGCCTCTAGGCTGATTAGCGATTTCACCGCGTACAACGCAAGTTACTCGACAAAAAAATCACAAATCGAAGTCGAGAAATTCGAAGCGGGTGCCCGGGGTCTTATGCGTGATGCCAATCGTTCTGGATTCGGAGCCAATCGACCACTTGAAAACGATGGTTTTCACTGGACCGGCGATTTGGCCGCCGATTTTGAGATCAAAACCGACACAGACACGCAATCGTTGGCGATGATGTTGGTTGAGTCAGGCATCGAGCACCAATGCAGGATCGATCTCAAGACGGGACAAGCGACTTTGTCGGTGCTCGTTGAAGGCAAACCTGTGGAAGCATTTCTGCAAAATGAAAACACCCTCGCTGACAAAGCTCAAGCCAGTACCGGTATTCGAGCGGGAGGAAAGCACCGCATCCGCTTTGCAAACGTCGATGATACGCTGGTTCTTTGGGTAGATGGTACACCGGTTAAGTGGACTCCAAGCGGCGACCTTCAAAGCGAATCGTACTCCCCATTTGGAAACCGAGTTCCCAGAAGTACGCCAAGCAATCCACTCGATGCAGCCCCAATCGCTATTGGCGTCGAGGGAGGTGGTGCACAATTGCATCGGGCTCAAGCCTTTCGCGACATCTATTATATTGCTCATGGAAATAGCAGCCCATTGGTAGACTACAACGATGTCATGAGTGCTATGCGCCAAACCAGTACCCCAGAAAACAATGAACGCTACGCGAGAGAAGTCCACAATCAATCCGCGATCGAATTGACGCGACGAATGTCCCAGGAAGGGCTAAATCTTAATGCAATTTTGACCAATCCGAATTTATGGGCTTGTGGCCCAATGGCCAAGAGCCGTCAAATTATTGAATTCTCATTGAAAAAAGATGAGTATTTCCCTATGGGTGATAATTCAGCCGCGAGCTCCGATGCACGATCATGGCCCGAACACCATCAACCCGCAAGGCTGTTTATTGGACGCGCTGTAATGGTGTTCTGGCCTCACTACTGGAACGCACCCGTACCGTTCTTACCCAATGTTCAACGCATGGGACTAATTCGTTAGTAGATCTGACCTTCCCTCGAAAGAAATTAGAACATGGATGTTCTCAATGTGGTCGGACTTGAAAAGACCTACGGCCGCCGCAAAGTAGTTAGTGGCGTAAGCATGCGAGTCGGCGAAGCGGAGATCGTTGGATTGCTCGGACCCAACGGCGCAGGCAAGTCGACAAGCTTTCGAATGACCTGCGGTTTGGTAATGCCAGATCGCGGACAAGTGTTTCTCGGTGGGGAGGAGGTAACGTACTGGCCAATGTTTCGCCGCGCTCGCGATGGTGGTATGGGCTATTTGGCCCAGGAATCCAGCGTCTTCCGAAGGCTGACCGTGGAGCAAAACATTTCCGCCATGCTGGAGCTTTTGGGTGTGGGAAGGGCAGAGAGAAGAAAGCGAACGGATGAACTGTTAGCACAATTCAAAATCACACACATTCGGCGTTCGCGTGCCTCGAAACTATCCGGTGGCGAAAGGCGACGGTTGGAAATTGCTCGCTGCCTCGTATCGAACCCCCGCATCATCATGCTTGACGAACCCTTCGCTGGTATCGACCCAGTCACCGTTCAAAGTATCCAACAGACGATTTTTGATCTTAGGGATAACGGCATCTCCATCTTAATTACCGATCACGCTGCGCTCGAAATCCTCGCCGCGGTCGATCGTTGCTATGTCATCAACAAAGGCTCAGTCCTCTGCGAAGGAACCCCTGATCAAGTGAAGCAACACCCCGAGGTCCGAAAACAGTATCTTGGAAATATACAAAGGGACAATTGAAAACGACTTTTGTACGGTCCACACTTGGCAACTCGCGATGCTCGGATGCCAAAAGGATTTGCATCGATGATCCGTACCACATCCACGATTTTCGCACAGACCCTCCGGCGCGTTGTTGGCCAATGCTGCCGCTCGCTTAAAACACCGGACATCACGAAAGCGGGCAGTTCTGAAGCGTTGGCGATAGGAAATCGATTGCTAGCAGCCGATTCTCAGGAGTTGGAATCCCAATCCATTGGCAAGAGCGACTTGCGACAAGGAATGCCCTGACACTATTCAATGGGCGGGTGAACCTCAGCCCTATTTGGATGGGAAGGTCGGGATTGCCGCCAAAGATCTTAAACTGTCGCACAAAACAAATTGCTGGCGATTCTCGATGTATTTGCTGCGCATATCCCCAATAAGGTCATTGAGCAACGAATGGACTTGATCAAGGATGCCGGTGCCGATCAAATCTACTGCGGGTGGACTGTAGCAACGGAGTTGGAGGGACAATACTTTTTCCGTAACCGAGGCCCAAATTCATCGTTGAGTTGTGTAATTTCCAAAAAGATCCGGAAGGAAACGTCGCCAATCACATCCATTGGATCTGGCGGCATATGACCGGGGACTTTAATTTGCCTATCGCTTTCTAGTGATTCACGAGACCGCTAGCCTGGGTCGACGCGTGTAAGCTTTCGCGCTGCGAACGAATTTTATCATCATGATCAACACCCTGTTCCTCCCAGAACTTCGAGAAATGCTTGCGGACAAGCTGGCCGAGGAACTGCGCGAGTTCTGCGTGGCCTTGCACCCAGCCAGAACAGCTGAATTCATGGAGGGACTTGATAGCTCCGAAACCTGGCAAGTGCTTCAGCATGCTGAGCCCGTCCTGCAAGCCGAGATCTTCCAGTACTTTGATTGGGACCGGCAAGTCGAATTGCTTGCAACCCAAGACGACAAGCAAGTCGCCATACTTGTTACCCACTTGCCGGCCGACGATGCCGTCGACTTACTGCATGAGGTAGCAACCGAACGGGTCGACCAAATCCTGGCATTGGTGCCAGCCACTGATCGTCGAGATATACGCCGACTGCAAACCTTTGCCGAGGGGACTGCAGGCGCGATGATGACCACCGAGGCGGCTTGCCTCTCGGAATCGCTCACGCTACGGCAAGCTCTCGATCAACTCAGTCGACAAGCCGAACGGCTTGAAATGATCTACTACATCTACGTGACGGATGACACGAACCATTTGCGAGGAGTTGTCAGTACGCGAGCGTTGGTATCTGCGATTGGACGGCCGGAAACAAAACTCGTCGACCTGATGAAAACAGACTTGGTAACCGCGAACGTGCAAGACGACCAAGAGCAAGTCGCGCAAAAGGTCGCGTTTTACAATTTGCTGGCGATCCCGGTCGTCGATGACCAGCGTCACATGCTTGGGATCATTACCCACGACGACGTGATCGACGTTGTTCGAGCCGAGGCAACCGAAGACGTTCAGCGAATCGCTGCGGTGGAGCCATTGAAGGACTCCTACATGCGGACTCCATTGACGACATTGTCATGGAAACGCGGCATATGGTTGACGATTTTGTTCTTTGCAGCCTTGTCGACCGCGTTCCTGTTAAAAAGCTATCAAGTGGAGCTTGAGCGATACGAATGGTTGGTTCTATTCATCCCATTGATCATTAGCAGTGGCGGTAACTCCGGAAGCCAATCCTCGACGCTGGTAATCACTGCCCTGACTACGAAAGATGTGTGCGGCCGCGAGTGGGTAACAGTCCTGCGACGCGAAGCCATCATGGGCCTGGTTCTAGGAAGCTTCATGGGCTTAATTGGGTTTTTCTGCGCCCTATTCCTCGCGCCATCGCTTTACGCCGCAATGGTGATACCGATCACGGTTTTGTGCGTCGTGATTTGCGGCACGTGCATGGGAAGCATGTTACCGCTCATATTCCAGCGCCTTGGATTAGACCCTGCCATGATGAGCAATCCATTCGTTGCGGGGCTGAGCGATATCCTAGGCATTCTCATCTATGTCAACGTAGCGATGCTGCTCCTCGGATGAGTTCAGCCATGTCGCGTTGTTGCAAGCAACCTCATACCATCCGATGAACTCTCCAAAGAGCTCCGCCAGCGCTAGCAGCGTCGGCCATGGGTATTCTTATTCTGAAGAGTGTTTCTCTCTGTATTTTTCTCGTCCGGCTGCATAGATTTGTTTGTTAGGCGACCGATCTTTTAGCCACGCTTCAATATCGCATGCATCAGGGGGCACTTCATTGACTTGAACTGTTAGCTTTTCCAGTTGCTTGCGGCACCAGCCACAGCCAGTACCAGCACCGCCACATTCGTTGAGCATGCTAGGAGTTTTGACTCGATGGATTCGAATGTAGTTGATCACCTTGCGCCATGATATATGGAAACACAAACAGAGTTCATCGTCCGGTTCCATATCCAACCTAATCCTGACGGTACTTGTCGAGTTTGCGATAGAGCGTGCGGGCACCAATATCGAGGATCTTTGCAGCTTCCTCACGGTTGCCGGCTGTCATTTTGAGTGTTTCCTCGATGGCCCAGCGTTCGATGTCATCCATTGTCTTTCCGATCAGTTCGGGTGGCAAGTGAAGTTCGGAAGCGGCTTGCGTCACGCCCATTTCACCCAATGCGCCAGCCAGTATTTCGCTTGAAACGTCCATGCCTGGTTCGATCAGTTCAGGTGGTAGATCGTCTAGGTCCAATCGACCATCGGTGTCGAGCACAACCATAGTCTCAACGAAGTTTCGCAGCTGACGAATGTTGCCAGGCCAATCGTATGAGTAGAACTTGCGAGTTACTGCTGGAGAAAAATTGCACGGACCATGACTATGGCGTTTGACAAAGGTCTTACGAAAGTGATCCATTAGCGGAATAATGTCATCGCGGCGTTCCCGCAGGGCTGGCAAGTGCACCGTGACAACCTTGAGGCGGTAGTAGAGATCGTTTCGAAACTCGCCTGCTTCAATCATGTTCTCGAGTGGTCGGTTGGTCGCTGAGATCAAACGCACGTTGACCTTGATCGGTTTGTTGTCGCCGACTCGCGTGATCTGATGTTCCTCCAAAACTCGCAGCAGTTTGATCTGCGTGCTCATCGGCATATCGCCAACTTCATCCAGAAACAGTGTGCCACCATCCGCATACTGAAATGCCCCTTCGCGATCGGTCACTGCATCGGTGTATGCGCCACGTACGTGGCCGAACATTTCACTCTCGACCAAGTTCTCCGAGACAGCTCGAACGTTGAGGGCGACCAATCGTTTGTTTTTGCGTGGGCTGTTTTGATGGATAGCACGAGCGATTAGCTCCTTGCCGGTACCGCTTTCTCCGGTGATGAGTACGGTCGCGTCAGTCGGTGCAATGCGCTTTAGTCTATCGATGAGCGATTGGACCTGCGGGCCGGCATAGACGATGCCTTCGAACCCAAAACGCTCATCCAAACGACGCCGCAATTCGATATTGGTCTGTTTGAGCTGTACCGACTCCACTGCTTTGGCTGCAATCGCTCGAAGCCGATTGGGCGTAATCGGCTTTTCCAGGAAATTGAAAGCACCGAGCTGCATCGCTTCGACGGCTTTGGTGACCGTCGCGTGTCCGGTAACCATCACCACTTGACAGTCTGGCAACAGTTGACGAGCAAGTGCCAATACTTGCATCCCGTCAAATTCGTTCATCATCAGATCGGTGATGACAACGTCATAGGTGTTCTGCTCTAGCATCCGCTTCCCATCGGGACCGCTAGTCGCCACCGTGCAACGGTAGCCGGTTCGCTCCAAACTTTCGGTCATCGCGCGCGCGTGCGCCGGATCGTTATCCACGATAAGGAGCGAAAATAGTTTCGGGTCGAACTCAGTGGGCGTAGCGGAGTCAGATTGGACTGGAAGGGATTCATCAGATTGCATAAAGACAATGGTTCGCGTTGGATTGTACGGTGGTTTGGCGTGGAATCGCTGTAAAGGCCGAGAAAAGTAACTCCAGCCATTGCAGGTGCCCGGAAAATAGGTACCGTGTGAGCCGTCCCTAAACGTACGATTTTCGATAATTGCTTGGATTTGAAAAGGACTAATGAATGTCGGAAAACACGGTGTGCCGTGGAGTTCGAGGTGCAACGACCGTCGAAGCTAACACGCGTGAAGCGATTCTCAAGGCCACTCGACAGCTTTTGGCACTAATTATCCGCCGAAACGGCATTGATTCTAGCGATGTCGCCAGCGCTATTTTTACAGTAACTCGCGACTTGGACTCGGAATTCCCAGCTTTGGCAGCTCGCCAATTCGGCTGGCTTGACGTCCCTTTGCTCTGCGGATACGAAGTAGAAGTCCAAGGTTCACTCAGCTCTTGCGTCCGAATTCTACTTCACTGGAACACCTCGAAATCGCAAAAAGAAATCCAACATGTCTATATCCACGACGCCGTTTCTCTACGCCCCGATTTGAGCAAATTGCCACCCGTGGACTGGAAAGAACTGGAACAGTGGATCAGCGAACAAGTGATCATACGCGAACCGAATAAGCCCGTCCAATAATGCAACTGATCTGGACCCCCAATGCCTCGGCGAGTTCCCTACACGCAGCCCAGTCCATTTGCATGTTTGGAGATAAGATTACCGATGCTCGGGTCACGGATTCCATCGGCAGATATGCGTATGGTTTAGGAGATTGGATTTCAACCGCTTGTCCCTTTGATAGCCCTCGTTTATGGACTCTCTTGGTCGGCCACGCAGCTGTCATCGAGTCGAACACGGAGTTGGCCAAGGTAGTCCTTCAAAAAGCAGGAGTCCGGACGCATGACCAAACCGCTCGCTCGCAATTAGCGGGCTACGTCTCAGATATCGAAGCTGCCTACAACCAACTATTTCCCAAATTTTTAGAACAGATTCCGCTTAGGGCTCGGCCTTTACAAGAACAATGGCTAGGCTTTGGTCCAGGCTTACTTGCACATTTAGGCAGGTTGACGCAGAAAGATCTATTGGTTTCGGATGCTCGTGTGGTTCTATTGCAGCCGATCTTGGGTGGAGCGGGCATCGCCCATCTCGACCAAAACCTCGTCCGCATCGAAGCCGTACTTACCAACCCCTTGAGTGAACTCCCTGAAGTTGTTCGCCTCACATGGCTATTGTCGCAGCTTCATTTGGACCTCCCCTTACACAGCGAAACGATCGGCGCTAATTTACTCGCAAGACTTGCACCACTAGCCATGCTGCCTCCGACCTTAGCAGCTGCCGAAGTGATGGAATTAAGCAAGTGCGACGAGCTGATGGCAGCACTTGCCATCGAGCAATGGCATATCCCTGTCCCTCGCGACAAAGATGTGCAAACTGAAATTGTGCCCGTGATGATGGACTGGTGGGAAACGTACTTGCAAACGCGGCCAGCTTGGCATACCGCAATGCAAGCATTTGCCAAGATGCTGGATGTATAACCTGCGCGCGTCGGAGAGTCACTTCAATGCGGCAAGCCCGTACTGCAAGAGCCTTCCTGTTTCCAAGAAAGATGAGGCAGGTGCGGTTGAACAAGCTCCAACGGGTCCAATAGATCTCGCTTGACCCCAAAGCGACTTACGAGTTAGTCTTCGCATCAAAGTCCCTCAGGG
This sequence comes from Pirellula sp., assembly GCA_031374515.1. Classification (GTDB taxonomy): domain Bacteria; phylum Planctomycetota; class Planctomycetia; order Pirellulales; family Pirellulaceae; genus JBKCUI01. The sequence goes on along the minus strand of JANMGH010000214.1, from coordinate 73,610 downwards.
ACAGCAATACTCGAGCATTAGGGGCCTAAGAACATGTCGAAAGAATCCACAACAAAAACACTTGTACCACTTCTGGACGTCAATCGCGGTAATTCATTTCTACGTGCAGAGATCTTGGCGTCGATTGCTGAAGTCGTTGATAGCGGACGGTTTTTGCATGGACCGCAAGTTGGCGAACTAGAATGCACTGTTGCTGGCATCTGTAAGACACCGCAAGCAATTGCCTGCGCGTCTGGAAGCGATGCACTTTTGCTCGCGCTAATGGCGCTCGACATCCAAGCGGGCGATGAAGTCATCTTGCCGAGCTTTACATTCTTTGCAACGGCATCGGCAGTAGCACGTTTGGGCGCAAATCCAGTGTTTGTCGACATCGATCCTAAGACATTCAATGTTTGCCCCGAAGCCGTCGAAGCGAGCGTGACATCGCGCACGCGCGCCATCATACCTGTGCATTTGTTCGGTCAATGCGCAGCAATGGATAAGATCAACGCAATTGCCGTGAAACATGATCTGCCGGTCATTGAGGATGCCGCTCAAGCGATCGGAGCAGAGTACTTGGGCCGGCCAGCGGGTGCTTGGGGGGACATCGGTTGTCTCAGCTTTTACCCGACCAAAAACTTGGGTGGGATGGGCGACGGCGGAATGATGGTTTGCAAAGATCCGCAAATGGCAGCCAAACTCAGGCTCCTTGCTTCCCATGGTATGCAGCCTCGCTATTTTCATAAACTCGTTGGCATCAACAGCCGACTCGATACTATTCAAGCAGCAATCCTCAATGTCAAAATTGCTCACTTGAAGTCCTATAGCGATGCGCGTCAAAGGAACGCAAATCGCTATGCTGAGTTGTTTGCTTCGACCGGCTTGAACCACTATATCGAATTGCCATACCACGCTCCAGAAGCGTTGCACGTATGGAATCAATACGGAATCCGCGTACCCGGTGGATTGCGGGACTCGCTCCGCAAACACCTTAGCAATAGCGGTGTTGGCAACGAAGTTTACTATCCAGTTCCACTCCATCAACAGGAGTGCTTCGAAGACTTAGGCTACACGGATGGTTGTCTGCCTCAAACAGAGAAGGCGGCAAAAGAAATTCTTCATTTGCCAATCTACCCTGATTTGACCGAAAGCGAACAACATGCCGTAGTCATTGGTATCCAGAGCTTCTATGCATCTGCGGCCTCCAGACGAGCTGCTTAGTTCGCGATTCAAATGACTTGAAAAGACTGAAGCGAGGACCGTTTTCGGTTTCCTGCACCGTCCACCGCTTCGACAAACAGGTCGTAATTACCCGCAGCTTCCCTGCACGCTTCCAGTATTTGCCATGATCAATGCAGAGATGGGTTCCGTTCTCGAAGCAGCTGATCGGTCCAGCCATTTCGAAATACGTTATCTGGGTCAACGTTTTTACAGACTTGTTGAAATTCCCCGAATCGTGGATACAAATCTCTTAGCTGGTTCGGGGCCAACGAACATAGCTTGCCCCAATGGGGACGTGCGCCGAACTGTCGCGACATGCTTAACGTAAGAATCTCGCATACGCGGCGAAATGCCTCCGTGCGTTGTAGTCCCTCGAAATTGGAAAGCGTAATGGAGTACCAATGCTCATGGGCCAACTGGCTCGAGTACTGTTCATCGATCGTTTGGTCCAAGCTGCGAACCGACGGACTTGCCATTGAAATTAGCGTCTCGTCCGTCAGGATCTTCCGGACACAGATCGGATAGTGATGGCAATAGGTACCAGCGATTGCTCTTAATTCATCCTCCATGCTCAAAGTCGCCGATGGGTCATCGAAGACTTTGTCGTACAATTCTGCCGAACTCCCCGCTAGCACTAGCACTTGTTTCAGGAACTGCAAAGCGGCGTCCAATTGGCTTCTTTGAACGAACAGCTCCAATTCAATATGGCGAAACAGTTCATGCTCCATGACCATTTGTGTGTTGGAGGGACCTACCACTCGCCAATCGCGAAGTACGAATAGAGGTACGATCCCTCCGATCGTCGCTCGAATTGCCGTACGCCACCCCAACAAGCGAACCGAAAACAGTAGGGCCAGATGGAGACCGATATCGAGGAATAAAAATCGATACCACTGGTAAAGAAACAACAACCTGGATGACTGATCGGTTACCTCACGACGATGCTGTACAAAGTAGGTCCACCGCCAGGGGACAAGATAGAACTGTTGCAGCGGGTAGGCCTCCTCGGCGTCCATAACGTCCGATAGTCCTGAGTACTCACGAAACCTCTCCTCGATACGGTAGGCATTTCTACATTGCATACGGACGCTGAGGATGACGCCGACGCAACCGAGTGAGCATCGCGCCGCGAGCAACTCATTTCCATCGGAAACTTCCTCGATAACAGCTTTGCCGCCAACTGTATCGTATTTCGCAATTCGCACGCTCACGACGTAGTGAGAAAGTGAATGTTTCCCCGACCCATGCGTGCCGGTGGAAATGGCACCTGCTATGGTCTGCTCTGTGATGAATCCTACGGATGGCAATGTCCATTGTTTCTTTTGCTGCAACTCCGACAATAGCTGTTTGATCTGGCAACCCGCTCCAACCCGTACGGATTGAGCCTCGCCTTCCGCGCATGGCTCGACATGATTGAGATTTCGCAAATCTAAAAGAACATCATCGGTTTCGATGGCTTTGCTCCACGAATGGAGGCGTCCGATGACCCTAATTCTTTGACCGCGATGACGGTCCAGGATGTCAAGTACTTCCTGCTCGCTCTTTGGCGAATAAGAACGCTGCGGATTCAGCTGAATATTTTTGCCGAAATTGAATCGTGTCACTTTAGCTCCCACAAGGACAGTATTCGACGGTACGACTTGGATCGCAAAAAGGATATTTTTTCAAGATCATCCAAAACTATAACCCAATCGAAGATGTGTTGATTACATGTTAAAGCGACAGGACATGGATTGTTTGCTTCTGATTTCCTATTGAATATCAGCTCCCTTTATATTCCTTTCCAGTTGACTCCCGCTTAAGACTTTCTCCAGCACTATTCTTGCTCGTTGTTTCTTTCGCTTTGACAATGGGGGGTCGCTAAACTCCAATGCCAACTCCAGAAACATTTTGGCCTCTGCCGGTCTGTTGAGATGAAATTCTCTCATTCCCCGGTGGTAGTAAACCCAGGGGTTCGTTGGACACAATCGGACGGATTCTTCGAAATCACGGCTGGACTCTTCGTTGCGATCCAGGCCTGCCAGTGTAAGCGAACGGCCGTTTAGAGCATAGGCAAGGACGATGGTTTGACCTGCTCCACGCGCCATTTCCACTGCTTGATCTAAGTCGGCCAGCGCGAGGTCCCATTCCCCTAACTCCGCCTGCACTTGCCCGCGGGAACTGTGGCAGTCGGGCGTACTACCATCCATTTCAATGACGCGAGTATAATCTTCACGCGACTCGACGTACTCTTCCCGTTCCCAATAAACATGAGCGCGGAGACGATATCCTATTGATTCGTCGGGATAATCGGACACGATTTTGTTTGCGGCGTCCAAGGCTGAATCATAGTCTTCGGTGCGAATCAAACGGTAAATGTTCGCGGCCTCCGTGCTGCGATGGATTGCGTCGGCCAATTCCGTAGACATTTCGATTGCTCGTTGAGAGTCTTCGTTTGCTCGGTTGGTATTCCCCAAAGCTGTCCATGCAAAGGCTCGACCCGAGTACGGATGGGGATCCTCCGGGTGCTGCGCGATCAATTGCGTATAGTCATCGATCGCCTCTTGAAAGCGATTCAATCGTATTAGCAGGCTCGCCCGATACGAGCGCGCGCTATCATCGCCGCCGGTGATAGTCATTACACGTTCAAAATCGGCCAGCGCAAGTTCAATCAACTGGCAATTCATTCGAAAAATGCCCCGTAAATAATAAAGCCGATCGTTTTCGGGATCGAGCTCTATGGCTCGATCGTAGTCGTTTGCAGCTTCCGTGAATTCATGCAACTGGGTGAAAGCAAAAGCGCGATTGACGTAATGTGAAGCCTGTTTTGGATGACGCTCAATTAGCAGCGTCTGCTCTTCGACCGACATCCGAGGGTTCTCTTTCATTCGGTGCAACAGCGAAATCTGCTCGCGAGGTTCTACCCAATCCGGCGATAATTCACGAACGCGGTGAAACGCATTCATGGCCGCATCCAGGTCGCCGGTTTGAAGCTTCAAATGTCCTTGAAGCTGAATCACCCAAGCATTGTTCGGTTCGAGCGCTAACGCCGAGTCGCAATCCACCGCTGCTAACGTTGACTGGTCAGTCGAGGCATAGCTAATTGCACGAGCAAGGTAGACTAATGTGTGTTCATGTCCAAGTTCTATCGAGCGCGTGCATGCCACGATCGCTTCCTCGAATTGCCCCTCGCTTTGCAAGATGCGACCACAGATTCCGTGCGCTAGCGCGTTGTCTGGTTCGATATCCAGCACGTTTTGGCAATCCTCCATGGCCAAAGCGACTTTGTTTTGAGCCAGATACGCAAGACTGCGATGGAGTCGAATATCGTGATTGTCATGAGACAAAGCGACTGCTCGCGATAAGTGTTCAATCGCGACCGTTCCTCTGTCGGTGCTTAAACACGAGTATAGCCAACCCAAGCGAAAGTGAGCTTGGCCAAAGTTCGGGTCGAGACGAGTGGCTTCAAAAAAGTCATCAACCGCTTGTGTGGGCTTGTTCAGCTGAAGCCGAACCAGAGCGCGGTAAAAGAGTATTTCAGGGTCGAACGGTGTTAAACGAAGCGCCTCGTCAAGGTCTCGCGTTGCTTCGTCCCAGGCTTGCAACTCCCCATATATGAAAGAGCGTTGAAACCGAAACGAGGCTTCATGCGGCGCTCGTTCAATCGCCCTAGAATAATCAATTAACGCCGCTTGAGAGTTGCCGACACATCGATACAACGCAGCGCGTCGACCAAGTAGCGGAACGAAATCCTCGAACCGACGAATTAGCCCATCATACCACTCAATCGCAACCGCCCACGCTTGGTGCTGGCGATGTTTCTCTGCAAACGCAACGCGGTACTGAAATTCGTCAGGCGCATCCACGAGGGCACGCTTCAGATCTATCCAAGAATGCGCCTTAGCCTGGGCTTCGCATCGCTGCATAAATTGCTCCTGCGCGATAAAGTGCTCTCGCGCAGTGGGTATCGCTTGTATCATTGACGACTGCTGCTTTCGACCGAATAAGAGTCTCCGCCACCAAGGCGCTCGTTTCGGTTGTGTTCCTGTTGAGTCCTTCGCCGTTTCAGACTTTGGTGTCATGCCGAGTGCTTCGCGAATTGCTGCTTCCATGCCGACCGACTTGATGGAATCGCTTAGACTAGAAAACGTCGACACGGAACGCGGAGTATCCTCCGGGGGGTGCAAGCTTACATAAAACGCGAATGCAATCGGCGCATCGTAGATAGGAGGAGCCTCGATGCCACGGATACTTGATCGCAGGATTTCTTGCTGTTCCAAGTTTGCATCTTCTGGGTAAAGATCAAACTCAATCCATTTCTTATCACCGGGCGCTAACGCAATCGAAAGAACCAACTCGGCAAAAGGCGCGAGATCTGTGGACCTGATTGTCTTCCAAACTTGCAACTGCACCAACTCCACGTAATGATTCATAGCGAGGCTGGAAACGGTTCCATCTTGGCCCACCATTCCGCAGCAATGATAGAAATGGAAACGCGGCTCCAAAGAAGTCGCATCTTTCGTCTCATCGCCCGATACAATCGATGACAAACCAAAGGCAGGAGTGGCTTCGTTGCGTTCCTGGTGAACTTTCAGTTCGCTCAGCGCTGGCACTCGGCTTACCATGCCGCAATCGCATGTCACCTGGCAACCGGCTTGCGAACCGCGAACCGTCATTTCCTGTCCACACGGACAAACCAATCGATACATCACGGTCTCCAAGTTCTCTCAAGCAATTGATCGGACAATCGAAAGGCTCGTGGGCGCGAAAATCGATCGTATGACTAAGCGATTCTGTTAGGGCTACTGCGTTCGCCTTCCGCAGGTATTCTAGAATGTCCAATTCGCATTTTACAGCATTTGCGTTGTCCCAGAAAAACTTTCTTCGTTCGACATGTACCCTATGCCGAAGCTGAGCCAAAAACGAAATAACATTCTACAAGCGTGTTTACCGAAACACAGTTCTAAACCACATGGTCCCAGTTTCCTTTTACCAATGGTTGGTGATCTGAGAATGAAGCTGGCGTGGAGTCGATAGCCCGACATTGCGACACGAAGGCGAGTCTCTCTGAAAGACTCGCCTTTGGGGATCAGACTAGTGTAGAACAGCCGGTACATGTTGCGGAAATTATAGACGATCTTGTCAGGATCAAACAGAGTCTCTAGCTGCCAGCCACGATAACCAAAAAGAACCGCCCAAACCAGACCGAGTCCCAGAGCGAGTCCTAGAGCGAGAGCGATGGCCTGCTTGAGCAAGCGACGTGAGAATGCAAACGACATGGTGGCTCCTGTTGTGCGATAACATCTGTTTTTCCGTGAACCGAACGTCGTTCACCACTGACGAACTCTGCGTTTTGCGGAGTCACTTCACCGATGCGTTTTTGATGTATTGATGAAAGAACGAGATGATCTCCAGGTAATTCTCTTTTGCGATTCGCTCGTCGATGCCGTGAAAACGCTGCGTGTCACGTTCTGACAATCGCGTGGGAATGAATCGAAAGATATTCTCGCAAAGGTCCGAATAGTGGACCGTGTCGGTGCTGCCCACCAGAACAAACGGTGCGACGACTACGTCCGGTAACACTTGATGAATCGTTGTCTGGAGTAGTCGGAATGCTTCAGAATCAATGTCCGATACCGGGGACGCTTCTCTCGGCTTGTCGAGAGACTTCAAGGTGACACGGGGGTCATTGACGGAATTGCGAAGATAATCGAGGGAGCTTTCGATGCTGTCACCAGGTAGCAGTCTTAGGTTTAGTTTTGCGGTTGCTTGTGTAGGAAGCACGTTTTCGGAAACTCCTCCCTCGACCATCGTAGGAGCAATGGTCGTACGAAGCAAAGCATCGCCGCTTGGCTTGTTGCTTAGGGTTTGCTTAACGAATGGACCAAACAGCCACATGTTGGACATTGCAAACTTTTTGACAAACGGCATCTCGGGCCCAAGGAAGTTGAGGGTGTCTCGAAGTCCACCGTCCATGCGAGCTGGGAAAGGCGATAACTGAATGCGATGGATCGCACTGGCAAGAATACTCACCGCTGTTTCTCTGGGTGGCATCGAGGAATGTCCGACTTTGTCCGCGGCGACGTTGGCTGCCATCTCGACGGTCAAGAAACCTTTCTCTGCAACACCGACCAAAGCTGCTGGCCGATCCAAACCGGGAAACTCCGTGAAAACGCAGCCTCCCTCGTCGATGATCGAATGCAATCGTGTACCGTGACTGCGAAACCACGCGGCCATCTTGCTGTTGCCATCCGCACCACCTATTTCTTCATCGTGACCTAAGGCGACGTAGATCGTTCGGTGGGGTTGAAAGCCCTCGTCGGCGAGTTTGCTGATCGCTTCGAGGATGGCCATAACTCCATGTTTGCAGTCCAGCGTGCCTCGTCCCCATATGAATTGGTCGTCCAAATGTCCGCTAAACGGAGGATGCGTCCATTTGGAAAGCGAGCTTGCCTCGATAGGCACAACATCAAAGTGCGACATCAATAGTATTGCACCGAGTTCGGGCTCTTGGCCTGCCCACTGAAAAAGCATGCTCGGGTTTCGCTCGTCACCGAAGTCCTTCCCTGTTCTGAGAACAAACGGTGCTTGATGCAAATTCGGAAACACTTCTTGAATGTACTCTCGAAATCGATAATGTGCAGAGTCGTTTGTGATCCTAGAGATGGGTGTCGAGATCGACCGGATCTGGATCGCCTTGACGAACCGTTCCAGGATCGGCAGGCTATTCTCTGATTTGTGCATGGAAGCTGGCGCGACGTTGAGTTGCCTCGACGAAAACGTCAAGTAGTTCCAACTCAGGATGCCGATAGGCAGCAAGAATGCCATGAACAACAATAACAATCCACGCTTAACCGTGATCTTCTTTTTCTGTTTCATATAGCTACTTCCTCAGTATTCGTTGGTTTCGTACTCTTACTCTTACTTACTCGTGCTCGTGCTCCTGCTCCTGCTCGTTGCCCCGCAGCGTGAGCGAGGGATCCACTGCCACTCACGGACCGGCTTGGTGCTTTCATCTGCTAATTGCTTTGTTAATCCAATGTACGATGTACGCTTATCGGTGTTTCCTCCGTGCAGATCCGTGGCTAGAGGTTTGTGTTCAGAATCAATCGAAGCCGCGGATGAACACAGATCTTCACGGATGGAAGAGAAATGCAGGAATCGGATGTTAATGCGTTTCGTCTCATTCGAGCGACAAGCGGGTAAGCGGGGGAACATTCCGCAAGTCCCTTGCTAACGCTTCGGGTTGGGATGAGTAATTCTCCCTCTGCCGCTTGCTTCGTTCGCGCACTTCCCCTACATATTGCCGCTTTCATTTCCGTTTTTCGACATTCGTTCCGCAGACTCTCGTCCTAGCTTTCGTACATGGCGTCCATGAGCGAGTACAGAAGCGACTGTATCGGAGAAGAACATCCCGCGTACCGTCAATCGAATCGTAGTTGGACTTATTTCGACCAATTCCATCTCCGCCAAGACATCTAGCTCGCTGCGAAAGTCCGACATCAAATCGGTACCGAACACTTCTCGATAGCGACTGCGATCGACGGACAGTTTGGCAAACTGCCTTGTGACGTAAAGCAGTCTTACCGATTCCGCATCGAAGTCAAAATAGCGATTCCAAGTGGGAGTTTGCTTCCCCACGGACTGCAAGTATTCGAGCGAACTTTCTGGATTCATCGTCTTTAGTCCCGTGCGACTTGGGTCGCTTGACGAGTAAGAAATCCCCGATGGACCAAAGCCGATCATGTTGAATCGAGCGGCATCAAAGCTGCGCAATTCGTAGATGTAACCCCGTTCGTCTCCTTGAAAGGAAGACCTTTCGAAGTTAGTAAGTGTTGTTTGGTCATATCCCGTTTCGATGGCAGTAGTCCGGATCGCTTCCCAATTGGCAGCGGCCATTTCATTGCTTGGTAGCGCTGCGATTAGCTCTGGATCGCGCGCCCATGCTGTCGCAAGTCCACGAAACATGACCAGATGATAAAGGCATGCTTGATCGAGTCCTATGTCGTCGCCGCACTGGATATCAGAAAGCATTTCTGGAAGCGATTGCCCTGGGAGATTGAAAAGAAGATCGGCTGAGACGGTCATCTTTCTCGCGTGGGCCATCTCTACAACTTGAGCAAACACTTCTCTATCGCCGAAAGCCGTTCGTCCCATCTTGGTCAGCCATTGCTTGGAGAACGATTGGATTCCCATACTGATGCGGAAGTGCCGTGCGGACAACTCATCCTGAAGAATATCCAACAACCACGGCTTACGATTGAGGAAGAAGGCTGGCACACCTTCGAGCGTTACTTCCGCCTCGCGCAGATCAAATAGTTCGTTTAATTTGCGGCATAATTTCCGAAACGGTTCCGCAGGGGTAAGGTTTGCCGTCGCGCCGCCAAAGTACATGGCATCTATTTGTTTGCCTTCAAGCGACGGACAGCCCAAGACTCGATTTTGAACTTCCTGAATGACACCGTTAACTGCTGCCGCGGCTTTGAGGGAACTGAAGTCTTCATGAGGGAAGGTGCAGAAGCCGCAACCAGCAATTTTAGGATTGCAATAAGAATGCGGAAGCACGCCGACCAGGAGTGGCATGTCGGGATGATAGTCGTGTTGAAAACGCGAATCTCCGTTCTCGGCAGCGAACCGCGTTTCTTGATCGAGGAACGGCATGCTGGCCGCTAACGGGAATCCATGAAGCAATCGATGACGCTGTGGCTTTTTGAGTCGACTCCTCACCAGTTGCCTGAGACTCTCATTCGGCTCAACCGCCCAACGTTTATCGGTATTTTGTCTTTCGAATAGTGAAGTTGTAGTGAACGGATCCACAGGAATCATGATCTGCCTCGGAGGGTAATGGGCTGCACGGCATCGACACAATGTCGAATCCGCTGAATCCCCAAAAGCGAATGCCGTGCCAAAGACCTTGCGGCAGGCAATAACCAGAGACAACTGTAGTTTGGGACCTTTTCTTTAACAAAAAAGCGGACAGGACGATGGACCCGTCCTACGTACGGACGCTCAATTGGCAAAGCACACCTACAAATAATGTCTCTGGTCAAGTACATTATATGGAGTTGGGTGCAACCCCGTAGGCGAGTCTCTCCGAGACTTGTGGCGATGCTAGACCCGCGTCACCCAGCGTCTCGGAGAGACGTTGCCTCGCGCAATCAGTGTTAGCAACCGGATCGGAGCGATGATGGCTTTCCTAAACAGGGCGGAACGACACGAAGCGAATGCATTTGCTCGCATCGGATATAGCAATCCGTTTTTGCCCGAACGATTGGAGCTGGAACGTCGAATACTGGGAGAACGGTTTCAATCGGGTGCAACTGTCATCCACTTACCGTCCGATCTCCAGGGACATGCAGTCTTCAAGAATTTCAGTTTGCTACTTGAACAGTCCAGGATCCTGGCTGACAAAATGCGACAACGCGTACTGGCCGGAAAGTGCCAAAGCAAGGAAGACCAACACCTCTATCGAGAGACAGTGATATTCCATCTTTACGGCAAGCACTTTTCGATCCATGAAGTTCCATTGGTCCGCAGAGCCAGTGACCGACCGAGTACGATTGGAAAGTCATGGTCACAGTTTCAGAAAGACTACGACTGGTACTTGAGTTTGCCAGAATTGGTGCTGCCTACTTACTTTAGTGCAACTCATTGCTTTTCCATCTTCTTTCAGATCGATCGTGCCTTCAGCCACATTTTTGAGTTCATCATCGGCAGCTCGATGCCCATTGCCACATTGCGAGCCGCAGTCTGGGAGTCGATTTTTACCCACGATATGAGCAGGTACATTCGGGGGGTCCATCAATCCATGAAAGACATCACGACTCTGATAACAGGAAAGTCAGGAACGGGTAAAGAGCTCGTTGCGAAAGCGATCGGTAATTCTCGCTATCAAGCGTTTCATCCAGCAACAAAGAAGTTTGAAGATGCGGATAAAGAATTGTTCTTTGCTGTGAATCTCTCTGCACTTTCTTCCACGTTGATTGAGTCGGAACTATTTGGCCATTGCAAAGGTTCTTTTTCTGGCGCGGTAAAGGATCGAATAGGTTGGCTGGAAGCGTGCGGTCAAAACGGGACTGTCTTCTTGGATGAGATCGGAGAGCTAGAGTTTTCGATTCAAGTGAAGTTGCTACGTGTATTACAAACCCGGACTTTCTCCCGAGTGGGGGAAACCGAGACGCGTGAATTTGCTGGAAAATTTGTTGCGGCCACGAATCGGGACCTAGCTTCTGAGATCGGTCGTGGGAACTTTCGAGAAGACTTGTACTATCGCCTTTGTGCCGACATTGTGCGAACACCGACTTTGAAAGAGCAACTCATGGATCGCCCGGAAGACCTTCTTGAGTTAACGCGTTTCATCGCAAGAGAGCTCTTGGTCGAATTGCCCGATGAAGCGGAATCGCTTGCCTCAGAAACGGTGCACTGGGTCGAGAAGCATTTCGGGAACAGCTATGATTGGCCCGGCAACATTCGCGAATTGGAGCAATGCGTTCGCAATGTGATGATTCGGAAATCCTACACACCGTCGAGCCGTATTTCCTCTCCAATATCAAATATTGTGCCCGATCGCTCCACACTTGGTGTGGATGCATTCGTGCAGTCACTATTGGCTGGCGAAATGACACTGGACGAGGTTTCAGAGCTTTACGTCACCATGGTCTATGCACAATTGGGACAGTACGATCTCGTTGGCAAGAAGCTCGGATTGGACTGGCGTACGGTAAAGGACAAAGTGAAACTTGAGCTGCTAAGCAAACTCAAATGAAATGATAGGATGCAGAATACCTGGGGGAGTAGCTCCATCAAAGTGTCGCCCCCCGGTCTTGCCCAGATCTAAACCAGCTAAGAAACAAAGCCTAGGATTTTGGCGTGAAAGCTCGCCGATATCTGTTAAAAACTTTACAGCGGTTGACCGTGTCTTGAGGTTGCTCATGCAAAGCCATCAGAGCAGGTGGAAGGCAGGTGAACCACCGTAGCTCATCATAACCTCCCTCCAAAAGGCCGCCGTGTCTAGCATTTGGGAACGCGAGCCTAAGGCCTCTCAGCATGGTGTAAAAAGAGCTAGGGAGATTGCCAAGCCCGCCCAAAGGATCGCCGAGCGCTGAGTCGAGGCCAACAGACCACAATACCAAGTCCGGGTGAAAATTCTGCCCAAGGGGAAGGACCTCCCCAATGAATCGCTCCATAATCGTGTCAGGCATCTGCTCCCCCTCAAATTCGACAGACACAATGTTGGGCGCGATCGACATTGGGTGAGCTTCGAGCCCCCAGTCTTTATCTGGCCGAGAGTAAGGATACTCGTTGCCCGCTTGAAAATATCGGTCTTGAACCGCATCATAATGACCGTCGATAAAGCGTTGTCGAATCTCGTCATAGGGTGAACGGTACGAAACATCTATCAGGAGCGTTTCCGCTTGATTGGCTAGAACTTCGGCGGTTCCATTTCCTCGATGGTGATCGATATCGATTACTAGGACCCTGTTGCGATGACCGGGACGGATTTGAATTTGATGATCCCTTGCATAAAGCGCTGCAAGCGCGGCATTAGAGAGGTAACAGAAGCCCATCGCCAGATCGCGTTCGGCGTGGTGGCCCGGTGGCCATACCAACCCAAAAGCAGTATCGCCATTGTTTGATTGCAGAAGAATATCAACAGAATCGTAGGCTGCGCCGACAGCGAGCCTAGCTGCGTCCAGAGTGCCTGGGGTAATGTCGGCTTCCTTGCCAAAATCAGAAATGAATGGATCCTCTCCTGCATCGGCACAAGCCTTGGATCGAACAACGTTCGTCGCAAGGTTTTGAAGGTATTGCACATCGTGCCCACGCTCAAGGTCTTTCAAGTCAGGCATTCGCGACGAGCTGACCAGGACTATCGGGGGAAGTACTTTCCCATGGCCATCAACGATAGGCCCGAAAATTGTCGAGGTTGCGGCCGGAAGAGTTCTTCGTTGAAGCATTCTCGCCGCTGTCAGGCAGCCGACAGCCTTACCCGGAAAATCGTAAAGAATGGAGGCGTCAAACCTGTCACGCGTACCAAGGTGACGATAATGGGTTGAGCTGCTATCAGCAATAAAGCAGGTCTCATTCGTTACGATTGTGAGGGACACAGTGTACCAAGTGGCAAGTGAAATAACGCGATCGGAATAAAATGAATCATAGCTGACTAGCAATGCCCACCGGATCAAAGCACGGATGCGGTCAAATCGAGGCATTTATTTAACGCATCCTCGAAGGCTTGATCCATCTTTGGCGATGGATTCTCAGTCGACGGCCGGAAATTGTGTTTGCCTTCCTCGATCCGATAAAGCTCAATGTCTTGACCATTCTGCTTTCCTTGCGTTTCAAGTTTCTCGCTCGAGCCAAAGTAGATCTTCTCGTCGCTCGTTCCATGAATGATACGAACGGGGCACTTCACGTATGAGAGGTATTCATGCGTTGGAAGTCGGTAGCGAAACAACTGGGAAATGAGAAAAGGAAATCTCTTGCAGCCAGCATCCGGAAGCGACCAATAGGGTGTCTCCAAGACAAGTCTTTTCGGTTCGTTTTCTTTGGCCAAGTAAGTCGCGATGCAGCTTCCGAAGGACCGTCCCCAAATAATGTCTATTTGTTCCGTCTTGAGAATCTCCTTGTAGACCATTTGGGCGTCTGCAAGCAAATTGATCTCACTGATCGGTCCTTTACTATTTCCGAAGCCTCGATAGTCCATGGTCCAAACATCGTATCCTGCGTCCAAGAACGGTTCGATTTCGAAACGGCAACTCTCCATGCTCCCCCTATTTCCGTGAAGATAGAAAAGTTTTCCTCGAAGAGGTTGACTGAGCGAGTCAAACTTTTGGAAGTTAATCGCCACTTCAATCCTTGGCTCACTTTTTTCCTTCTCTGTAAGCAATCCTATGCGTGGACTTAGATACTTGTTGTAGGACGGCTTGAGATTCTTCCTTTCCACATAGCCGTTGGAGTCTTTACCCGATTCCATCAGAAACCTTTCCTGCATCCACCAGAACAAACCGTTGATCACCAACCACAACCCAAAAATGCCAAATGCAATGCGTATAGGAATCCTCCACCAATGCTTTTTTCTAGCTGCTCTTTTTGTATCATTCATGGTTTGACGATCGAGTTTTACCAATACTCGGGAAAGTACTACTTGCTTCAGCCGAATCGATTTTTCGCAGCCAATCGACTAATGTGCGATAGACTCCGGCCTCGATAGGCTCGTTAAAAATCTCGTGCTTGAGTTTATCGTAAACGTGTGACTCGACTAGAGTTTGCGGGGCGTCAGAAGCAAAGTGATCGCTACCGATGGAATTCACACATCGATCTGCCCCCGAATAAAGGAGCAACGTAGGAGTTTGCCATGAGGTGGCTCGACGTCTGACGATCTCACCCGCTTCCATCATAAAAGTTGCTAAGCGTCCTGAGATTCGACCGTGCACCAAGGGGTCGCTGAGATACTTGCTGACCACTTCTTGGTCCGTGCAAAGCCATTCTGGTTTGAGTCCATTGCCCATCGCCAAATTGGGCATAACGATTCCGAGCGTTTTGATAAGGAGCTTTTTTATCCAGGAAAGGTGGAGCGCTAGCGCGGGTGAGGACAAAACGCAAAAATCGACCGTTCGCTGCCATGGCGAGTTTTCGTTGGGTTCGGCCAACGCGGCTACGAATCGGGCTACCACTAACCCTCCAAGGCTATGCCCGAGCAACACCAATTTTTGATCCGCAGCCAACGGCTGGACGGTATCGAGCACCGACGCAAGGTCATGCAATAGATCTTCGTTCCGATAGATTACGCCACGAGAACCAGCGGACTTCCCATGCCCGCGCTGATCGTAACCGACGACCGACCAGCCCGATTGGTTTAGCCGTGTGGCCAATCGCTCGTATCGACCGATGTGTTCGCCAAGTCCGTGGACAACGCAGATGACTCCGCGTGTCGCAATTTGGTCGGGTATTTTCCAATGCCGCAGGATCAGCGTTGAGCCATCGCGAGTGCGCACCGAGGTAGGGAGTTTATTCATTGCAAGCAAAGTGACTTGTGTTTTTGATCGCCATGGACCAGCAAGCTCGTATCGCCTTGAAGCGGCGTTCAACAGAAGCGACTGCACAGCCCAACTTTGTCGCAATCTCCGCGTTGCCATATCCCTCCACCAGCAGGCATGCGATGTATTGAAGTCCCCTGTCCTGCAACACCGTAAAGAGCTCTTGGCATTCTTCTTCTATCATCGCGATTTCTTCGGGCGATGGCGTGTCGCCTTGAATGCCATCGATGTCAACGGCAGTCGCCGAATCGGAATGGGAGGCAAATGCGGAATCTCCACGCTCACTTCCTGCTTTGAGTGTATGACTTTTTCTTTATCGTTCATCATTCTATCTTTCGATGAAGCTGGGGTTAAAGGAACCACTAAATCATGGCGGAGACCGCCCCGCCACTCTGCTTGGCAACCTCCATTTCTAATATGGACAAAGTCGAGGGGACTTGCGTTTACACTTCGGTAGCTAGAGTAAAGGCATTCTAAACCATTTGTGCTGACGCTGTGAAATTCGAAGCAGAAGTTTCGTTTGCTTTTCGACAATTACCACGTGAAAAATGGCTTCGCACATTTCGTGGCTCTGGTTTTTTGGCAGCCGGGGTATTTCTAACTTTGATTGCTGAATCCCTCGGCTTCCCAGTACCGCAGCTAGCCTGGCAAGAGAGCGATTTGCTCGTTGTGGGATTTAGGCGACGGAGTCATTGAGGGGATGATTGTTCAGTTTTCGGTAATAAGGTTAGGTACCGGCAATCAACGGAATCCAGTCGATCAAAACCATTCGTTCACCCAAACGCGTCAGGACCACAAGTATGTCTGCTCACAAGCGTTCAACCGTCTTTAGCCAATTCTCGTCCGTCGTTGCGATGGGATTCCTCTTGTGGACATTGAGCTCATCGACTTTTCTTGATGCTAGTTCTTGTTTTGTTGAGAGGAGGCTAAATTCCGTGAAGAAGCTGAGCGATCAAACGACTCAGAAGATAGAAATGCTGCTCCTACACTGCATCCGCTAGGCGTGATTTGCTTAGATAAACTTTAGGCTAACGATACTCTTCAAGAGTTCCGGTAAGTCCGCATATCGCGGAAAGTCTTGACGACTTTCGCGACGTGGCAAAGCCATCACCCCCAATTTCTAAGCAGGACGAAGCACTAGGTCGTTAGCCGGCTTCGCTTCTCAGGAATACGCTCATACCGAAGACCTCTTCGAACAGGTCCCCAGACTGGCGAACGGTTAATTGCTCGAGCGAGACGTCTTCGATGCCATGTGTTGCGATGGTGAGTCGATCGCCGTCGCGGCGGCAACGTATGTTGCTGATTCGCTGTGAACGCGATTCGTCCAGGGCGATGGCGAGTCTCAAAATGGCCGCCAGTTTTGCGACTGCAACGCGATCGTTGCGGTCGAGAGTCGCATAGCCTTCGTGGTCCGGTTGAGGCGAAGAGCGTCGATGGTATCTCACAATCAAAGCGACCAAAAGAACGTCGCGAACAGAGAGACCGAAAAGCTCGCTATTGCGAATGATGTACATCGCATGCTTATGATGGCTCCTCGCATTGATGAATGTCCCGATCTCATGAAGCAGAGCAGCCAAGTAGAGCAGCAATTCCATCCGTTGGTCGAGTTGATGCTCCTCGACCAAGTCCGAGAATAGCTTTCTCGATAGGTTGGCAACGTGTCTAGAATGCGTTTCGTCAAAGGCCAATTTGCGTCCGAGATTGATTGCAGAACGAATGATTTGATTTCGAAATTCCGCTGTCCAGGCGTCGCGCACCGCGAGATCACTAAGGAGCCCATCCCGCAAATTGGTATCGGCAATGTGTATTTTTTGACAATTGAATTCTTTGGCAAGCAACACATAACTCATCAGTGCCGGCCAAACAGTGTCCGCATCTGCATAAGTCAGTCCAAAGCGGGCGACTAAATCCTCTTCTTTGAGCACGCTAACTAGTTTGGCAAAGTCAAACAGGCCGTCGACCGGAACGCTGCAAATCTGCTTATTGAATTCGGCTCCCACGACGTTCGCAGCTGCAAGACGAACATCCCCTCCAATCGCGACCATTTGGATCTGTTTGTCCGAGTCGACGTGTTCATAAATTTGGTGCACCAATCGGTGGATCTGGCTCTCAATGATGGCGCGCTGTTTCGCATGCGATGTGTTGAGTTTGTCGACTTGTTCAAATAGGCGAAGGGAACCCAATCGGTAGGTGTTGGAGAACAAGACGTTGCCGCCACGCACGACCAGAATTTCCGTGCTGCCACTACCGACCTCGACCACGATGGTCTTTACCGACGCAAGCACGGGGTTTGCTTGCAATAGCGGCTGTATTCCCATGTAAGTTATTCGGTTTACCTCAGCTTCATCGAGCGACTCGACTTCCAATCCCGTCGCGATGTACATCCGATCAATGAATGCTAATCGATTGCTCGCTTCGCGGACCGCGCTGGTTGCAACCACACGAACTTGATCCGGTCTCGAAATGCCGAACTCCTGCATCAGGCGTCGATAACTTTTCAGCACCACGGCGCATTCCTCGATGCTTTGACGTGAAATGCGCTGAGTTGTGAAGGTGTCTTTGCCTAGTGAAACCGCCTGGGAAACTTCTTCCAGAATGCGAACGCTACCTCGAGGGTCGATTTCAGCTATCGCCATCCGCACACTCGTCGCTCCGATATCAACCACCGCTACAGGGCGTGCCGCAGTTGTAACAGGCGTGGCAGAAGTCCTATTTAATGGAACAGATGACATAAGTTGCAAACACAAAGAATCGATAGCAAAGCCAAATTTGGTTCCTTGGATGATAGCTTGAAGTCCCAACGGTTTGTAGGCTGTTTCGATCTTTAATCTTTTTTGGAAAATCGCTAAAGTCTCGTCGATGGATCGGGAGCATATTGCTGATCCCGACATAACAATCCCGAGTCAACCGACTTTCAGGAGATGCGAGCATGGACGCAGCGTCAAAATTCAAATCATTCGTGGTTGCATTGGCAGCCAGTATCGGAACGGCATCGTTTGTCTTTTGCGACGACACCGTGACCCAATCGCCTTGCAAGAGCAAGCAATGCGAGTCAACAACCGGTCAGAGCAGCGTGTGCAAGGATGTTGTTTGCTGCGATGGTCAGGCCTGCATGGGGGATAAATGCGGGCCGGAAGGATGCGTGGGCGACGCCTTGGTCAAGGCCCAATCTCGAATCGATTCCTCGACTACAGGTGTTGGCATTGCCGCATTTGTGAGCGATTGGCTTTCAAAGAGTCCAAAATTCTCCGCTGAGGTTGCGATCCACTTCGGTTCGCCTCTCTCGCAAGACTCTTTAGAAAAAACAAGAAACGTGCCGGTCGATGTGGTCGTCCAAGACGAGCAAACCGGTCGGTTTGGCAATTTCAGCATTGGCAGGGCTGTTAGCAGCGATTTGGGCGTTCCCGGCGAATTTGTGCTGGCCGAACGTAAGTTTGACCTACTCCAAGGCCAAGGCGATGCGAACAGTGTTCGGCGAGTTGTTCCACACATTGCAAGGCCAATGCGATTTACGGAACGAATTCCACGCATTCAATTTGGTGATTTGGTTAGCGACGTGATCATTTGCGGTCATAGAATTTGTTCAGGGAACAAATGCTATGAGGTAAAGGACGACCAAGTTAAAGGTACGGCATGCGACAAAACCGAGGACGCTAACGCGGACGAATGCGGACAAGAAGAGCCAATTTTAGTTCTTCCAATAGCCCCACCGGCACCTCCAGGCGGCGAAATTGCTGTTTTTGAAAACGGCTCACATGAAACTGAGGCCGCTTCAATCCTGCGAAACAGCGGGCTAAGCAATGTCAACATCTCGGTACCCGTAACGACCGTTGTGGACTTGCTGGTCGCGAAAACGGAATTGTCGACTCGATTGGAGATGGCTCATCAATTGATGGACGAACGCCAACTTGCAACGCAGCAGATTCAGTCGTTGGCAAATCGCAATGCAACACTCTCAACTCAATTGGCAGTCGCGGAAGCAAGAAATCAGATGTCCGAGGCGCTTACGGCAAGCGTCGTTGAACGCGCAGAGCTAGCGATTAAGCTGGCGTCGGTAGAACCGAAATCGAGTAAGCTCCAAGGCTCGACTAGCGTGGTTCAAACAATTCAGGAAGATCTTTCCAACATCCGCCGGCAAATCGCGTTGCTCCGACGATCACCGGTTCCGTTTGCACAAAGCTATGTGGGAACTCAAGCTTTGCAACCTTATGTTCCGACGGCACAACTCCCCATTTCTCAGTTGTCGAAAGAAACCGAGGCTACCTGTCCAGGGGACGTGACGGAGAGTCCAACTACGGTAAAGTAATGAGCACGACGACAAGGTCGCGCTTACCCATTTCGAAATGAAGGCCCGCCGGTTTGCCCAGCGGGCTTTTTGGCTTTAACCGAAGAAAGCTGGCATGACTCTCCCGCAGATCGATCTCATATCCGCCAAGATAGATCAGCTAAAAGAACGGCTGCGAATCGTTGACCACGAGTCTATCGCGGCCACAAACAGCAGAGGGCGAATCTTGGCGGAGAATGTTGATGCCTTTCGCGACAGTCCAGCGACAGATGTCTCTGCCATGGATGGGTATGCAGTACGATTGTGCGATATCGGCACAAAGCCTTTGCCCGTTATTGGCATTGCAACCGCAGGATCCGCTCCGCTTCAACTCAAACCAACTTCTGCCATTCGAGTTTTTACAGGTGGCCCTGTTCCTATCCAAGCGGACTGCGTTGTCCGACGTGAAGATTGTGTAGAGACAGCGACTCAAGTTACTTTCCAAGTGCCACAGGAATCGATTGCGTTAGGGCTAAACATCCGCAAACAAGGCGAGAACGCAAATGCTGGCGATACGGTAATACACGTCGGATCGCATTTATCCGCATGTGGTTTCGCAGGTGCATTGACATTCCTATCCAAGGAATCGATCGAGGTCTTTAGGAGAGTCCGAGTTACAATCATCAACACGGGGGATGAGCTGATCGAGTTTGGACGTCAAATTGAACCTTGGCAAATCCGAGACTCAAATGGTCCCTTTTTAGAATCGAGCCTCGCGAATATAGCCTGGGTTGAAACTCGCCGAGTCAAAGTACCGGACCATAGAGCGCAAACCGAACAAGCAATTTGTGAAGCGATGGAACGAAGCGATGTGTTATTGCTCACTGGTGGCGTATCGATGGGCGATACCGACTATGTGCCGGATTCGATTCGATCCGCTGGTGGCAACGTCATCTTTCATCGAATTCCGATCCGGCCGGGTCGACCGCTCCTGGGTGCGCATGGACCTAGAGGACAATTGATCCTCGGGTTGCCAGGCAATCCTCTTAGCGTGGCTGTGACCTTTCGCCGATATGCAATGGAATTGATAAGGCACGTGGCTGGTATGAGGAGTCCGGAAGCTATCCCGTGGATGCAACTCGACGCAATCGATACCAAGACCATCGACTTGACTTGGTTTCGACTTGTCTACTTGCAAGCGGACGGCAAGCTCACTCTTGTATCTAGTCAAGGGTCAGGTGATATCGCCTCGCTCATTGAGTCCGATGGATTCGTAGAGGTACCGCCGTATTGCCAGGCGGCAGGAACCAGAAGGTTTTATGCATGGTTGGGCGGCTAGTTGCGTCTCGCGTTTGCGTTTTGACCTTGCGTTTCAAAGGCCCAAAGGTTCGCAAAAACCCACACGTTGGGCTGGTATCAAAATTGGACTTACGGAAGTATCTGGGGCCAACCCAAAGGATAGGGTGCCTCGACGGAGATCATTTCGGCGTTTTTCGGATCGCGAAACTCTATTTTTCTGGCATGCAATGCTATCGGAGATTCCCTGTCGCCGGGGGTGCTTCCGAGCCACTCAATACAGCTGCCGTATAACACGTCACCAAGAATCGGGTAACCCCGCGATGCGAATTGCAGTCGGATCTGGTGCATGCGCCCCGTTTCGAGTTCAATCTCTACAAGGCTAGTCTCGAGCCCCCCGTAAATAAAACCTTTGCCTACAACCTGGAATCGCAAAACCGCTTCCTTTGCTCCCTCATCCGACGCAGACGCTAACTCCGCGCGAGGCTCATTTGGGATTTTCCGAAGCGTATCCCGCCAAGTCGTCGGACCTAGGCTGGAAATTTCCGGGACAATTGCGTGATAAAGTTTGTTCACTTTTCGAGAAGCAAACTGGTCGCTAAGCCTTCGTAATGCCCGCTGATTTCTCGCAACAACCATGACCCCCGATGTAGCTCGGTCCAGTCTATGGGGGATGCCAATGAACGGAGTTGCTGCCATCAAATCTCTGTCATGCAGTTGCTTGACCAGCAGCGTTTGAACACTATCGATACCAGGCACTGCTTGGGTTAGAATGCCAGACGGTTTGTTGATGACCAAGAACCAAGTGTTCTCACGTAGAATTTCAATCATTGTCAATGTTGCAGTATAGGCAAAAAAAAACGAGAAGCACCGGCCACGAATTCGAGTCATCTTGACTACGAGCTCATTGGGCTTCTCGTTATGTTAATGTTCTAGTATCTGTTGCACGCCGGTCAAGTGGTAAACCGAGCTCGCATGACAAATGTTGTTTAGCAAAAACCTCGAACGGCAACCATGAAACTGGGCGATCAACACGAGTCCATACACTTCGTCACTGGCAAACTTGCTGAACCCGCGCTCCGCGAGATCGTTGCGTCGATTGCAAGAGAGCATTCTTTCGAGTATTCGATCGAGGTTCTGCCTATTACGGTCGCAGCGCTTATGACACCTCGATGGTTGCTCAAGCATATGTGTATTCCCGATCATGCGACCCGGGTGATTCTCCCTGGATATCTGCAAATTGGTATCGTAGAAATTCGTACTGCTGTCTCCACGCCGATCGAGTGTGGACCAAAAGATGTTCGCGATCTGCCTTTGCTATTCGGTAGCAAGCGTTTCAAGGGTGATGACTACGGCCAGTTTTCGATCGAGATCATTGCGGAAATCAACTACGCTCCACGGCTTACCGCCGACGCCCTCAGGCTTCAAGCGTTGAAGTTGGTTAGCGATGGTGCGGACCGAATCGATCTAGGGTGTGAACCGGGTTATCAATGGTCCAACATTGGAGATGCCGTACGATCCTTGAGTGATCTTGGAATCGCGCTGTCGATAGATACGTTTAATACGTGGGAGGCTTGTGCGGCAGTCACTGCCGGAGCGACTTTGGTTCTTTCAGTAAACAAAACCAACCGACATGCGGCCGTCGATTGGGGATGCGAAGTCGTGGTCGTTCCAGATGACACCACTGACTTCGAGCCAGGCCTATTGGAAACAGTCGAGTTCTTAGACAAGCATCGCGTCCCATTTCGACTTGATCCTATACTGGAACCGATCGGTTGTGGCTTTGCAGCTTCAATGGGTCGCTACTTGAAAACGCGAGCGTTGTTCCCTGAAGCATCTATGCTGATGGGGATCGGCAACGTAACGGAGTTGACCGATTGCGATTCAGCGGGTGTGAATACGTTGCTGCTCGGTTATTGCGAGGAATTACAAATTGGGAGTGTACTCACAACCCAAGTCATTCCGTGGGCTCAATCCAGTGTTCGGGAATGTGATCTAGCTCGTCGACTGGTCAATTACGCAGTCCGTCACAAAGTCCCTCCAAAACACTTCGAAGAAAGGCTTGTAATGTTGCGAGATCCAACGAGCGCAGGGCAATCGGCCACCACGATCACCAGTCTCGTCGCAAACGTCAAAGACAATAACTACCGAATTTTGGTAGACGACCATCAAATTCACTTAATCAGCGCTGGCGTTCACGTTCGAGGAACGGACCCTTTTGTGATGATCGAGGAACTGATGTCTATGCCTGCCTCCAAAAACGTAGATCAATCCCACGCTTTTTATCTGGGTTTCGAATTGGCTAAGGCGCTCACGGCTTTGACCTTGGGAAAACGATACGAACAGGACGAGTCCCTAAAATGGGGGATGCATACGAGGCCAGAAAAGCATCACCGACTCATTCGAAACGCGAAGGGAACCAATCCAGGGAGCATTGGTCGAGAATAATGCACCAACGGCAAACAAGCCCCGCTAACGGGGCTAAACCTCGACCATTCTCTGGAAGATTTCTGAGGGCTCGGCTGCGAAAGTTGTGAGATCCTGAAAGGTAATCAAAAGCCCTCCGACCGAGAGGGTCATTGCCAAGTCCTGGATCGTTTGCAGTCGCAGGGTCCCGCTTGCTTCGGCTTTTCTAATCACACGCTCCGAATAGCCGGCCCTATGTCCCAACTCAACCTGGGACCAGCCAAGCTGTTTCCGGCGTTCGCGAATGGTCATGCCGTTGACCACAAACCTTTTCGCAATTGATTTCACAATGGGCTCCAAAAATTCACTCGATGCGCCATGCGATTGAGTCGCCTAATTTCGTAATGAGTCGTCCCTGCTAACAATACAATCCACAACCGATGCCGATACCCTCCAACAATTTCCCATTGAATTAATTCAGGGTGTTTTTAACTGTTATCTCTGGGTGGCGATTAAACTACAATGCGGTTGCGTAAAAGCTATCGCATCACCGCCCAGCTACGCCCCTATAGCGAACTAATAAAGTATGTCGAACGAATCCTCCGCTTCCTCATTGATCTCAAAACTTCGGACAGGCGACGAGGAAGCAGCGAGGATTGTGTGGGATCGCTTTTTTGCTCAGCTTTTGACGTTGACACGCGGACGTTTGCATGGCCCGTCAAGCGCAATGGCAGACGAAGAAGACATCGTCTTGAGCGCGATGAAGAGCTTCTGTATTGGAATGCGTGACGGTAGATTTCCTGAGCTTTCGGGCCGCGAAAGCCTTTGGCGGCTGTTGTTGACTATTACCCTTCGCAAATTGTCTGATAAACGGAGCTACGACAAGCGGAGCAAAAGGGATCATACGAGATTAGAGCCCATTCGTTCCAACATTGACAACCAAGAAGCGGAAATCAACGCATTCATCAGTCGCGAGCCTAATCCTGAGATTGCCGCCGAATGCGCCGAGCAGATTGGTCGTCTATTGGTATCGTTAGAACACGAAGACTTGAAGAAAATTGCACTCATGAAAATGGAGGGCTACACCAACATCGAGATTGCTAACAAAATAAATTGCAGCCTTACATCCATAGAGCGCAAACTCAGAACTATTCGATCGATCTGGAGCCAATCCTAAATGTCCAGCCTGGAAGCAAAGTTTCTGACCAAACAAGAGTTGCTTGAGATTGAGCGATTATGTGATCAATTCGAAACCGATCAAAAATCAAAAACCTCGCCTTTGCAGATCGACATGTATGTCGATAAAGCAAGTTTTTCGATTCAAGCACAGTTACGAGCGGAATTGGATCGAATTCAAGCCGAGTGGAATATTGATTCGGCTACATATCGTTTGGCCGATTCAACGCACGGCAGACCACCGATCTCAAGGACACGAGCTTCTGACAATCTAAACCCACCGTCGGCCCAAAGTAAGTTGGGCCAACGTTTTCAGTTTTTGGATTTACTCGGACAGGGAAGTTCGGGGTGTGTATGGAAGGCGTTTGATTTGCATTTGAATCGATTGGTAGCGATCAAGTTGCCTCACTGGGATGCACCATCGCACACCGATCATTTTGTACGCGAAGCTCGCGCTGCGTCTCGGCTCAACCATCCGAATATCGCGAAGATATTGGAAGTTGGTCAAGAAAGCGAGTATTGCTTTCTTTTGAGCGAACTGATCGAAGGCGGATCCCTTGCAGACCGCATTGCTCAAGGGCAAATTACCATTGCCGACTCGATCGATTTGCTTAT
This sequence comes from Pirellula sp., assembly GCA_031374515.1. Lineage (GTDB taxonomy): Bacteria > Planctomycetota > Planctomycetia > Pirellulales > Pirellulaceae > JBKCUI01. The sequence goes on along the minus strand of JANMGH010000214.1, from coordinate 48,635 downwards.
CGAAGTGGCAATTGCAATAGAGTATGCTCACTCGATGGGGATCGTCCATCGGGACCTAAAACCGCACAATATTCTTGTCGGGAAAGACGGAACGACCAAACTGGTCGATTTCGGATTGGCGAAAGACTCACACGATTACGAGGCGACGCTAACCCAAACCGGTGCACTGGTTGGTACGCCTGCCTACATGTCTCCGGAACAAGCTGACGGAAGCCAGCGCAAACCCGAGCCAACTATCGATATCTATTCGCTTGGTGTGGTTTTTTATCAGCTGTTAACAGGGGATGTGCCCTTTCGGGGCAACCCGCAAATCGTGTTATTTCAATTATTGCATTCGGATCCTCCTGCCCCTATTTTGTTGGATCGGAATTTGCCGCCCGAATTGAATACTCTCTGTCTAAAGTGCCTTGAGAAAAAGCCAGCCCATCGGTTTCAAACGGCAAGAGAGTTGAAAGAAGAGCTTATCCGTTTTCGCGACGGCCATCCTATTCGTTCCAAACCAGCATCGTTTACCTTTGTCGCAAAAAAATGGATCGGAAGAAATCGCCGACTTGCCGGTTGGATTGCCGCATCTAGCTTGTTGATGATGGTCGCGACAGTTATCGCTTCCGTTTCGGCGGTGGTTGTCGGAAGGAGCTGGCAAACGGAACGCGAGTCGCGGTTAGACGCGCAGAATTCAGCGGAAGCCACTTTAGGTGTTCTGCGGCTTTTTGAATCCAGCATGCAATCCTCCGATCCCGTCAATGCCCTTCTCATGGGCGGCGGTGTACTGAAAGTCGCATCTCCTATCTCGGAGTCGCAATTAGATTCTGTTACCGAGCAACTAAAGAATGAACTTATCCGTCAACCTGCCGTTCGCGCCAGATTGCTTGACGTGATTGCCAATGTATACCGTGCCTTGGGCAAATTCCCAACTTCCCAATCGCTTCTTGATGAAGCGACCAAGATTAGAGAACAGATTGCTCACTTCGGATTAAACGACGATATTCCGCTGCGTGATTACATGCTCAGTGCTTTTTACAAAGGATGGCTGGAACACGACAAGTCAAATTGGCAATCCGCCGAAAACTACTACCGAATGGTTTTAGATGGTTCACCAGCCGACAACGTCCGAGAGAATAAACTTTTTCGCGCTGATGTACTCTTTCAAATGGGGCGGCTACTGCTTGACGCCGGAAAGGCCAGCGAAGCGAAACCATTTATGAAGGAATGCCTCGATATTCGCACCCTTCTTTTGCCAGAAAATGCGACTTCGATTCAAGCCGCAAAGATTGGCAGCATCCTCAGTGTAAACGATAGAATTGACAAGATTCCTTGGATAGATCTAGTGTCGATTTTCGACGGCAACGACTGGGTTGCAAAGATCGGCCTGGACTATGCCGGCTGCGTTCTAAACCGAAATGCAAGAAACTATTTGCAGGCGGGAAAAAGCTACGCATTGGTTCAAGACCAAATTCGAGCGGTGTTGCCTATGAATCATCCCATTTCGCTTTTTGCACTTGGGGACTACGCTGGATTTTTAGTTGAAAGTGGCGATTACCGCAAAGCGGAACTGATCGCGAAAGAGCTGTTTGAACTTGGAAATAGGATTTGTCCAACGCACAGAAAACTTATTGACGCGAAATCCGACTATGCGTTTGAACTTATGTTCGCGTTGAATTTTGAAGGAGCCGAGAAACTTTATCAAGAAGTCTTGGAACGGCAGTTTGCCCTGGACAAATTTCCGGAACAAGCCCACTTTGGACTGGCTTGGTGCAATCTCATGTTAAAGAAACCGGAGAGCGCCCTTCAACATGCAAAAGCATTATGGGAACATCGAGCAGGTAAAACCGCATCACAGGTAGCCTGGTGTGCTCATACTTATGCTAGAGCGATGGAGCAATCGGGACTCGTTGAGGAATGCAAAGCGATGGACTCAATCGCCCTGCGTGAGGCGGTCATTGAGCTTCATTTCCCAACAGACGGGATCGGACTCGAACGATTATCGCTGATCCATTCGCATGGTGGCGACCTACCGAAAGCCGAAAAGCTACTTCGAGACGCTGTCGCTGCGGAACGCAGGGATCGTCCGCCCAACCATCCCCGCATCGCAGATCGACTCACCTCACTCGCAAATAACTTAGTAAAACAAGAGAAGACAAGTGAGGCTCGCGAATTGCTCAACGAAGCATTGGACATCGGTCAACATTCATTGCCAGAGGCTGATCGCAGGATCAAAGAGAACCTGCGCTTATTAAAGACTTTGGAGACGCCCAAGTCGTAAACCGGGTCCGCCTGCGATTACGACTCGATTGATTTGGAGGTGCGTGGCCTTAATTCGGGCGACGACGTTTTCTTTAATGCAGGTGCAGGAACCGAAGAGCTGATAGGGGGCGCGACCACAGACGAATGGTTCTGAAGGTCTCTTGGTGCCAGTTCGCGACCGATCGGTTCGAATCGGGCTCGCCCCTCGTAGCATTCCAAACGCATCATCAGATCGGACGTCAATTCTTCAATCGAACCGAAAGTGTTCGTTATGCGACCCTCGAAGTAATGCGACGCAACCGCTGCTGGAATCGCCACAATCAATCCTGCTAAAGTCGTGACCAATGCTTCATAAATGCCAACGGCCAAAAAGTCAGCACGATTCTGTCCTGCAGTCAACTGAGTCGTATCGTGAAACGCTCGAATTAATCCCCAAACCGTCCCTAGCAAACCTAGTAGGGGAGCAATGCCTGCCGCCAGATTGAGCCATCGAACATTGCTATAAGCTCGATCCACCTCGCGTTGATTTGCTTCCGACGCGGCCGCCTGAATCTCTGGTTGAGGCCTGCCGGTTTTGAGGACCATTGCTCTAATGATCCTAGCAGCCGCGGAATTTGACTCTCCACAAAGTCGGTAGACATCGCGAGGATCCAACTCCCCCTGTCGGGTCAATTGCGCTAAGCTTCGTCGGAGGTTGCTCGGCAACATCTTTCCTGACCTGAGGCCAATCCATCGATCAAATACAAAAGTAAGCACCATCAAGCTCACCAAGCCGATGGGGATCATAAACACGCCACCCTTGATCAGTAGACTGAAAAAATCCATGTCCCTATTCGCCGCGCTCGGCGAAGACAACATCGATTCCCGATTGGATGCGGCATCTCTCGCTAGTTGGTTCAGCTCGCTTTCGGATACTTGAGCAAATCCAATCCCTAAAAAAACGAGAATGCATGAGAAAGTAACCACCGCGGTAATGATTCGAAATCGGTTTTGATGCAAAACCTGAAGTACTATCTTTGGCATAAAAATCCTCAAGCGTCTTTGATAATTCCAAACCATTATATCAGCCCGTCACTTTTCGTTCAGCAAGAATAACTCAGCCTGAGAGGAGTTCATTTGCAAAGCAATGGACCGCAATTGTGAGTCGTTCAGCATTTTTGTGATCGCAACGCGGTATTCGTTTTCTCTGTCTTTGCCAGTCAGCCGTCCCCGATAGCGAACGCCTGTCCAAACAATGAACAAGTGGGATATACCATGATTTCGCAATTCCCCCCCCATTTCTTGGGTTGGCAAAACCAACAATTTATCAAACAAACCCTCATCGAAGGGTCCATTGCTAACACAGTCTGCCAACAAATCGAAATCGTCGTTCTCCCCAACCAAGAGGATTTTTGAGTGTGGTTTGAAGCTGTCCGATCGCCGGATTGACTCATTGAGGGAGTGCGAGAAGGTCAAGTAATCCGAGGCCTTTTCCGAATCATTCGATCCATCGAAGTTGGCAGCGGCATGCCCCATCGCGTCCAAAGAGACCAGGATGCGATTGTCGCTGGTCGGCCAAATCGGGATCACCACAACGGACCAAATGATCGCAATAAGAACCAAAATGAACATATAGTAACCGCGAGCCTGACTTGCTATCCACTTTGCACCAATGGCCGTTGGCCATGAAAGCAAGAACAGGGCACCAACCCAATCTCGGTCTTGCCTGGTCGAAAATCCCCACCAAATCAACATCCAATACAGAACCCAAATCGTGGCGATTCTATTTGTCCTGAAATTTCCAAACAGACATCCGACGATTGCGAACGGTATCAACATCAACCCGTGTACGTTGGAATTTCCAAGCAAACGTAGAATTCCATCGAGTGCGTTACTGATCCGGTAAGGTGATTGGAGCTCGCTGGATAGGTTCGTTGTGGTTTCGAAACTCGCCGCGGCAATCGATTCTTGGACCGTTTCGGCTGGGATGCGATATGCATGCAGCAAAGCGTCAACTTGACTGGAAGGCAACCTTTCCGTTATTTGCTGCAAAACAACTCTCCCCCATGGCGAAATAGGATCTCCATCCACAATGAGGTTGCGAACAAAGAAAGCGCTGGCCGCAACGATGCTCCCGACGAAAAGTGCTTTCGCTGCCCTGGCCTTCCTATTGCTCCCACTCAGCCTCGGTTTTGCAAAGCGAATCGCTAGGCCAGTGACGGCAGCTGGCAATCCGACCAGCACTGCGGCTGCATATCCGGAACTGAACGCACCTGCCAATAGGAATGCCCAAAGTAAACCTGTGGATGATTTAACTGCGCCGGATTCGGACCATGCTTGCCAAATCACCAACAATCCTACACCCCAAATCCCGATGAGCGCCTCGGTTCGACCGAGCCTAGAAAGCTCCGCAATCCCTGGTGTTGACAAAAGGACCAAGGAAACGAAGAGCGCAGCAAGAATCCCCCATCGCCGGCTGAGGTGAATCGAAGCAAGCAAGACTGCCGCAAGGCTAAGCATTGCGTTTACCGTTTTGCCTGCCAAAACGGAGGTCCTCAAATGCTGATTCCAGCGCTCACGCCCTTCTAGCGATGCTGACTTGTCCGTGGCGATTTCGGGCATCATGCACGATAGAACGCTCGAAAAAAGCACCGCTGCCATCTCGAAACCAGCCGGTCCCTTTGCCATCGTATGGTCTCTCAACAAACCGATTCTCCCGTCGAGCGCAGCGTGCTTAACAATCCACCAATTGACTTCGCGGACGTGCATATCTTGTGTAGGGATCGTCGATCCGTACACTTGAACACAGCCTAGATAGACTGTTGCAAGGAATAGTAGTCCAACCATTCTTCTCCCGATTGAACTTGCAAAGGTTGTATCACCAGGTGCTCTGTCGATCACTGCGGTTGTAGTTTCGAACGAACCGAGTCGAAATTGCCATACAACGACAGCAACTGCCAAAATCAAGAGCCAGACAAGTGAGGCTGTTCCAAAAAGAGTTCCGCACAAAAAGACCAACACAGAAAGGACGGATTGCCCAATCAAAATGGAAATGCCAACGCGTTCGTATTTTGATAGCCGACTCGAAAGCGGATCGAATCGCGAAATAATCGTGCCCGCCCAAAGGCACCCCATCATCCATATCGAGGCAAGCACAAGAATTGGGATACGATCCGCGATCACAACGGGTTGCAGGCCGCCAGTCCATTGCCACCAGATTGCGGACGGAACGGACGCGTGCAACAGCCAATATTCCCACCTTGGAATCGCCTGAACCTCTCCAGTTGCATCAGCAACGGGAAGGCAAGAAGAGGCTAGCATAGCCAGTACATAAGCCATTACCATCGCTGGAATTAGCAACCGAACGGCAAAAAGCAAGGCGAAACGCATAAAAAACCTTCTTAGAAACGGCCCGGATATTGGGAAAACCCTTAAAATTCACCCGCGCCAAGGACCAAATGATGACAAAACGACCGGGCGATTGCCAGTCGCGTATTGGGTGTGTTATGGTTGTAGTATGAGCAAACAACCTTTAGCGGGGATTTTCACCCCCAACATCACCCCCGTCAACTCACGCGGCGAACTCGACGAAGATACACTTCGCGGGTACATCGATTGGCTCATCGAGCACGGTGTACACGGACTTTATCCAAATGGCAGCACAGGCGAATTCGTTCGGTTTACTCCCGAAGAACGCAAACGGGTCATTGAAGTAGTGGTAGACCAAACGCGAGGACGCGTACCGATCCTTGCAGGGGCCGCAGAAGCGAACATCGAAGAAACGATTCGAGCCTGCGATACGTACGGAGCTTTGGGTGTCCGCGCTGTTGCCATCGTTGCCCCGTTTTATTACCGGTTGGCACCTGATGGTGTCTACGCCTACTTCAAACAGATTGCGGATCGCGTTTCAGTCGACGTTACTTTGTACAATATCCCTATGTTCGCGTCACCCATCGACGTACCAACGGTAACGCGATTAGCCCAAGAGTGTCCACGCGTCGTTGGAATCAAAGACAGTTCGGGTGATTTACCTCATATGATGCGTATGATCGCAGCAGTGCGCCCAATTCGTAGCGACTTCTTTTTCATGACAGGATGGGATGCATCGCTGGTTCCTATGCTCATGATCGGTTGTGATGGCGGCACAAACGCAACGAGTGGCGTCGTTCCCGAACTGACGCGGAGCATCTACGAAGCGGCTCGCGCAGGTCAATGGGAAAGAGCAATGCAGATCCAATATAAACTGCTCCCCTTATTTGATACGATGCTTACTACTGCTGAGTTTCCGGAAGGCTTTCGCCGCGGCGCCAAGATTCGCGGTTGGGATCTAGGTCAATCTCGTCAGCCGCTGACCCCTCAACAAGTGAGTGCAGCGGACCTAACACAAACACGCCTTCAAGAGTTACTTACGGGCTTTGACTTCATGAAGCCCAACCGACCATTGCAACAGAAGAGCCACGCCCCCCAGCCGTCGATCGCAGACGATAACGTTATAGACCGAATTGTTAGCGAAGTCTTGCAACAATTGCGAGCAAACTGACTCTAAACAGAACCATCGATGGCAACATGCAGGTTGCAAGCCAAACGAACGATAACGAATCCGACGGTCGCGAGCAAGAACGAGATCGTGTGGTTTGGATCCGCACTCAAGCGTTGGCAGTTTTATTATTGTTCATTGTATTTTGGACGATGGCCACTTGGATCGTTCGTACGAACGTCCAAAAAGACGATAACGAAATCCCAACCGACTTGCTCGTAGACCTCAATCTTGCGACCCAAGCCGAACTCAATCTACTTCCCGGTGTGGGAGAAAAGCTCGCAAACGACATTCTCAACTACCGCGAGGAAATCGGCGAATTCACTTCCGTGGATGAGCTGATGAACATCCGAGGCATCAAGCAAGGGCGATTGCTAACACTACGAAAACATATCACAGTAAATCGCGCAACAGGCCAGGCTCCCCGTTGATGTCTTTGTGGCGACACAACCTTGCTAGGGATACTTGCTAAGGATAACTGTACCGATGGGAAGTCATCGAGAGCGTCTCGAGCCTAGCGACAAAAGATTTGAGGCTATTCGAAAGCTTCCATTTGTTCTTGCAATTCAGCCCACCTCATTTCCGCGGTCTCCAAATCGGTAGTTACTTTTGTCAGCTCTTCGTGCAGTTTCATTGCTGCAATCGCTTCGGTCGACTGCATCAACTGTTCCGTAAGCAATTTCTTTTGCGAGTCCAACTTGGCGATGGTCTTTTCAAGCTGTCCAACTTCTCGTTTAACCGCTCGATCGTCTTCGATGATATTTCTGGAGTTGTTTCCCTTGCCTTTGGGCGCCGCGAGAGTAACATGCCCTCGGTCTTTTGGCGGGGCTGTAGACTTTGGCTTGGGATTTGCCATCGGTTTATCACTCGCCTTCGGAGAGGTACCCTTTCGCTCGCTCTCAACAGTGTCAATTTCCTTGTTGACCATGTAAAGGTATGAGTCGTAGTCGCCGCGATAATTGACTACAGTGCCATCCTTGACTTCGACTATGCTCGACGCAACACGTTTCATAAAGTGTCGATCGTGCGATGTGAAGATGACCGTTCCCTTGTAGTCAATCAGCGCGTTGGCTAGCGCTTCTACGGTCTCGACGTCCAAGTGATTACCAGGTTCGTCAAGAACCAAAATATTGAATTTTCCGAGCAGCAGTGCTGCCATGCACAGACGAGCTCGTTCGCCACCGCTTAAGACGGAAACCTTTTTCTTTACGGCGCTTCCTCGAAAGAGCATGGATCCGGCAACATCGAGGATGGTTTGATTTTTTGTACCTGGAATAGCCTCGTATTCCAGGTATTCGAGGACTGTTTTACGTTCAGGCAAGCTGCTGTAGACGTGTTGTGCGTAGGTGCCGATCTCACATCCGAAGCCCCACTTGACTTCGCCTCGCAGGGCAGGCAGCGACTGAACCAGAGTACGAAGTAGCGTCGTCTTTCCTTGGCCGTTGTCACCGACAATAGCTGATCGCGAACCGTGCTCGATCTCCAAATCGATTCCTTTTGCGATTGCATGTTCGCCGTAGCCGATGGTGAGCTCTTTGCAACGGACCGCTGGACCTTTGCGCGGTTCGACCATGGGAGCTCGAATAACAGCTCGAGCCTGTTCGGCTTGGACATCCTTGAATTCCAATCGGCCAAGCGCCTTTTCTTTGGACTTGGCACGCGTTGCAGTACTCGCCCTAGCGCGGTTCTTGTCAATAAACTCTTGGAGTTGTTTCCGTTTGGCCTCGTTGGCCGAATTTACCCGTTGATCGTGTTCGGCTAGCTCTTGTTGATAGACCAAAAAGTCATCGATTTTTCCTGGATACATGGTCAACTTGCCGAGAGACAAATCGAGTGTCACATCGCATGTCGCAGTCAAGAAGGCCCTGTCGTGTGAAACGATCAAGCAGGCTTCGTGGAAATCTCGAAGGAAATGTTCCAATAGGATCTGCGTGCGCAAGTCGAGAAAGTTGGTAGGTTCGTCCAACAAGAGGAGGTTTGGTTCATGCAACAGCAATGCCGCCAACTTCACTCGGGTTTGCCATCCTCCTGAAAGCTCACTTACTGGGCCATCCAGGTATTTTCCTTTCAGCTCAAATTGGCCGCCAACCTCACCGCACTTCCAGTCAGGCTGGCCACTGTCTCGCATCATGAATTCGAGGGACGTCTCACCCGGGAGGAACGGATCGTGCTGGCGAAGATAGCCAATGTTCAACTTGGGGTGCTTGATGATCTGTCCTGTATCGAGCTCTTCGTCACCCAGGATGCATCTCAAAAGCGTGGATTTGCCAGCCCCGTTTCGGCCTACGAACCCGACTTTGGTGTCGCTCATGATGGTGCATTCGGCATCTTCCATCAAAATCTGGTCACCGTAGTGTTTGGAGGCGTTTCTAATTTGCAACAGGACGGACATAGCAACCGAGGAAAAGCGAATGGAACAAGTGAAATCAACTTAGCGTTTAAAACCGCTTGTGATATGTTATCAACAGCCTCGAAAGATACCAAGGAGAACTACCCGCGACATGTCCGAGATATCACAATCAGTAACAGAATTGATCGATCAATTGGGTCGATTGCCTGGTATTGGCCGCAAAACGGCTGAACGATTGGCGTATCATCTGCTCCGAGTGCATGAGACAGAGGCGTTTGCATTATCGGATGCGATCCGCCGCGTACGGGAAAACGTGCGTTATTGCACGGTCTGCTTTAATTTGGCCGAGGGTAATCTCTGCGGAATATGCATGGACAGTCGACGCGATACGTCGATGTTGTGCATTGTTGAACAGCCTCGCGACTTGATCGCATTAGAGCAGTCCGGGGTATTTCGTGGCCTTTACCACGTGTTGTTGGGAAGGATCGCGCCGTTAGAAGGGATCGGGCCAGATCAACTGACGATCGACGCGTTGGTCGAAAGGGTTCGGAACGGCAATTTTTCTGAAGCCATCATGGCCACCAACCCAAACGTGGAAGGGGATGGAACTGCACTCTTTATTTCGAATCAGCTCGACGAGTTTCCAATTCAGCTGACTCGGCTTGCCCGCGGAGTCACCAGCGGAAGCGTGCTGGAATTCACGAACAAAGAAATTCTCGCTGACGCCCTGAGCGGGCGACAAAAACTGTAGTCCCAACTTCCATTCGAAATTCCAGATTCTCAAATGCCAATCGGCGTCCATCCAAAATGAATCCGTCACGCGAATCGGCTATCGCAGCCACAAACTGGTGGCTCGAGAACGTAGTCATCGGACTCAATTTGTGCCCTTTCGCAAAGGCAGTTCACCTTAAAAATCAAATTCGTTTTCGAGTGAGCTCTGCTCGAAACAACACAGAATTAATGAACGATTTCCAATGCGAGTTGCAATTCTTGATGGATGCGGACCCTGAAGACGTGGAATCCACCTTGCTGATCCATCCCGGTGTGTTGAACGACTTCGCGAACTACAACATGTTCCTAGTTGAATGCGATCAAACGATCTCCAAACTGGACTTCGAGGGCGCCATTCAAGTTGCAAGTTTTCATCCGCAGTACCAGTTTGAAGGGACTCAGATGGATGATGTTACCAACTACACCAACCGTTCCCCATATCCAACACTTCACCTGCTCCGCGAAGAGAGTGTCACCCGGGCGGTCGAGTCGTTTCCAAATGTCGAAAGCATTTACAAAAAGAATATTACAACGCTTGAGAAACTCGGGACAGCTAGCATGCTTGCCTTATTGGCAACACAACCGAGCACCGAACGTCGTACGCCACTGAATGAATGATCGCACTAACGACTTCGAACGGATTTCTCAAGGATAAGGAAGTTTTCGCTATTGAACTCAGTGACTTTCGCGGAGACCAACCACACAACCTTTCGATCCTCGTCCTGTTGGCTTGCGGCTATACGTTGCAAGCACAGGTTTTCCAAGCATTTGTAGGGCTTGCTGGTCGATTCTTCTATGAAAACGAACCGCTCCCCTTGTTTCTTGAATCGACCTTTGACGTCTGCAAGCACCGCCCCTTCGCGAAGTGCAGACTCTTCTTTGGACATTTGAGAAAGCGACGGCCGGTCGCCTGCTATAGCCGTGTTAGAGCTCATCGCGTTCTCGCTACCGATGTTCGCTAAAACTGCCATACAACCAGACATGGCAATTACCCAAAGGGCCGGTGACTTCACAATACTCATTTCTGTGTTCCAATACTCGCTTTAAGTGCGTCGAGGCAGAACCATTGCGTGCAAAGAAACGACACCACCAACCGTCAGCAGCACGAAGCCTAGCCAATTCGGAGGATTAAGACTCTTCTTCGGGGAAGCAACCTGCATGTAAACGTTTGTGGCCATGTTGTTGTCGGTAATTTTTGCCTTTTGTGCGAATCGCTGAAGGGCTCGAGTGCTGTTCTCATTCAAAACAAATGAGTCGACCAAGCGAAATTGCAATCCCAACAGGAACAGAATGACGCCAAACATAAAGTATCTGTTTCGATCGATGTCCATGGCGATGAAATCTCTTTGGTGTTCGTGACTGTACTCCATTGGATTCATCGACCATGAGAATCGTGCCGCTCGATGAAAACAGCGTGTTGACGGTTGTGACAAATAAAACAGCCGGTTTGGCAAGAAGGTAGTTACAAACTGAATAATTGCAAAAGTGGATCAAAGTCTTTTCCCCCCAGACCCAGGTGCAAGTGTTTGACCCAACCCTCAGCGTAGCGGCAGTCGATTCCTGCAAGCGACGCCACTTCCAGTGCAAGTTCCAACATCGATTGCAAATAAGAATTCATCTTCTGGGTCTTTTGGAGCCATTGCTGCTGGGATTGATGGCACTCAAGCATGGCAAGTTTTCGTTCCAGAACTCCGTCGATTGACACCGCCAATTTGGGATAGACAGGATCGCCCAATGGGGTACGGTTACCATGCGGTTGTGCATGGTAAAGTGCAACTTCGCCTTCTTTACTTGCGACAATTGGATCGCTAGCAAAGTTTGGGATACCTTTGGCGAAAGCAGCAGAAACTGCCAGCCTGCATGTTTCGGTATGATCCTCCATATAGTCCGATGCAGCATGGGTGAGAATGACGGATGGGTTGGCTTGTCTAACGACAGCTGCAACTTTTGCGAAGTTAGCAGCGTTGTAAAAAACATCCAAATCATCGCAAATAGGTGGATAATAAGCAGCACCCAAAAGGATAGCGGAACGTTGAGACTCGGACCCGCGGATTTCTGCGGTCTTTTGTCGATCGGTAACGGTCGAACCGCAACAACCATTCGCTATATTGAAATAGTGAATATCCCAGCCAAGGTCTTTAAGACGCAGAAGAGTGCCAGCGGCGACAAACTCGATGTCGTCTGGGTGGGAGAAAATAGCGAGGGCAGACGGCATGGCAGAGCGAATCGATTACAAGGTGGATTTCTAAAACCAGATAGGAAACGATATCGAACTCGACCCATCCTCGCAACTTCTGCTCCCATGGCTCTTTTTTTGATCATTCGAGTTGTCTTCTGGAATTCAGAAAGCGGGTTGAATTCAACGAGGATAACGCGAGTGGCACGAACGCCCCATAAAGAAATCTCCAGAGTTGATAAAGCTTTCGTCGAACTGCCTTACCAAGGCGAAAAAGTCCTCCAAGCTTGACTAACAGGCAAACGTCCAAATGGCTGAATTTGGGCTTCAATTTGGCCGATCGATCATTTTGTGCTAACCGATTCAGTGCGCCATATCGCGATTTGCTGGAGTTCATTGAAGTGCCGCGTCTCTCGATCATTGTTCCTCACCTTCAGGATGATTCTGGTCTCGAACTCACTCTCCTCTCAGTACTTGAGAATCGAGAGAGCGATTTTGAAATCCTCATTGCTCACAATGGTCGCTATGACGACCCATACAAGCTCGATCAAGATGAAGCCATATTGATCGAGTCTGAAGCCGAGGTGAGTTTTTCCGAGCAATTGAATTTGGCGATTGCTTCGGCATGTTCACCTATTGTTCAAGTTCTTTTGCCCGGAGCTGTTGTTCAACCCAATTGGTGCGACGAAGCTCTTGCAATACTGAAAGACCGAGATATCTCAGCAGTATGCATGCCGATTGCGGATGCCGAATCGAGCGAAGTCTATTTAGGGCTTTCGCGTGACTCGCTTCCTCATCGCAGGATTGCGAATTCCCCAAAGGATGCTGCAGGCCCTCTTCTGTGTGGTGGCGTGTTTCGAAAGAGAATGCTTCGCAATATTTGTGGCTGGTTGCCCTCTAGTCAACGTGAGATTGCGGAAGTTGAACTTGCTCTCTTGACAGCAGTTTTGGAACTTAAAATTGAAACAGCGGAGGAATCGACCATTCGAGCGCCCAAACGCGTTGCCATCGGGCAAGAAGCTGGTTTCGAGATTGGGAGAGGATGTGGGCAGCTGGCGTGCGCTTATGCATCGATCGACGGCACGGGCGTTGTGATTGATTCCGTCGTGAGGCGACTTGGCCATCTTGCCAGCGGATTGATGAGTCCGAAGACGGTTGCCGAGCGATTGGGTTGGGTGATGGGAATTCGCGATCGGTCTTTGGTGCAAACAATCCAAACTAGATTGGCAAGCGCGATTGCAGCTTGCCAAGATGAGCGGGACATGATCCCGACGAAGGGTTCAGCTCGCATCGAAAAACGCCGGGCTGCGTAAAAGCCGTCTAGCGAGCAACCGCGCCGCAATTTGAGAGGTAGAATTGGGCAATCGAATTTGGCAGTGGCCGAAAAGGAACACGGATGCACGCAGAAATTGCTCAGTTTTTACGCTATTTGGACGTCGAGAGAAATGCTTCCGACTTGACCATTAAATCCTATCGAGAGGACTTGATGGATTTGGCTGATTTTTTGACAGAAGAGGGCCAAAAGAAAGTTGTCCCTCGCGACGTGGACGCATCAAAGTTGCGAGGATATGTTTCGGCTCTTCACGATGCCGGCTATGCTCGTACCAGTATCGCCCGCAAGCTAGCGTCATTGCGGAGCTTTTATCGATTTGCTCAGCGGCAGAATATGGCTGACACAAATCCTGCAAAGCCGCTACGCAATCCGCGAGGTCAACGAAAGCTGCCTCACTTCTTGACAGGGGACGAGGTCATAGCATTGTTGGAGTCACCCGATTCCAACGATCCGATGGGGTTGCGAGATATCGCCATACTTGAAGTCATTTACAGCGCTGGTTTGCGAGTCAGCGAAGTCGTCGGTATGAACGATCGCGACCTGGACTTCGACGAAGGGACCGTTCGTATTCGGGGCAAAGGTAAGAAGGAACGCATCGGCTCGATCGGAACACATGCCGCCAAAGCGCTGCATTCATACTATGCTGTGCGCAAGCGCGCAGACCATGGCGACTCCAAAGATCTTCCTACCTTTACCAACAAGTTTGGGCAGCGATTGACGACGCGGAGTATTGCTCGAATGCTTGAGAAGCACATCAAGGAAAGTGGGCTCGACACGCGTACCACTCCGCACACTCTGCGTCATAGCTTTGCAACTCATTTGCTTGACCGCGGAGCGGACATACGAAGCGTGCAAGAAATGCTAGGGCATAAGAGTTTGGTGACGACTCAAATCTATACGCATGTGAGTACCGCCGCCCTGAAACAAGCCTATACGAACGCGCATCCGCGAGCTTCGAAAAAACCTGTCGCAGTTTCAAAAATCTCAGCGGGGACGAAGTAGCTGTAGGATGGTACTTTCGGATTCAGTATCAGGCATGTTGTACCCTGCTACTCGACGAAGTTCGATATCCTTCATTAAGCCCTTGTGACGCGCTTCGCCTCGTTCCTCGACCCATTTCGGCCCCTTGATGGCAAGTAGCCGACGGAATTTGTGCCAATCATCCTTGAGCCAAGTACATAGTCTGGAGAGCGGACCTACCGCTCTGGCAGTTAACGTGTCGTACCTAAACTCTTCAAGGACTTTTTGAACGCTAAGCGGATAAACGGGAATTTTCAACTGCAGGTGATCGATGACGCGATTGACTACGGTCATCTTCTTGGCGACGCTATCGCAAAGCGTAACTTGAACGTCTGGTCGCAAAATAGCGACAAGAATCCCCGGAACTCCTCCCCCTGATCCAATGTCTAGAATCTCTTCATTCGGTTCTATGAGTTTCGCAAGATGCCAAGCGTCTAGCAGATCTCGTTTCACAAAAAGTTCAGGGGTCGTATGGCGAGTCAGGTTGATGCTCTGATTCCACGACCATATCTGCAAACAGTATTCGGCAATGGCTTTCCAGGCTTCCGTAGTGATGTCCGTAATCTCTAGCGTGCTTGCTTGAAGTTGCAATTGAGGCAAAAGATCTGAAACATCCCCTTGAAACATCGGGGGCCTTTTCTTTGACTCAGAAGCTAAAGCGTTCCCCTCAATATTCTCAGCATTGTCCATTTCGTCGGTCTGCAAACCGTTTACTTCGGTCGGTGGCAAAGGCTTTTTTGAATTCATGCGTCCTTTTCAATCTTCAACGTTATTAAATGTGAAAGCCAACTCAAGTGTAACTGAGCATAAGCCTGGGGTATACACTAAGATCGAAGAACGGTGAAAAACCGAGTCCAATCGTGCAGTAACCGCAAGATTTGGCGCGTTTGTTTTTAGAACTAACGATGGGATTGATGCCATGGAACTTTGTAGACTGGTTCTTTTTATTTCGACATGGCCAATCTTGGGTATCGAGCCACCTACCGCTTCGGGCCAAACTCGCGACACCTCCAAAACCGTCGTGGATGTTGTCCATGTGAAAAACCAAAAAGCTGTTCGAGGACTTATTTTAGGCGAAAACGCTGTCGACGGGATCGCAATCGCCGTATCAAAAAAATGGCTTGAAAGCCAGGATCCTGAGACGTATGCCGCCACGGTACTCTCATCCGAAAATGAGGCGATCAAGGCAAGGCTCCAACTTCGCGATCGACTGAGAAAAATAGTGGAAGACAAGACAGGCGCACTCGGATTCTATGTTCGAAAAGAATTGGAGCGCATGGATCTTGAAATTGAGAATGCACTCCGCGAAGAGTATCAGTTCCTGATCGTTCGAGTCAAATCGACGGCCACATCGTCTCGCAGTCTCGCGAATGAGGCGAATCGAAGAATCGCGCTTTGGAGTTGGTTCGAGCGCCTCGCCGAAGTCGAAAACCGAAAGCCGAGTATCCTTGCGAGTGAGCTAAAATCAAAGAACATCGATACTAGTTCGACGCCTCCAAGCTTGGCAGATCGATTTTATCCAGTGACAGAGAGCGAGGAACAATGGGTGACGCGACTCGCAATCGTTTCGCATCGACTCGATCATCCGGTTGAATTTCAAGGAACAGGCGACGTCATGTTTGCTGTCGGAGGGGAGCAACTTCCAGATGTCGCTTCCCTTATGGGCCAGATGATGCAGTCGCAATGGAGCGCGTTGCTGCAAGAGCTCGCAAGTGGCACAAGCAAGTCGTCACAACTTCAACTCCAAAGGGAAGATATGACATGGATCCAAAACGGAATTTCGCAAGCAGAAAGAATGGATGCAGTCTACTTCCGAGCAACTCGCGTCAGTTTAGATCCTCAGTCAGGGATGGCGACGGTGGAATCTCGCTTCATGGTCAAGCAACCCGGCGCAAATTGGAGCTGTACTTGGCGGTCGTTATCAACTCAAAGTGCTTCGGACCAAACACAAGATTCCCTCGAACGGATCAAGAAGGACCCTCAAATTCGGTTGCTCCAAACTCAATTCCAATCCACAGCAGGCAACTCCGGTCCCTTTGATAATGCAATTCGAGTGGGTGCAGCAACAATGGTTGCCCAACGCTTCGTCAATGACGAGTTTCTGCGGTTCTCGGATAGCTATCTGAGAAGACTAAATAGTCCGCCCATCCTGCCCCTTGGAAAATGAAAAAGGTCGTGGTATGCCGCTCCATCGTCACACCACGACCATGATGTCCGCCGATCAGTCTTTCAACTGACCCGACTTCCCAATCCTTGCTACAAGATTTATCGTCTGGTGCCAAAAGGAATCTGACTTCGTTTGAGCGGGTAGCCAAAAACTTTGTAACCGGCAAAGTTTCTGTGTTACAGACGGGATTCGAACAGCATTGGGCGATTCGGGGAGTTTTCTGCCGACCTAGGGAAATTGCTGATCGGTTTCGCAACTCTGTCGCGTGGTGGATTGGCTATTCCAGGTGCAACTGAACGCATGGTTGAGGCTGGTCTCAGTTGCGTGGTTTCGTCGTTTTCAGGCACGAGAAGGCTCACCGAGCCGCTGGCATTGGGCGATCCACACGCACTCTGGTTTCCGCAACTATCGCCGCAGGTGGAGCCGCAAGATACGGTCGCTGCCGGAAAGAGGGTAGACATCGGCGGTTTGTAACGATTTCGCACGATGTTAGCAGCACCAGGATTGCAGGCTCCCTTTCCACATCCACCGCTACAACTTGGGTCGCAGTTGGACGAATACAAATTGCCTTTGCCTTCGAAGCATTTGCACTGCATATCGACATGTTGGGATACTTGCGCAACAATCGCGGCTCGCTCGGCAGCGTAGTTGTTCCACAAATTGGGGCGCCAGTCGTTGCACTGCATGACCAAAGCGAGTTGAGAATACGGGCGTCCCGAATCTGCTCGGTAAAAATTGGCTTCGGCAGATTGATTTCTAGCCGAAATCACGGCTGCGTCGTGGTTTGAATCTTTGGAATCTGCAGCGTTCTCCGAACGAACCAACGCGGCTCTATTGACGTCGTGGATGTTTTTATCCGCTGGAGTTTGTGCCTGAATTGGAGAAGCGCAAGCCAACAGTATGGCCGCTGCGTGCATCGTGCGTCGCATGGAAGGTTGCCCTTTAGAAAGTCGTCCTTGATAGTTTCTTCGAAACGAAAATGGGCGATGGCGAATTGCCCTTTACCGTGACGACGTTTAGTCACATTTACTGCAAGACAAGTTGCAGCGGGTTTCGCTCAATCGATCGCCCATGATCGATAATGAAACATTGCATACGCTTTTGAAGATAGCAAATCTCGAGGCCTTTTTTTTTTCAGTTCCACTCATATACGTGTTGTTGGTAGCGACATGAGTGAAGTTTCTGATCGGGTCGACTGTTAGGAATGAGTCCAATTTTTTCTTTGCGCAAAACATGCTGACTGGTAGCACGACCCATCGCGACGCACTCCAATTCTCACGCGGATTGTTCTGAGGACACACTGACGGCCTAAAACCCCGCCACCGTCTCCGGAAAAACCTGGCCCTCTCGCCCCCATTCGAGGCCCCCCGGAAAGCAGGAATTTGTTGAACATTTGACAGTTATCTGGAGCGATCTTAATTCGCGAGGCACAATACAAACCTCAGAGCGGGCGCCCGATCTCGAGGCTAGGAAACATCTCGACTCGTCCATCCAACAAGCAAGCAATGCCCCCACCGTCATCAAATTCAGATCCATCGGACAATTCCGCTCTACTGCTCAATCAAGCAGCCACGTGGCTACCACTTTTGGGATCGGGAAAGAAAGCGGAGTTCTTTTTTTATACGCTCGATTTGAATCGCATGTTGAAGTACCTAAGTGAATCGGCTTGGTCGATTACCGGGATTCGGGCGGATGATTGGATTGATAGGTCCGTCATGCCAATCCTGACAGATCATGTTTGGAATGAGTTTCTAATGCACGCGGATTCCCATTTAGACCCCGATACGGTATTTCGACACAGGATTGAGGTCTGGAATTTCGAGTCCAAAAAAGTAAGGCTTGAAACGTGGCGACGTTTGATCACACACGATTCCGAACCAATTGGCTTTGTTGGCATGGCTAGACGGTACCAAGGACCGAATCTACCTGAAGCCTCGATTGGCCCCGTCGATATTGCCGAATTAAAACGGAATTTGGCAACATTGACCAGTCGCGAAATCGAGGTGATCAAGCTTGTCGTAAAAGGCGAGCTCAATAAAACCATTGCAAAACAGTTGAATGTGGCTATGCGGACCGTAGAAGCACGCCGATCCAAAGCCATGGAGAAATTGGGGGTCAACCGACTCTCTGATTTAGTCCGTGTCTGGATTACGGCGATGGAGTCAACGGACGGCGACATCGGATAACCTAGGAATCTAACAAACGACCTTGCATTCTTAAAAGATTTCGCCAGAATACGAGTAATTGGAGAGGTGGCTGAGTGGTCGAAAGCACCGGATTGCTAATTCGGCGTAGGAAGAAATTCTTACCGCAGGTTCAAATCCTGTCCTCTCCGTTTTTTTCCCTGGGTAATTAGCAGTTTCCTAGGGTTATTCAACCCCTCGTCTCACTCTTGGACGAGTCGGATGTTGTTTAGCCCCGAGTCAACACCGACGACAATTCGATTTGTCATCCAAGGTTCCTCGGGGCAAAAGACCCTCGGCCACATCCGTTCTTAGGATTGGAATACCGCAACACGAGAGGCTAGATTACGATTGCCTGTGCTTTTTTCAAAGGAAAGCAAATTCACTTCGTCATTATCCCTGAGAATCCATCATGGCAAAGAAAAAGAAGGCTACAGCTAAATCCAAGTCCAAATCGATTGGACGAATCGTCATGCGCACCGGCGAGGCGCTCGTCGAAGCTGAACCAGCATGGTCCGCTGCGGAGCCAGAGATTGTCATCGGTGAACTGGATGGTCCTGTTGGGTACGCCATCGCACAGCTGATCGGCAACCAAGTCAAGGGGCACACCAAGGTCTTTGCTATCCTCAACAGTGATGTGCAGGTCAAACCGGCTACGGTCATGGTTAGTAAAGTGACCGTCAACAATTCCCACTACACCAATATTTTAATGGGCACGGTTCAGGCCGCAATCGCGCATGGTGTGCTTGATGCTGTGCGCGCCGGACACATCCCAAAGAACAAGGCCAACGACCTGGGCATCATCGTTTCCGTGTGGCTCGACCCATCCATTGTCGATGTCGAATACGATCCCGAATTGCTTTTCAAAACCAATCGCGAGGCAACGACGAAAGCCATCGCAAAGGCGATGAACAATGAGCCCTCGATCGATTGGCTACTGAAGAATCAAGAAACCACCCCGCACTTTTTCCATCAACTAGCACTTGATGGCAAATTAAAGGGTTAGACCATAAGTTGCCAAAGATGTTCACTATCGCCGGCTTCGAGTTCAACACGGTATGCCATCTAGCCGGAGACCGCTTTGAACTATCTACAGGCCATTGCGGCTTACATACTTTGGGGCGTATTCCCCTTGTATTGGAAGCTGTTGCCTAGTGTCAATTCGTTTGAGATCATCTGCCACCGTATCGTTTGGTCGTTTGTCACGCTATTGTTGTTCATCAGTTTGGGGCGGCAATGGTCGCACATTCGAAATGTCTTGAGAGATCGCAAACGACTCGGGCTTTGTTTGATTGCATCGGTTCTGATCAGCATCAATTGGCTGGTTTTTATTTGGGCCGTTCAGAACAAGTATGTGGTCGAAACCAGCCTTGGATATTTTATTAATCCGATGCTAAACGTGCTTTTGGGCGTGTTGTTTTTTCGCGAAAGGCTGCACCTCGTTCAGTGGCTTGCCGTCTGTATCGCGGCCCTCGGAGTAGCCGTAATGACGCTCCAAACGGGCCAATTCCCGTTCATAGCTATCACCCTCGCCGTTTCGTTTGCCCTGTACGCTGCGGCCAAAAAAAAGACAACGATGCCCGCCGTCGCGGGGCTCGGTATGGAAACCGCCATCCTGACGCCGCTCACACTGGTGGCGTTAGCCTACTTTTCGCAGGTGAGCTATGACACGGAACCACGCACCTTGAAAACTTGGATGCTTTTGATGTTGGGCGGCCCGATTACGACGCTCCCTTTGGTTCTCTTTGCTGCTGCCGCAAAACATGTACCCATGGCTGCCATGGGAATGCTGCAGTACATCGCTCCCTCTCTCCAATTCCTGTTCGGTGTTTTTCTATTTGGCGAAGAAGTTTCGCGTGGCAGGGCATACGGCTTTGCAATGGTTTGGTTAGCATTGGTACTATTCAGCGGCTTTGTCATTGTTTCCTCCCAAAAGCCAAACGCTCGAAAAACCAATTGATCGATTAACTCTATTCTGCAAACTGGCATCAAGCGCATGAGCACAGGATCTTTTTTGGAACGCGTTTTTCGCAAGAAGAGCGTTGAGGAACTACATCAAGAGTCCGATGCCCGAGATACCGCAGGTACCTCGCTGGTCAAGAGCCTGAACCTACTAGATCTCACATGCTTTGGCATCGCAGCGGTTGTCGGTGCAGGTATCTTTACGACGTTGGGTAAAGCTGCCGCTGATGGTGGACCCGCTGTCAGTGTACTGTTCGTTTTGACCGCAGTGACATGCTTGTTTTCCGCATTGTGCTATTCGGAGTTTGCATCCCGGATTCCAGTCAGTGGCAGCGCGTATACGTACTCGTACGCCGTGTTCGGAGAACTGATCGCATGGTTAATCGGATGGAATCTTTTGATGGAGTACGCGATCGGGAATAGTACGATCGCTTTTTCTTGGTCGGACTATTTTTCCAACATTCTCAACGGATTGAGCATGCCATTGCCTGGCTGGCTTCAAACCGATTACTACTCATGTTCGGAAGCGGTGAGCAAGGCCGCAGATACGGCCAGCAAACCCGAATTTGACGCCGGTTTGGTAACCATTTGGGAAAATGCTCCCCGCCTAGCAGGCCTTCCAATCATCT
Organism: Pirellula sp.; assembly: GCA_031374515.1. Classification (GTDB taxonomy): domain Bacteria; phylum Planctomycetota; class Planctomycetia; order Pirellulales; family Pirellulaceae; genus JBKCUI01. The sequence continues at coordinate 27,284 of JANMGH010000214.1, read as the reverse complement.
TGGATTTACCGGCACTAGCAATCAACGTCATCATCACAATCTTGGTCTATATAGGCATTCAAGAGTCCAAGCTTGCGAGCAACGCAATGGTCTTCTTGAAGTTGACAGTCGTAATTGGCGTAATCGTCATCGGTGCATTCTACGTTACGCCATCCAACTGGATTCCCTTTGCCCCCAACGGAGCAACTGGCGTGCTTCAAGGTATCGCAGCGGTCTTCTTTACCTACATTGGCTTTGATGCTATTTCGACCACTGCAGAAGAATGCAAGAACCCCAAACGTGACCTCCCCCTTGCTACTTTGCTTACCTTAGGCATTTGCACAATCCTATATGTCATTCTCGCCTTTGTATTGACCGGCATGGTGAGCTACAAGGAACTGAACGTCGATGATCCTCTTGCGATTGTCTTTACGAAGCACCATTTGGATTGGCTATCTGGGATTATTTCATTGAGTGCTGTGGTCGCTGTGGCAAGCGTGTTTCTCGTATTTCAACTCGGTCAACCTCGCATCTTCATGAGCATGGCTCGAGACGGCCTGTTGCCAAAGCAATTTGCGAAGATCCATCCTAGGTTTAAGACCCCGTCCTTTGCAACGGTCATTACGGGAATTGCAGTCGCTATTCCCACGGTGTTCTTGAATTCGCAAATCGTAATGGATCTATGTTCGATCGGGACTCTCTTCGCATTCGTTCTGGTATGCGGAGGGATTTTGCAACTCAATTCGATCGACCGTGCAGAAACAACTCGAAGCGGAAACGCCGTGGTGCGGTCGGGGTTTAAGGTGCCATACATCAACGGGCGCTATGTAATGCCTGTCCTATTGGTTTTGTACTCCGTCTTTATGCGATCGATGCCGCTCAATCACGACCTCACTCGTGACTGGTCTTGGGAAAAGTTCCCCTACTTTGTTTTCTTTGGCGTGTTTTTGGTCTTAACCACGATGACGTGGATTCGTCGGTGGTCCCTCATTCCAGTTTTGGGGGTCATCACCAATCTGTATTTGATTGCAGGCATCGGGCACCTCAACTGGCTAAGGTTCGGGATTTGGTGTTTGGTTGGGCTCGCCGTTTATTTCGCTTTCGGATACCGCAACAGTCGCTTGGCGCCTCACTAATTGAAATGCCAATATGCGTTTGTTGATCGATGGCTACAATTTGATGTTCGAAAGTACAACGGTCGACCGGAGTTTGGATGGAAAGAACGCATTGCGGGCTGCGCGCGGACGGTTGCTGCATTTGCTTGTCGATCTCATTGACGAGTCCATGAGAGACAAAACGATGATCGTGTTCGACGCCAAGAAAGCACCTCCCGGCTTGCCCGACAAGTACGAGTACTACGGCATCCAAATCGTGTTTGCAAGGGATTGGGATTCGGCCGATGAATTGATTCAAACCGAGATAAGACGGCATTCGGCCCCCAAAACCCTTACGGTCGTTTCTTCCGATCACGCCATACATCGCAAAGCCTTAGCGCGTGGCGCGAAGGTAATTGACAGCGATAATTGGCTTGACCAGCAATTGGACGCCCGATCACGTTTGGCGAAACAGGGCAATGCAAGTCCCTCGGAGGTTGCAGAAAACGACCTCAAGTCTAAGAATCGTGAGCTGAGCGAAGACGAAAGGCAAACGTGGATGAAGGAGTTTGGTGCATAGTCGAAGAACCGTTTCCAATGTTGCACACATCGAACTCTCTCTCTCTCCTATCGCATGTTGCAAGTCGAGCATGCCACCCTTTTTCGCGGAATCGGGATGGAAATGCAGCAGCGGCTAACCCTGCTCTCGTAGAACCTATGTCGTTTATCCTTTTGCGATGTAGGAAACAGAGTACGAGTGCCAATAGGTCCACTCCAATAGCACAATCTTCACAAAACTGCGATTCCTCAAGCATCGCCGTTAAGAGTATTTGAAGATGCTGTGAACCTTGGTTCGAATGTATGGACCTGCTTGCACTCATCGCTACAAAGTGTGTGTCGCGCTCGGCGAGGCATTTTTGTGTTAGCACATTTCAAGTGGAGGTTCAAATGTTGAGACAAAGTGGGTGGAGGCGATGGAACAACGTCGCCGTTCCAAAGAAGGGTTTTACGCTTGTTGAACTGCTGGTCGTAATCGCGATCATCGGAATCTTAGTCGGCTTGTTGTTGCCGGCGGTGCAAGCAGCTCGCGAAGCTGCTCGTCGCATGCAGTGCTCCAACAACTTGAAGCAGATCGGCCTCGCCTTTTTGAATCACGAATCTGCCAATCAACATCTTCCGAAAGGGCCCTACGACGGAGACCCAAGTCTACCCGGAATGCAGTACGATGAGGCGGTCGGGCAATACGAGGGTTCGACCTGCTGCAATGCGGCTCACCCAAATGGATGGAGCCACTGGTTTAAGATCCTACCTTTTATGGAAGCAAGCAACGTATACAACTTGGCGAAGTTTGATTTGCCGGCAATTCATTCTAACCGTCCCCCTGACTACAACGGTGAAGACAGCGTTGCGCGAGCCTTGATTTCGACATACTATTGCCCATCCCGACGAGCACCTACCGGCTACGGTACTGGTTTCTTCGGAAGATGCGACTATGCCGGTAGTGCGGGTTTTTATCAGGGCGAAGTGCATGAAAACTGGGGCGATATCCCCGCAGCCCCTCTCGGATTGGGACCGCGACGAAATGAACGGACCCGAGAAAATTTTGGCAATATGAGTGGCCGCAGAGGCGCAATTTGTTGGTCTGCTCAAGGCGCAAAGCGTCGTCTTGGTGATTTCACCGATGGAACTTCGAATAGCATCGTCGCTTCCGAAAAGCACTTGCCTACCAGTCGCCAAGGATCCGACGGAGGAGACAATGAACGATGGAACAACGCTGGATGGGATGAATGCGTTCTGCGATATCATTTCCCTCCCAAGTCTGATTTGGATAAGTCACTTCCTGCAACAGGAACGCCCTCGGATTTCAATGGGGCAGGCACTGTTTGGCGTCGGTACTTCGGATCATCGCATACCGGCGGTCTGAATTATGTGCGAGGCGATGGATCGGTTCAGTTTGCTTCGTTCAGCGTGGACGCTCAGACCTGGATGAACTTGTGCGTCATCGATGACGGCAACGTCATCAACGAACAATAGTCTGCAAATCAGAACGTGAATGCAATCCAATAGCAAGAAGCAGACAGGAGTCGCTCCTGTCTGCTCGAACATCCACCGGACGCATGAGCGTCCGGCTTTTGTGCTGGGAATCGTATGCAAGCGTACTACGGTAGATCCGAATCGAGGAACGAAGTATTGCGTCGTATTTTTTATTGAGGATACCGGGGGAGAAGATGAAATCGGTTTCGCGTTTACTATTTGCACTGTGTGTGTTCAGCGGTTGCGGTGTCAGTTCGCCGACAATCATATTGCCTTCATCACCGTTTACAGACGAACAAAACATCGCAATTGCAAGGGAGGATGCCGAAGCTTGTAATTGCGGGTGCGTAGTCAGCACCGACTTGCCATCCTCGAGTAGTCATTGATCGTGATCATTAGATTTGTTTTTTTTCCAGACATCTTCAGAGGATTTCATGAAGCGAATTTGCATCTGTGCTTTATTGGCATTGGGTTCCACTTTACTAGGCTGCGGCGGCGGTGACACGATTATGTTGCCGACGGACAAGCTCACGCCCGAGCAAGAAGCCAAAATCAAAGTCGAGGACAAGAATATCGACGACGAGGAAAGCCAGGGTAAAAAGAAGCCGAAGAAGTAGACCTTTTGAAGACGTTGTGTTGAAGAAACCGATTCCGTGTTTAGAGTGAAGGCAACAATGTGATGAAGGCAATGCTTCTTTCGACCGTAATCGGTCTTGTAATTTGTTTTGGGTGTGGCACGGGTACGAAAACGCAGACGACCGTACCGGTCTCAAAGAACGCTTCGGAAACGGAGTCGTTGCCGACGGTTGCTTATCCGGACTTTGTGAATTGGAGTAAATTCCCGGAAAAATCTTTTACCAAGAGGCGAAAAGTTGTCACCAATGCCAACGGAGAGGTTGTTGTAACAACGAGGGTATGGCTGGAATCCAAGAGTTCCGAGAACGTTTCTGTCGGAAGCCAAATCACGGTGCAGCGTCCGGGTATGGCTATCGTGGAAAACGAAGCGGACATTGTAAAATTCCCCTCCACTTTCCAACTTCCCAAAGGGCTGGCGGAGGAGCAATTCTATCTCCCTTCGCCCAAGGCAAAGGAAACAGGCACGGCATCGCTAAAAATTGGTGAGAAAGAGTTTAAGGCAACTATCTTTGAGTGGGTCGAGTCGTTCGAAGCGGGACCAACGATGGTAAAACTCTGGCGAAGCGACGAAGTTCCAGGCCGTTTTCTTCGCCAGGAGTTGTTCACGAAGAGCATTGAAACGACCAGTGTCGAAGAAGTTACGGAAGTAAACTTAGGGGACGACTAACACAATTCAATCATCTCAAGCAGCCCAATGGCTGCACGTAGACAAATTGTCCTAACTGCATTCGCCCTGAATGGCAGCCAATTGCCCCTGTGATTGGACTAGGAATTTCGACCCGTTTGCTCATCGAACACGCAATCTTCGTTGGTTCTTTCGAGCGAGATGAATTCTTGTTTTAGGCGAGCAGCAACAGTGGATACACCCGGAGGGAGAGGCTGCCGAACCAAAGCCAAGCTCGGCAGGAGCCTTGCTCTCGAGAAAATACTGCCGCAAAAACGGTCAATAGCTTGCTTTGCGCTTCTGGGAACCGCAACACATCGAAATGCGTCACATGTGTGGTGCTCCGTTTCGATTCGGTCGACCATCCGTTAGGATGTCTATTCAGCCGAAATCATTACGACTCAACAATTGGAAGCTTTGCAGCTTCCGTGGGAAGGCAATGTATGTTTTGGAAACCAGTTTGCGTTGTATCTCCAATTTGCCGAGGCATTACTGCCGCTACCTTGTTAACTCTCGCGTTGACAGGCACCGCTTTTCCCCAACAACCCAAGCAGCGTGAAACCATGTGGAAAAAAGTTGACGACGCTGTCCAGAAAGGACTTCCAAAGTCCGCCATCGAAGCCATCGGTCCCATCATTGACGCGGCATTAGCTGAAAAAGCTTATCCAGAAGCAATCAAAGCGATAGCCAAACGGGTACTCCTAGAAGGCCAAATCGAAGGTCAAAAACCTGAGGAACACATCGTCCGCATGAAGGCTGAAATCGCAAAAGCCCCACCGGAGATGCTTCCGGCAATGCAAGCTATTTTGGCCCAATTCTATTGGAGTTATTTCGAACAAAACCGTTGGCGATTTGGGCAACGAACCGCGACCACCGCACCTCCAGGTGACGACTTCACAACTTGGGACTTGCGTCGACTATTTGCAGAAATCGATTCTCACTATTCCCAAGCTGCTGCAAATGAAGCAATGCTGCGTACCATACCCATCGGCTCGTACGATGTCCTCTTGCCGAAAGGTTCCGTACCGGATAGCTATCGCCCCACCCTGTTCGACTTTATCGCGTTTGCTGCAATCAACTTTTATTCGGCGGGCGAACAAGCGGGCGCGAAAGCGGAAGACGCTTTTGAAATCGATGCATCCAGTCCGGCGCTCGGTTCCGTTCCCGACTTTATCTCTTGGAAACCCGATGCCACCGATACGGGTTCACCCAGGCTAAAAGCGATTCAACTTTACCAACGACTTTTGACAATTCATCAAAATGACCAAGACCGGAGCGCCTTTTTGGATGCGGATTTGGGTCGCTTGCAGTTTGCTTACTCGAATGCCGTAGGCGAAGAGAAGAGCAGCCGATACAAAGCGGCGCTCAAGTCTTTTGCGGACATGCATTCGAGACATGAATTGTCGGCGACCGCTCGCCATCGCTGGGCCGTCGTATTGCAGAGTGAAAACGATTTGGTGGAGGCCCGTGAGGTCGCATTGCAGGGCAAGAACGCCTTCCCCCAAAGTGTTGGTGGCAAACTTTGCTTCAATACCATTGCTGAGATCGAAGCCAAAAGTGTAAGCGTGATGACGGAACGAGTTTGGAACGATCCGCTTCCTGACCTGCGGGTCTCCTATCGCAATATTACAAAAGTCTACTTCAGAGCCGTCAAAGTGGATTGGTACTCTCGATTCGCTCCCGATAGATGGAGTCCAGGCACACTGAATCAGTCCGATCGTGATCAGCTCGTGAGACAGGCGCCGACACTCTCTTGGTCCACCGACTTGCCCCCTACCGACGATTACCGGCAGGCAACCCACGACGTCGTTGCTCCGAAGGACCTCAAGTCTGGATACTACTTTATCCTTGCAAGTGTCCGTCCCGACTTTTCCGATAACGACAATGTCATTTCAGCCTGCAAGGTATGGGTCTCTAGCCTTGCAATCGTGCTTCGGCAATCTTGGGGCGACGGCAAACTCGCGGGCTTTGTACTCAACGCCAAAACGGGCGAGCCCATTGCCAATGCAAAAGTGCGAACCTTTGCGAGGCAAGACCGAAACAATAGCGTCAAAGAAGCAGCGACTGCCTTGACGGACGCCAACGGTCTTTTCTCGGTAGTGAGCAACGACCGAGGCATATTCCTTTTGGTCTCCTCGAATGGACAAGAGCTTGCTGTTCAGAATGAGCAAAGGACATACACGCAACAAGAACAACCAACCGATTTTGTCCAATTTGTTCTTTTTACGGACCGTTCGCTATATCGCCCCGGGCAAATCGTTCAGTTTAAAGGGGTGTGTTTGATCGCGAACACGGAAAAAGATAAATATGAAACGGTGCCGAATCGAGAGGTCACGGTTCGATTCCAGGATATCAACGGAAACGAAATCGAGCGCGTCCAGATTCGTTCCAATGCATTCGGTTCGTTTAGTGGGAGTTTCACTGCGCCGCGCGACCGGGGTACTGGCCGTATGCAACTCGTAGTGAACGACGGCCGTTCTGGATCAGCAGTTGTCAGTGTCGAAGAATACAAGCGACCAAAATTCCTCGTCTCGCTCGAGGCGCCGAAGGAAGCGGCCAAACTGAACGACGAAATCACCATCACAGGCAAAGCCGCAAGCTATACCGGCTCTACCGTGAACGGGGCAAAAGTCCGATTCCGTGTAACGCGTCAAGTTCGCTGGCCCGCTTGGTTTATGTACTGCTATGCTTGGCGAATGCCTCCGACGGCGGGCAGTGCCCAAGAAATCGCACACGGTTGGGCAACAACCGAGCCGGATGGCACTTTCCGTGTTTCCTTTACAGCAAAGCCGGATGCAAGCGTTTCTCAAAGCGACGAACCCAGTTTTCATTTTCAAATATCTGCAGACGTCACCGATACCACAGGCGAGACGCGGACGGGTACTAGCTCGGTCACGGTAGGCTACACGGCATTGCAAGCCAACATAAGTGCCCAGGATTGGCTGACTTCCGAAACGGACTCTACGTTTTCTCTTAAGACAACCACGCTTGATGGGGTTGGTCAAAGTGCCAAGGGAATCCTAAAAATCTATCGTTTGAAGGAACCTACTTCAATTCTTAGGCCAGATCTTCTAGGACAACGCGTAACGCCCATTCCGCGAGGTCGAGGGCGAATGGCCAAGGTAGGTGCGTCAACACCATCGCCCGACCCGTCTAGTCAGAGTTCGTGGGCTCTCGCTGACGTCTTGATGACAAAAGAGTTCAGCACGGACGCAGACGGCAAACAGGAACTCAAGTTGAGACTTGAACGCGGGCTCTTTCGCGCTGTCATTGAGTTACAGGATCGATATGGCAAGCCAGTTAAGTCAGAATTGAATATTCGGGTTATCGATCCATCTGCCAACAAGCTTGGTCTCAAATTGCCAAATGTGTTGGCATCGCCCAAGTGGGAACTTCAACCTGGTGATAAGCTCGCCGCGATCTGGGGGACAGGCTACGACACCGGAAGAGCATTTATTGAAGTCGAACATCGCGGCAAGCTGTTGCAAAGTTACTGGACCAAACCTGACGTCACGCAAATTGCGATTACACAAGATGTCGTCGAAGGCATGCGAGGTGGGTTCACACTTCGCACCACATTTATTAGGGAAAATAGAGCCTATGCGGAGAGCAGACACGTCGAGGTTCCCTGGTCCAACAAGGAGCTCAAACTGAAGTGGGAGCGATTTGTATCCAAATTGGAACCGGGCCGCAAAGAAACCTACACGTTGACCGTGAGCGGACCAAACGCGACCAAGGCTGCCTCAGAAATGGTCGCAGCCATGTACGACGCATCACTAGATGCTTATTTGCCACACAATTGGCTACAGCGTTTTAACATGTTTCGACGAGATTACTCGCGATTGAATAGCAGCTTCGAAAACAACGCGCACGGATTCAACCAATTTCGCGGCCAATGGTCGAGCCAACATATACCGATTGAATTGCGTTACCGAGATTTCCTGCCCGAGCTTAAAGTTCCGGCGATGAATAGGATGCGAATGTATGGCCTTGCGGACGGAATGATGGGAGGAAAGGGAGCCCCGCCGGGCATGCCTGCGCCAATGTTTGCTGCAGGAGAACCGGAGATGGCGATGGCAAAATCGAGTATGCTCGGAGATGTGGTTATGGAGAGTGTAGCAGGCGGCGGCGCAGGTGCTTCCGACAAATCGCCACCGCCGGGAGTCGAAAGCGCTCCTGACCTCAGCCAAGTATCTGCCCGCAAAAATCTCAACGAAACGGCATTCTTCTTTCCCAAATTGCTAGCGGACGCCGACGGCAATATCCAATTCGAATTCACGATGCCGGAGGCATTAACCACTTGGCGATTTCTTGGATTTGCTCATGACACCGAAATGCGTAGCGGCTATATCGAAGACAAAGTAGTTACGGCAAAGGATCTTATGATCCAACCCAATCCACCGCGATTCTTGCGAGAAGGGGACATTTTAGAATTTAGCGTCAAGGTCAGTAATCAATCGGCTCAAAGTCAAATGGGGCGTGTCGCTCTGAACTTATTCGACGCGCGTGACAACCAACCGGTCGATTCAGCCTATGGCAACGGTTTGAAAGAGCAAAGCTTTCAGGTTGCCGCTGGTGAGTCGAAGAGTTATCACTGGAAGCTGACTGTGCCTGATGGAGCTTACCCTATCATTTACAAGACGGTGGGTGCAACGGAAAAGCTTTCCGATGGAGAGGAAGGCATGTTGCCAGTCCTTTCCAAGCGAATACTAGTCACCGAGTCGATGCCACTCCCGATCCGCAGTGCCTCCACAAAAGAGTTTGAATTCAAAAAACTCCTTGAGTCCGCGAAATCCGATTCTTTAAAGCAACAGTCCCTGACCGTGCAGATGGTTTCACAACCTGCTTGGTATGCAGTATTAGCTTTGCCGTACTTGATGGAGTATCCGCACGAATGCAGCGAGCAGACCTTTAACCGCTTGTACGCCAATCAACTGGCCCAATATATTGCAAGCAGCGACCCCAAGATTCGACGTGTCTTCGACACATGGCGAGACATCCAACCCGAAGCGCTCGTCTCACCCCTTTCCAAAAACCAAGACCTCAAGTCGGTAATGATCGAGGAGACACCGTGGTTGCGCGACGCTGACCGCGAATCGCAATCGCGACGCAACGTGGGAATTCTCTTCGATGAAAATCGACTGAAGTCCGAGGTTGAGAGGACGATGCGCAAGCTCGTTGAGATGCAAAGAGACAATGGCATGTGGCCTTGGTTTCCCGGCGGACCGGATAACGAGTACCTATCGCTTTACATCGTGACAGGCTTCGGGCGAATGCGACAACTGGGTGTGCAGACCGATCTCGCACCCGCCATCAAGGCCCTCGCTCGCCTTGATGCTTGGATGCACGAACGTTACGACGACATCCGCCTCCATTCCAAAGATCCAGAGGGAAACCACCTTTCTTCCACCATAGCCTTGTACCTCTACGGTCGCAGCTTTTTCCTTGCCGATATGCCGATCGGAGCAGAACACCAAGTTGCGATCGACTATTGGAAGCGCCAAGCCAAGAATCATTGGATCAAGGTTGGTTGCCGCCAGTCGGAAGCACACATAGCGATCGGTCTCAAACGATTCGGGAACCTCGAGACAGCGCAGGACATCGTGAAGAGCCTGAAAGAGAGATCTGTTTCCAATGAGGAGATGGGGATGTTCTGGCGTGACACGGAACTCTCATGGTGGTGGTACCACGCTCCCATCGAAACACAGGCCTTAATGATTGAGGCCTTCGACGAAGTAGGCAATGACAAAGTAGCCGTCGAAGATTGCAAGGTATGGTTACTCAAACAGAAACAAACGCAAGACTGGAAGACGACCAAAGCGACTGCAGATGCTGTCTATGCATTGCTATTGAGGGGCGACAATGTACTCGGCTCCGACGCTTTGGTGCAAGTAAAATTGGCGGATCAAATCGTGAGGCCGGAGAATGTCGAAGCGGGAACAGGCTACTATGAGCAGAGGTTCCTCCGAAGCGAAATCAAACCTGAGTTTGGAAAAATAACACTGACCAAAACAGACAAAGGAGTCAGTTGGGGGAGTGTTCATTGGCAGTATCTCGAAGACATTAACAAAGTAACACCCCACGATGGTACACCATTGAAGCTTCAAAAACAGTTGTTCAAGAAAACGTTGACTAAGAGCGGACCGGTCATCGAGCCCGTTACCGCTGCGGTTTCCATCGGCGATGAAATTGTGTGCCGGATCACCCTCCGAACCGATCGGGATATGGAATACATACACCTAAAGGACCACCGCGGTAGTGGTACCGAACCTGTAAACGTCCTTAGCCAATATCGATATCAAGACGGATTAGCCTACTACGAGAGCACTCGCGACACAGCATCCCATTTTTTCATCGACTATTTGCCAAAAGGAACATACGTGTTCGAGTACATTGTTCGTGTGCAACATGCAGGCAGCTATCCTACCGGTTTGGCAAATATACAATGCATGTATGCCCCCGAGTTCAATAGCCACTCCGAGAATATCATGCTCAAAGTGGACTCGGCAAAACCTTAGCGAAATCATGGTTTGAGTAGCTTACCAGTTGAAACGGTCCTACCCACGCATGAGGGCAGTAGATCATTTGCGTTCATCAGACGGGGAGCGTTACGCGACAAATGGTGCCCCCTTCAGGCGATGGCTCATAGGCTAGTTCGCCACCCAGACCTCGGATCACATTACGAGTCAAAAACACCCCTAGCCCCATTCCTTGTCCGACCTCTTTCGTCGTAAAGAAAGGCTCTCCCACACGTCGCTGAACGTCGGCTGTCATGCCTGCCCCGTGGTCGGTGATGGTCAAACGCCAGACCTCTTTGGATTTTTTCGTGCCCAGTTGCTTGTCCACGGTCACGCGAAGATCAATCGACTGCTCCGCACTTGATGCATCGAGACCGTTCTGAAGAAGGTTTCTCAATGCTTGCGACAAGGCTTGTTTTGGCAAGATTCCGAGTGAATCGCCGATGGCGTTTGGCATATGGATGTTCACGCGATGAGGTTCTCGCATTGCTTGAACGGTTTCACGCAAGATTTCATTTAAAGAAACAGGGTGGAGATTCTCGGCAGCCGCTTCTCCAGCACCACTCTTCATGCGATGTAAGATATCCTTGCATCGATTCAGTTCCTCTCGAATTAGCTCGACATCGCGGCGAATCGAGGGTGTGGAATCGGACTTTTCCAAATTTCGAGACAGCTCCTTTGCGACAACTGCGATCGTCGAAAGCGGCGATGCAAGTTCATGTCCCGCACCTGCTGCAAGAGTAGCCAATGCCTCGAGCCTCTGAGATCGTTCTCGCTCCTTTTCGACGGCCGCTAACTGCACTTCACGTTGGCTTAGCTCCAGTGCCAACATAGAAACGAAATAGGTGATGACACAGCAACAAGTTGAAAACGCGATAAGAAATGCATATTTGGTAACACCCCAATCAGCATCGTACGCTAACGGGGAGCTGTCAAAAACCTCAAGCGGGTACGCTCGATTGAGCAGGAATAGGCCGCCGAGAATCGAGGATAGCGAGATGCACCATGCCCATGTTTGGGGCAAGATCATTCCGGCGATGGCGATGTTCGCAAAGTAAAAGAATATAAATGGGTTTGCTGCCCCCCCTGAAAAATAAAGCAATGCCGTCAGTGTCACAACATCGATGCCGATCAGCAAACCAATCGCACGGCTTCCAATCGTATCATCGGCGTTTCCTGCTGAATCCGAAGCTTGGCTCGAGATCGTTATGCGTTGCTGCCTCCTCGCCCATAACCAAAGTACACCGTTGCTGATTGCCGTTCCAGTCACCAACAACAGCAATTCGACGATTGGTAATGGGACATAGAGAGCAAACCAAACGTATCCGATGACGAGCAGTTGCCCTGCGACCGCAACCCACCGCAATTGCGTCAACCATATCGCAGTCGAGACGTGCGGTTCGGAGAAAACGTGCATCCTTTTTTGGATTTCCATCCTAGCCCATTGCCGCTCTCGAAAAGGAATATGGCCTAAACGACCTCGCATCGGATTCGGGTTGGATCGTCATAGGTCAAGTTCGCCACGCGCGATGGCACGTGAAGCGTCCAACCGTTGCGGTTCATTTATGAGGATCGTGTCTTGTGAAGTGGCCACCCCAAGAGCTGTTTCGCGTCCTGTCAAACCAGCGGACGCAATATCGATTTCACTTGACTGCATGAAGGCTTGCGACGTCGCAATCATGCGATAGATGTACTTGCGGCTCCAACCGGAACGAATCAATTCTCGAGCTAAGAAATCGAGCAACTCAGGATGTGATGGCGTTTGACCTTGAACGCCGAAATCTTCCGGCGTGTCTACCAGACCACGTCCAAACATCTGTTTCCAAACTTGGTTTACGGCAACTCTTGCGGTCAAGGGGTGATGATCGCCAGTCAGCCATCGAGCCAGCTCGAGCCGGTTGCGTGGCATTGGCTCTCCCTCATCGAGCGGCCCGCGATGCACACTTGGTTCGACGAGAGGGCCAGGCGAGGCATCGGACCCTCGACCTAGAAATCCGCCTGGGCGGTCCTCCGACAGGTCGCTCATTACCAAGATCTCACGCGTTGGTTGAACCAATTCAGCCAACGAGTTGAAATAATGCTGAAAGCTCTCCTTGTGGTACTTGAACTTCGGATCGATGCGCTGTGCGTAGTGTTCTCCCCAAAGAGCCTTCTCAGCGTTGGTTAGCTCGGACCAAGTAAGCCACGGCTGGTCGGTTGCTAGTCCCGCAATCTCAATCGCGGTCAATGCAGAATCATAAACTTGTAAGTTGTCGACAAGTCCGCCAACCAAACCTCGATCGCCAACGCGTGCACCAATGCTCAATACAATCTCTTCGCGTTTCTCCAGAAAATCCTTCTGCAACGCGTTTGCGAGAATCTCGACAGGAGTTCGCTTGCCATCGACGTAAATGTGCGTATCCTCGGCGCGATTGGTTCCACCATACACCAGTGCGATATGCATCCACTTGTTGACAGGGACCGGATGCGTGCATCGAATTCGAATCGCACTCGTGGGCCAATAGTGATTTAAATCAAAATGGAAATGTCCATCCTCAATCGACAACACGTACCCCCGCGATCCCGCGGCGGCCATTGCCTTCGAACGATGCAGAACAATTGCCTTATCAAAAGTCTTTGGAATTTTCAATTCGAAACAGATGGTAAACTCCTGGGTTCGTGAAAACGCCCCTGACTTGGGGAAGACCAGCGCGTTGTCCCCATCCAGTACAATCGCCGAATGATTGTTGTCCGTTTTCCATTGAATCGTTTGGTCGCAATGTCCTGGTTCGTTGGCGTGAACATGGTTGGGTAACAACCTGGCCGGATTTGCATTAGACTTGTCTAGGTAGAACTCAGCCGTTAGCCACTCATTTTCTGGTTGCGGCCACGCACCTAGTGAACTGTACCAGGTCTCAACCAACGCGGAATTCTCAAGTTTCTTGAAATCATCAGTATAGGCCCGCCGAATCGATTTCATCGCGTCATGAATGGTCGTCAATTGCTGCTTTTGATCCTGGTCCAGTAACAGCAAGGTCGTCCCCTGCGTCGAGGTGTCGTCGAACATGTCGCACAACTGTAAGTACTGTTTCTGCGTGAATAGATTGTCTTTGTCGTCGTGACAACGCGAGCACTCGAGGGTGAGGCCCATCACGGCTTTTCCAATCGCATCCACTCGACTGGCCATTTGGTGCACCTGCATCTCCGCTTTTGCGATTCCTTGCGCATCGCTTTGGCGATGTATCCAGTTGAAGGCTGTAGCAAGCCTTTGTTCGTCCGTAGGGTGGGGCAACATATCACCCGCAAGTTGCCAAGTTACGAATTGGTCAAAAGGAAGATCCTGATTGATTGCGGAAATGACCCAATCACGGTAAGGCCACATATCCAGGGTTCGGTCGGATTGCTCGTCTTTTGTTTCGGGACCGTGCGACCTCTCTAGCCAGTTCATTGCAACGCGTTCGCCAAATTGTGGCGATGCAAGAAGCGATTCAATATAAGCTTCGTATGCAAGAGCATCATGGGAATGAACAAACTGTTGCACCAGGTCGGCATCCGGCAATCGACCGGTCAGCGCCAAGCTAGCGCGTCTCGAAAGGATTGCACGATCTGCACCTTGTCGCAGAGTCTGCTTTTTTGAAGCCAGTTGGCTCTGGAGGAAGGCGTCGATTGGATTTCGGAAGATTGGTTCCGATGAAAATACGCTACCCATATCGGACTTTGGAATCTCAATGCTGACGGGCAATGGTTTGAATGACCAGTGTTTGTCTTCGTCGTTTGCCCCCCGCGTCGCATTGAGAATGACCATATTGCCTATAAGGACCATGGATAATGCAAGCCTAACAAAGGATCGCACTGTCCCAAACGGCATGGAAATGATCGGCAATGGTAGACCGTGATTAAAAGACATAGTGCAACCCATTATAACTGTGGTGATCCTAACAACGAACTGTCACAAAGTTTTCTTGCGTCCCACATACCTATAAATCAGAACTTGCTACACGTCAGAAAAAGCACTCGCGGTTTGTCCAGATTGCATTTTTGGGTAGCAAAACCATCAACCCAATTTCTAATTTGAACGAAGCACTTTGCAATTGGAATTGCATTCCCAATGCAAAAGCGTTTCGCCCAAAGCGCAACGTGTTCAGTGGATAGATTGCGAGGTTGGCACACTATGACGAACCTAGTGTTCCTTACCAATCCTTTGCGTTTTGTTTCGCGATTCCCAGGATAAGGGCTTGCGTTCCTGATTTCCCGTGCCCCATCGATTGCAAGTATTCGTAGGCCTTTTTCGCATTGAGCAAACCAGGCAATTGGAGACCGACCTTTTCCGCCTCATCGATTGCAATCGATAAATCCTTAACAAAGTGATCTACAAAAAATCCGGGTGCGTAGTCACCTTTTAGGATGCGAGGGGTGAGGTTACTGAGCGACCAACTTCCGGCAGCGCCGGAAGAAACCGATTTGAGTACGGACTCAGGATCCAAGCCCGTCTGTTTTGCGTACAGCATGGCTTCACATAGGCCAACCATGGCAGACGCAATCAGGATTTGGTTTACCATTTTAGTGTGCTGCCCGCAACCTGCGGGTCCTTGATAGACGTACGTCGCGCCCATCAATTTCCACAAAGGCGTCAAAGTTTCGAATGCCTCGAGTGTGCCACCAACCATGATCGACAACCTCGCTTCGCGCGCCCCGATGTCGCCACCCGATACCGGAGCATCCAGTGCAACAATATTTTTATTCAATGCCTCCTCAGCGATTTTCTTTGCCAAGCCCGGACGACTCGTAGTCATGTCGACAACAATTCCGCCCGGAGCGAGCCCAGCCAGTACACCTCTTTCACCGAGGATCACTTCTTCGACATCTGATGGATAGCCTACCATCGAGAAGACAATATCACTTTGCTTCGCCACCTCTCTTGGACTAATGCAAGTGGATGCGCCTAAGCTGATTAGGTCTTGTAGCTTTGCCTGTGACCGATTGTAAACCGAGGTCTTGTAGCCAGCCTTGAGGAGATGAGAGCACATACTGCGTCCCATCACCCCTGTCCCAATCCAACCGATTCTTGTCGACTCTGGATGTACCCTTTCCATCGAGGCTTTATTGCTTTCTATCGCTTATTGGCAGAATTGTCTTTGGAAGCAGATTGGCGATCGCTGGACCTGACTATCGCGTTTTTCACCTGCTCTTCGAGTCTGGCGGAATAATCCATGATACTACCAGCTCCCGAAAAACCAACGACTACTTTATCCCAGGCTAGTTCTTTGGAGAGCATTCTACCAGCATCGATGTCGAATCGGATTGTCCCATTGCTCAATTGCTGAAGCACTTGCGCTTCTTCCTTGGGTTCAGAAACGGCTGTTAACATTTCGCTTCTTACGGCGATCGTTGCAACTCCTGCGCTGACCTTATCAAGCCGAAAGAGTTCACGAAACCGTACGGTCTTCACGGTTCCATCTTCTCGACGGATGCGGATTTCGCGAGGGATTTCCCACGTCGCGCCCACAGCGATCGGGTTCTTTGGAACAGGCAACGTGATATCGCCCATACCCAGGTTTGGTGGATTGGTCTCATCGCTCCTTGCGATAATCATCCCTTGCTCGTCGATCGTGACAGTGGAGATAATGCGACCAACCGAATCGGCGGCAGACTTGAATTGAACTTCCGGCTCGTCGCCGCTCTTGGAGTTGTATCGAATCTCGGTTTCAGCCCCGATACGTTGGGACATATCGATTTCCAAAATCTTGTATTCGAATGTCATCGTCCCGTCTTTAACTTTTGTGACTTCCCATGTCTTTTGCGAAACCGTTCGGGAATGAGAGTTTTGTTCGGTCGTGTCGATCTTCGTGTCCGTCTTTGCCAAATGAGTGACCTCACTGGAGATAACCAATCCAGGTTCCAGTTTGTATCGAAAGAGAAACTCCTCACCCCCCAAAGGTGAAGGGGTCTCTGTCATTTCTTTGCGGTCTACTCTTCGTAACGCCGTAGGAGTTTCAGACACCTTATTCGTAGGCATCGAGTTTGCATTGATTGGTGCTTCCGGCCCCTTGCTCGACTCAGATGCTGGAGTTTTGGCTTCCGGTCGTTTTGCAAGAGTTGGCGTAGGCTTCTCAACTGGTTTCTTAGCAGGTGTTGGAGACTGCGCTGCGGCCCAACTGCTGCTCACCAATAGGGCCAAACTAGCAACGGCAATTTTGTACTTTTGGTTGGACATTTTAATACTCCATACAGGGCTTGGGACGGCAAAATCCTGTCGATCCGAGGCACGACGAAAGCTACATAGTTTCGGGTATTTAGCAAGAATGAGGTGGCTGCGTCAAGGTTGGTTTGCTCTAGGTCGTAAAGGCGGGGTGCGACTTTCGGCATTAAAAAGCGCTGCAGAGTCGCTCTGGGCAAGAGCGACCTACTACAAGACTTACTAGCTGTGGCGCAGAGCTTCGATCGGGTCGAGTTTGGCTGCTTGTCGAGCTGGATAGATACCAGATGCAATGCCCACAAATAGCGACACCGCCGTGGCGATGACAAGCGACCACGGCGAAACTATGGTTGTCATACCTGAAAAGTAAGAGACTAATGGTGGAGACAAGATCCCAAGTCCAAGACCGATCAGAGTGCCAACTGACGACAGAAACGCGGTCTCGATCAAGAACTGCAACACAATATCCGATTGCCTGGCACCCAATGCTCGGCGGATACCTATCTCACGAGTCCGCTCGCTCACACTGGCCAACATGATGTTCATAATTCCAATGCCGCCTACTAAAAGTGAAATGGCAGCCGTGGCACCCAGTACGAAATTAAAGATACGCTGCGTCGCCTGTGCCTGCTCAATCAAATCCAAAGGGACCGTAATCACATAGTCTTTTTTGGGATGGTATTTGGCCAAGAGTCCATCCAGCGCGTTGGCTGTCGCTTTGACTTGAAACCGATCCGCAACTTCGATAGTGATCTGGCTGAGTTCGAGACGTTGTCGAGAAAAACTCCCTTGTTGCCGTTTCATAAGGACTTCGCCAATGCGACTTCGATCGGTAGTCAGTGGCACAACGATGTCTTTGTTCAAGTCTTGAGCGGCTAGACTCGATCCGATACCTGCCGATGGGGTCCGGTACATCAATACTCCGACGATGCGAAAGAAGTGTTCATTGTTCACTTGAATCGATTTGTCGATGGCCGATTGCCCTGGATAGATTTTTTTAGCGACCTCTTCTCCGATGACACACACATTGCTCTGCGATTCCAAATCGGCCGGATCCAAAAAACGTCCTCTCGCCAATTGCAACCGGTTCACCTCGAAGTAGCTCGGATCGACGCCCACCAACCTAGCGTCGATCGTCTTGTCTTGATATCTCGCCTCATGAACAAATTCGCGTAGCGGCGTAATGCGCACAACGGTATCGAGTGTTTCCTTGATGCGCCGAAGATCGTCGTACTTCAACCCGTACTCCTGAATGAAGGAACGGAAATTGAAAGGGGCATCGACAATCGGCTTGACCGTCCGAACGATGATGTTGTTTATACCCAGCGAAGCGATCTGGCGCTGCGCGGTCTGACTGGCCCCCTCAGCCACCGCAAGCATGACGATAACGCTAGCAACGCCGAAGACGAGCCCCAATATGGTCAAAGAAGATCGCAATTTATGCATGAGCACGCTGCGCAATGCGGTGGAGAACATGCCACCCCAATGCAACCAAGATCGACGGCTCATTGCTTGCCCCCACCCGCTGCCGATTCAGTGTTTGGAGTGCTCGCTGGTTGGTTGGATCCCGCTTTCCGCTCGGCGGATGCAAAGTCATTAGTGCCGCGACGATAAGCGTCCATCGCGACCGATTCGCCTGGTTCTAGACCTTCGAGTATCTCGACAAACGAGTGGGTCGTACGTCCGGTTTTCACGACATTTCGTTTGAATTCAGATCCATTGGCCACGTATACATACGATAGCTGAAAATGTTCCGTGACGGCCCCGACAGGGATGGCCAAGATATCTTCGTAGGTTCCAACTAAGATCTCAACTTCGGCCGTCATTCCGGGCTTCAATGAAATGCTCTTAGGAATCTCTTTGATGAGAACGGTTGCGTCGTAATTCTTGGTGTTGTCAAAACTGCTTGCGGCCAGTTCTGCGACATACGAGATGCTCCCTTTCAGTTTGAGATCAGGGAACGCATCCAAGCGAATAGAAACCGATTGGTCTTTCTTGATTCGATTGACGATCGATTCGTGGATACCAAGCTTGACTTGCATGTTGTTCATGTCAGGCAGAAAAAAGATATCGCGTTGTTGGAAGACCTTTGATCCCGCGCGGATTTTTTCCGACGCATCGAACCAGGGTTGGTTCGCATAGGCAACAGTTCCATCTTGCGGCGCCCTCATCTCGCACTTGGCCAACACCGCGACCAAGTCTTTCAATTCTGATTCATGAAGCTCGACCAAATTCATTGCACTTTTAATCATCGATTCGGCCCGTTCTATTTCGGCCGCCGCCGTTGACTCTTCGCGCTCTACTTTCTTCTCCGCGTCGGTTGCCTTTCCCTCGAAGGTAGTCATCTTGAGTTTGCTATCGTACAGCTTCAGGTTGCTGAGTTTCTGTTCGTCCCGTTGAACGGCTTTCTCATAGCTCCTGACCCGCAAACCGTATTCTTCCAACTGCTCGGGCGATCGATACCCTTTCTTTACCAACTCCTCAGCCTTGCGGCGGTCCTCTAAGTACTTTTCCAGTTGCGCTTTGCCGTCGGCAATCAATCTCTGCAGTTCCGATTGTTCGGCGATGAAATCCCCATCTCGATACTTGGTCACTTCGATCTCAGCGATTTGCAACTCTCGCTTGGCGGTAACAATTTTGCCGTCCGCCTCGTTCGTTTTCGCGATGAGGTTTTGTTTCGCTTCCTTGAGCTTGCCCTCCGCTTCGTTGAGTGCAATTTTCTTGAGAGCAATCTGCTGATCAATCTTTGCAGATTCCAACCTGACGATGACATCCCCCTTGGAGACCACCGTTCCCTCGGGCACGATAAAAACAATACTGCTTTCATTGCCTGGCAATTCGCATTTGCCGAAGACCGTGTTTTGACTTTCGATCGTTCCGCGTTCGATCACGGTGTCATCCAACGATCGTCTCTGAACGACATGGAGCAACAGCTCCGACTCCGACCCCATCGCTGGCCCCAAGCTTTTGTAGAGCTGGAAGGAGCCGAATCCAATCGCGGCGATGACAACGACAACGAGCGCAACACGGAGGAGTGTCCCAAGCCATCGAAGGCTTCTGGAAAACTTTCGGTTGGCGGATTGGGTCGAATGGGACGTTTCCATGACTCGGCTAAAACTCATTGACTTACTTGGGCGCTGGGATCGATGGCATCTCTGGCATCTCTGGCGGAAAGTAGTTTTCCTCAGAGATCATTTGCTTGAGCTGGGCCAAAGAAAAATCTTCGTTGATCCAAGTCCCATTATCATCAAGATACAACAGCTCTAGGACGGTAAAGAGTCGGATTTTGGTAATTTTGTAGTCGATCCAATTGAAGATCAAGTTGTTTTTCGCGTTCAGCAGGACCTGGAGCGATTGAAGTAAGTCTCTTGTCAAGTTGGTATTCGAATCAAGCGAGTTGCGAAGTGCAATTTGCGCCTGGTCGACTTGGCGGGTTGCAGCAACCAGTTGTTGTCTGGCGATTTGGAAATTGAGCCGCCGGAGCTCAATTTGCCTCAGTGATGATCGGACTTCATTTGCGATCGTGTCCTTGCCTGCCACGTAGTTTCGGGTCGCTTGTTGATAAGCGATCTGTGTCGCGCGATAGACATTTCGTTCGTTGAGTCGATTGAGCGGGCCGTCGAACTGAACACCGACTCGGTACGTATTGGCGGACGAGTCCAAGCGAAATGCATTGTTTTTGGAAGGGTCTGTACCGAGCCCCAACTGTCCGGTGACGTTCAGTTCGCTTTGGAGCGCATCGGCGGCCACTTCGATTTTTCGAAACGCGTCCATCACCTGAGCTTCGCGATTCATTTGGTCGAGTCGGTTTTGATGAGCGAACGTGACGGCCGCTTTCTGATCGATTTCGAGTTTGTCGATATCGATTAGGAACAAACGAATCTGTGTCTGAGCTATGTAGAGGTTCGATATCTCTTCGCGAAGCGGTCCGCCGATGGCTTTGTAGAGGGTCCGCCAAGCAAGTATTTCGGGCTTGATCGACGGTGGGGCACTTTCTTCTTTCTCGTTTTGTACATGATCCACGAGACTCGGTTTGTCATGGTACTTCTGAATGCTCTTCAATAGTTCTCGATCGAATTCTTCACTTTTGTCGAAGCCATTCTCGAGCACTGCGACCGTCGAAGCGATTCGGCCTGCGAGGTCGGCTTGTTGTTTGTAGTCGATCTGATCGCTCTTCGAGAGTTTGTCGGGATCCAATGCCTCAAGTCTCGCTTGCCATTTTCGCAAGTCCGTTTTGATGTTCGGAAGCAAATCGGCCGCCTGTTCATGCAGGTTTAAATAGTTGTCGTATGCGTCCACCAGGACTTGATAGGGGGGCACTTCGGAGCGGGTCTGCTCTGTCGGTGTGTATTGAAGCAAGCTTTCATAGAGTCTCTGCGTCTGGTCTTGTACCTCGACCAATCTAGGGTCGACCAATTCAAATTGCTCTAGTAAGGACTCGTCTATCTCGAAGGGGACCCAAGAGGGAAGCCCCAACTGGAATTTGAATTGATCCAAGGAGGCAGCTAAGTTCTGTTCCGCTGCCAAGAGCGCAAGCCGCCCGTTTTGATACTCTTGAAAGATCTGGTCAACTTGGATTTGCGCAACCATTCTCATTTCTCGAAGCTCTTGATTTTCAACCAAATTCAGTTGCAGGCTCGCAATGTTGACCTTTGCATTGCGTATCGATTGCACTTGCGTGAGTAGGCTAAGATAACTGCTCGAGGTTTCTAGGTAGAATCTCCGTCGAAAGCGGGCAAAATCTCGAACCTCGTAGAGCAGGTTGCGCTCAGCTTGCGTTAGGTTCTCAAGCCGCACATGTCGGAAGGCACCGCGCAACAAAGGTTGCGTGAAAGCAGTTACAAAGATTCCATTGCTTCCCGCAGAATTGGTTCCGAAGTCCCAAAAGAAGGAATTGAGAACGTTGGTCGCGAATTGACCTCCGCCTGCAAGTCTTCTTCCAAAGCCTAAGCGATCGGTCGTTTGTAACAAACGGTTTCCCCCGAGATCGGAGCCGGTAGCAGTGTATTGTGTTCCAACGCCACCGCTCCACTGCGTCGCAAATTCAAATTCATTTCCCGTTAACGTCAGAGCGCTCAAGTACACCGACTCAAACTGCGTCTGATAGTCGCGAGAATGAAGTAAAGCTAAGTCCAAGGCTAGCTCTTGCGTCAATCGAATTTGGCCGTCCTGGTCGCGAGGCAAATGGTCGAGCCAAGCGGGCGATTCAATTTGCGAGGCCGTCGGGATCTTGGACCAATACTCGGTATTGCGATGCCCGTCTGGAAAGTGCATCAGTGGCACGACCGCGGGATCGTCAGGAGGCTTGGGACTGCAATCCAAATCGGAGGACAACCCCATTCGAGATTGCTGTCTTGGCTCCACGGTCCGATTGGGAAGGTCCCACCGAGGGTCAACAATTCTGCTAGCGATTAGCGAATAGGATTTATTGTCGGCCGCGGCCCGATATTGCGACCGAGTACAACCAGAAATTGCGAAAGTTAGTCCTGACAGCAAAAGCATGCATTGCCATGGGTTAGGGATTCGTTGCCGAGTATCCGCTTCCCTCATGTTTGCAAGCAATCCAATTCGATTGAAAACACCTTAACTTTTTTGATACAATTGACATGATCGACAAAATAGAATCGTAGACTTGATAGCAACTTCATTGTCGGTTGGTTAGTGCGACTCTGAGCAATAAACCGCATCCCAAAGACACAGCCGACAAAATTAGCTGGCACGCTCCGCCGTGCCGTATGCTTGCGTATATTGGCGGGGTTTTCAGGCGGACGGCACATGGAATTTGCCTGCTACTTTGACTTTTGTCGGCTTTGTCCCCAAAGTCGCTCTGGGCAAGAGCGACCGACCTAAAGTGTTGGACCGATCGACCATGGAACGAATTCGTCGTCGCCATAACCCAACAATTCGCTTTTGGTCTTTTTGCCGCTGGCCGTCGCAAGGATCGCATCAAAGAGACGTTCACCTGCTTCTTCTATGGATTCATCTTCCAAAACGGTTCCCATGTCCAAATCCATATCGTCGGACATTCGATGGAATAGTGACGTATTGGTTGCGACCTTAATGCTTGGAACGGGTTTGCATCCAAAGCAGCTACCGCGTCCCGTTGTAAAAACAATGACATTGGCTCCACTTGCAACCATTCCAGTTACACAAGCTGGATCGAATCCGGGCGCGTCCATAATAACGAGCCCTTTGGTGCGAATTGGTTCAGCGTAATGATAGACCGCTTGCAACGCCGTAGAGCCGCCTTTGCTAGCCGCTCCCAGCGACTTCTCAACAATGGTGGTTAGCCCGCCAGCTTTATTGCCTATGGATGGATTATTGTCGATCTCTTCCCCGTAACCCGCTGCATAGTTTTTCCACCACTCAATGCGGTCCAATAGCTTCGATGCGACTTCAGCAGTTTGAGCGCGTCGGGTGAACAATTGCTCCGCGCCATACAATTCCGTGGTCTCTGAGAGGATTGCGGTCCCCCCACAAGCGATGGTTCGATCCGCAGCAATACCGAGAGCAGGGTTGGCAGTGATCCCCGAGTAGCCATCGGACCCCCCGCATTTGGTCGCCAATATTAAGTGCTCTGCAGATACATTCGTTCTCTGCATTTGGTTTACGACAGGTAGCAATTCTCGAACCATCTCAATGCCACGTTTCACCGTTGCACGAGTACCCCCGCAGTCTTGGATGGAGAGGACGGGAACTTCCCTTGCGGCATGGCTGCCGGTTCTCGATTGGTTGGTTTGAACACCGGCAATTGTCAGGGGCACGAGCTTCTGCGACTTGAGCAAATGGCCTAACGTATTCTGCTCGCAACCTAAACCGATTAATACGTAAGCTGCAATATTTGGATGACGTGCAATGCCGCCCAGCACCCGACTCAGAGTCTGGTGTTTGATTCCCTCGTAAGCCATACCGCAACCGCTATCGTGCTTGAAGGCGACAACACCATCAACTCCTGGAAACGCGTGTAGCACTTCCTCGTTGAAATGGTTTGCAACATATCGAGAGACGGCAGCCGAGCAATTGACCGTCGAGATGACCGCGATATAGTTGCGGGTTCCTACAGAACTATCGGCCCTTACATAGCCGTCGAAGGTGCGACCCTGGATGCGAGCTTGTGGCTGAGGCGTTTCGGTGGCAAGCCGTGTGAAATCGATTTTGTGTTCACAACGCAGGTTGTGATCATGAACATGATCGCCTGGTTCGATTTGTCGCGTTGCAACGCCGATTGGCCAACCATACTTAATGACCGATTGTCCAATCGCGATCGGAGAAATCGCCATTTTGTGGCCGGGTTGTACGTTTGTTCGCGATGCGATAGTTTTTATGTTCAGATCGATGAATTGCCCTTGCAGTAGTGGCTGCAACGCTACGATACAATTGTCATTAGTGTGCAGTCGTATCCAGCTTTTGGTTCCAACCCCCATTTTTTCTTGTCTTTCTAGGTGCATCATGCAGCAAGTGAAAATCTTCAAAAGCGTCGACACTGAGCTGGGAGATATGGAAACCCAAATCAACCAATGGATTGCGGAAAGGAATGCCAAAATCCTATCCATCCAGGGCAATATTTCACCTCAGGCAGGCAAACATGGCATCCAAGGATCATTTAGCGCAGCGGACGTATTAGTGATTGTACTTTACGAAACCTAAACTTGGGATGACCACAATGACACGTGTTTTAGTGCTAGGCGCACATCCGGACGACGCTGAGTTCTTCGCTGGTGGCCTGCTTGCATCGCATCAAAAAGCCGGGTCGACCATGCGACTAGTCAGTGTTACCAACGGCCAGTCCGGGCACCAATCGATACCCTCACCCGAATTGGTCCTTCGTCGTCGCGAGGAAGCGGCAAATGCAGGCCGAACGATCGGTGCAGACTACGTGACCTGGGATTTTCCTGACGGCTCATTGTTGCCAACTCTCGACCTGAGAACGGCAATCATTCGAGAGATTCGGACCTTTCGGCCTGACCTGGTATTGACGCATAGACCGTTTGATTATCATCCAGACCATCGCGCGGTTGGACAGGCGGTTCAAGACGCTTCCTACATGGTGCTGGTTCCCAAGATTCTGCCAGAAGTGAACTCGCCAAGGGTAGAACCCATCGTGGCCTATATGGCGGATTCGTTCACTCGCCCGTGTCCATTTCGAGCCGACATCACACTGGACGTTTCGGAACACTGGGACACCGTCATGCGAATGCTCGACAGCCATGAGTCTCAGTTTTATGAGTGGATGCCATGGATCGATGGCAGTCTAGAATCGGTACCGACTGAAAAAGGGGCCAGACTCGCTTGGTTATCCAATTGGTATCTTGCAAAGACGCAATGGCGGATCGAGCGTTTTTGGAAATGCCAGTCCGAGGTTGCACCACAACTTGTTGAGGCATATGAGATTTCGGAGTATGCAGGAAAGCCCTCGAACGCAACGCTTCAAAATTTGTTTCCTGGCAAGCGATGTTTTGGCTCTTCGTTGCAAAGCGTATAGCGCTACGTTTCGGGGTTCCATTGCGGGAATTTTTCTAACTGTTGTTTGAGCGCCAGTCGCGCGCGGTTCAGCCTCGATCGCACGGTCCCAATCGAGATTTGTAAAACTTCGGCGATCTCCTCGTAGGCCAAATCCTCCATTTCGCGTAGCACGAGGATCGATCGATGGTCTTCTGACAAAACAGCCAATGCCTGATGCACTAGACCGACGTCCTCTGAGCGAGCCATCTGAGAATCGGGTGCCTCTGTTTTCGCCCGGGGTTCGGCGCCCGATATTTCTCGACTCTCTTCGAGTGATAGATGGCCGCGATGACGCCTCCGTCTTGCTAAAGCAAAGTTGAAAGCGATCCTGTAGAGCCAAGTAAAGAATCGGCTATTTTGCTGGAAAGTATCGAGTTTTAAGTAAGCCTGAATAAAGGCTTCCTGAACTACATCCTCCGCTTCATCGGTGCTACCAACCACGCTGATCATAGCCGTGTACAAACGGTCTTGATAGCGAGTTACCAAAACTTCAAAACACGAACTTTTGCCGGCAAGTGCGGACTGAATCAATTCTTCTTCGTCGTTCACACTCGCCTACGAAACGGTAAAGAGAAGCAACTTTGATTGATACCCATGTTGAGCTGGAAAGGGGAATTTGTCAAACCTTACTCATACCTAAGGGCGTCGATTGGATCGAGTCGACTGGCTCGCCAAGCTGGATAAAAACCGAAACCGATTCCTACTGCGGCCGAAAATACGAGGCTGCCGATCGCGGCAGCTTGACTAACGATGATTGGCCAATCTCGACCTGAGGAAACTGCGTTGATAGCTAACGTAAGTGAAACCGAACCAAGCACGCCAAGCAAGACACCAATTGCTCCGCCGATTACAGATAAGACCATCGATTCGACGAGGAATTGCATCAGGATATCGCGAGGCCTCGCCCCGACTGCCATTCGGATGCCAATCTCTCGGGTTCGTTCGGTGACCGAAACCAACATGATATTCATGATGTTAATGCCACCCACGACCAGAGAGATTGCCGCTGTGAAACCTAATAAAACCGTTAGCCCCAGGGCGATGTTGTTAAAGATATCCAACGCCTGCTGAGAAGTTCCGACAAAAAAGTCATCCTGGGCTTGGATAAGATGGCGTTGACGCATTAAATTGGTCACTTGAAAGGTTACTTCTTCCACGGAACTATCGGGTTTTGCAGACATAAAAATCATATTTACCTTCAGGCCGAAGGGACTATTACTCGCGATAAAACGCTCTTGGACGAGGGTGATGGGCATCATCATACCCCTTTCCACGTAACCCAAGTAGCCCTTAAAAGCGATCTGTTTGGTGACCCCGATCACGATCATGGGCTGATTTTTGATCAGGATCTTTTTACCAATCGGATCTTCCGCACCGAAAAGTTCATTGCGCAACTCTTGACCGATCACCACGACCCGCGCACGCCGTTCCACTTCCTCATCGGTAAAAAAGCGACCCTTTAGGACCGGAAAGCCCAACATTTTTACCAGGGCGGGGGTAATCCCATAGATGCGTCCACTGGCATTTTTGCTATTCCAAACTACCCGACCATTGTCGGCAATAAACGGTGCGGCATCGCTGATCGAAGGGACTTGGCTTTTCAGGGCCGCCACATCGTAAATCGTGAGCGGTCGTGCTCCTTTGCGCCGCCCTCCATCCGTACCAAGCACCACCACATTGGT
>JANMGH010000210.1:0-7998 GCA_031374515.1 Pirellula sp. | reverse complement strand
CTTCGGACTGGTTATTCTCCTCAGGTTGCTCCTCACCTTTCCTCACGGAAACGCAATTACCACTGTTGGATTCAGGGCGGTAACGTTACCCCGATAGGGACTTCCACCCTACTGTTCAAACGCCTTCGGAGGCGCACTGGCACGGTGGTCCCCACCGTGTTTGCCCCCACTGCCAAACTTCTTCATACCCGAGTTCCTGTAGTCCAGTAGTTCCAGCTAGTGCCAAAGACCGGAGGTTCCTTCCGGTTTTTTAGCCAAGAAACCGAACAATCCACCGGTCAAGCCGGTGGGATTCAAAAAATTTACGCACGTAGCAGCGTCGCTCCGAGACGCTGATTTTCGCGAGTCTCGGAGAGACTCGCCTACGTGGTTAAGCTCAATTATTTGTGCTGACGTGCATAGTGCCAGCTCGATCCAACGTGGAAACGAGTTCGTCATGCGGTGTAAGGCTAAAATACCGCAGGCTTACCGAGCCGATCGATTTTTCCTATGCCCACTTGACTTAATAAGGAGCGAACTGAAATCCTCGTTCATTGGCAGCCAGCTTAGATCCGACCAAAGATCTGACTCAAATCCTAGCGACTCAGTTACGTTCTCTTCTTTACTATTGATGCAGGGCAAACCATCGGATTTCTCCGTTGATTTGCTATCTGAGGTTCTCACGCCTTCCATCACTCTAACTTTGGATTCCCCTTCTCCTGACGATGCGATTCGATTGAGTTCGTTGATAATAATAAGCGCGTCGAGAGGTTCCAATGAACCGCTTCCGTCAACGTCGTAATAGGGTGGCACGGCTGATGTTCGTTCGGGAAGCAACCCAAGCTCACCTCGGTTGATTGCATTGATGACTACCAACGCGTCGGTGGCGCTTAGAATGTTGTCGCCGTCGACATCGAGTGGATTTGAAGGATTCTGCCAAGGATTGAGCAAGGCCACGATATTCAATTGGACGGTTCGCATCACTTTGCGATCATCGAAAGTATCAATCAACCCATCGTCTCCGGCATCCGAAATCGAAACCGTAATGGAGGTCGAACCAAGTTGACTTGGAATCACACGCAATTGGCCAGTGCTAGCGTGGAGCACGTCGTCGTATTCGACAAGTACGTTAGCGATAGATGGATTGGTACTGTTAATGCTAAATCGCAAGGACTGTGTACCGGTGCCGCCATCGCCGATTCCTGACAGTGCAATCGTTTGCTCGCCGGCGCTCAACAGCAATCGCTTGTTAGCGATCGCATCCAAGGTCGGAGCCTTGTTCGAGGTGGTGGTGACATTCACGAATTGGAGGGTGGTCTGATCATCGTTCGTATTGAATTTGCCATCCTCGCCCGCGTCGCGGATTTCTACAAAGATCTCACCTGATCCTGCAAAGTCCGGCTTTGGCGTAAAGCTGAGAGTAGGATCACTCGCTTCGCCATCACCTCCGCCGTTTGTATTGTTGTTCCCTGATGGTTGTGAAACGCTGATCGAGCTGAACATGCTCAATGGCGTTACATCGACAACGGAAACGAGTACCTTGCCTGTCTCTCCAACGCCCGCAGTGATTCCGGTTAACACGATCGTCTGTGGACCTGGAGTAATGTCGAGCACAACTGGAGGGACTATGTCGAAAGTCGGTGGATCGTTGCGTTCTTCGACCGTAACCGTAATGGTCTGCGTCGTCGACAAATTGCCCGCACTTGCCGTTACCACGATACTTGTCGTGCCGCGTTGATTGACTCCTGTTTCGAAGACGACATCACCTAACCCGGTGTTTTCATAGTCAACTCTCAGCACTTTGAACATCGTCGGGTTGGTAGCACTGATGCTAAACGTGACCGAGTCGCTCGCGCTGACTTCGAAGCCTACTAAATGTTTTCCTGCGTTTTCATCGTTGAACAGCTCCAAATCCTCGAGCAATAGCGATGGTGCGTCTGGTACGTCCGCAACTTGAATGGACGGAACCACACTCTTGATCCAAGCCAACGAAGTGTCGACACGAGTGTTAGTCGCAATGTCACCAAGTCCACTGATGGCGTTCGTTCCACCGGAGACAACACCGACCAATTGATCGACTCCACCGATATTCAGGAACAACGGCGAGCCTGAGTCCCCAGCATCGCTATCGTTTTGAATCGCGCTGGTATGTGTCCAACGGAAGACGGTACTTCCCAGCTCATCGACCGGTGGTGTCGAGCCGACTCGCTTGGTTCCAAAGGCGTCGCCCTCGTGCTCACCGAAGCCTACGAGATTGAGAACTTCTCCCAAGCGAGGCGACCGACCGGACAACTGGGTAGGTACGATATTCGTGACTGGCGTGTCGAGCTTCAAGATTGCGAGGTCGTTGCCCCCCTCGACTCCTAGCGAATCTTGATCGTACGCCGGGTGCATGACAACATCGATAATGTGATGCTTCACTCCGCCGATGGTAGGTGATCTGTCCAGGAGGAATTCCAGCAACGCTGTGCCCCGCGACAAGTACGTACTGCGGAGAAATCAACGTGCCTCCGGCCTTGTCGCCTACGATGTCCCCTAGAGTTCCTACCGCTGGGAATCCGCTCGTCTCGTGAGTGCGAGTCATCGAGGCATTCGATGGTGTTGCGTTACGAATGAAGTACTCGTCAGAAGAAACGATCGACAGTCTCAGCGCATCGCGACCTGTGAAGTCGAATTCCAACTCATCGATGGGCTTGAATTCGCCGGCAGTCGTTGGTTTGATAGGCTCGTAGTACGCGGCCACACCTCCATCGAAGCTATTGACTAGGGTTTGGCCGATCTCAAACGAACCGACTCCGAGTGAAGTGATCGGATCGAGCTTTCCTTTGGTGAGCGAAATCGACCCCGAGGGGATCGTCATTTTCACGGGGTTGGAAAGAGCACCTTGGTAGTCGGTCCGAATGGTCTCTGTAGTTGTCAGGAAACGCAAAACGAACGGCACGCCAGTAATCGTGACAATACGGTTTTGAACGGTCACTTTGAGCTGGATTCTAATCTGATCACGGTCGACGTCTTTGAGGGTGTTTTTCGAATCGTTCACAACGTCAATGACCGCTTTTCGAATCGTTTCGGCTGTGACTCCGGATGTGTTCGTGAAGCTGACGTCATTCGAATTCGCACCTGGCCCAAAATTTTGGACGAACACCTCCGTTTCACGTGCGCTGGAAAGATCAAATGTTTGAGTTAACGTTGCGACTCCGGGGACTCTGGCTTGTGGTGTCGCGATTCCAGTCGGATGCAGCGATTCAACGGAGAGATTATTGATGGTGAACGAGAATTTCTCGGCGACAGGGTCGTAGGTCATTTTGAATCGGTCGGATGCAGGAATCACCATTCCGCCGATCTCGAAGGACGCAAACTCAATCTTGGGTGTTAACGTAACTTTGCCAGTTCGCAAACTGGCCGTATAGATCGGCACATTCTTAGGAAAGTTCGGCGACTCTCCAGTGTTGGAGAGTCGAAGAGATAGTTTTCCTCCGTCAAAAGGTGCTGTGACGAGGATGTTTTCTCCAAGAGCTTCAAACAGGAAATCGTTCCTATCAGCATCCTTGGAAATCAGTTTTGCGGTGGAACCACTCGGTGCTTCGAAGCTTAATCCGCCCAGTTTGAAGAGTGTGATCGGACGGCTGTTGCCATTCGAATCCTTGATAGGATTCAACGTGTAAGCCCAGTTTGCACCCCTCACGCGAAGCCCAGAGGAACCGATCTCGACATTTGCGTCATCGTATGACTTGCCTTCACCAGAAAGATAAAATCGTCCCCCGATACCAGGTGCTTCAAGATAGCCCAGCAGTCGAATACTCCCATCCTTTCGCAAGAGATTCGTCGGAGTGAACGACGGAGCGTTGTCGATCGGAAAGATAATGGCGTCAGGAACGGACAGTTGAATGTTATTCGACAAAGAGATCGGCAGGCTGCTATCTTTATTCTGTTTCGTAATCGCAACTTGAAAGATTCCCTTTACCGTAGCTCTCTGTCCTTCCGCGATCTGAAGTCCCTCGATCGATATAAATGCGGGCCGAATTGAGTGCATTTTGAATGACTTCCGCCGAATCACCCACTTTCAGAAGTCGCGTAGTCTGCTGTCCATTCCATTTCAGATAAAAATTCGCCGGACCAGAAAAGTTAATTTCTTGTTGCTGGGCGTATGTCGCTTTATTTTCTCTGAAAGTGACGTCTTGGCCGTTGTCAATTTTTATCAGCCCGTCCTTCGGAGAGAAGACTTGCGAGCCGGTGGCATTCGAGTGAGAACCACCGTACGGTGAGTCGATATCCCCTCCTCCACCAGTCCCTGCGCCGTTTTTCGTGGTAAGTCGGACGAGTCCACTGGTGACGCACGTCCCCTCACGCGCATACTCATTGTTAACGGCATTATGGAGTTTACAAGTTCCGGCTGAATTAGAATCCCATTTCGCGTCAGCGCCCGTCGGAGCGATCTACGTAGCCCGCTCGCGAGTATTGCGCAAATTGCGAGAAGAAGCAGAGCAAGTTCTGAACGATTCGTTAGAACCAGATGCAGATACCAACCTAGTCAACGAACAATTGGGAACGTAAAAACGTTGCTCCTAGTATATAGCCTGCCTTACGGATCTTGACGGATGTACTTTGTGGCCAACTCAGGTCGGTTCGTTACCGAATAGAGTTCGACAAGTTTTTTCCGAGCGGCTTCAACGCTACCTCGCGACTCGTGCGGGATCGCTTTCCAATTTCTCAGCATTCCTTCGTAGCCGTCCAGTAGGTTGGATTCAGCCGCTTCATGGCGATTCTGATCAAAGCAGAACTCACCGAACTCGGCCATCAAGCTAAAAGTCCGCCAGTCCTCTTCGCTTTTGCGTGTTCGGATGGCTAAGGCCTCTGTAAAAAGCTTCTCGGCCTCCAAAGAGTGGCCGTTTTTCCCAAGGGCCCTAGCCAGCCCCTGCATCGATAGCAACGTGTCCTCGTGGTCCGCGCCCAATTTTTTCTTTCGATTCGCAAAGACCGTCGATAGGCTTGCAATCGCATCCACCAGTTCTTTGCGATCGATCTGGATCATGCCCATGGCGTGCAATGTATGCATCGTAAAAGGGTGGTCCTCTCCGAGGGCGACGGTCTGAATTTCCAAAGTGCTTCTGCATAGCGCAAAGGCCTTATCGGTCTGTTTCGTCATGCTACACATCTGTACCAAGGCCGTACGCAATGCCATGATATCCGCGTTCTTTCCAAAGTCATTGGCGTCGCCGATAGCGATCGCATCTTCAAGCAATTTTATCCCCTCGTCAGTCTTCCCTGAACTGAAGAGCGCTCCGCCTAAGTTATTCATTGCTTTCAAGGTTTGGATGTGATTTGGTCCAAGCGCCTTCATGCGGGTCTCAAGATTTGTTTGGTACAACAGTGTGGCCTTTTCAAGTTGATTACTCAAGATATAGGAATTTGCCAAATTGTTGACTGTGGATGTCGTGTGGGCATGCATGTCGCCCAGGATCTTGCGCCTCAACACAAGGGTTTCCTCAAGCATCGAGATTGCTTCAGCAGGTTTACCGAGGTTGTTCAGGACAGAACCGAGGTTGTTCGACACCCGCAGCGTATCGGGATTTTCCAGCCCCACCGTTTCCATGTAAGCCGCACGCGCTTTTTCGTATGCCGCTTTTGCATCTGAGAGTTTTCCGGATGCAGAGTAGCATGACGCTAGATCGGACAAACATGAAAGTGTACTGAAGTGTCTTGGGCCAAGCCGATTTTCATATTCAGCGAAACAACTTTCTTGAAGCTCGATCGCCTTCTTCAAATTCCCCGCAAGTTTGTAGGCTGTAGCCAATTGTACTTTGGCACTGGTCTGATCGTGCGGCGCTGCATCAGGAATGGCTTCGCGAATTGCAATGGACTGTTCTCCCAATTCGATCGCTTTCTTGACGTTTCCCGAAGACCAGTAGGCTGTTGAGAGGTCGGTAAGCAGCCCAGCAGCTACTTTATCTCGGGCTCCAAAGCGATCTTGGTAGACGTCGAAACTCTTCGCAAGTACCCCGACAGCTTCTTGATAGAGTCCTAGCTTCAGGTATGTCCAACCGATAGCATGCAATAGCTTGGCGCGGATTAAAGGTCGTTCCGCAAAGTCGTTGTTAAGTTTGTCGACGCTTCTCGAGAAGGCGTCCACAATCGTTACAGTGCGTCCATCCACTCCAGGACTCGGGCGTCCAAGTGTTTCCGACATGAAATTAGCGATCGCATCGCTGGTTTCTCTCGCCTCCTTTTCTTTTTCGCGAGCGGCTTCGGCTTCACTCAGTCTTTGTTCGGCTAACTTTCGAGCTTCACGCTCCTTGCCTTCAGCGACGACAGCGAGCGCATACTGACGTCGGGATTCCAACCAGCCTAGCGTCGTTGCAACCGATCCAGCCAAAATGGAAAAAAGAACCAATCCCAATGCAATCGATGCGGTGCGATTGCGCCGCAGGAATTTGCTCAGGCGATAACGAACTGTTGGAGGTCCCGCATGTACAGGTTCGTGTTGCAGGAACCGCTGGATCTCTTGCGACAGATCGTTTGCTGATTGGTAGCGACGATCGCGGTCCTTCTCAATGGCTCGCATCGCAATCCAATCGAGCTCGCCTCTCACAAAACCTTGCAATCGCGCAGGCTCAATCGAGCGATTTGCAGCTACCGACGGGGCATTGTCTGTGGAGCTAATGCGGGTGCTTGGGCGAGGGGGATCGACCTCGCGAATCGTTCGCAATAACTCGATAAACGCCACTGATTCCATTTGCGTTCGGTCGATGGGAGTGGAACCGGTCAGTAGCTCGTACATCAAGACACCCAACGAGTAAACGTCGCTTCGAGTATCGACATCCTGTGGTTCTAAGCCAGCCTGCTCGGGGCTCATGTATTCCAGCGTCCCTACCACAGCTCCGAAATCGGTATGGAGCGACTGCTCGGATAGCTTGGCATCGATCGCCTTGGCAATGCCGAAGTCGATAATCTTCGGCACGGGTTTGCCGTCGAACTCGGTCACCAGTACGTTGGATGGTTTGATATCGCGGTGGATGATGCCTTTTTGATGCGCATGCTGAACGGCGTTGCAGACAGAGACCATGAGCTCGAGTCGCTGCAAGGGATTAAAGCGAGCTTTATCGCAATAGGTCGTTATTGGCACTCCGCGAACCAATTCCATAACGAAATAGGGGTGTCCAAATTCGGTCTGACCTGAGTCGAGTACTTTGGCGATATTAGGATGGTCCATGATGGCCAGAGCTCGTCGTTCGGCTTCAAATCGAGCCAGCATGCTCTTGGTCGCAAGCTCGGGGCGAACGACTTTGATTGCAACTTGTCTTTGGGCTAAATCGGTTTGCTCCGCCAAATACACCAAGCCCATCCCACCTCTGCCGATTCGCTCGACAATATGGAAGGGACCAATCTGCTTGCCCGCGTAAACGTCCAGCTCTGGAAAGGTAGATCCGATTGGCGAGCCTGCTCGTGAGCCGATCGGATCGACGATTGGTTGCGAAAGGAAGGTGCCAGCCGAATCATGGGACCGAAGCAAAGCCTCCACTTCAACTCGCAAATTGGGATGCTGTGCAAACGCCTCTTCAAGAAAATACTGACGTTCTAAAGCGGACTGTTTTTCAATGGCGCCTAAGAAAATTTCTTCAATGGACATAGTTGGACCTGGAAGTGTCTCGGAACAAGACGAAGCGACAACACAATAGTTAAAGCGACAAAGGGGAGCTGCGCGCTCCAATCAGCTTTGGGATTCTCCTATTCGGCGATGCAACCAAGCACGAGCAAACACCCAATGGCGGTGGGCGGTAGTCCTAGAAATAAGCAGTACGTCGCAGGCTTGCTCGATCGTCATCCCGCCGAAATATCGCATTACCACGAGTTTCGCCTTGATGGGATCTACTACAGAGAGCTACGGGTGTGACCGGCTATTCGGTTTATCATGCTGCCATAGTCAGAAATGATTCTGAATAGTTCTTTCTTGTCTTTCCGTATTGGGCAAGACTGCATGCTCTGTGTTGTTCTGTAGTTACATCCCATAACTCGCTTGCC
>JANMGH010000041.1:0-10165 GCA_031374515.1 Pirellula sp. | reverse complement strand
GCACCAGTTGCGAGATCGAAAGCGTAGATTCTCGAGTCCTTCTTTTGATCACGTACTAGGACGACCATATCTTCGGCAATGATTGGTGAAACTCCACTGCCAAATTCGCCAATCAGTTCAGCTGGTGGCATTTCGACCTTCTGAGGATGAAAGGCGATTCGTCACGGTCACGTATACCTATTACGAACAACTAAGTGGTTACCAGCATCTCAAGAAGCTGGACATTGGCTACTACTTTTATTCGGGCAGCTACCTCGACGACTTGCCAAAGGTGCTCAACGAGAGCGAGAAGACGATTATCCACATTCCGAATGTGAACAGTCGCGAAAGTACTCAAGACAAGCACAAGGAAGTCGAGCATATTCTGGAAACGCTCGGCGAGTGGCTTGGTACCGACGATGCCACTGGGTTTCAGTTGGTAAAGACGTCGACCGGGCGTGTGCTGAAAATTGCTGATCTTGTGGACGATGAGCCAATCAAGCGAGACAAAGTGGCTGCAGCCCTTCGCGATCCAGTAGGACGCGAGAGCCGTGATCACGTCGACATCATCATTGCGCTGGGAATGGCCAAGGAAGGTTTCGACTGGATTTGGTGCGAGCACGCGTTGACGATTGGTTATCGAAGTAGCTTGACTGAAATCGTTCAAATCATCGGCCGCGCAACTCGAGATGCTCCGGGCAAAGTTCGTGCCCGCTTCACGAACTTGATTGCTGAACCCGATGCCGGCGAGCAAGCAGTTACGGAAGCAGTGAACGATACTCTGAAGGCGATCGCTGCCAGTCTATTAATGGAGCAAGTGTTAGCTCCACGTTTTGAGTTTCGTCCCAAGACACCTGCTAGCGGTCCGCAACCTGGCTTGGATTATGGACCTGATGGATACAAGCCGGACGGTTGCAACGTGGGAGTGGATGGGGCAACAGGTGGCGTTCAGATCGAGATCAATGGTCTCGCGGAGCCAGAGAGCGAAGAAGCAACTCGGATTTGTCGCGAAGACTTAAATGAGGTTGTAGCTTCGTTCGTTCAGGACACGCGGACAGTCCAAGACGGCTTGTTCAATGATGAGCTCCCGCCGCAAGAAACGACGCAACAGCGAATGGGCAAGATCATCCGTGATAAGTATCCGGACTTGTCGGATCAAGACCAGGAAGCAATCCGTCAACGGGCGATCGCGGCATTGAATCTGGTTCAAATGGGCGGCGTGAAATCTGCTGGCGGTGGCGCAACGTCGAACACAGCACTGATCGATGGAATCCGCCGATATGTCACTGACGTACGAGATCTGAATGTCGACTTGATCGATTCGATCAATCCTTTTGGCGAAGCATACAACATTCTCGCCAAGACGATGAATGAAGAACGTTTGCGGCAAGTGCAGTCGGCGATCGCTGGGCGTCGAGTGCAGTTGACTCCCGAGGAGGCGCGTGATCTGGCTAAGCGTGCGTTGAAGTTCAAGAACGAACGTGGCCGTTTGCCGTCGATCACTAGCCAAGATGCCTGGGAACGAAGAATGGCAGAAGGAATTGCATTCTTGGCGAGAATGAAGCAGGAGAAATCAAGTGGCTAAAAAGAAAACCAAAGTAGAATCGTTCACCGATGACGATGACGCATTGTTAGCCGAGCTGGGTGTTGAAACTGAAGTAAAAGAGGATCAGACCTACACGGCCAAGCAAGAGCGAATCATTGCCGGCTTCGAGGACATTCAGCGATTCTATCGTGAACACGATAGTCTGCCCCAACATGGCGAAGGCCGCGACATCTTTGAGCGGCTGTATGCGGTTCGGTTGGATCGAATCCGCGCTAGTTCTGAGTGCTTAGATCTCCTTCGACCGATCGACACCGACGGAATATTGGCAGATCGAGTATGTGAACCCTCAGAAGAGTACGAGCTCAACAGTGACGATGAACTGTTAGAGGCCCTTGGCGTCGGTCCATCGAATAACGATATCACGACGATGAAGCATGTTCGCTCTGCATCCGAACGGAACGCCGAGCGAAATGTTCCTGAAGAAGTGGCTCAGCGTAAACCATGCGAAGACTTCGATGAATTTCGCTTGGACTTTGAAGCCGTGCAAGCAGATCTTGAAACAGGCCGCCAGAGTACTGAGTTATTCAAGACCAGCAGTCGATCTCAAATACGCAAGGGTGATTGGTTCATCGTCGATGGCCAGAAGGCATTGGTTGCGGAAACAGGTGAGTGGTTCACTCCAGAGCACGGTGAACGCGATCGACGCTTACGAGTTATCTTCGACAACGGTACCGAATCCGATCTATTGTTGCGATCGCTACGTCGGGCACTTAACAAAGACGAAAACAGCCGTCGAATTGTCCCGCCTCAGTTAGAAATTGAGGAAGACTTCAGTGACATTGGCCCCCTCTTTTCAAGTGAGGTCGAAGACGGCGATTGTGCCTCGGGTGCCATCTACGTGGCGCAAAGCCTATCAGACAATCCGTTCGTACAAGAGAACCGAGAGATCCTTCACAAGATTGGACTGACCACCGGCGATCCGGAAAAGCGAGTTTCCAACGCGAAGAAAGAGACGACGTATCTATTTGCCGCCGTGGAGTTGGTGGCTGTCTATCGGTTAGCGAATATCAATTGCAAAGCCTTCGAATCGCTGCTCCACAAATTCCTCGCTCGTGCTCGAATCGACTTAGCGTTAGCCGATCGATTCGGCGGCAAAGTCCAACCAAAAGAATGGTTCCTGGTTCCGCTGCCAGTGGTCGAAGAAGTTGTCAATCGAATCAAAGATGGATCGATTAGCAATTACGTGTTTGATTTGCAATCGGCAAGTATAAGGCTACGGGGTAAATAGATGCAAAACGGAACCTTCATCCGCGTTTTTATCGCTAGCCCCGGTGATGTGTACCTGGAGCGTGACGAAGCGTGTCGCGTGATTCACAATTGGAACGCAGCCCACTCGATGTCACGTTCGGTCCTAGTCGAGCCGGTTCGCGTCGAGACTCATTCCCATGCGGTACAAGGCGGGCATCCGCAGGACCTAATTAATGGACAGCTACTCAACCGTTGCGATTTACTTGTCCCA
This sequence comes from Pirellula sp., assembly GCA_031374515.1. GTDB lineage: Bacteria > Planctomycetota > Planctomycetia > Pirellulales > Pirellulaceae > JBKCUI01. The sequence continues at coordinate 7,121 of JANMGH010000041.1, read as the reverse complement.
ATTCTATGGTCAAGACTGGGCACACCAACGAACTCAGATCTTTCTGGGACTGTCCAGGAGATTCGAGAATTCGCTCAATTAAAGGGAGCTGATAGGATTCTTGTCTTTTTCTGTGATCGGGCTTTTCCAAGTTCATCTGATTTAGAGCAAGTACAAGCAGTTCGGAGCTTTAAGGACTCTATCAAGAGCGAGGGGCTATACACGCCGTATACAGAAGTGCCTGAATTTGGCTCGCTTTTTCGTCACCAACTAGATCTGGCAATGAATCGAGTCTTCGATAGTGAAGAGTTCTCGACGATTTCCAATATTACGTCGGAGCAAGAAAATGTCACTCTTCTATCTGAGGCAAATACGATTTTAGCTGCAGCGATTATGGCGGATCGAACAACCGTCACACTCGGCCGCATGATGGCTGGACATGAACTGCATGCGGGAAACGTTGAATTGAACATCATGGGAGATGATCGTTCGGAGGCAAGATGGGAAGCGGGTCTTGAACAAGTTGAAAGATTTGGATTTGTAGAAGATCTCGGACATAAGCGAGAGGTATTCCGACTAACTCGAGCGGGTTTTGACGCGGCCGACCAGCTTTGGTTCGTACTCCTACTTCGTCGAGTTGAGTTGTTTCAAACGGACGTTTACGGCTATGTCGATTTCCAGCAAATCACCAAAGAGCCTTTTTTCGGACAGCAAATCAATGCCGCATTTGCTCGCGAGAAGCTTCAAACTCTTGCCTCAATGGAGCAAATTGAAATTGTTCCAGTGGACGGCGGAATCGGCGCAGCAAGGCTAAATGATCGTGGCCGAAAGACCTTAAGGGAACACAGCACACTGGAGTTTGCTGAGCCCGAAGGTAGCGAAAGCTGAGGCAACGAATCGAATAACCCAGAGACTCTCTGAAGCCAGTTTCCTAGGTTATTCGCTGTAACCGCAAAAGAGACATAACCCGAACGAGAAAAAACAGGCGTGTTTCGCGAGGTGTCGGTTCCACTCAACCTTGACGAGTGGTAGCGAACAAAATCCTACCCACAAGTAAACGAAAAGGCTGGTGCTGTCATGGCTCCAGCCTTTCTTCGTTTATCCCCAGTTATTTCGCTATTCGTCGACTGTTCCGTAGTAGCTCTGTCGACTCTCTTCGGCGCTCTCTACTCATAACCTGGTGGCCGCTCAAAACGACCGACTTCGACCGATCCGGCAAAAAGTCTCTCGGATCTCTGTTTTTCCTACCCTGAGGTTATGAGCTTTTCAGGGTAGAGACTCGCATATTAGATCGGATTTATCCGATAGTGGCTTGAATCCGCTCCGTAGACGAAAAAAGCTCATAACACGGAGGTAGGCTGTTCAAATCCGTCTCCGAGTACTTGCACCCCCAAACAAACAGAATTGGAGGCTAGCGGGAAAGAAAGTGGTTTTTAAAGCGCGAGTTGGCGGCGTTAGTTGGAGAAATGATTGGTGAATCAACGATTGTGGAAGGAGCAAGCTCTTAACCTGGTTGGGACAACGCTGTGGAATCGGCAGCAGCACAATTGGTGAAATCCGAGTGTGCATATCGTCGTATTTCGGATCGTTTGCGAATTTTTCCAAAAAACCCTCTTTCTTGTGAGCGGTGACGGGCGCCGATTACGTGTTTATATCCTGTGGCAATGTAATCGCAGCGAGGGGCCTGCTTCCTGCGTATTTCGTCTCCTTACTTCCGCAGGCAATGGAGCCAAATCACCATGAAAACAAACGCCTTCAATGTTCAGTTAATCAGATCCACGATGACGAGCTGGATTCAAATTCGCCGAATTATGATTCAAGGAATGCTTGTGTTTCTTGCAATACTCAACAACTCGTCGACAAACGTCAATCAAGTTTATGCCGGGAAGCCAGCGCCGCCACCACCAGTGAAATACAGTGTGACGATAATTCCGACGTCCGTTAGCATGTGGGCGGAGGACATGAATAACCATGGCGAATTGGTCGGTGCCTATTCGGACCCGAACGTAGTTAATACAAATCAAGGAATAAGTGCATTTCTTGTATCGGAAGGTCGTGTGTACGATTTATCTGAAATTGCGGATCCTCCACCCGGCTGGTACTTCGCAAGGGCGCACGGCATCAATGATGCCGGATCGATCGTTGGTTACTTAGGGTTGGAGGTAGGTGCTGGTACCGATACTGTTCGTCACGGATTTGTACTCCATCGCCCGATAGGACAACCAGCATATGTTGAGGAGTTGCCGGATAGCAATTGGGCATATGCTTCAGGTAAAGATATTAACGAAGATGGTACGGTGTTGGGATACTTTCGAAATGCAAGTGGAACGCCTGGCACATACGTGTATTATTCACAACTGCCTCCACAGCCTGCCACTGAAGTCCTTCCGATTCAACAACAGTATGTCACTTCAATCGCGTTGAATAATTCGATCGCGGGTCGCCCGGCACAGGTAGCTGGCACTAGTGCAAATGGAACAGCTTTTCGCCATACAATTGGTGCTGCGAGCCCCCAGATCATAAACTTTCAAAATGCTCATGGAATCAACGATTGGGGTGATGTATGTGGCGGTTCTCAAAGGAAGAACTTGACTTGGTTTGCCACGCGTTACAGCGACATTAATGGGATCCAAACCGTAAGCGGCTTCGATGGTTCGGCATCTAGAATCAACTCAAATGGAGACATGTCAAGTGGAGCCACCAGCGGCGGCAACTTCCAGTTGTATTCAGAGGGTAAAGGCGTCCTGACGATCGGAAGCTGGCTTGTTGGAACGACGGCTGACGTGAATCGATTCAAGAACAGCAGAAGCTTTTTGAAGCATGTCACCGAGCGAGGAAGTCTCAACCCTTCCATGCCCGGTTTTCCAGCACTCGGTGGATATGCAGTCGATAACATAAGTAATGGAGCAATATCGTATTGTTTTATTCTGACTCCTGTGGCACCTTAGTTCCGATTTCCGGTGGCGAGAGCCTTTTGCGAATAGACTGACGGCTTTTGGGATATACGAGTTTATTGAGGCTAAAGTATCTTTCGACCTATTGTAGATCCAACGATAGTCGTCGTGTCATTCCTTGGTTTCGTAAGATGTTCAAAACCGCATGTCTGAAATAACTCAAATTTTGGCGGAGATCGAATCGGGTGACCCAACGGCGCCTGATAAACTGCTTCCGCTTGTTTACGAAGAGTTGCGAAAACTTGCTGCAATGCGTATGGCGCACCAAGCGGTAGGTCAGACATTGCAAGCCACCGCACTTGTGCACGACGCGTATGTTCGAATGGTGGGTAATCTGATTCCAACAAACTCATTGTTGAGGTCCGTTTTAGAGGGAGAAAACGCAGGTCAAGCACCCACTGTTGACGGGGGCGTCAGGGTGCAAGACGAACTACATCCTCGCTCATGGCGTAGCCGTGAGCATTTTTTTTGTGCAGCGGCACAAGCGATGAAACAAATCCTTGTGGACAACGCGAGGCGAAAACAAGCTGAGAAGCATGGCGGGAATAGACGGCGAAGGGAGTTGGTTGACGTTGCATCGCCTGAGACGATGTCGCCAAGCGATTTGTTGGACCTTGACGATGCCCTTGCGAGACTTGCGCACGCCTATCCGAGGCATGCAAAACTTGTTGAGTTACAGTTTTTTGGGGGAGTCACGCAAGAAGAGGCGGCCGATTTTTGTGGGATCTCCGTCGCCACTGCGCGGCGTCACTGGGATTTCGCGCGCGCTTGGCTGTTCGGTCAGCTCGCGAACTCCGCTTCTGGTGAATTGGAAACGGACCGAGACAAACCGACTGACCGTTGAATTTCCGCTCGGCACGAATCAATCCACCGAACCCATCATTACAATACCACTCTTTTCCAAATTGGGGTCTTACGAAATCTGTCATGTCAGCCGAACTTAATCCAAAGGTGGAAACGCTGTTTTGCGAAGCCATCAAAATGAACAATAGTACGGAACGCGAAGTTTTCTTGGCTGGCGCATGTGGCACCGATGATGAGTTACGCAAGCAAGTTTCGCAGCTCGTGGCTGACCATTTCCGTGCTGGCGGATTTCTCAATTTTAGGGCACCAACAATTGACGAAACGGTGGACTTGTCAAATGTTGAGCGAGCGGGCAGCCGTATCGGTCAGTACAAGCTGCTTGAGCAGATTGGCGAAGGTGGCATGGGTTCAGTGTTTATGGCCGAACAAAGTATCCCGGTCCACAGGCATGTCGCTCTCAAAATCATCAAAGCTGGTATGGACACAAAGCAAGTCATCGCCCGCTTCGAAGCCGAACGCCAAGCGTTGGCCATCATGGATCATCCCAATATTGCTAAAGTTTTCGAAGCAGGCGCGACCAACTCAGGTCGCCCGTATTTCGTGATGGAACTCGTCAAAGGTATTCCTATAACCAAATACTGTGATGAAAAGAGGCTTAAAATTAGAGAACGCCTTGAGTTGATGATCCCTGTTTGCCACGCTATCCAACATGCTCATCAGAAAGGTATTATCCATCGCGACATCAAGCCGAGTAATGTTCTAGTGGCCCAGTACGATGGCAGACCCGTTCCAAAGGTCATCGACTTTGGAGTCTCCAAGGCCACAGCGCAGAAGCTAACTGAAAAGACGATGTTTACGGGGCATGGACAAATCGTTGGTACACTTGAATACATGTCCCCCGAACAGGCTGAACCTAACCAGCTTGACATTGACACTCGCAGCGACGTTTATTCCCTAGGCGTTCTGCTTTATGAACTCTTGACTGGCACGACTCCAATCGATGCTACCAAACTTCGGTCCGCCGCTTTTGGTGAGATGCTGCGGATGATCCGCGAAGAGGAGCCGCTACGGCCGAGCTACCGACTAAGCACCATCGAAACGCTCGCCAATGTTGCAGCAAATCGCCGATTGGAGCCAGGCAAGCTCGGCGGATTGATGCGAGGAGAGTTAGACTGGATCGTCATGATGGCACTGGAGAAAGCTCGCGATGATCGCTATGAATCCGCCAATGCATTCGCCGCCGACATTCAGCGGTTTCTAGCAGAAGAACAGGTTTTGGCATGTCCACCAGCCATCAAATACAGATTGAGTAAGTTCGTAAAGAAGCACAAAGCAATTTTAATGACCACGTCGTTGGTTGCTGTCTCACTATTGCTTGGCACCGTGCTCAGCATTTGGCAATTAGTACGCGCCACGAAGGCTGAAAAGCTCGCAACCGAAGCCGCGAATCAATCCAAATCGGTTTTAGATTTTTACCAGCAAGCAGTGTTGGAGGCTGCACGACCCGAAGATTTCGAAGGCGGCTTAGGCAAAGATGTGACATTACGCCAAGCCATCGAAGCGGCCGAGCCAAAAATTGCGATCGCCTTTTCGACGCAGCCATTGGTTGAAGCCTCCGTCCGAAACGAACTCGGCAATACATATCGCCATTTAGGTGAAACAAAAAAAGCGATTGCCGAACACCTGCGGGCGCTGGATCTCCGAAAGGCCCATCTGGAACCACAAAATCTCGACACGCTTGATAGCATGCTCAATTTAGCGTCGGATTATCGAGAGGCGGGCCAACTCGATTTGGCACTGCAGTTGAGCGAGGAATTGCTGCGATTGGCCAAAGCCACGATTGGAAACGAGCACTCTTTTACGCTTGCATGCATGAGCGAACTTGGATTGGTGTACAGTGGCAGTGGGAGAATGGACGCCGCGACTGAGCTTCATGAATCCGCACTAAAGATTGCAACGGACACGTTAGGACTTGAGGATCTTAGCACGCTGCGCAGTATGAAAAATCTCGCCGGAGTTTATCTAGAAACCAACAAGCTTGACCAAGCCATTTCGCTTTACGAAAAAGTCTATGAAATTGCCAAGCGTAGGTTGGGCGAGAACCATCCTAATATGCTTCTCATTACAGCGGGGCTAGGTTCGGCGTATTGGCAAGCACATGACTCAGTTAAAGCGCTGCCACTACTGAAAAAGACGCTCGAACTGCAAACGGCCAAACTAGGACGCGACCACCCAAATACTCTTCATACGATCACAGCACTGGCGGACGCCCATTTCTTCAACGACGCCGACCCTAACGTAAACGAGGCCCTGTCGCTTTATCGAGAAGCGTATGATCTTGGCAGAGCAAAGCAAGGTGCGGACCATCCGGACTCGCTGATCCGAATGGACAACCTTGCACACGTTTTGCGTTCGACCCAGAAGAAGGAGGAATCATTAGCGGTTTTCAAGGAGATGTACTCGCTGATGACTGAAAATTTAGGGGCGGAAAATCCTGATACAAAGCAGTGCAAGTTTCAGCTCGCCTTGGCCTACCGAAGTGTAGGTCAACTAGATCAGGCCATTGAGTTGTTTCAGGAGATTTTTCAATCGAGAAAATCGGAATTAGGTCCAACGGACGAGGCGACGCTAAGCATCATGCGAGATCTTGCCGACACGCTTAGTACCGCAAAGGAATACGTCAAAGCGGAATCGCTTTACCGTCAGTTGGTTGTCAGTCTAAAGATGGTCGGGCCAACGCATGTTAAAACGAACTTAGCCATACTAGCACTTGGGCGCAGTTTGTATTTGCAAGAAAAATATGATGAAGCGGAGCCATTCCTTTTGGCTGGCCTCGAAGGACTGAAGGCGAATCAAGAGCCCGGTCGTGACCAGCGAATCGCACAGTCTATGCGTCGATTGGTCGAGTTCTATACCGCATGGCAAAAGCCCGACGAAGCCGCAAAGTGGCAAAATGAACTCGAAAAGATTTCGCCAACTGCTAATTCACGGGAGTCGACTCCTTAGTATTCGAAGTCGGACTCAGTTGACGAGGATCATTACCGATCATTACCCAAGGGTCGATCACTGTTAATTACGGCTCTATCCGTGCCATTCCTTGAGCGCGCCTCTGCTTGGTTGCGGCTAGACCGATCTTGCAGGAGTACGACGCTTCCACAGTGGAGGAGCGAACCGGAATCCAGCCGAATCTGGGAATCTAGCAGCTAGGCACAATCTTGTGGGAATCGCAGAAGCGTGTCGGAGGGAGTACGACGCTTTCCACAATGGATGAGCTTGCCAGAATTCAGGCAGCTTGAAATACCCATTAAGAACAAGGACAATACCTGGTCGCCGTTGAAATCGACCGGAAGATCATACGAAAGATTGGAACATGGCCAAATCGCC
>JANMGH010000185.1:0-51807 GCA_031374515.1 Pirellula sp. | reverse complement strand
ATCAAGAAGCTTCTCATCAAACCACAACACGTCGACCAGACTCCGAAGGCACGACGCCTGACGAGCCTTGATGCGAATCAAGTGATTGCAACTGTCGCTGCGTATTTCAGCGTATCGCCGTTGAGTTATCGGTCGAAACGGTCCACCGCTCCTGGTCGAGATTTGGCAGCCTATCTTGCCCATCGCCGAACGACCGCAACGCTTCGGGAGCTTGCAACTGCGTTTGGTCTATCACATCCAGACAGCGTCAGCAATTTGATTCGTCGCGCTAAGATCGCGATTTCCGTCTCCAAGTCACAAAAGCAAGACCTTGAGCGGCTTGAAGAATTGCTTCAAAAACAGTAAACAGGGTCTGACCCTAAAACTCTCTGCTTTGATTTGAGCGGCTTGAAGAATTGCTTCAACAACAGTAAACAGGGTCTGACCCGCATGGCACTGGTACTTTGATCGAAATGCTTAGCACGAAATGAGTTAAGTCGAGCTCTTGGTTCTGGAGTGCAAGCTTGTTCGCGCGTCTTACTTCGATTGATCTAGACGCAAATGGCCTCACTTGCACAGACTTGATTATCACATTCGAGTCCAGGCAAGGAGGCCATTATGTTTGCTGCGTTTCGGTTGGCAGTGCAAGAGGCACGCGGTCACAAGGATCTGTACTTTGCAGGTCTGCTTTCACAACATGATATCGATTCGGCCATGGGGGATGCAACTGCACTTGCCCGTCGATGGATTTACAAACCGATCGTAACATTGACTGTGTTTTTGACTCAGTGCCTGAGTCCTGATCACTCATGTCGCGAGGCGGTTTCCAAGCTGCTCGCCTGGAGAACGAAGCAGGGATTAACTTCTTGCTCTACAGACACTGGACCTTATTGCACTGCCCGTGACGCATTGCCTGAAACGACATGTCATGCACTGGCGCGACATGCGGGAAGAAACCTAGACGGTCAAGCACCAACCAGTTGGTTATGGCAGGGACGGCGCACGTATGTTGTTGATGGATCGACCGTAACGATGCCCGATACAGCTGCCAACCAAGCCGTGTATCCACAGCAGAAGCAACAGAAGCCAGGAATCGGTTTTCCTATCGCGCGTATCATTGTTGTCTTCTCGCTCGCCGTTGGAACGGCTGTTGAAATGACGATTGGTAAATACAAAGGCAAGCTGACCGGCGAGAACTCCATGTTCCGCGAATTACATAAGTTCTTCCAGGCAAAAGACGTCATAATTGCAGATCGAGCATACGCTGGTTGGTTTGACATTGCCCTATGTGTTCAACGTAAAATCGACATCGTCACACGTAAGCATCACAATCGCAAAGCGGACTTTAGGGCAGGTAAGCGCCTAGGAAAAGAAGACCATGTAGTGACGATACAAAAGCCTGACCGCCCAAAATGGATGGACAAAAAAACCTATGCGTCTCTTCCCGAGACACTTCAACTTCGGCAAGTTCGAATTCGAATTACCCAGAAAGGATTTCGAACCAAAGAAATCATCGTTGAGACTACACTCCTCGATAATTTGGAATTCACCAAGCGACATCTCGGCCAAGCGTTTCGTCGTCGTTGGGATGCTGAATTGAATTTGCGAAGTATAAAGATCGTGTTGCAAATGGATCATCTACGATGCAAGACACCACATCGGGTTCATAACGAGTTCTACATGCACATGTTGGCCTACAACCTCATTCGAAAAACGATCGCGATTGCTGCGGCCCAGAAAAGCGTTTTGCCTTATCAAATCAGCTTCAAAGGTGCGTTACAAACTCTGTTGAATTTCTTAGCATCGCTGCATGTCGATACAGATCTGGATCAATGGTGTATTCGCTTGTTGTCGGCTATCGCATCCGAAGAGATTGGTAATCGGCCGGACCGCGTTGAGCCGCGTGTGAAGAAGCGCAGGCCGAAGCCATACGATGCAATGACAAAGCCTCGATCTGAATACAAAAAAGCTTATCGATGAAGGACTTACGTTAAAGTACCAGTGCCATTCGGGTCTGACCCGCAAACCTAACTGCGCAGGAACCATCGGGTAAGCCCCACGGCTACAAAATACCGCCGTTATCACGGCTCTGTTTACCAGTGGTCATCAGTTGGGGTCTGACGCCAAAAACTGACTACGGACTATGAACAGCGCGTTACGTATTTGGATCCTTGAAAAAAACCTGAGCTCTCCATCCTGTTTTGGGTAAAAATCGAATCTACTGTCGCAGCGCAAAGCAAATCGCCTGCTATGAATTGGAATAATTGATATACTCCACTACAATTCGGAAGTTATCATGCACTACCAAATCGACTTGTCCCAACGCCGGTTTGACAGAAGCTTCCCTTGAGGACGGCAAAGAATTCCATCGTAAGCACTTCAATCCGGATCCCGCGATCATAAGCTTTGCAGGAAACTTTGACTGGGATACCCAGCGGTCTTATAAACTGTTTTCGTCCAGCGTTCCGATCAAGAAAGCGAACTGAAGCACATGTCCAACGAAGACGCAAAATCGAACCATTCCAAGCAAGGCACGATTCGCATTTGGCCGCAGGCAGCGTTGGCCGTTACGGGGCTTGGTTGCATGTCGATCCCAACACTACTTGGGTTGGACGATTCCGTTCGATTCGTAACGCTTGCCGCCGGTGCTGCGATTCACTTGCTGATACTGGCAGGTTGGGTTTTGTTTGGCTCGAAAGCACCTTGGATCGATCGAATCCTATTTCTAATCCTTGGTCTCATCGGGTTGGTTGTGGTGTTCACGATTCAGGACAGATCGTTAGGGATTATGGTCCTTTTGTTTGGGACACCTGTGGCAGCGGCATGCCTTGCATTGGCTTTGCTCGGAACTCAAAGCGTAAATTGGCCGACAAGAAAATGGATGGCTTATGCCGCATGGATTGCTCCGTTGGTACTTTGGTTGTTGGCTGGTTCGGACGGGATGATGGCGAGTTTTGCACCGAAGTTGCGATGGCGTTGGCAACCTGATGCTGAACAGCGCGCTGAATTGAAAATTAAGGAACTTCGAAAAGAAATTAACAGGCTTAAGAACGAAATCGGTTCTGTTCAGTTAAAAAGAGGTGACTGGCCACGCTTTCGTGGAACGCATAGCGACGGGCAGGCTGACGACGATGGACTTGAGCTTTCGGACAAAACTCGGGCAAAGAAGTTGTGGTCCCAGCCAGTGGGGTATGCCTGGTCGAGCATGATTGTTGTCGACGGGTTGCTGTTCACGCAAGAACAACGTGGGCCTCTAGAGGCGGTCGTGTGCCTTGACGGGGCAACGGGCGGTGAGGTTTGGGCACACAGCTACGAAGCCCGTTACGAAGACATGACAAAGGCTTCAGGAACCGGCCCGCGTAGCACCCCGACGTTTCATAACGGTAAAGTATATTCGGTTGGTGGTACAGGAATCGTTACTTGCTTGAACGCCGAAGACGGGACACTGGTTTGGAAGCGAAATCTGAGTGAGGATTGCTCAACTCCAGTTGCCACGTGGGGCTTTTCTACGTCGCCGATGTTGCAAGACAATAAGTGTTTCCTTTTGGGTGGTGGCATGTCCGTCAATTCCAAAGATACCATTTGCTATGATGCGCAATCGGGCAAAATTCGGTGGGCGGCATTGGGCAAGGGAGAGACCTACAGCTCTCCTCAAGCGGTGGAACTATGCAATGAAAAGCAGGTTGTACTGTCTGTCGGGTCAGACACTATTGGACGACGGATCAAGGATGGTAAAGAACGCTGGCGTATCAAAAGTGGGGGAACTGGGAATACCATGCTGCAACCGCTCCAAGTCGGAAAGGATCAGTTGTTGATTGCAAGCGGTGAGGGGAGCGGCACCATTTTGGTCGACATCAAGCATAATGGCGACACTTGGGATGCAACCACGAAATGGTCAAGCACCCGGCTTCGCCCTGACTTCAATGATGTAGTTGCTGTCGATTCCATGATCTTAGGATTGACCAAAGGGCTGCTCACTTGCATCGACTCAGCGACGGGGGAGATGCTTTGGAAGAAATTCCGATTTGGAGGTGGGCAGTTAATTGGGTTACCAAATCAACATTGTGTTTTGGTTCTTAGCGAGACAGGCGAGTTGAGTTTGATTCGAGTCGGGCGAACGGAACCGAACCTCTTGACAAGCTGGCAAGGAATTCAAGGCAAAACTTGGAATCATCCTGTTTTGGTCAAAAACCGAGTCTACTGTCGCAGCGCAGAGGAAATAGCCTGCTATGAATTGGAATAATTGATATACTCCTTTGCAATTCGGAAGATATCATGCACTACCAAATCGACCTGTCCCAACGCCGGAAATTGAATGCAGCAAAAAGTCTTTGAACATCGTTTGTCCAACGGTATGGTCGTTCTTGGCGAGCCCATGCCATGGTTGGAATCGGTGGCGTTTTCGTTGCTTTTACCCGCTGGCACTCAAAACGAACCGAGTGCCCGTCTCGGACTGGCTGGTTTAACATTGGAAATGTGTCAACGTGGTGCTGGCGAGTACAGTAGCCGGGAAATCGTGGAGCGACTGGATTTCTTGGGTGTCGATCGGTCCAGCAATGTCACGACGTTTCATACTTCTATGAGCATGGCTGCGATGTCGCGGGTGCTTGAGCCCACACTTGAGGTTGCGGCTGCGATCGTGTTGGAGCCCCACTTTCCAGAAGACGAGCTCGAGGAAGCACGGCAATCCGGGCTGCTCGAACTGGCTTCGATCGACGATGATCCTGCTCAGAAGTGCTTTAAAGAATTAAAGCGGCTGAGGTTTGGTGAGGTTTTTGGCCGATCGTCGCTTGGAAGCGAATCAGGTTTGACAGAAACCTCCCTTGAGGACTGCAAAGAATTCCATCGTAAGCACTTCAATCCGGATCGCGCGATCATAAGCTTGGCAGGAAACTTTGATTGGGATCGGTTCATCGTGATAGCGGAGCGATTGTTTGGCAAATGGAAAGGGCCAGCATACGTTGAACCGTCCAACGTGCTTTCGATCCCAGGCAATTCGCATCTCAAACATGAAAGCCAGCAGACGCACATCGCATTGGCGTACGACGCTGTACCGTACAAACATCCTGAGTACTATCAAGGTCGTGGCCTTGTGGGCATCTTGAGCGATGGCATGAGTTCACGATTGTTTGCCGAAGTACGAGAAAAGCGTGGACTGGTCTACTCGGTGTCCGCCTCAGCGCACTCGCTACATAATTGTGGCAGCGTTTTGTGTTATGCCGGAACAACGGCACCAAGAGCCCAGGAAACGCTAGATGTTACGGTCCAAACGATCCGTTCACTCGAAAAAGGAATCGATCCGGCCGAGCTCAAGAGACTGAAGGCGAGGGTTCGCACTTCGTTGGTTATGGAGCAAGAGAGCAGTTCTTCGCGTAGCTCTCAAATGGCGCACGATTGGGCCTATTTAGGGCGAGTCCCATCGCGTCACGAGTTGTTGCAAACGATCGAATCGCTAACTTGTGAGAGTTTACTCAACCACTATAAAAACCACCCACCGAAACGTTGGTCGTTGGTGACTATCGGGCCCGATCCATTGGAGTTCCTAGATGCAGTTTCGTAGCGAAAAACTCTCCCACGGCTTGGAAGTGATCGCTGAGGTTAACCCTGAAGCGTTTAGCCTTTCGATCGGTTACTTTGTTAAAACAGGTTCTCGGGACGAGACGCCAGAAATGGCAGGAGTCAGCCACTTTTTGGAACATATGATGTTCAAAGGAACGGCAAGACGAACTGCAGAAGATGTCAATCAAGAGTTAGACGACCTAGGTTCTCAATCCAACGCTTATACCAGCGAAGAGCAAACCGTCTACTACATGAGCGTTCTCCCTGAGTTTCAGCATGCTGCTTTGGACTTGTTGAGCGACATGATGAGACCTGCTTTGCGAGACGAAGATTTCCAAACGGAACGCCAAGTAATCTTGGAAGAGATCGCTATGTACGACGATCAACCCCCCTATGGCGCAATGGAACGCGCTGCTGAGGCGTACTTTCGGGACCACCCGTTAGCGCGTCGGGTTCTCGGAACTCGAGAAACAGTTAGCCAACTTGATCCCGAAGCGATGCGTGCGTACCATCAAGCTCGCTATGCGCCAGACAATCTAACGCTGGTTGCATCTGGGGCTGTGGACTTCGAGCAACTTCTAGCATCAGCGGACGCAATGACCAAGCACTGGAAGCCGTCGCAGTCGAAACGTCATCTGCTTGCTCCTACCTACCGTAGCGAAAACGTTGCATTGGTGCATCCACCCGCAACGCAGCAATACACATTGCAGTATTCGCCTGGCCCAAGTTATTGCGATGATGCACGCTACATCGCGCGCATTCTTGGAACGATTCTAGGTGACGATTCTGGTAGCAGACTTTTTTGGGAATTGGTGGATACCGGAATGGCAGAGACAGCCGCGACCTTTACTCAGGAGTTTCAAGAATGCGGCTTGTTCTGTACGTTTCTAGCTTGCGCCCCAGATCAACACGATGACAACTGGGAAATCATCCAAAATATTTTAGGCCAGGGTCGCGAAAAACCGATTACTCCACTCGAATTGGAGCTTGCAAAGAATAAGATATGTTCCGGAATGATTCTCGGTTCCGAACGGCCAAGCAATAGGCTCTTTTCTATCGGCAATGCGTGGACCATTCGCCGTATGTACGAGACTATTCAACAGGCATCTGAACACTACCGTCAAGTTACGCTGGGTTCGGTTCAAAGCGCATTTGAAGCTTTAGCGGAACGGACCAGTGTAACGGTCAGCGTCGGGCCGGAGTCCTAACGCGACGCTTCTGAAGGGCCACTCGAAGCTTACACCAACCTTTTCGTGCACCTCGAAAGCCGCAGCACAGGCGGCGAAAGCAACCTAGGTTGGATTGCGTTGAGTGTACCAGTTCAGTTCGTTGAAACCTCGAGAGGATCATGTTCCATAATACGATTCTAGTCCTAAGCGTTTTGGCTTTGCCTCTAATACGAGGTCCCCTTGAAACTCGCCAATTCAATCGCGGTGTGCCGTTGGAGAACACATCGGAGACGTCAGCCAACGCAAGCGTAGGTGATTTGGATGGCGATGGAGACTTGGATATTATCTTGGCAAAGGGACGGCATTGGCCCTTGCACGATCGCGTTTTGTTCAACGATGGCGTCGGCCGTTTTGAGCGAGTAAACAATCTTGGTCTAGAGCCCGACCGAACATACTCAGCAGTCCTTGCCGATTTAGACAAGGATGGGGATTTAGATATTGTTGTAAGCAATGATAGTCCTGACAAGAAGTGGATTTACTGGAATGACGGCAAGGGGGTCTTTCGCGTGTCAGGAACTTGGGGGAATGCCAAATGGAATACCCGCAATGCCGCCGTGGCAGATTTGAATGGCGATGGGTATCCCGACTTGATTGCTGCCAACCGAAAGAGCAACAGCAACGTTTGTTTGAACGACGGACAAGGTAGTTTCCCTGAGGCCGGCTACATCACAGTGCCCTCCGAATCAGCGACAAGCATCGTTCCCGGTGATTTTAATGGAGACGGATTCATCGATCTCGCAATTCCGCATCGCGATGGAGGGCAGTGCGATATCTACTTAAATGATGGCCATGCAGCATTCTCAAACACGATTCCGTTTGGGCTAGCCAAGAGCTTCTCCCGCGCTGCTGCAGCCGGGGATCTCAACAATGATGGCAGGCTAGATTTAGTTGTCGGCGATGAAAAGCAGGGCACGTACGTTTACTTGAATCTTGATAAGGGTAAACTCGCAGACGGGATTCTGTTCGGTGATAAATCGCTTGCTCCGACGGCGATTGCGGTTGCGGACATGAATCGCGACGGACTAGCAGACATCGTCGTAGGATACGCATCTGCACCTTCGGCCCTTTTCTTCAACACCGGCGATGGAAAAAACTGGGTGGAAGTGCGATTCGGCGACGCCAAGGGGACGGTCTATGGCATTGCGCTAGGTGATTTGAATGGCGATGATTTCCCCGAAATCGTCGTTGCCCGTAGCGAAGCTCCAAACACCGTATATTTCAGCGGTCCATCGCAATAATCGGCGTGACGCTCGTGTGACACTCCTATGATTGCCAGGAAGTGATTTGGTCAAGTTTTGCCAGGAAGTGATTTGGTCAAGTTGCTCATGGATTGCTAGCGGCGTGATCGCCCAGTATCACCGGGAACAGCAACCCCTAATTCTAAAACCCTTTAAAACTTTTTCGGTGCAGTAACAACGCATCGCAAGACGCGTAAAAAAGTTCGAAAACGCGGCCTGTGATCCGCAAAGGATTTTTCATTTTCCAAGGGTTCAACAATGCGAAAAACACTATGGCAAGCTCTTGCCATGTCCATTTTGTTATTTGTCGGTTCTCAGGCCAACGCGCAGAATTCGATAAACGTTCCGAGCGACTCGAAATTTGTCATGCAAATCGATTTACAAGCACTCAAGGCATCCAAGATCGGATCGTCGTTGTTTGAAATGGCTAGGAAAGCGGCGATGGACGAAATTGGCAAGAAAGTCGACGCGAAAGACGTTTCGGCTGACAAGATCAAGGAGGTCCTCGGCATGGACCCTTTCGAAGAGATCCAAGGGATCGTGATTTGCGCATCCGAGTACGAAAATCCGGAAAAGTCTTTGCTGGGAATGGTTCGACTAAAGAAGAACACCGGAAATATTGAGGGGTTATTATTAGCGATTCCTGGATACGCAAAATCCGAACATCGCAAATACGAGATACACAGCGCGTCACCCGGTGATGACAAGAAGATATATGGCGCCATTCACAAGAGTATGGCCGGGAACAATACCTTGGTCATCGGCGCAAATCGCGATTCGGTTACCGGTCTTTTGGATAGCTTGGACGCAAAGAACGCCGAGTCGAAATCGCTGAAATCTGTCGATTTATTTACAGATCGAAAAGTACTGGCGCACGTGCAATTGATGGAATTGCCGACGGAGAAATTAGGAAAGGGACCACAGGCCAACATTGCTGCGCTCCTTTCATCCTTGTCCATATCCGTATTGGAAGAGGACGACGAGCTAGAAGTGCGCGGCGCGATGCAGACTGGAAACGAGAAAAAGGCAGAACAAATTCGACAATCGATCCAAGGACTTGGAGCAATGGTCGAATTATTCGCATCGATGGATACCCAAGATGATGACGTCAAAAACGTTCTCAAGTTCATTAAGAAAATCAAGGTTGTGCAAGACGGTACATCGGTAAGCGTCAAGGTGCGAGTCCCATCTGCAGAGATCGCAGAGATGATCAAGCAAGAAATGAACGGCAATTGATCCCAATCGAGTCTGCAGAGATTTTGGACGCCATCGATTTGAAGAGCATCGAGCCGAACGACCTGGTTCGACGCGTTTTGTCAGGTTGTTCCGATTCTGCGACCGAGTTGTCCAAACGATTTACGCCGCGACTGCTCATTTTGCTAGAGCGTCGCCTGGCAGGCCGTCGTTCCGACGCAGAAGACATAGCGCAAGAGTCGCTTGCGAAAGCGTTTCAGCATCTAGATCGATTTGATTTCCAGTACCAATTCTCGACGTGGCTTTACACGATTGCATTTCGGCTAGCTACCGATTTCACTCGAAAGGAGAAAAGGCGGCCCAAAGTCCTGGCGCTCGACTCGCTGTGCAACGATCCGTCAATCTCAAAAAGTTATTTCGCAAGTCCTTCGAGCGACATGGTCGACGATGTTTGGCTTTTGGCCCGGTCTATTCTGGTAGAATCGCAATACACAATTCTTTGGCTAAAGTATGGTGAAGGACTGTCGATACAAGAGATTGCGAGCGTGATGCAAAAAACTCAAATCGTCGTTCGAGTTCAACTGCATCGAGGCCGAAGCAAGCTCTCAACGGAAATTCGTCGCATGGATCGCGAAAAAATGGTGACTCGACGCAGAAACGAAGAAGCCTAATGAAACGATCCATTGCTAAATTCCTCATTCAATACTTCTACGATTCGAACTCAAAGAATACGGGCCATTCGGATCCGCTCCCGCGTTGGCTGAGAAATTGGATCGATCGCGACGTATTTTTGAACACGTTCGAACGCGAGTTTTTGCAACTTCAAAACCAGTTGGTTTCTCAAGCGGAGGGTCACTTGGCAAACTGGCGTCAAATGAGAGCTCCAGCCAAGTTGGAATTGTTTACACTTCCCAAGCAATCTAGTTTCGCAAAACGCAATCCAATTTTTTTGGCAGCGTTGGCGGCCGGACTTTGTTGCATTCTATTGGCAGCTGGTTGGTTTGTTTGGCATCCAATTGCGGGTTCGCAAAGCCAAGACAGCATAGCGATCAAAGAATTCGAGTTGAACGACGCCAAGACCAAAGAAACGCAGAGGGCTTTTGCCTCTTTGCCGCGAGACCAACTGGTGTTGTCAACTTGGGAGGCTACAAAACGTATTGCATCTGATTTCAAACGAAAGAGCAGCCATGCGAACCAAACACTTGGTCTCGCCAGCCAGAAGGAACTTGAAAAGCAAATCAAAGAAGTAAGCCAAGAAGGCTTGAGATTCGTGACGCAAAAACTGCCACAAGCAACCGTGCGAATGTTAGGGATGAATTCCCAACGCAATTGAATATTGCGGGATCTGCCAAATCAAGGTGCTCGCTTACGCAGCTTCCGCTGTAGGGAGCGACGATGAATGCCCAGTCGGCGTGCTGCTTCGGAAATATTGTTGCTACAATCCGCGAGAATGCGATGAATGTGCTCCCATTCCGCTTGAGCCAGGGTAGGAACCGGGATTCCGTCGTCGCTTTCTACGATTTGCACTTCCGTCCCGCCTCTTTTAAAAGCGCTGAGAATGTCGTCCGCATCAGCGGGTTTCGGCAGAAAATTGACTGCGCCCAAGCGGATTGCATCGATTGCGGTTGCAATGCTTCCGAAGCCGGAGAGCACCAGCACCTGCACGTCCGCTCGAATCGCCTTCAGGTCTGCAATGACAGTCAATCCCGTTCGACCTGGCATTCGCAAGTCGACCACCGCTAGTTCCGTCGGATTCGTCTTGAACACTTCAACTGCCTCATCGCAGGTGCCAGCAACAAGAACGCGGAACCCGCGTTCCTGAAAGGCTTCTGCAAGCCGATCTCGCAGAACGAAACTATCATCCACCAAGAGAATGCTTTGAAAGTCATTTCCTTTGGAGTTCAACATTACGGGAAGAACTATGGAATCGCTTGGCATCAAGATCCAGCCCCACATCATGAGCCGCGGGCGCTAGCCGCGTTGGTATTCGTCAGAGATATTCTTTACACGCGACTAGCGCCCGCGGCTCAAGTTTCAAACACGCTCAGCCCATTGCAGTTTGAATCTTCTCTAGCAACTTCTTGGTTGCCAGGATTCCATCGTCTTCACTCATTTTGGATCCTTCGTATTCGATCCCGACCCAACTGTGGTAGTTGGCATCCAAAACGATCTTCATCATCTTCATGAAGTCGATCTTGGTCTCATTTCCCTCTGCGTCAAAATCGTAGCTCTTGGCGCTGACCGCTTTGGCTAACGGCATCAAATCGGTTACCCCTTGATAGCGGTCGTAATCATAGAAGTTTCCGAAATCAGGAAGTGTTCCGCAGTTGGCCATGCCGGTCATACGAATCGTTTCAGAAAGCCACTTTCCGTTGGAGCTTAGCCCGCCGTGATTCTCAACAATCACATTCATATTGAGCGGCTTGGCGTATTCCGAGAGGCGACGCAAGCCGTCTGCTGCAAGCTTTTTGCCTTCTTCGTAGTCCGCTTTGGTTCCTGCATTGACTCGAATTGAGTGACACCCAAGGTACTTGGCCGCATCAACCCATTTGTAATGATTTTCCACCGCCTTGGTTCGCTTCTGATCGTCGGTGTCACCTAATTCGCCCTCGCCGTCCACCATGATCAAAACGTTTGTCACACCCAGATCACTTGTCCTTTTCTTCATTTCAGCGAGATACGTTTCGTCCTTTGCCTTGTCTTTGAAAAATTGGTTTACATATTCGACTGCTTCGATACCAAATTTTTCCTTTGCGACTTTTGCAAAATCCAAATTATCCAATTTTTTCTGCTGTAGTGCTTTGTGAAGCGACCACTGGGCCAACGAAATTTTAAACGGCTTGGCTTTTTCTCCCTGCCCGAAAACGGACAAATTCGGCAAGGCCAAAGTTGCACTCAGGCCAACTGCTGCGTTCAAAACGAAATCACGACGAGAAGTTTGTTTTATCATGGATCGGGTGGATTCCGGCGGAGGGAAGGACATGGGTCAAGAATTGAGCAATTCCGAGCTGACTCATTGTATTTTGGCCTTGGTTTGTCAGCAAGCAATGAAATTACAACATCGGCATCAAAGAATTCGTTCTTTCCCACTGCCTCATCGACGTCTTCGAAAAAGTCGTCCCGAGCTAAGTCTATTCCACCCAAACCGCCCAATACGCTACAATTGGACGGCGGTAAAACGAATCTCAAGGTCTCGGCTGTGCCTGGCCTACTAGTAACTGCTACCTTCCAATCAAGGCAAAACATATGCGACTGGCTGCAAAGCGTCTTCTGCTAATTCCCATCATTTCATTCAGTAGTTTGGGAGCAAAATGGGCTCTTTCGGACGACTACGATGCGACCGCAATCGCCAAAGCGCGTTTGTCGAAAATGAAAGTGGGAGCAAAGGATTGGCCTCAATGGGGCGGTTCCCCAGAACGCAACAATGTACCGCCGACGGGACCGTTACCTAGCAACTTTAACACGAAAACTGGAACCAATATCCGTTGGTCCATGCCGCTCGGATCGGAAACGTATGGTAACCCTGTCGTTGCCAATGGCAAAGTTTACGTCGGTACGAACAACGGCAATGGCTACATCAAACAATATCCAAATACCGTTGACTTAGGGGTTCTACTCTGCTTCGACGAGAAAGACGGCAAGATGCTGTGGCAACATAGCAGCGAAAAGCTCCCGACTGGACGAGTTCACGACTGGCCAAACCAAGGTATTTGCTGCGCGCCGATGATCGATGGTGACCGACTGTGGTACGTCACCAGCCGTGGCGAAGTCGTATGCCTCGACACCGAAGGGTTCACGGACAATGAAAATGATGGCCCCTTCAACAAAGAGCCAAATGAAAACAAAAACGAAGCAGATGTCGTTTGGAAGCTAGATATGATGGCACAACTAAGCGTCTCGCAACACAATATGTGCAGCTGCTCTGTTACCGCTGTCGGTGACCTTTTGTTTGTCAATACTGCCAACGGGGTAGATGACGGTCACTTAGCAGTCCCAGAAGAAAAAGCGCCTAGCTTCATTTGCTTGAACAAGCAGACCGGAGCGGTCGTTTGGACTGACAACTCGCCATTAGGGAATATCCTTCACGGACAATGGTCCTCTCCGGCTGCTGCAACTCTTGGCGGTGCCGACCAAGTGATCTTCGGTGGCGGCGACGGTTGGATCTATAGCTTTGACCAAAAAGGGGATGGCGGGAAAGCCAAACTACTCTGGAAGTTCGACTGCAATCCAAAGGACTCCATCTATCGACTCAACGGAGCAACTCGAAATCATGTCATTGCGACACCAGTTATCTACGATGGATTGATTTATGTTGCGGTCGGTGAGGACCCAGAGCACGGTGAAGGGGGCGGACATCTTTGGTGTATTGACCCCTCAAAGCGAGGCGACGTCAGCCCAACACTCGTCTTCAACTCCAAAGACATGACCAAACCGATCGCTCCAAAGCGCAAGCAGGCGTTGGTTGCAGCAGATGGAGACGTCGAACGCGACAATCCAAATTCTGCCGCAGTCTGGCATTATGTTGGAAACGATCCTAAAGAATTCGAGACAACCATGCATCGTACCTGCGGAACGGTTGCCATCAAGGACAACCTTTTGTACGTCGCTGACTTTTCCGGTATGCTCCACTGCTTGAATGCGAAAACGGGCGTTGCGTATTGGACACACGATATGCTAGCAGCATCTTGGGCATCTCCTTTGATCGCTGATGGCAAAGTCTACATTGGTGACGAAGACGGGGACATCACGATCTTCAAATTGGAAGTGGCTAACAAGATTCCCCTGATCGCAGAGATAAACCTAGGATCAGCACTTTACACTACCCCAATCGCGGCAAACGACTCGATCTACATTGCGAACAGAAATCGAATCTTCGCGATCGAAGCCGGAAAGCAAAGCGAACCGGTTAAGTAGTCTTGCTTGACTCAAGAAACCAACCCTAGTGCATGCTCCTTTCCCCATCGTCTTGATGGCGGAAAAGGGGCTGGATTGGTGTGAGATCTTGTTGATTAACCGAGAGAATTGATAGAGCCAAACTTCGTAGCCTTGCGCGCAACAGTATTCGCAGTGCACGCAACAGTGCTTTCAGATGCTTGTGGTTTCGAATGGTATCACTTTGTACCGACCCCTTGAATCGGAAACCTGCCTTCTGCACGGTAGGTTGTTCACTTGTTTTTCGACCATACACTTTGTGAATCGAGAATAAAACGATGGGGACTAAGAAATTCTTGACTCGGTTTCCACGCTTAAATGCCGCGTATCATGGATATCGAGAGTTTAAGCAAAGGCAACGTCCCCCTGTCAAGAATCCGCAAGGTTTTTGGATTGCAGGAAACAAGCTCATGCAGTCCGGACAGTTTGAGCCGGAGGAGACTAGGATTGTTCAGGAGCTTTTGAGTGAAGTGGACGTTTTGGTCAACATCGGTGCGAATATTGGGTACTACTGCTGCATCGCGTTAATGCAAAAGAAGCGGGTCTTTGCTTTTGAGCCACTGCCAAATAACGTTGAGTTTCTGATGACGAATATTGCGTTGAACGGCTTTGAGGATTCTATCGAGATCTTCCCATTGGCGCTCAGTTCACACAGCGGAATTGCTAAGTTCTTTGGTGGAGGGACGGGGGCCTCGTTGATCGAAGGTTGGGCAGGCCAATCAGGGGAAGAAGTGACCCTCGTGCCGATGTCTACGCTGGACATTATTCTCGGCGATCGCATGCTAGAAACACGGTGTTTGGTTCTTATTGACGTTGAAGGTTCTGAACTTGCAATGCTGCAAAGCGCGTCGAAGTTGCTCCAAAACACTCCTCGTCCCGTTTGGTTTGTTGAGATCTCGGTAAACGAACATCAACCTGTAGGAACCCAAATGAATCCAAATTTGGTCGCTACCTTTGACCTCTTTTTCAAGGCAGGGTACCAAGCATTTACGGCCAATCGAGATTCACGAAGGGTACTTCCGAGCGAAGTACAACAGGTAGCTGCCACGGGCAATGACACATTGCAAACGCACAATTTCGTTTTTCGCTTTGTCGAAAACTAGGGTCCATTGCTCGCCGATTTTCTCGCCCAAAAATGGGCTTAACATGACACGTTCAAGACAAATGAATTTTCTGTCAAGTCTTTTCAAGCCTAAGACACTCCTGCGTGCCCTCAACGGTGGGCCTTCCTTTGTTCGAGATTTTTTTCGATTGAAGAAACAGAGAGGACCAGACAAAACATTCCCGTTTGGCCCCCTCAACCCGATCACTTTCGAACTGCATGATGAATCGGGGACGATGTCCGGTCACTATTTTCATCAAGACCTGTTGGTAGCTCGAAAGATCTTTCATGCGAAACCGTACAAGCATGTGGATATCGGTTCGCGGACCGATGGCTTTGTAGCTCATGTCGCTGTGTTTCGCGAAATAGAAATCCTCGATATTCGCGAGCAAAAAAGCAAAGTCAAAAACATTTCTTTCCGTCAGGCCGACTTGATGAAACTTCAAGCGACAATGCAGGACTACTGCGACTCCATTTCGTCATTGCATGCAATTGAGCACTTTGGTTTGGGTCGTTACGGTGATCCCATCGATTACTTTGGGTATAGAAAAGCCATTGGAAACATAACACAAATCCTTCAAACCGGCGGTACTTTCTATTTTTCAGTTCCCATGGGTCCGCAACGGATCGAATTCAATGCACATCGAGTATTTTCTACTAGATACCTACTGGATCTAGTCAAGGAACACTTCGGGGTCCAAAGCTTCTCGTTCGTCGACGATGCCGGCGACCTACATGAAGATGTATCGCTCAGCGACGCCGACGTGAGAACAAACTTTGGATGTCAATATGGATGTGGCATTTTTGAATTGCGAAAACGTTAGCAGCCCAAATCGACCGATAGTTGCTTCGGCAAAGGTGGATGGTAGCCGTTCGCATACCGTGGATGCGACTACAGCGTTGATTAGCGAGCCAAAGGCGACTGTGTCGCAATCATTGCTTTCAACTTCTTTTCAAAATCAACGGTGGACAAGCGATCGGAATTGCTTTTACCTACATAACGAAAGGCTTCTTTTCCATTGCCATCAATCGCTATCAAGGCAGGGAAGTGAACGGATTGTCCATGAAATTTGTAACCATCCGGGATACCAAATTGCTTCGCAAGTTTTGCATCCGTATCTTGGTAAATAGTCGGCAGCGATTTGAGCTCTTTTGCATCCAAGTGACTTATCCACGTTTTGATCTCTGCTGCAGAATCGGGTTTCAAAAAGACATGAACGACATCCGGTGTCTTGGCTGCCAACTGCGCGTAGTCGCGAGTGTACTTTAGGCAATAAGGGCATTCTGTTTTTAGCAGGAAGTGCAAAACAACTGTCTTACCCTTGTTTTCTGCCAAATCAAACTTGGTGTCATCCAGCGCGGACTTCACCGTGAATGTCTTCGGATTTTCGGCTAGTAAAGTGGAATGAACCGTTGTCGACAGAAAGAACGCAAACAACAAACATAGAAATCCTCTTAACATCTGTTTATCCTTTTTCCAAATTACGAGAAATAGACTTCATGCGTCAACAACGACGTCTGAAATAGCGTGTGCTTGACAGGCGAGCACGAATCCTTGTTCGAGTTCTCCAGAGCTCAGGGCATCTTGGATATCCATACTCTCAGTACTTGTCGACCAGCCCTCCGATGGCAATTTTCCAACCATCTGTTTTGAAGTTCGCTGCAGCGGCAGCCACGGCCTCCTTCTGAGTTGTGAACTCATAGAAATTGTTGTAGTTTAGGATGTTTCGCTCCGTCGTTTTTTCTTCCGCAACACGCCAACCGCGAGCGAGTAACTCTTCTTCGCTCGCGGCCAATTGCCCTAGTTCAACCGCTGGCCCCTTGTTCGAATCAACAGCGTTTGTAGGGTTAAACCACCTATATAGTGATGCGGACGCCGTAACGCTTCCAGCTGCTACAGCCGCACGCATGAGGAGCCGCCGATTGAAATAAACACTTGGCGGCGTAATTTCTTGATCGGGTATTTTAATTATTCGTTCCATTCCCTGTATCCATGAACTGCTTGTATTACCCTGGGGGGTTTGTAATTCTAGACGCATCGTGAACTCGGAACTTACCTGAGACACAACTATTCCTAAGAGTTCAAATCGGCAATCTCATCAGCACCGAGAAGGCCTTCAAGCAATGCCTGGTATTCGTACGCGCAACAGGTGCACTGACGCAGGTGTTTTAGGACCAGCTGCATCGATTCGGCCAACGCTTCTCCACGTTGTTCAGCATCCGCGAATTCGGCCAACAGTTCAAAACACCCATCGCATTCGAGCGAGTCCGGAACAGTAATCGCAACCGCGCCTAGCAGTTTCATGACTTGGCCATAGGATACGAGCATTGGCTATGTGCCTCTTGAAAGGAAAGTTAATATTTCTTCCACGGTGAAACCAGCTTCTTCAAACCCATGACGCAATCGCATGCGTGCATCATGAACGAGCTTGTAAACCGCGTTGCGATTGCTATCCAGTCTTTCAGCTATCACCTCCACAGGCAGGCCAGCCAACGTTCCTCGAATCGCCAATTGCTGCCGATGACTCAAATTGCACTCGATCAGCCTTTGCAACAGCCCAAAGATCGATTGCTGCTCTTCTTGATTCCAACTCCTTTCCAGTTTTGTATCCGCCGCGTCGAATTGAATTCCGTCATCGCTAGCCAAGGAACCTAAGGAAATTGTTCGATAGTAATTTCGACGTAATTCACTAATCCCCACGCGAATAGCTACTGACATTGCCCAGGTCTCAAACCTGCTACGACCTCCAAAGGTATCCATCGAACTCAATATTCTGAGAAGAGCGACCTGGGCAACATCATCGACATCGAGGCGCCCGCCATACCGACTTGTAAGCGATTTGGTTAAGCCTCGTACAAGGTAGGCACGTAGCTCCTCGATGGCCTGATCTCGAATTTGCTTCGAGTCGTGCCGCAATCGATTCGGCCACTCCTGGAACCTGTACGTTGTGCTGTCCAACATCAATAGTCCTAAACTCGGGAATCAACCCTTCGGCGGCTTCGCCGCAATCATAGACGTCCCGAAGGCCCCGGTTCTTACCCCAAATTTTTCCGTTACTCTAGGTCAGCAGTTGATTGTTCCGACATTTTTTTGAATTAATAGCGCCCATCGTGCTTCGACAATGGGGCGATTAAAATCAGGTTTCTAGGGTTTCGATGCCCGAATTGCTAGAATACATCTGAAATCAAGATTTGGGGACAAAAATCGAAAGTACACCGCGTGCCTCGATGACACCTTCGGAAAACGTTAAGAAATCAATCATGTCTATGTTTAAAGGAATTCTTTACTCGTTCGTGGGTTTGAATCTGTGTTGCATCCTGTTATTCGAATGCGCTTTTGGGTTTCAAGCTGACGTCCGTGTTCCCAACCCGCTCGAGAACAGTGCTTCATTAATTCCGGTTGAGTTCCCTTTGACTGCTCTCAGCGAGATGAGGCTGATCGAATCCCTTGAGCGGCAAGCGAGCAAAGCCATGGGTGGTGAACGGCCGATCGTCGTGTTGGAGTTCGTTGGAAAAAAGGGGGTTTCCGTCGAAGCGGTTGAGCCAGTAATAGGGCGAGGGACCGAGTTTGTGCCTGCTTTAGGTTTGTCGCGTTGGCTGAGCGGGCCTAAAGGGAGTCGCATTCGCAGTGTCGCTTTCCTCCCTAATTCAATCTGTGGTCACGCGGTACTTGTTGCGATGAGTTGCGAGGAAGTAGCGATTGCTCCGTTAGCCGAAATTGGCAACGCGGGAATCGACGAAGCGACCCTCGACGACACGGTTCGAACGGCCTACTTGGACGTTACCAAACGAGGTACTTTTCCACCCGCAGCTGTTCTTTCGCTTCTAGATCCATCTGAAACTCTGTTTAAACTCCAACTTGAGGGAGACCAAACCATATACAGAACGGGTCCGCAAATTGAAAAAGCACCTGAATCCAAGATGGTGGAATTGCCGAAGCAGTTGAGCAAAATCAACCAAATGGCATACTTCAAAGGGGCGGAGCTTCGATTATGGAAATGGGTTGCCCATGTCGCCAGTGATCGCGATCAACTCGCACGAGTCCTTAAACTTTCGAAGCCACTATCGGAAAGACCGGTGTTCGCTGGTCCGCGGACAATGATACGCGTTCACTTAAAAGGGATACTCAACGCGCGTCAGGTGACTCGCTGTATCCGAGCCATCGAAGAGGGATTGAGTAAGCCGGGCGTGAATCTCATCTTGATCGACATAGATTCACCGGGGGGAAGTTTAATTGAGAGCATCCGTCTTGCTCAGTTCTTGTCGGATATTCCCAACGAAAACGCGGAAGTAGTCAGCTATGTTTCAGGTGCAGCCAGAGGGGATGCTGCTTTGATCCCATTGGCGTCCGATGTTTTGCTAATGCATCCAGAGGCCAAGTTAGGTGGAGCAGGCGAGGCTACAATCACGCCAGGCATATGCAAAAGTCAAAAGGGGGCCTTACAAGCTCTTGCGAAGAGTACGGGACGATCGGATGGTGAATTGCTGGGTTGTGTTTGCTCGGAAGTCGAAGTCTTCGAGTACATTTCCGTCGATGGACAATCGCAACTTAACACACCGGGTTGGCTCGAAGATGACCCTGTTGCACCGATGTGGCGCCAAGGAGCAAAAAAGGGTTTTGAGGGAGGTCTGAATTTTGCAAAAGCGAGCGAAATGGGGATCGCCACAGACAGCCTCGTTTCGCTCGAATTGGTGGGGAATCGATTTGGAATTGAAAAGTTACCCGATGAAACACGGACCAACGCGACCGAGCAGTTTGTCGAATGGCTCGGCGGACAAGGGTGGCTGTCGATGTTGCTCTTTGTCGTTGGGATCATATCTTTGAGCGCAGAATTGAGCACACCCGGAGTTGGGATTGCAGGAATCCTTTCGGCGATTTGCTTCCTCCTCTTCTTTTGGATTCATTTGTTTCAAGGGACGGTGGAGTGGTTGGAGATTCTGCTAATACTGGCAGGCGTCGTTTGTTTGGCCTTGGAGTTGTTTGTGCTGCCCGGATTCGGTGTTTTTGGAATCACCGGATTGATTCTGTTGGCGACTGGACTACTTCTCGCCGGGCAAACTTTTGTTATTCCTACCAATGACTACCAGTGGCAACGAACGGCGACGGGCATCGGCCAACTTGGATTTATCGTAATGTCTTTGTTTGTGGCCGCGGTGCTTTTTCGCAAGCAGCTCGCCAAGCTGCCCATGGTGAGGTGGTTTGAATTGCAACCGCCCAAGACCGACGTCGACCTGATCGAGCGTGAGCACGCATCCGATGAATTAAAGATGTTGATAGGATGGTATGGTACAACGCTATCGAGGTGCAATCCCTCAGGAAAAGCCTCCATTGGTGACCGCAATTTCAACGTCTCTACGAAAGGAGATTGGATCGATGAGGATAGGGACATAGTCGTCGTAAGCGTTCAAGAAAACACGCTCATCGTTGCATTAAGAAAATGACAAAAGAGCCTCTTGGTTTCCCAAGAGGCTCAATGGATTCTTAGTCTAGGTCTATACGGCGATGCGTTTAGAAGTTGTAGTTGGCGCCAATAGAGACACCGTGCAACAGAAGACCGTTATGGTTGTTGATGCGAGTGATTTCATCTCCGCGAGAGAAGTCCCGTGGGATTTGACCAACAGCAGTCGCAACACCGCTGACGCCAACCAATCGGTAGGCTGCGTTGGCGGTCCAGCCACGGCTGATGCGTACGCCAGTGCCCAATGTTCCTTCGCCAAGGAACGCGACATCGCTCAACGACGAGCTGTAGTCATATGGACGATTATCGAACGCCAAGTCCGGTGATAGGAGTGCGGCAGTTTGCGTGTTCGTTCCAGCGAATGTAGTCGCGGTCATATGGTTGCCGTAAACACCAAAGTTTCCACCGCCGAACAGGTTAAACCGGGTCCCTGTGCACCAAGTTGCCAAAGAGCCGAGTTGGAAACCGACCAAATCATTGGTTACGCCATTTCGGTAGTAGAAGTCGTCGGCACCGCCGTTGAAAACGGTATCCGTCGAGCTCGCTGCGTATTCCAACGATTCCTTGAACCGGAACCACCTAACACCTCCGTACATATTGAGACGAAGCTTGCTGCACTGTGCTCCGCACCATGGTGCGCAAGGGCCAGTAGGCCCGCTACATGCTGTTTGGCAAGAATCGCCACAGCTCCCGGTCCCACAATCGCCAGAACCGCAGCTGCCACCTACACCACCCCCTACACTTCCATAACCTAGGGAGCGAGCTCCGCTGCCGAAGCCGACTCGTCCTCCGGAGCCACAGCCACCCGATGCTGCATACGCTTGACGAGCAGCACCACCCAACGCAAATGAGAAGAAATTCAATTCGGCACTGTGAAATTCTTGATCGCGGAGAATGCGATGGGCTGCAGCCCCATCGTACCAGTCGTAAACATTTTGCGTTGGCATGTCCATACCGTACGGAACGGATGCACCACCGGGCCCTCTCACCGTAAACGGTAGATTGGAACGCAGATTTCCATTCGCTTGATCTGTCGCGAATATGGTGGCCGACTGCGGATTTGAGAAAATCCCCCAGTAGGATCCCACGATCGCATACCGACCGTCGCAGAAGTACCGTCCTGCGTTTAGCTGCACTCCTCCAGTGGTTTGCATCTTCGCGTCCGAAGTGCTTAAGAAGCTCTGAACGTAAGGGTTAGGAGTCGGGCTAGGGTTTGCTCCATCTTCTGTGTTGGTCGTCAAACGCACATACTGATTGTCCAAGCGGTTGAATAGCAATCCGCTCGCACCGAAGATCCATTTGTTCGGTGAAACGATAGAGGGAGTGTAACTGGCAGCAGGTGAACTGTAGCAACTATCCGCGACACCATAGCCAATTGACGGCATCGATGAAATCATCGGAGACGGCGAGAGCATAGATGAGCTTTCAACGCTCATTCCATGCGTTGCGCAGTTTCCAGCGTTGCAAGCAGCACACGAGCTGGTAGCTGACTGGTACTGAGGTGCTTGTGGGACTGCGTAGTTGGGCTGATGCTGAGCGGTGGGAGGCATTTGCAATTGCTCATACTGTGGCACAGCTCCATGCTGGGGAGCAGCTTGATACTGTGTATTGAGTACCGAATTATCAAGTGCGTTGCTTGGAACGTGCGTATGGCCGTTTTGAATTCCACTTCCAACTGGGCCATTTTGCGCATAGCCAGCAAGGGTGTTTTGACCTTGCGACGTAGCGGGCGCAAGATAGTTGCGAACACCTGATTGGATTGCGGGAGGAGGGGGAAGCGCCCTCGCGTTAAAGGAGCTCGCAGCAAGCCCCCCCGAATCGCCGACTGTATACTGAGCCGAGGCGATGCCGGGGATTGCAGTTACCCCTAGAGTCATCGCAAGACCATGAAACCATGTTTTTCTCACCGGTAAGCTCCTTGCTTAAAACGTCCGTCCTAGACGTGGCATCCATTGCCACTTTTCGGAGCCGTCCCATCGGATTGCTCCGCGTGAATACGACAACCAATCCAGGATTGCCACTCCACACTGAGTCTTTATTCGGCGTGCACATTGCCCCGTACGCGATCAAATGGAATTAGCAAGCCAAAATTCAGGTCTTGCGAAAACACAACCGGAATAAGTCTTCCAACCGGAGGGAAAGCAATGCCCGACCATACGGGTTTTTCAGAAAATACCCGAGGAAACGCACAATCGGCACATTCAGAACACGAATTCAGCTAGCCCGATTGGATCCGATTGTTATGATCGAAGAGTCAATCCAAAAGCACTTTTGTGGTCCAAATGGACCTGGGCGAGTGAGGTCATCCGCGTCACCCCCAACAGTCCTCAACCGAAGAATTTACGAATGCGTTCGCTACCTATTCTAACCGAAAAAGATCCGTCCTCCGAAAGTCGCATTCGGCTTCAGATGGACGCAAGGACGGCAAAAGGTTCTTACGCATTCATCAGCCTAGGTTGTCCCAAGAACTTGGTAGATAGCGAGCAAATGCTTGGACTATTGCACAAGGATGGCTATAACCTCGTTCAGAACCCGGAAAACAGCGATTTTGTAGTAATCAACACATGTGGTTTCATCGACAATGCTCGCAAAGAGTCATTTGAAGCCATCGATCAAATGCTGGACCTAAAACGGCAGGGGAAAATACGCGGTGTAATCGTCACAGGTTGCCTAGCCGAACGTCAACAAGAGCAGCTCCTGGAAGCAAGACCAGCGATCGACGGCTTGGTGGGTGTATTCGGCCGAGACGACATTACGACGATTGTGAATCGATTTATGGACGGTCTCGATGAACAGAGGACCATCTTTAGGCCAGCACCGATTCAAGCCCTGGCTGATAATTTCCGGCTGCAGCTTACACCTCAGCATTTTGCATACATGAAGGTCTCAGAAGGTTGTGATCGGCTTTGCACGTTTTGCGCGATCCCCAAAATGCGAGGGAAACACGCCAGCAAGCCCATCGAAGGAATCCTGGAAGAAGCCCAGAAGTTAGTGGACGGGGGTGTGCGCGAACTGATCTTGGTAGCACAGGATACGACTTTTTACGGAATCGACCTTTATGGCAATCCCAAGCTCGCCGAGCTTCTCGAAAAGTTGGATGCAATCAATGGCGTTGACTGGATTCGATTGATGTACTTTTATCCTATGTATATCGACGACAATCTTGTGCAAACGATCGCCGGCGCAAAAAAAATTCTTCCATACATCGATATGCCATTGCAACACATCAATGATGCAATGCTCAAACGGATGGCCCGGAGAGTCACTCGGGACAAGACCCACGAGTTGGTGACCAAATTGAGAAATGGCATACCGAATTTGGTGATGCGAACCACAATGATTACGGGCTTCCCAGGTGAAACCGATGAACAGTTTGACGAACTGGAAGCGTTTGTTCGAGAAATGAGATTCGAACGAGTCGGTGTCTTTACCTATTCCATAGAGCCCGATACACCTGCCGCCAAACTACCAGATCACTTGCCTGAGCGGGTCAAAAAAGAACGTCGCAATCGCTTGATGGCGGTCCAGCAACAAAACGCATTTGCCTGGTGCGCGGAACGAATTGGAACACGAATGGACATACTGATCGACAAAGCCGTCGATGAGGCTAACAACGTTTGGTTGGGCCGATCGTATGCCGATGCACCCGATGTCGATGCAACCGTGTTTGTAACCGGCGAAAAAGACAAACTGATTCGTCCAGGTAATATCGTTGATTGTGAGATAGTATCCTCCCAACATTACGATCTCATGGCCGCTGCCGTGGGACAAATTCGATAATGGGGCTAACAAACCCAAGCACCTCAAACTGGAACGTACCGAATGCCCTTTCGGCCACACGTTTGTTTTTGGCGATGATCGTTTGTTTTCTCATCGAATGGCGTTTTCTCTTGCCAGCATTGATATGTTTTTTGATTGCAGCTAGCACCGATTGGATAGATGGCTGGTGGGCGCGTCGGTTTCAACAAGTCACTAAACTCGGCCGAATCCTTGATCCCTTCGTCGATAAGATCATCATTAGCGGTGCCATGATAGCCCTTTGCGCAGTTCCCAATTCCGCCATCGCGCCATGGATGGCGACATTGGTGATCGGCAGAGAGTTGCTGGTCACGAGTTTGCGTGGGATGGTAGAAGGGCAAGGAGGGGATTTTTCCGCAAAGCAGCTTGGCAAATGGAAAATGGTAGCGCAGTGTGGCGCTGTGGTTTCTGTTTTAATCGAACTCCAATTCGCGACGGCACCCATCTGGATTCACTGGACGAGTCTTGGCCTGATTTGGCTCTCAATTCTATTGACGGTCTTATCGGGATTGGAATACGTGATGCTTGTATTTAAGACTCCGCAATGAACATTACGCAAATGCAATCGCTAGCTCTGGGCCTTCTTTGCGCACTTCTATTTGCTGTCTTGGGTGGCTCTTTGATCGAATGGTCCAAGTATATAGCAGGCTATCTGCGCGGTGAAAAAACAAGCAGCCTCGCGAGTGAGCCTCAAGCGACCGTGGGCTTGATTGATTTGTTGGTAACCGCCTTGGTGTTGGTACTATTTTTCTTTCTCGCGGCTGTGTCATGGCGGGCGCTCGGTCTCCCCGTTGGCACAAATCCGCAACCGTCGGAAGCTGTTTCTTCGAATCGAACGCTACCGAGCCCGTCGGATCATGACCTTTTAGATGCTATTTACAAGACATCCGAGGAAGCAATTGAGCAAGAACCGGACGCCGCAGCATTCGGCGGAAGTGTTGGGTCGAGTCTTTCGAATGATCCGCCGCCACAAGCGCCAGCACGAATGTCACAATCTCAGTTCATTTACAGTGGATTTGCTATGTCGGCGCAGCTCTTTTGCGTCATTTTCATGACATTTTTTATCGTCGCAAGAACTGGCTGTGCTTACAAAAAACTGGGCTGGCG
The DNA here is from genome assembly GCA_031374515.1 of Pirellula sp. Classification (GTDB taxonomy): domain Bacteria; phylum Planctomycetota; class Planctomycetia; order Pirellulales; family Pirellulaceae; genus JBKCUI01. The sequence goes on along the minus strand of JANMGH010000185.1, from coordinate 26,210 downwards.
AACGGACCAGATCATGGGTGACATATGCGTCGGTGTCCAGTGTTTCCTGATGATGACACCTCTTATTCTTGTCATGAACGCTCTCTTGCAGAGCCTGACGCAGACCCCGTATGAGCATCCTGTTCAGGAGATGATCAAGCAGTATCCATGGCTTCTTGGAATCGCGTTCTGGCAAGCTGCCATCGTCGCTCCCATTTCGGAAGAGTTCGCATTTCGAGTATTGCTGATAGGTTGGTTTGAATCGATTCATTTCGGTCGAGACAAAATTTATGCGATCATGTTTGGCACGAGTCAGGACCCCTCGTTGCAATCCGTGGACAATTCACGCACCCCAGATAACACGATTGCATCGACCGACCAAGCTAACCCATATAGCGCACCGCAGCCGATGGAGATGGCTGGCCATGAAGAATGGCAATCCCTTCCGAATGAAAATCGGAATCAACCTTGGGTGCGTTACCGGGCACCATGGTGGCCTGTTCTTATGAGCGGAACATTGTTCGGTTTGGCCCATTATAGCTATGGTGTTAGCTGGATTGCTTTGATCGTCTTTGGCGTTGTGCTGGGACGACTATATCAATTACGTCAGAGCATCATTCCGGTGATCCTGGTGCATTTACTTTTCAACGGGATGAACGTGGCTTTGCTAGGGCTATCACTCTACCTTCCCAAGCCCGGCGGTTAGGAGAAACCCATGCTTCATTTGACTTGCACGGATTCATGTGTTAAACTGTGACGGCGTTAGGCGTTCTTTTAACAGGTGAATTGATGCCTTTACACTGGATATTCATGTGTCGACGTTGGTAGTCGACTGAGTTCTTGGGCGTGTTTGACAGAACAAACCATCTGTGCCCAGGTCGTTCACGACCATGTCATGACGGATTCGCGAGGACGTTGCGATTTCGCTCCTTAAGAGCGTCCAAAGATACATACTTGCACATGCGGTACTTTAGCGACCTAATGTTGTTCGCTGCCGAAGCAAGTTTTCCGGTCCATTTTCTGGACCTATTCGAGAGAATTGTTTTGAATAATTTTGAAGGATTGGGGCTCATCCAGCCTCTGATGCGTGCACTTACTGCCGCGAATTACGAAGTCGCTACCCCAATACAACTGCAGGCGATTCCGCTTTTGCTCAGCGGTTATGACATTATGGGTTGCGCACAAACTGGAACTGGGAAGACTGCTGCGTTCGCTTTGCCGACCTTGCAGAGACTCGCAAGTACGGGCGTAGGAAGCCAAGAAATAGGCAGGGAAGACGCTCGACCGAGTGCCGGCCCAGATCGTCGAGGTCCTCGACCCATTCGTTGTTTGGTATTGGCTCCAACTCGAGAGTTGGCCGCACAAATTGAAAAAAGCTTTACCACGTACGGCAAGTACCTCAACTTGCGCGTTGCTGTGGTCCACGGGGGTGTTAGTCAAATGCCACAAACGCGGGCATTGCAACGCGGCGTCGATATCTTGGTGGCAACACCAGGTAGACTGCTCGATTTGATGAACCAACGCATCGCCGACATTTCCAATGTCGAGGTCTTGGTCATCGATGAAGCCGACCAGATGTTCGACATGGGATTTCTGAGAGACCTAAAGCGAATCGTGGCAAAGGTGCCGTTGGATCGGCAGACACTCATGTTCTCCGCAACCATGCCTGACGAGATTCGTCAATTGGCCAAGCAATGGTTGTTTGAGCCAAAGCATATCGAGGTCGCGAAAGTTTCTAGCGCAGCAACGGATGTGGAGCAATCCGTGTTTCACGTTTCCGCTCAGAACAAGCCGAAGCTGTTGGTCAACTACATTAAGTCCGAAGCAGTTACGCGTTCCATCGTTTTCACGAGAACCAAGCATGGGGCTGACCAACTCGTCAAAATTCTTGTGAGTAGCGGAATTGACGCTGTGGCAATCCACGGCAACAAAAGCCAAAACGCGAGAACGAGGAACTTGGATGCTTTCAAATCCGAACGCCCTCCAATTCTTGTCGCAACGGATATCGCTGCGCGTGGAATCGATGTGCATGGCGTCTCGCACGTGATCAACTATCAGATGCCAGAGGTGCCAGAAATCTACGTTCACCGTATTGGTCGAACGGCGCGAGCAGGTGCGGCTGGAACGGCAGTCTCGTTCTGTGCACCAGACGAACGCGGAAGTTTGCAAGACGTCGAACGCTTGCTCAATTCCAACATTCAGGTCAACGAGTCGATGGGCGATTTAACGCTTTCTGCTACTCAACAAAGCCAAAGAGTGGCCAGCGGAAGCGGTCGACCCTCGGGTGGAGGTCGGGTTGCGTCGTCTGGTCGCAATGGCAACTCGAGAGGAACAAGCCGTCCACGAAGCACATCTCGAAGCGGTGGAGTATCCAATGGTCGAGGACCAAGATCGCGAAAGAATACTTCCGGGATGGTTCTAAGCTAAGCAGTCCTGGCCTTCGGTAGCAATGAATCCCGAACGAAGCAACACGCCCAATGCGATAGCCCTGGGCGTGTTTTTTTTGTTATGCTCGCAAGGCTACTTGTTCCTTCATGAACTTAAGCCCCTCTTCGGCAAGTTTTAGTTCGGTGTCGAACATGCGTCGCCAGATTTTGGTAGCCGCCGCCAATTCGGGCAGGGCCAAACCAAACGCTTCGATTACCATCCATCCATCGTAGCCAATGGATCTAAGCGCGTCGAAGTTCTCTTTCCAGCGAATGTTTCCTTTTCCGGGAGTGCTTCGGTCGTTCTCACTGATATGAACGTGGCACAACATGTCCTTGATATCGTGAATGGCTTTGGCAACGTTTTTTTCCTCGATGTTGCTGTGAAACGTGTCGTACATCATTCGGCACATGGGATGATTGACTTGCCGACAAAACTCAGCTGCGTCCGCTTGTGCATTGAGGAAGTAGACTTCGAATCGATTGAGTGGCTCCACACCGAGCATGACCCCCACCTTGCCCGCATGCTCAGCCGTAGCTCGCATGCTCTCGATACCCCAATTCCATTCATCGTTCGTTCTGCCAGCACCGGTGAAGAAACCAAGTGCAGAGTGGAACGGTCCAACAATCGTCTGAACCCCCGCCGCTGCGGCGCAATCGAGGGCTTGCTTGTTCAACTCGACCCCTTTCTTTCGAATCGCAGCATCAGGACTGATCGGGTTGTCGTCGGGGGTACGGACCGTAACGCCTGTCCGCTCTAATCCCAATCCATCGAGACGTTTGCCCCAAGCAGCGTAGTCCAGCTCTAGGTTAAAAATTGGGATCTCCACTCCATCGAATCCCAACTCCTTGATCTTTTCTAAAGTGGGCAACAATCCATCGTTGAGTTCGCCGGACCATAGCAAGAGATTCATGCCGTATTTCATAGTGGACTCCGTAAGTTCAGAAGCTATTTGGTGACTAAAAGGTTGATGTCGATGTTTGACCCGTTTTTTAGCCGACGCATCGGCGCACTTGGCTCATCTCCCGTTTGGCTGCCAAGGTGCCAAATCAGGATGCGTCGAGTGAAAATAAACTTGGCCACACCGGTTAGGCTTTGGTTAAGGCGGCTTGGATACGATTCATTACTTTGTGTTCGCCTTGAGAAATCGCTGCCCAGCCTAGCAAACCACCGCTGGATGTCGCAACAGTTTGGATTTCATGAACAAGTGTTTTCTTCAACTCCTCTGCATTCTGTGCTGGCAACGCGCCTACGAGGGCTCTGGCATATGCTTCCCACGTTTCGAAGATTTCTGAAGAGGGCTTCTTTTCTAGCCATTTTTCAAGCAATTGGCCTGCCGGACTTTGTTTGGGAAAATGAGCCGACGCCAGAGTGTAGATGGTTGTTCGCTCAGCTTCATCCAAAATTCCGTCTCCCCATGCTACGGCAACCAATGGAAAAACCCGCATCGCAGACAAAGATTGCGGAGTTACCCCAAGCTTGTGAACCGCATCGAGAATTTTTGCGTCCTTGATCCCGCTAATCCGCGAAAATTCGGAAACTGCAGTATCGTGCTCCCGACGAGATTTCAGTTCTGCTAATAGTTTAGCGTCGAGATCTGCAAAAAACTGGTTTTCCAGTGCCGACCCGCGTTCATGCAAAGAATCTTGATTGGACATCGTTTCGCCTATCCTGAAATGGGCAATTAAGGAAAAATAACGTTCATGAATGAAAAGGATAGCCGGGGGGCCTAAACCTTAACACCCCCGACCCTTGGGTTCCGACCCATCCTTGCAAAATCTTCCCGACACACCCTCTATTTCAGATCCTTTTTATGTCTTCGGCAACTAAAACGCCCCGCAACATGTTCCAGAAAATTTGGGACAACCATAACGTACTAAGCGAACCGGGCAAACAGACGATGTTGTACGTGGATCTTCATTTAGTACACGAAGTCACCAGTGCGCAGGCATTCGAGGGACTTCGGTTGGCGGGAAGAACCGTTCGGCGTCCGAATCTCACTATTGCAACGCCGGACCACAATGTTCCGACCAGTGATCGAATGTTGCCGATTGCGGACCCCATTGCTCGCCAGCAAGTCGATAAACTGCGAGAGAATTGTAAGGAATTTGGCGTACGACTTTATGACCTGAATGATATCCACCAAGGGATAGTGCATATCATTGGCCCAGAGCTCGGCTATACGCAACCTGGTATGACAATCGTTTGCGGCGACTCTCATACAGCCACCCATGGGGCATTTGGTGCCTTGGCATTCGGGATCGGCACCAGCGAAGTGGAGCACGTGCTGGCGACTCAAACGCTTCTGCAGTATTTGCCAAAGACCTATGAACTGCGCGTTGATGGTAAACTCGCGCCGGGGGTTACTGCCAAAGATTTAATTCTCTATCTGATCGGAAAACTGACGACTTCGGGAGGCACCGGATATGTGTTGGAATACACGGGCGAAGCAATTCGGCGATTGAGTATGGAAGAAAGGATGACGGTTTGCAACATGTCCATAGAGGCTGGTGCCCGTGCAGGCATGATTGCCCCGGATCAAACCACTTTCGATTATCTCAAGGGTCGGCCATTTGCCCCTAAAAATTTCGCCAAGGCCGAAGCAGCTTGGCGACTGTTGCCATCCGATCCGGACGCGACGTATGATCGAGTCAGCGTTTACCGAGGCGAGGACATCGAACCCCAGGTTACCTGGGGTACCAACCCAGGCCAAGTGGCTTCGATCAATTCTCCAATTCCGAACCCAAACGATTTTGGCGATGAAACGGAGCGCAAGTCGGCTTCGGGCTCTTTGGAGTATATGGGTCTCAAAGCGGGTGATCCACTGACCAGCGTGTCGATCGATCGCGTCTTTATCGGTTCATGCACTAACGCTCGGATCGAGGACTTGCGAGCTGCTGCCAACGTAGTCAAAGGGTACAAGGTGAGCGACAGAGTCTACGCAATGGTTGTGCCGGGTAGCGGGCAAGTTAAGCGGCAAGCGGAATCCGAAGGCCTCGACAAAGTTTTCAAAGAAGCGGGTTTCGACTGGCGAGAAGCAGGATGCAGTATGTGCCTCGCGATGAACCCCGATCGACTTGAACCCGGCGAACGTTGCGCTTCAACGTCGAATCGAAACTTCGAAGGACGCCAAGGCAAAGGCGGACGAACGCATTTGGTTTCACCTGCAATGGCAGCTGCCGCCGCCGTATCCGGCCACTTTGTCGACATCCGACAATGGGACTATCGCGCTTAGAATAATGCTTTGTCCAAATTAGAAATTTGGGTTGATGATTTTGTCTCGTAGCGAAACTCGTCAAGACTTTCGGCGATTGACACGTTCCTAAACTCGTAGCGAGTTTGGCTACCCTAAAATCTAATATGGACAGAGCACTAGGCGATTGCATCGCTCACAAATTCAATCAAACCTCCCTAGAAATCCATCTAAAAATACCATGCTACCATTCACCAGTGTTACCGGCGTTGTCGCAGCAATGGATCGCGCTAATGTCGACACAGACCAAATAATTCCTAAGCAGTTCTTGAAGAGAATCGAACGAAGCGGTTTTGGTCAGTACCTTTTTTTCGATTGGCGGTTCAATGAAGACGGTACGCCAAACGCCAGTTTTGAACTGAATCAAGACCGCAATCAAGGAGCGACGATCCTCATCGCAAGGCGCAATTTCGGGAGCGGTTCGTCGCGAGAGCATGCGGTTTGGGCTATCGCCGACTTTGGTTTGAGATCCATCATTGCCCCGTCCTTTGCAGATATTTTTTACAACAATTGTTTCAAGAACGGGACATTGCCAATCCAGTTGAGTGAACAGCAAATCGAAGAGCTATTCCAACTGCATGCATCGCTTGCTCCGTTTACATTGACTGTCGATTTGGAGAAATGCATTGTTACGGACGGCAATGGGTTTCTCGCCCCATTCACCGTCGAGCCATTTCGTCGACATTGCTTACTGCATGGTCTCGATGACATTAGCTTGACACTTGTAAACGCCGACAAAATATCGGAATACGAAGCGACCCATCCCGCATTGACCTAGAAGGGGTTTCCGAACCGCTTGTACAAGTACCTAACGCAGTTGCGTACACCGCGTTTTGCGGGTAAACAAACCGTCGTGTCCTGTATCGCCTATTTGTTTAGCCGAGTAAGTCGATGGATCCCGTTTCGAGATCATCGTTGGCTGGCAATTCTAGCATCGATCCCTGTTCCGGATCGCTGCCATTTCCATGGGACTTAGAATCGCTTGTTTGAGGTCCAGCATACCGCTCCTGGGCGTCTCTGTCGGACGTTTTACCACTCTGTTCAAGCGGAGTCACGGGTTCCGCCGAAGCGGTCGAGTTCTTGACAGCGCTGTGCTGCTTCGAATCACCGAGAGCCTGTTGAGTAAGTGCCGCTGGGTTTGTCCATGCACCGCCACTTGGCATGATTTGCATTGGAAGTCATCCTTTCTCGTTTATTCTTGTTTGTTTTCCGCCCTAACCTTGTCGAGTGAATTCATGAGGGAAATCGGACGTGTGAGTTGGGGCGCGGAGGTCGTGCCATTGACTTCAATTTGGTAAAGCGTCGCCGCTCTGGAACTGGATAGGGGGCGAAACATTGTTCCAACCAAACTCTTTCGGCCGACATTAGCGAACAGATCCAGGTGTAACTCTCGTCGCACGTTGACCCACCCTGAACCTCGCAGTGAAAGGATGTCCCCGTCGAGAACGAGCTCATGGATCGGTAGCCGATCCCCATCGATTCCAAACTTAATGTCGGCTGAGTCAAATGCTCCTTGGCCAGGACTAATTGAGAAAAACCGAAGCAGCCTGATCATGTCTGGCAATTCGTACAGATTCGCTTCACGAAGCCAAGCCGTCCCTTGTCCGCTCAAGGCTGCCGTGTTGGTCAATGCACCCAGAAGATCGCATTCGATGGAGAGCTTGCCTTTGGCTTGTGCGTTGGTTTCGCCGAGGTCTACAAGGAACCCTTGAAAATCCGCTTCGACAAGCCTCAGTCGATAGTTCGAACGTTTTTGTCCATCGAGCGATTCGACTCCGCTTACAAATAATTCTCCGCTCAAGGTACGGGCGCTAATATCGGAATCCATCACATTGCGAGGTACCTGCTGATCTGGAGAACGAATTGCGTTAGGATTCATTGCTTTTACGGGCGCATTTGGGTTCAACGTATCGATACGATTGGAGAGTGCGGATCGAATGGGACCACGGTGCGATGCAGGAACAACCTGAGTACTAGGCATTCCCGGCGTTGAGTAGCCTGCTGACACGACGGAGTTGTCGATTGTTCGACGGTTTTGACGTGGGAACGAAAGGCTGTTTTTCTGCTGCCAAATCGCGGCGTCGCGACCAATCAACACTTCTTGCCGATTGAATGCAAATGGGCCCTCTACGCGTGTGACTGCAATACCCTTTACAGCCAATGCATCTAGATCCAGCGTTCCAAACGCCATAGGTCCCGTATTGGTATTTTCGCCTGCGAGCGCAATGGAACCACGTATTCCAGTTGCGATGCCTCCACCACCGAGTTCTCCGTCTTCGATTTGCAGATCCAAGTCCCAACTGCGGACGATGGAGTCCGTAGGCGAAGGCGGGGACGACACACGCGTGTTTCCGGTGATACTAACCGGTCCGCGGAAGTCGAGCCTGACAAGCGGGTCCTTCAAATACGAAGGTAGACACGCCAGCAAACTCTGATCAACATGCAATCGAGTAAGTTCTCGCCAAGTCAACAAACCATCCCAAGTCCCATCGGAATGCAAACTGCATTGCCCGTCCGTTTGAAGCCGACTGGCCTCGTGGTATCCTCGAAAAGTGTTGATGTCTATTCTACCGGGCCGATAAACAATATTGCACTCGACATCATTGATCTGATAGGGCAGCGAAGCAGGTCGAATGGAAACGGCGCCGCCGGATCGCAACTCTCGCTCACGCTTTTCGGTGAATTCAACACGCATATCAATCGGATCATTTGCACGGTTGCGAGAGATCTTCACCGCAACTTGATCGAGTGCTCCACTGGGTTGCAATTGATCCCAAAGGCCTCGCACACTCTTTGGCATAGCCTGCTGTAATTCTTCATCAAGGCTCACATTATAGCCATCAAAGTAAAGTTCCAGAGAATCCAGGCTGGAATTGCGGCCTTGGCAAATGCCGCGGCCTTCAATCCTCGCTCCATCGTTCCGTCCCACGAAATCTTTGAGAAGCAGTCTTTCGTTGTCAAGGATTGCAGATCCCTGAATTCCTTCAATGGGATATCGAAAGCCATCGTACTTGATTTCGCATTCCGAAAATGTCAATTCCATAGAGCGAGAGATGCTCTCTGGTTGTTCGGCCAACCTTTGGAAATGCCCCTGTTTTAGATACACGGTTCCTGTCGGGTGCAATGACAAAATGAACTTTTGCAAAGCGCTTTCCGGCGCGCCTCGCGGTGAAAGCGAGTTGAGAAGAGTCTCGTCGATTGCGATCGGTCCATCGGCGGCGATCTTCAAGTCCATGAGCCAGCGTGGCGATGCACGCGTGAGTTTTAGAGCCCCATTGATCTTTTGTCCTCCTGCCTTGCCAGTAAGACTCTCGGCCTCGATAGAACCATTTTTATAAACAAAATCGCCATGGATGTTTCGGACGGGATATGGAAAGAACTCCGGTTCGAGTCCAGCATTTTTTGCGTGAACTCTTACCAGCGGTGTCAAATTCTTGCCGTCAAAGTCAATCCATGCCTGTGCGTCCACAAGTCCACTTACCCCCAGTTTTTGCCATGCTTCCTGCATTGAACTGGGTAATGCTTGAAAGAGCCTTTGATCTAGTGAAAGATCTCGAACGCTTATTGCTGCTGTGATTGGCGATTGCGTAGTAAGCCCTTTCATGTCGCATTCAAAAGCAACCGAAGTCTGCCCACTCGATGCGCGCACGTTACGCAACTGCGTCAAACCATTCGAACAAAATACTTCGCCGGACAACGATTCGAGAGGGTAAGGCACCTGCTGATGCAGCAAACGCCCATTCGAGATGGTCGCTTTTGCTAAGTAGGAAAGCGCGCCGCGTTCAGAATGAGCCGAAAAATCCGCATCCAGTTCGCCACTAAATCCACTCGCTTGTACCAAGTGCTTTTGAAGCAACAATGGCATTTGCTGAGCCAGTCTCTGAGAGTAGACCAGTTTCTTGAGACTGCCTTCCACTCGCCACAACGATTTATCTTCGTTGATGGAGGCACGAAGAGTCGCTTTGTTAAAATAACTGCTTGATACGCTTACGTCTGCGACGGCAATGAGCGGCAATACTTGTTCGCTAAGCATGCGAGGCGCAAGCGCCATTTTGGCCCGCAAATCGTGAAGTATGATCTCTTGCTCCGCGCGACCGGTTTCGGCCCCCAGTCGAATCAGTCCAGACCGAACTCGAACGGTTGGAGTACTTGGACTCAGCGGCCTAGAACTGGTCAGTTCCTGAATGCTAAACCGCCCATCACTCATCGGCCATAAACAAATCTCGACTCCATCCGCTTCCACGCTTTGAACGAGCAATTGCCCCTGAACCAATCCAATCAAATCGATTGGCCCCGAGCAAACAACACGCCCGCAGCGGAGCACGTCGCGCAATCCTTGATCGGTCGGCTTTGCAATTCGGATGCCTTCGATCGTTATCGACTTACCCGCCAAGAAGTGAGTTCGATCCACAGAGATGAAATGGGATGGAAACTCCCTGCGAAGCTGCTTAAGAATCTCACTAGTGAGTTTGCTATCAACGCGTCCAATTAAGGAAAAGTAGCACCACAGCCCCAGCACTGAGAAGAGCAATAACCAAACCATTCGATGTTCCCAAACGCGATCCCGGCTTCGGCGAATGGAATCCGCCGAGTTACTGGTTTGGTTTTCTGGTTGGGTTTTTGTCAACCGTGACATTCTTGGAAATTATCGATCCATCGAGCTTCGTAGCGTGTTCACTTCGAATTAAAAAAATCCATTTGGCAATCGCCGCACTCCCCACGCCTCCCAGTACGCAGATTACCAGTACGGCTGGTTGCCGATATCGCACTGAGCCAATAAAAAACATGTGCAACAACGCGAAATAAACGCATGGCATTGCATACAACCAAGCGCCTGTCTCCAATCGGCATTGCCAAAGACCGACGACAGCCAAGCATAGGATTGCAGTATAGCCAATCGCTTCGGACCACCTCACCGAGTCGCTGCCCAGTTCCTTCGCAACCGGAAATGGCGACCAAGTCTTCAACAACTTTACCAATCCGAGCCGCACAGCGTCAGATGAGTTTTCCATTGCCCAGGTAATGGCAGCATTCTTCATTCTCCTGTCCAATCGCCATTCCAATGTGCTTTCAAGTGGCTTGCCGGCCAAAACACGAAGTTGGTCCTCTCGCTTTTGCTCCACAATGAAAGCATTAACAAATTCCATCGATTCATCGCTGCTTCCCGATGCACCTGGGTGCCAACCGTCGTACAAACTTGCACCCACTTGCAACGTGGTCGGGACAAACCTGCCTGTGACTAAGTAGTTTCGTACCCACCAAGGGCTCATCACAAGGGAGACTCCGACACAGAACAATACACAGCCTAACGCCCAATACGCTCGTTTCGATGGTGGATGGGGTTCGTGCTGTGGAAGCGAGAAAACCAGTAGTAGCACGTACGTGAAAAGCACCATCGGCCAGAGGCTCCAACTGGGACGCGCTAAACAGGCCACCCCACTGAATGCTCCGGAAAGTAGCATCCAGGTCCACCCGATTTCCCACCGATTCAACGTTTTCGATTGGATCGCAAGCGACACGCAGCCCATGCTCATCAACATCAAAGGACAGAAGATTGCTTCGCTCAGAATAAAGATACTCATTCCGATGGCGCCTGGATAAAGAACTGCCAGCAAGCCGGCCCAAAGTCCTGCATCAACGATTGGCTTGCTTTGCGTTGGAATCAGTCGTTTCGCAAGAAATATAACCAGACCAATGCAAAGTGCCCCCATCGCGCTACCAACGACTCTGGCAATAAGAACGGTGGATCGCGACGTTTCGTTCGCGCCATCTAACCACGTCCAAGGTGCAAGGAAAAGAGGATAAAGAGGCGATCTGAAAACCCTGGAATCCGGGCTGCCGTATTGGTACGGGAGCCCCTGGGCAATCTTCTGAGCCATTTTCCAGTACGAATCACTATCGCCAAAACGAAAGAGCTCCCCCTCGACCATCGAGTTTTGCCAGTGGATTGCTATTCCGACTCGAATTGCAAAACCGACTGCAACGATGAGCAATAGGATTCCAAAATGCCCCTGAGTAGACCGCGTCGATTCGATTTGCGAGCGCTGATGACGGATGCTCAAGATCACTGCGTTTTTTCTTCAGGCAAAACTTTAATTTCGAGGTCCGGAAGCAATCGAACGACACTCAATATCTCGTCAAAGGGATTGGGGCTGTTGAAATTTGTTTCTTTGATTTTCAATCGGTCGATCGATGCCACAGTTACTTCGGTCGAACTTGTCGAGGACAGGTCTTCGGAAGCATCCATTGGAATCCATCGATTGCCTTCGCGAATCTCAATCCAAGCATGAAAGTTCATGGCAGGCGAGACTTTGGAGCGATTGAATCTGCCCCCCAATGCGATTCGCGTAGGAATCCCTAACGCTCGGCAATGCGCTGAGAAAAACAAAGCATGTTCAATGCAATTGGCCTGTCTAGCTCTGAGGACACTGTTGAACAGCGAGATTTGCTTATCAAAGTCTTTTAGGGAGATATACTTTTGAATAATACGACGGCATGCATTTGCTTTCTGAAGGTTAGTTGCTGATTCAAGCGATATCGATTTGTCTGCAGCAACCATGGCTTGGGCTCTTTCAACAACCCTTGCATTGTCGGTTGGAATGTACATGGAAGAGGACAAAGTTCCGCTTTCGTCACTGGGAGTCTTGTCCGAAAACTGAAACAAATCGGCCTCTCGACCGCCACGAAACACGGTTACCATTACAGAACGAGCATCGATGGAGCTCAAGCTTTGACCGATTCGATCGGTGAAGTATCTATACGGATCCTCGGACTTATGTTTAATCGAGTAGCTTATAGATTTGGGACTCTTTGCAAATTGATCGAGTTCACCGGTCAAGGGAGTGGAAACATGCTCGATGCCTCTTAGGTCCGACATCGAGGCAACCACTTGGGCGGCCAATGGCTCGGTTCTGAAGGACAAGACATCATTGGCGGGAATGTACGATTTAAACCCTTCCCCGTTTTTGTCTACCCAAAGAAGTGCTTGGGACGCCGCATCTCCTGCGACACCAATGTTTCGAACCTCCAGAAGCTCTCGTGATCCACCGAGCATCGTGGGTGTGCTACTGAATTCGCTTGCCTCCAATCTGCCTTCAATCATCTTTCGCAGCAACGGGTCAAAATACTTGAGCCTTCGAGTTTCTCTGGGCCGCAACGGATTACGAAACATCGACTGTTCGACAGCAAAAGGCCCCCGGCACTTCCGTTCCCATGGGAAACTAACACTAAAGGCTTTCCCGTTTTCTTCGCCCGAAAACGCTAGGCCTTCATTAAGCACTTTACCCTGAAAAGTCTGTTTGTTCGGACCAATTTCCATCCTGCCATCGATGGAAAGTAGCTCCCCGTTAGCGTGTTCAATAGTCGTGAGATGAACGTGTTGCTCAAAAGTTTCCCCTTTGATGGAAACTCGCATCCTACTATCGGCTTCCTGACGAATAGCGCCTCCGCTGGTCAAAACAATTTGACGATAAAAGACTCCCACTGCGTTGTTTCCTAGGTATTGGACCTCCCAGGTTTCCCTGGGTAGTTCCAGCTTACCGATCCAAGGTCTTGAGGGATCGTCTACAGTGTTTATTGGCGCATGCTTGGGTTCTGGTTTCGCCGACGAAGATGTGACAACTACATTATCTCGCTCACCCGCTTTGTTTGCTTCTTTTGCAATCTCACTATCAAAAGACTGCTTGACAATTGACGGCTCGACAATGGACGGCTCGACACTGGACGGCTCGACACTGGACGTCGCATCTGGAGTGCTGGGTAACTCGTTTGTCTTTTCGCGAGTTGTGCCCATTACTTCATTGAGAACACTCTCTCTCGACTCAATTCGCTGTTTGGGCGTCCGTTGGTCGCAACCTGCAGGCCAAAGCATGAGGAACAGCAAGAACAGCGTTACGTTGTCGATAGGTTGTTTAGTCATGAGGGATATTGAAGGAGTTAGTAGCCACGCGCGTCTGAGACCTATTTATTCCCTTTCATAGTAATCGATTTCGCAGAAACCTCGATCCTGGAACTTAGACTATTCAGCGTGTAACGATTGTAGGGGCAAGAAAACAAAGAGAAATCTTCTGAAATTGGGGAGCAGGTGCGCGAGGTGACCTAATCTTGGTTGTTCCTCAAGGGTTCTTGATGGGACGCAAATATTTCGTTTTGTGCAAGTCATTCCCCTCTACCCTAGAAAAGCCTCAGCTATTCCAATGGGCAACACCCCTAAATTCCAGTCAAGTAAACCAGCTAGTGCGCCCGAGTCTAACCAACGCTCCAGCCCCACGTCAAGCTTTCGATCGCTTGCGGGAGAGGATTTGGAAGCACACATGGGTGTGTTTCGTTATGGTGCGTTTGATTTGACCGATGCGATACGCCCGTCGTACGACCTGCAGGTAGTACCACGACAGGGATTTCGGCACGATTCATACACGGATCCGAAAACGAACACACAGGTGCCGGTCATTATGGCCGCGGCTTCAAAGGAAAGGCTCTTTGATCTATTTATGGATCTTATTGATTGCCTCGGAAACGAAGTGGATCTAGTGCTTGAAACGAGTCACAGTGGCTCCTCCGATGAACACGAAGACTTGTATAGAGAACATATCGATGTTCCGGTATTAAAAAGCATACTCTACGATTTCGAGAGCATGCTCCTCAACGATGGATGTACTGGCATTGCAGTCCTTAACCCTCGTAGACAACAAGAAGTTCAGTTCGATGAACACAAAATGTTGATATGTTATGGGTCTCCATTGGAGATGTTTGAACGCGTGCTGATCCGCCACGATGTGTACCCCGACGAACAGATTAGGTTTATCACAGAAGCGGAACACGTTCACAGCAGCACGGATGTGTTGGCTCGAGAGTTTTCAAAATTGCAGTCGAGACTTGGAATCGACCTCGATTTCATAAATGACGACGATTTGTCGTTCGAGTGCTAGACGGAATCGCCTACCGCCGCCAACGTGTCGAAACTATCATTGGAAGAATTCTGCTCATTTGAACAGACTCAACCAACATGCAAACCAATCCTTTCGCTACGCGATTTATTCAACCTGGCGCTATTGCTTACAAACGATTCGATGGGGGGAGCGTTGCGGAACTCGCGCAACGATTCTTAGAACTCAGCTCCAAGCGGGGCAGCATCGTTGGGCCCCACGGTTCCGGTAAGTCCACGTTGATTTCCAGTCTTGTTCAGGAATTCAAAAGTCACCGACCGGATTTGAAGATTCACCAACTGCGGTTTTCGTCGAACGAATCTACCGCAAGTTCATTGAACTGCAGTCTTCGTGGTTGGCGTCACTCCGAGATCGTAATCCTCGACGGTTACGAGCAGCTGACCGTTTGGTCCAAGATCAAAGTTGCTTGGACGGCACGCATTCACTCGATACATGTCCTTGCAACTGCACATCAATCTATCTCCCGTTTTGAAACCCTCTGGGAGACTTCGGTCAGCGAGACTTCCTCTCAATGGGTTGTGGAACAACTGCTGGCAGATCGGGGGGGACTCGAGGACCCGTCCGAGCTTCTGAAATCCGAAGAATGGGTAAATTCGCGTGCCAAACATGGCCAAAACCTTCGCGAATCCCTTTTTGATATGTACGACTGGTGGCAACGACGACTCTAAGTTTGCACTCTGCGTTTCGGTAGCCACCGTGTTGTCAACCCATAATAGAGTACTCCCCGTCATCGTTGCATTGGGGATTGGGGAACGATTTGAGCAAGTGTCCATGAGGACCATTCATGTGGCCGATCTAAGAAATGGACTTAGCCCCCGTCGCGAAGCATTGAAACAACCACGCTCATTGCTCAATAAACGAGTGGCCAAAAGCAGGAACGATCGATTGCGGGGCAACAGAAGCGCTTGCAAATAATCAGGCTACAGGATAGTTTCGGTGATAGAATCTGTTGTTTGAGACTTCCTGCATTTTGAGTGGCTGAATGATTGCTGTAGATCGAACTAGTCAATTGCCAGACGATCAGCGAGTTGTTATTACCGGTATCGGTTTGACGTCGCCTAACGGCCACAATTTAGAGATGTTCCGTCAATCGTTGCTGGATGGCAACAGCGGGGTTCGAAAATACAATATCCGCTACGTGGGTGATACGTTGGCTGGAGTCTGTGAATTTGAAACTACGAAATACCAGAGCAAACGGGACATGCGACGTGGGACGCGAGCTGGTACCGTGGGCATTTGGGCTGCATCGGAAGCGGTTTCACGAAGTGGTTTGGATTGGGCAAACGTGGACAAGTCCAGAGTTGGCATCTATATCGGCGTGACGGAACACGGCAATGTCGAAACCGAGAATGAAATTTATTCCATAAAGGCTTACGATTACGACACGACCTATTGGTCGCATCACCATAATCCGAGAACGGTTGCCAATAATCCTGCTGGCGAAATTGCTTTGAATATGGGGATAACGGGTCCTCATTACACGATCGGCGCCGCGTGTGCTGCAGGAAATGCTGGAATTATTCAAGGCGTTCAGATGCTCCGCTTGAAGGAATGCGATTTGGCAGTTGCAGGCGGCGTTTCGGAAAGCATCCATACCTTTGGAATTTTCGCTTCTTTCAAATCGCAAGGAGCTCTGGCGACTCACGAGGATCCGACCAAAGCCTCGCGTCCATTCGACGTCGCGAGAAACGGCATTGTCGTCGCGGAGGGAGCGTGCCTATACACGTTGGAAAGACTGTCCGATGCAAAGGCTAGGTCCGCCAATATCATTGCAGAAATAGTCTCTTACGCTATCAATACCGATGCGACCGACTTCGTTCTCCCCAACCCGGAACGGCAAGCTCAGTGCCTGAAAATGGCCCTGGACCGCGGCGGATTGACGCCCAACCGGATCGATATCGTGAGCACGCATGCGACCGGCACCAGCTCTGGAGACAGCCAGGAATGCATCGCTCTTCGCAACGTTTTTCAGGGTTGCGACACACTTCGATTCAACAATACCAAGAGTTTTATCGGCCACGCGATGGGTGCTGCTGGTGCATTGGAACTGGCTGGAAATCTGCCCTCCTTCCAGGACAGGGTTTGCCATGCCACGATAAATGTGGACAATCTAGATCCAGAATGTGCGTTGCCAGGCTTGGTGATCAACCAACCGCAGGAGCTGCCCCGCGTCGATTACATTCTGAATAATTCGTTCGGCATGTTGGGCATCAATTCAGTCGTTATTGTTCGGCGGTTTTAACTCAGCAAGAGTTCGCCAGTGTATCAATTCCACCCCTTTTTTTGGTCACTTTTAACCTCGACTTCAGCGCTAGCGAGCGACGGACGTTGACCAGGAGTTTTGGCTTCCATGACACCCGCGGAAATCCGTGAAGAAATTTTGGATATTTTGAGTGAGATCGCACCCGATGAAGATCTATCCTCAATCGACGACGACAAATCGTTTCGCGAGCAACTTGAGATGGACAGCATGGACTTCCTGGACATCGTCATGGAGCTTCGCAAGCGACATCGCGTGCAAATCCCCGAAGGAGAGTACGGAAATCTTGCCAGCATGGGCAGCACCGTTACCTACCTTGAGCCAAAGATGCGAGACATCATAAACGCTTAATTCGTAGGATCCTGAAATGGCGGAGTCGATCATGGATAGTCTGGCGAAATTCGTTCCCGGATTCGGCGCTTATCGATCCGAGCAAAAACGACGTGACGACGACGCCGCTGTTAGAAAATACTTGGCGGAGCGACTGCAGGAATGCAAGCGAGACCTGCAAACATTCATGATACCGCTAGTGGATCAATCAAATTTCACTGCAGTCACTCAGGGTGAACGCCTACGCGCCGGGATCGAGATGACCCAGTCGAAAATTCGAGCGAGCGTCGAAGGGTATTCGTCATGGTTCGAGAGCACAAAGATCGACGAAGCAAAACTGAAACGAGTTTTAGACCTCGATAACGATCTGGTAGGTGTGATAGATCGTCTGCAACACGAGATTGCCACACTCCCATCGACAGCCCCCAACTTTGCGGAGGCGCAAACTGTGTTGACAAATCTCAGGGATCGCTTCGCTCAACGCAAAGAGCTTCTCTCGCGATAAGTCCAACTGGCGACAGCGTCCCTGCCGTCAACATGCGGGAAAACCCAAGTTCGCCGAATATGAAAAGCGGTGTGCTCTAGAGCTCTGTTCCGTTTAGATTTTGTGGTGGCGAAACTCATCAAGAGTTTCGGAAAGTAAATCGCCGAAAGTCTTGACGACGTTCGCTACGTATCAAAACCATCAACCTCAATTTCTAAATTGGACAAAGCACTAGCCAACTATTCCGGCCCCTAACGCACGGCCATAACCCAATTCGCGACGGCACTCTTGGTGGTCTTCCCATCGAATGGTGTCTTCCTAATCGAAGAATGCAAACTCGTTGGTATTCAACAGCACCAAACAAAGTTCAACCATGGATCTTGATTCCAAAAATAGCTTGCAAGATGAAAGTTCTTGTTGCATCGGGTTGCGCGACAAAATTCTGCGGAAAACTTCTTCGATCCTTTGCTCTTCATTCACTTGAATATTCTCCGCAATCTCTTGAGCGATCCGCTGTGCAGCCTGCAGCGAAAGACTGCCATTCATCATTGCCAGAGACTGAGGCGCGACGAGGGAGCTCTCACGTCTACCACAGGAAACAGCATTCTCTGGTAGGTCAAAAGTCTCCATCCAGGGAATTCGAATCGTTCGCTTTTGAATCAAGTAAAGGCTTCGAACCGATTGGTCCGAGTGGGGGGAGGGGTACCAGCCTTTCGTCTTGGTTTCGTTGTCGTCAAGCACTGCTGGATTTGCTGCCAATGTGGCCTCATCTAAAACAGGCCAAACAGGTGGGCCGCCAACTCTCTCTTGCAGTAAGCCCGCAACCTGCAGGATCGAGTCACGCAACTGCTCAGCACTTTTCCGCCTCAAATGAGAACGCAGCGACTCCATATTCCGACCATTTTCTCTTTGTTCGTCTGCTAGAGTCTGCTGCCGATAGGAGCTGCTTGAAACAATAAGTCTATGGATATGCTTGAGCGACCAACCGCTATCGATAAGTTCCATCGCGAGGTAGTCCAGCAACTCCGGATGCGTTGGCAATGCTCCGGTTACGCCAAAGTCGTTAGGCGTTGCGACGATTCCTTGTCCGAAGTAATTCTGCCAAATACGATTGACGATGACCCTTGCCGTCCACGGATTTTCTCGTGACGATATCCATCTGGCTAACGTCAAACGTCGGCCAGTTGAATTGGGCTTTACCGCTTTTACGATGGTCGATGCATTTGGAAACAGGGCAGAGGGAAAGCCGGGTTCGACGAGATCTTTCGGAGTCCTATGATCCCCTCCCATGAGAATGTGCGTAGGCGGTACCGAGTCCGTCTTGTCGTACATCACAAAGCCTTTGGTAAACGAACGCTTGGACTGCTTGAGCACTTTTATTTTCGACTCGGCCTGTTCCACCTGCATTCGCTCGTCCGGTGTCATTAGTCCTTTTGCTTTGGCTGGCTCGACCTTCGATGGTTGCCGGCTCAGAACCGCCTCTACGATTTTTTCGATCGTTACTTGAGCGATGTTGATATCGGCGTCCAACATTTGGTTGTGGTCATTAATCTCAAGTTGCTCGGACTGAAGATCGATTGCAACATCGTCTGCGTAGTGAACGGCTGCAAAAAATGCACGCAAGCGATAGTGATCCGCGTGAGAAAGAGGATCCGTCTTATGGTCGTGACACCTACAACAAGACATCGTCAAGCCGAGCAATGCACTTGCCGTCGTCTCGGTCAAATCCGACAATAGTTCAGCCCTCGCTCGATCCTGCTCGTTGAATAGCCCTGCAGCGTTGTCGCGCGGACCGAGACGCAGATAGCCCGTCGCGACAAGGTGATCTTGCTCGTCACCATTGCGAGGAATTCCTTCCAAAAGTTCATCACCTGCGAGCTGCTTTTCTACAAAACGATCAAAGGGTTCGTCTCGGTTTAGCGAACGAACCACGTAGTCGCGATATTGCCACGCGTTGGGCCGCAACTCGTCCCAGTCGAATCCGTTGCTATCACTGTATCTGACCACGTCCAGCCACATTCGAGCCCAATGAACTCCAAACGACGGCGAATTTAAGTTTCGGTCGATTAGTCGGTCGTATTTATCATGCGCATCGTCCAGAACAAAATCCTGTACCTCAGCGAAATCCGCAGGGACACCCTTCATATCCAACGAGAGACGTCGCATCAAAACGCCATTCGAAGCCTCTGGAGCTGGCGATCGGCCATTGAGTTCCCAATCGGCTAGAACAAAACGATCGACCGCATTTCGGCACCACCCAGCGTCTGTGGCTTGCGGAACTGTCGGGCGGCGAATTGGCTTCAAAGACCATAAGTCCAACCTAGCTCCGTCAAACAAAACGCGAATTGGGTTTTTAAGGTCCGACCACGCGTTGCCCATTTTGACCAAGGCCGACTCGGATGTGGCTATCGGTTCCTGCGTTTGCCATGCAGAACCCGATTCGACCCACGCTCTCAGAACAGCGATGTCGCTCGCCGGCAATCGGCGCTTGGGCGGCATCAACAGCTCTTCCTCCAAATGCTCAACGCGTTGCAATAACAAAGAAGGTTTACGGACTGCCGATGCTTGATCGAATGAAGAGATAACGGCTCCATTTTCGCCGCCTGAAAGTAAACCAGCGCGGGAATCCAATCGAAGACTTGCCTCTTGCTTGTCCGGCCCATGGCATGATACACACTCGCGCATCAGCAACGAGACAGCTTTTCGGCTAATCGCAGTAGCATCTTCCACGGCCGACGAAAAAATGGCGGTGTTGCACATGAACCAACAAGACAAGAGAATTCGGATCGCGATTTTTTTCGTCATTCGTACCGTCTATATCAGCAAGTCGAGAAGCGGATTGGCTGAGCCCGCGACTCCCGTAATGCGTTCGTCTCGTCCGTTGACTTCGAACGAGAGTTCCTCATATTTGATCCCCATTGCAGTTAAGATCGTAGCATGTAGATCTCGAAACTGCACCGGACGGTCTGTTGCCATCAAACCAATCTCGTCCGTTGCCCCTATTCGTAAGCCTGGCTTTACTCCTCCGCCCGCCATCCAGATAGTAAAGCCCGCTGCATTGTGCTGGCGCCCTTTGTCCCCTTGCATCATTGGGGTTCGTCCGAACTCGCTAGCCCAAACAACCAAGGTCGAGTCCAAAAGCCCTCGCTGTTTGAGATCAGCCAACAGTCCCGCTACACTTTTATCCGTCCACCGCGCTCGCGGACTGTGATTGTCGGTGAGTTTTGCGTGTGCATCCCATCCATCCTTGTCAGGCATGTCGTAAAGCTGAACAAACCGGACTCCCCGTTCCACCAATCGACGCGACAGCAAGCATTTGCGCGCGAAACTCTGCGAACGCAGATCGGACACATCGAGACCGTAGAGTTGTTGTATGTGTCGTGGTTCATCGTCGAGATTGCCAACCTGCAAGGCTGCCGATTGCATCCTATAAGCCAGTTCGTAGTTTGCAATGCGTGCATCCAATTCAGCGAATCCAGGGTGCTCCCCACGATGCATTTGATTGAGTTGTTGCATCAAATCGATCGATTGGCGTTGTCCTATTGCAAGCGATTCGTGCGGTAGCAAGTCCATAGCTGGCAGGCCGCGGTCCCGCAATCGGGTCGGTTGGAATGCAGGTGGCAAGAAACCATTGCTGTAGTTTGCGTTGCCGCCCAATGGACCAGCGTCGAAAAGCACGACATAACCAGGCAGATCCGTGTTTTCTGTTCCCAGCCCGTACGTTACCCATGATCCTAAACTCGCTTTGCCACCTCGAACATCACCCGTATGCAATTGATAACTTGCCGGAGCATGGTTATTGGAATCCGCTTGCATAGAATAAAGTAGAGCGACATCGTCGATGTGTTTGGCCATTTCAGGAAACAAACTGCTGACCCAAGTTCCCGACTGGCCGTACTGCGAAAACTTGTATGGACTCGCCATCAGTTCTTTCTTGCAGCCGTGGAACACATTTGCGTGCCGCGTTGCTTCGACCGTTTTGCGAATCGAGTCAGGGACAGGCTTTCCATCCAGCGTTTGCAGAATGGGCTTGTAATCGAATGTGTCAATTTGCGACGGGCCACCCACCATGAATAAAAAGATGACCGATTTGGCTCGCGGTGCAAAATCGGGCAGCCTGGAGGCAAATGGATTCAGTGGATCGATCGAACGGATTCGCTTTCGGTTCTCATTCGCCATCAAGTTGGGTGAATGAAATGACTCCAAAGCGGCCAATCCGAAGCCCAAACCAAAGCTGGCCAAGAACTGTCGCCGCCCGGCTGAACGATTATTAGGAGGGGAGAGGTAACGTGCCAAACGCGATACTCATCTAAAGATGACGTAAAAAGAAATTCACCCGTATTGAAACGACATAGTCATTTCAACTGTTTCAATTTCATGTCCTTGATCATGACCGTACCCTTATCTGTTCCTAGGACGAATCCAATACGATTGTTTTTTGGGACAATTCCCGTCGCCGTAAAAGTAAATTGATGGCTTACAAATTCTGGCGTGCCAGTTATTTCTTCATGCAATCCAATTTCGTGCCAGTCAGCTTGGTTGATTAACGCCATCAATAATACGGTCGATTGGCTCGGCGATCGCAATTGAAAGCTGACAGAGTACTGCGATCCTTCCGTGAGATCGATACCCGTTTGATAGGCTTGAACGTGCCAATTTTCATCACCAACGCTTGTCGTTTCAAAAACAATGGCACCCTCTTTAGCAACCATGGAGCCTTTGCCTTTTTCAGTTAATTCTAGCCGCCAATTGGCTACCTCATCGGTTGTCTTGAAAAGGCTTGCTGGCTCTTCCTTTATCCTTATGTTGCGGTACTCCAATTCTCCACGATCCCCTTCGATGCCTAAGGGTCCTGATGCAGGAATTTTAAGATCGCTTTCGAGCACTTCGCCGTTACAGGTGCAATGAGCCACGTTTCCTTTGACGGCCACGACGAGTTCATTCCAAGCCTGCGGCTTAAAATCTTTGAGCGTTTTGTAGGGACCAGCAACGAGATAGTCGCGGCACTGCAACTGGACACCGCGAATGAAGACTCCGCTGTCCGCGTTGGGTGAAGCACGGAATTCCAGTTTCAATACGAAGTCGCGAGCAAACTCGCGCGTCGTATACAGCATTTGGATCTTTCTTCCCTCCGTTGGTGTCGTGACGACCAGTGAGCCACTTTTGGCAACAAATCGCCCATCGTCCGACGACGACTTCCCATCGAAATTGATGTCTTCCGTTACAATCGGCCACGGTGGTGCGTTGCGGTCAGAATCTTGCCAGCCTTTGCGCGATGCCCGTTGCGCGTCTGTCGTTCGCTTAAGTCCCCAGCCGGTGAGGTCCTTGCCATTGAATAAGCTTTCAAAGCCCGGTTCTATCGTGTTGGGTTTGCTTACTTCTTGTGCGACGCAATGCGCAGTGCAAAGAACCGCGGACACTATCGGATTGCAGGACAGCAAAAACGGAATCGCAAAGCGCAATAAGCGATTGTTTTTGATGGAACCATTTTGTCTTAGTTGCATGGCAAAACTCTGTGTAATTCGGGTCTCGTCGCCAACGATCGACCTTGGCATACAATGCCCAAAGAAGATACTCGGCTAAGGAGGTGATTCTTTGCTACTTTTTGCCGCGATCAACACTCGGCATGGTACAGTAAGCCTCGACGTTAGCAACCGTAGCTTCGTCCCTATTGTAGTCGAATAGACGCCCCGTTCGCGACTCTTCGAAGAATGGGCCAACCGATTTTTCGCGTTGGAACTTTCAATGCGAACCAATCCATGTGGTTCCCAGATCATGGCCGCGTAGAAAGACTCGCCTCATCGAATTGCTCAGTCGACATCGGGAAGCACGATATCGGACGTGTATGGCTGAACAAATCTAGGATACTCGCGAGTCGGATCGATGCATCCGCCCTCTGAATAAACCCCTCGGGGATCCTGCAACTGTTCCATCTTTCGCAAAATTTGCTCGAGTTCCATCGGATTTCGAAGCGACGATTGAATACGGGACTGAACGACGCTTTCATCGATTCGCAGCTCGCCCGAATCGTCATAGTAAGTTGCATTTCTCCAGTGAAATATCTCTAGACTTTTCGACTGCATCGTAAATGCTTTTTTGTGTTTCCAAAAGTCTGAGAATTGCCCCCCCCCGAGGTAAAATACCCAAGACCCCTCGAATCCCATTGCATCGGATGATGCCGCGTCCGGATTGCGAAACCAGACGCGATCACCTGGCACATAATATTTTGATGGCAATGGATTTTCACGTGATCCATACTCTTTCATAAAGACTTCATGGAACTCGCCCGACTTTATTGCTCGCGTCTCTGCTTGACGCTGAAGTCGAGTGAGCAACTGTTGATTGCAATTGCGAGCTTCTCTAGCTAAGCCGAGTGCGACAATATACTCGGTCGCGCGATAGCACGAAAAGGAATACGCGAAATCGGGATCTGGTGGATGAATTGCTTTTTGCAAAGCATCGATAAGGCATTTGCCGGGCTTAACGACAAAGCCGCGATTCGAGTCATACACCCAATACTCCAACGGCCGCTCGGCTTCGTATGCAGCGAAAGAAAGAAATGTCGTTCCTGCAGCTTCGACGATATTGCTTCGTACGCGAATGTGAGATTCTAGCTCATGCAAACTAGGAAAAACGAACTCGATTGGACTTGCGAGCATCGCGACTAGAATCTCCATTTCGAGCACGGCTTGTGTTCGGCCTGCGGAGGACAATCGTGTCGATAACTCCAATGTGTTCGCGCCAGGGGTGTACCTATCGAACATATCTTTGGTTAACGCAAATTGTACCATTGACCACGCACCGGTCTCGGTAACCCTGGAGTCTACCCAATCGCTCATGCCCCTCTGTGCCAGCCAATCCAAGCAAGCATTCATAAATCGATCCGACGATTTGTAAGCCGATTCCCTGACGCAAATCCCACCGGCTCTAGCTGCGTATTTCGGCACTGGCATGACAGAGTTCATGGCTCACGTTATCCTTTTGGTGGGACTCAAATACCGGCTCGATACGGTTAATTATGAGTATGAGGAAGAGGAGGGAGGCGGAGCGGGAGGGGAATGTGTGTCTACGCTAGGGCGGGCGAATCTCTGTGAGTTTGACTCAATTGGCTCGCTTGCGCAGCCCGAAAATTCTTGTAGTCGTCGAATTCTCCACTATGCTAACAAGGTGGTCACGATTTGTCTAACTTTCATCAAAATTCGCGATACTGGAGAAGCTTGTGGAGAACCATCAACAAGCAGTCTCGACGAATGCAGGTGAAAGGTTTCAGATTCTTGATGCTGTGAAAGGGCTTGCAGCGTGTGTCATTGTCGGACATCACTTGACTGAGTTTTCACCGAGCTCGGATCTGGCTGACCAATTCGCACCGAGCCTCATGTACGGAATCTATAATTACGGTTTGTTTGCCGTTCATTTGTTCTTTGTCTTCGGTGGATTCTCGCTAGCATTGGCAACGTCCAAGAAATCCATTTCGTGGAAGCAATCCTTTTCGTCGTTTAGTGTTCGATACGTGCGACTGGCCGCGCCCTATCTTGTGATGCTAATGCTATTGATCACCGTGTCTTGGTCTAAAATTACCAGCGGTATGAATCCACCCTTAATCGATTCGTTTTCGTGGATGCAGTTGTTGGCCCACGTTTTCTTTTTGCAAGACGTTTTAGGCTTTGGGAATCTCTCCGCTGGAACTTGGTATTTGTGTATCGACCTTCAATATGTTGGGCTCTTCTTGATGATGCAAGCGTTGCTGCATTCCGCAGGGAAAATCACTAAGAGAGATTTGTCTTCCCCTAGGATGATGGCCGCTTTTCTGGTTCCTTTGGGGATGACTTCGATTTGGTATTGGAGCCGAAAACAAGCAAACGATCCGTTCGTTTTCTTTTTCCTGGGGCCTATCGTTCTTGGGACGCTTGTCGCATGGCATTGGAAGAAGATGATACCGTCATGGATCCTACTGGTTTACACTGTCGGGATAGTTGCCTCGTTAGCTATCGAGTTTCGCCCAAGAGTGATGGTCGCATTGGGATCTGCAACCATACTTTATGTAGTCCTAAGAAAAGGGGGGAATCAAAAGGTTCCACCATCTCTACTTTGGTTGGGAAAAGTTTCCTACAGTCTTTTCTTAATCCACTATTTGGTGAACGGAATCGTCTTACATGGAATGACGAGCTGGATCGGTCAGAGCCCTTTCAGAGCGTTCACCGCGATGATCATTGCGTTTCTAGTTAGCCTGTTGGCAGCAAACGCTTTGTACCTGGGTGTCGAGCTACCTTGCCATTCATGGGTCAAATCTTTTGAACGTCCCCATTCCCAGCCCGATGGCGTTTGGGTCCCAAAACAGTAGCTTATGCTTGTTGCGTGGGAGCCTACATGACTGTTGCCTTGAGTGTTGCACTCTTCTCCATCCTTGTTAGACACAGCCGACAAAAGTAGCAGGCACGCTCCGCCGTGCCGTATGCTTGCGTATATTGGCTGGGTTTTCAGGCGGACGGCACATGGAATGTGCCTGCTACTTTGACTTTTGTCGGCTGTGTC
>JANMGH010000166.1:0-22811 GCA_031374515.1 Pirellula sp. | reverse complement strand
CCCCTAGCAACTAGCCCCTAGTCCCTAGTCCCTAGTCACTAGCCACTAGCCACTAGCCACTAGCCCCTAGCCCCTAGCCACTAGCCACTAGCCACTAGTGTATCGACTGCAGCCAAAAGTATTCCTATTGCACCCTGAGATGTACCACTTTGCAAACGACAATTCACTTTGACTCTTAAACGATCATTAGTACTCAACTCCATCGCGAGCCTCGGCGGGAAAATCTCAAGTCTTGTTACTCGGATTGCGACAGTCCCGCTTTACCTTTATTTTCTAGGAACGGCGGAGTATGGCAACTGGATCGTTATGAGTTCGTTGCTTTCATGGCTTTCAATTGCAAACCTTGGAATTGGAAACGTTGGTACAAGTGAAATGTCGATGGCAATGGCAGGAGGTGATAGCCAAAAAGCGCGATCAGTTTTCTCTTCTGGCCTCATCATGATTTCATGCCTAATGGTTTTCATATCGCCAGTTATTGTTTGTATTGCTTTTCTCACGCCGTGGACTTCCATGTTAGGCGTCGGTGTCGAACGATACTTTGAATTTGCAAATGCTGTATTGTTCTTGGCAGTATCGGTTGGAGTCTCTTTTTTTGGCGGGATGTTTTCTGCACGATTTGTCGCGGGCGGCAAAGCATATATCGCGATACACACTGCTACAGCACGACCCTGGTTCGATTTATTGGCATCTATTATAGGGCTAAGTATTAGTTGCCGCTTCGACGTCCTTGCTTTTTCGTTGATGTGTTCCGTAATCGCGCATACCTTGATTGTTCAACTATACAGTCTGATCTTCGTTCCAATTCTCTCGTTTTCCATGGAATGTGTCGATCCTATTATTTCGAAAAGACTACTAAGGCTTGGGCTTGCTTTTCAGGCATTTCCGATTGGTAACGCACTAATATTTCAGGGATTCGTGGTTGTGGTTCAATTCGGATTGGGTTCCACTTCGGTTGTTCTATTTTCGACCGCGAGAACACTTGTGCGGTCAGTAAACCAAATCATGGAATTTGTAAACCAAGTAGTCTGGCCCGAGATGGCAAGATTAATCGGACAAAGCGACTACAGACGGGCAGCGAAGTTGCATCGCGTGTCAGTATCAACAAGTTTTTTACTTGCCGTCGTGATGACACTTGTTCTCGGAATTTTTGGCAAAATCATATTTCGTTTGTGGACCGGCGGACAACTAAATCTGTCTGGCAATTTGTTATGGTTATTCCTCGTGCCGATTCCTTTCAACGCACTTTGGTTTACCAGCAGCTTAGTTCATGCCGCTTGCAATCAACATGGCCACCTAGCAATCCGCTACCTCGCAGCCACGAGTTGTGCATTAATTTGCAGTATTCCTCTAACGTACTATTTTGGTATAGGCGGGACAGCAATAGCTGCCGGGATTGTCGATTTGCTTTTGGTTCGCTTCGTATTCATTAAGTCACTCGAAATCACTAAAGATAATTATGCAGATTTTACAAGGGGGATCATTTCCGGTTTTCGACTAGTTCCAAGCATTGCAAGTAAATGGCTGCATATAGGCGAATCAATAAATCGTTAAGTACAGTGTCTAGATGTGCGACCGGCGTCGCTTTACGGTTTGAGTATGATGCATTTAATGCTTGCACAGGATTTTGGAGCCTCATTTTGCAGGGATGCCATTTTATTCCTTTTTGGACACCGACTGGATCAATAGAATGCTACAACTTCGCACGACTTAACCGGAGTTGACGAATTGTTCACGCAACTAAATGACATCGCGTTAAAGGCCTTCTTGTGCGGGCGTGCGATGGATATATCTGAAGCGATTCACTATAAGAAATTAAGGACTCTTAGACTCGCGATGACTGGCGTAGTAATCCCTGCCGATGGGGATGGAGACCTAAGACCAACGGCTGAGAAGAACGGTCGGGCGTATGAGACTCTTCCCAAACGTTTTCGACGCTATCGATCGATCTTTTGTTGTTTTCAAATAGATCTCTTTGACTACGCCCCGCTTTTGGAACCCGTTGCCATGTGTACAAAGATAGATGGAACGAAGCGGAATTCGGTGGCGAGAGAAAGGAGCTCAATCAATTCACAACATACAGTGTTTTGTTGCGAGAGAATGACGGGATGTAGTTACGGAACAACATTTGACACTTAGGCCGTTATGAGCAATTTGATCACTAGAAAACTATGGAGATGGCTTTCTCGTAAATATCCGATTTTCGCATGTGAAATGGACTTTTATCGACGAAATCGAAATTTTGAGCCGGACCTCTGGCAAATGTCAAATTTCTGTAGTCGCACGACGAACTCTATTGACGTCGGTGTAAACATGGGAGTTTTTGCGAGATGGTTGGCAAAACACTCTGCTCGTGTTCATGGATTCGAATGCAATCCTTTTTTATTTAAGCATCTGGAGAGTTTTTTACCGAGGAACACTACTCTGCACAAGTGTGGTTTATCCGATAAAGCGGGAAATGCCAAGTTCAGATTTGATCCCCTAAATACTGGCATCGGGACAATCGAGCCGGGAAATAGACTGGACAAGAGTTTTAATGCAGGCATCGGCAAAATTGAGACAATTGATGTTGCGATTGAGACACTGGATAGCTTTTCGATTCCGGACGTAGGATTCATAAAAATCGATGTAGAGGGACATGAACTCGAGGTCTTGCGAGGTGCGCATCAACTGTTAAAACGGAGTCATCCATCGTTGATGATAGAGATTGAGGATAGACACCGTCCAGGTAATTTAAAGTCTGTTCCTGAGTTCCTCTCTTGGTATGGGTATCGGCCGGCTGTATTGGAAAGTGGAGCCTTTCGATTTGGATGCGATCTATCTGAAGAAGCTGAAAGAGGCGTCAATAACTTCTGGTTCTTTCTTGCGAAGGGCGAAGTCTAAACATACTAACTCATAAGAGAATAGAAGATGAAAATAGTTCAATCAACCTGGGTGCGATACCATCATATCGATCTTGCTAGAGAACTTCATAAGCTAGGCTATCTCGAAAGAATTTTTACTGCGTTGCCCTGGTGGAAAGCCGGAAAGGAATCTAGGGAACAGAACATACCTAGAGACCGAATTTCTTGCAATTTTCTTGTCCATGGAATTCGACACGTTGGAACAAAAACGCCAGGTTACACTAGTCGAATGGATGGGCTTCTAGCAGTTGCGGAAACGAAGATATACTCCAGGTGGGTCGAAAGAAGATTACCGGAATGCGATGCTTACATTGGCATATCCGGCTCTGGATTGCAGGCTGGTAGAAAAGCAAAGGCACGTGGCGCCAAGTACGTGATGGATAGAGGCTCAACACAAATTAGACATGCCGAC
The DNA here is from genome assembly GCA_031374515.1 of Pirellula sp. Taxonomy (GTDB): domain Bacteria; phylum Planctomycetota; class Planctomycetia; order Pirellulales; family Pirellulaceae; genus JBKCUI01. Next base: position 19,499 of record JANMGH010000166.1, on the reverse strand, counting down.
CGGACCCTGAGTGAAGAGCATCTTAAGTGGAAACTTCCTTGGACACCAGTTCATCCTTGGTTGATTGAAAACGAAGAAGCCGAAGCGGAGGAAGCCGATGTAATCACGGTTCCATCAGATTATGTGAAAGGGACTTTTATCGAACAAGGTACGCCAGATCATAAACTGCGAGTCGTACCATACGGAGTTTCGATGACGGAGTTTCAGTCCGTAGGTGTACCACCAACTGACAAGTTTCGCTTGCTATTCGTAGGGCAATTCTCAGTTCGAAAGGGCGCGCCGTATCTCCTTGAGGCGTTCAAGAGATTTGATCACCCGAACAAAGAACTTGTAGTCGTGGGAAGTGTTGCAAGTAACATGCGGGATTTGATTGAATCGATTGGAGCAGACAATATATGTTTTATTGGCTCGGTTCCACGATGCGAGGTTAAGAACTATATGTCAACTTCACATGCAATGGTATTGCCAAGTATTGAGGAAGGACTAGCGTTAGTTCAAGCTCAGGCGATGGCCTGTGGTTGTCCAGTTATTGCCACACCAAATACAGGGTCAGAAACACTGTTTACAAATGAAATCGAGGGTTTAATACTCACAGCCCGGGATTCAAATTCGCTATGTAACGCATTCAAAAGGCTTTCTGACGAACCCCAGCTTTTACAGCTGATGCGAGTCGCGGCTCAAAATCGTGCGAAACTATTAGGTGGTTGGACAGAATATGCTAACAAAATCATATCCATAGCTGGAGACAATCTTGTTTCATATGATTTTAATAGTACTCCGATAGTTGCTGGTTTTTCGGAGCATGGTAATGACAGAACTTCGTCAAAGCCGAACGGAAGTGAGGATTTAATTCGTCCCGACATATCTGTAAACCGCTCGACCATGATACCCCCAACAAACTGCAGCAAAGAAATTAATTAGGTTTAGTGAATTTGATGGGAGATAATGTACTAATATATTACCCTCATATTAGCGAGTATGGTGGGCTTGAACGAACAATTATTGCACTCTCAGAATCTGCAACGCTACATGGTTTGAATACTGTGCTTCTCTGTCATTACGATTTAGTTGGCATGGAGAGGAAGAATCTAAAAGTCATTCAATTGGGAAATCACTGGAATCCTTTCCGTAAGGCTTTACGACTGAGGCGTTGGGTTTTAAAAAACGCGAGTTCGCTTACTGGCATGCCGCTAGTAATTGGTTGTAAAGCAGTTTCGTATGCAGCAATGTGTAGGATGCGAAACTATGCACTGCTCTATCCAGATCCACCAAGCTTACTCACAGCCAATTCCTTGCCAAAAACCACAATAAGGCGATTTCGCACATATGTTTCAGACTTGTTTCGATTCAACGGAGTGGCTAAAGCGTCACATCGAATAACTATGACTGAGTGGAATGCAAACGAATTAAAAGAAATGTTCGGGAAGGAATTCAGGGTAATCTATATGGGGGGGGCATCGCCTATATCGAAGTTCCAATCGCACGAGCGTGGCAAGAGAGAACTAGTGCGTTGGTTTTCGATTTGTCGCATGGCTAGTTCAAAGAATTTGTCTTGGATTATGGATGCAGCAGTTCGTTTTATTAGTGAAACAGAATGCCAAAGCGGCTTAAAGTTAGAAATTACAATAGCTGGGGAAGGACCCGAACGCAGTAATTTAGAAAAGTATGCATCAGACTTGGGCCTTTCCAGTATAGTCCGATTTCCAGGATTCTTGACGCCAGAACAAGTAGAAGAGCAATTTGAGTTTACAGATCTCTTCTTAGTTCCTGGACGGCAGGGCTTTGGATTGCCTGTGCTCGAGTCACTATATCGACGAGTGCCTGTTGTCTTAAACCGTGAATCTCGTGTTTCCGAAATACTCGCGGACAATCCATGGGTTCGAATTTCTGAACACTCTTCAGTTTCGTTTTCAGAAGCCGTTTACAAACATTTTTTGCAATTGAGATACGAAAAGTATCCAAGCGAATCTTCTCTCGCTGAACTTCCCTCCGAAGCCAGTTGGGCACTTAAAGTGGGAAAAGTATGCCATTGGTGGTAGTTTAAAGAAGAACACGTGCGCTAGGTTTTTATGAAAGCTCTATTTGTAGCGGATTTAGATTGTGAAAGCGCGTCCGGTCATCAAAGACTTTGGGCTCTTCGGAAAATCTCAACATCTGTAAAAGTCTTTAATAAGCAAGGGATTTCAAGTCGGCGTGAGAGATGGAACGGAAGACTAGCCAAACTATTTCGCCAGCCGAACTTCTTGAATCGCTATCGCAAACTAGGTTGCGCGTTAACAAGTGCATGCGTTGAATTTCAGCCAGACATCGTTTGGATCGAATGGCCACGGGAATTCGCACCGTCGACGATTGAGAATTTGCGAAATCTATTGCCTGAGACTACATTTGTTTCCTTTCAAGATGATAATCCGTGGGGGCACCGATTAACGGACCAATGGATTTGGAAAAACTACTTCCGCGTTGCGCCATTCTTTGACCTTCATCTAGTGAAACGTTCTCGCGATGCGGTGGAGTTGAAAAAACTTGGTGCATCCAACTGTAGGGAATGGATACATGGTATTTATTCACCGATTTTTTATCCCTCTGAGACAATGGTGCAACCGAAATACTCAGTAAGTTTTGTAGGAACATGTATGGACGAGCGATCTAGGCTTGTTGAAAAAATACTCGAGGCAGGTATTCCTTTGCATGTGTTTGGAACGAATTGGAAAAAACGCACAAAACTCCCATCTCGTTTTCCTAACAATTTCCATGATTCAGTTAAAGGATTTGAGTATGCGGAAGTAATTAGATCCTCGCAGATTTGCCTTGGTTTGGTTTCACATTCCAATTGCGATGAATGGACAATGAGGAGTTTCGAAGTTCCCGGATGCGGGAAAACGCTACTCGCCGAGCGGACCGAATCCATGGAAAATTGGTTTGACGCGGGAAAAGAAATGGAGTTCTTTTCGAGCGTAGATGAATGCATCGAAAAAATTCGTAAAATGCTCGAAACTCCTACGCACTGTATACAACTCGGAGTCGCCGCGTACCAAAAGTGCATTGATCAACGATGGACTCTCGAATCTCGTATGCAAGAACTTTTTGAAAACTCACTTTATCCGGTGCTGAAATGTTAATCGAGTTCGCTGAAAAAAACTCGATTGAACTACAGAGTAAACGTGCCTTCAAAAAAAGCATACAGACTTCTCGCAATCTTCTTCTTTCCGTATGCTTACTACTCTTTATTGGTCAGGTAATCATACAACCCACTTGGACAAACATTACGGCATCCGGCCTGGCTAGCCTTACAATGATAGTTGCGACGATTAGCTTTGTACGTGTTGAAAATGCAGTTAATGGCAGGTATCTCACGGCATTACTTGGAATGCTGCTAATTGGTTCAAACAGTCTTGTTCCGTTGATTGGCACCCTAATGGACGGCCATGGCATTGACTATGAACTGGAAACTCCTATTTATGTTTTCTCTCATCGAGCTGTTTTTGCATTTTGCGTAGTTTTGTCCCATTTTTCAGCAAGCGCAATTGTTTTTAGACGATTCAAATCTAAAATTGGGAGTTTATTTGACTTGCTGCCTGTCCGAGGCCAGTTGCCGTACAATGCAATCCTGTTTGGCATTCCATTGCTTCTGGCGTACCTTATTGCTCGCAAAATAGCTCCAAGCGAAACAGTTGTCACCAAAATACTCGACGGTCTTAATTTTCTTGCACTTGTTCCGTATCTTCTGCTTGTACCGCCTTATCTAACGCGTACGTTGCGGCACCCAGAGTATGTTTTAATGCTCATTGTCTTTTATGCTTTCCAATTGGGACTTGGAATTACTTCGCGAACGTCCCTTGTGTTGCCATTTGCAATCGTATCCACTGGATGGTTTGCCATGATATTGTCTGGAGTAGTCGTCTTCAAGAAACGCTACATTCTTGCCGCGGCACCGATATGCGCCGTTGGACTTCTGTTTGCAGTTCAGTTGAATCACATATCAAAAGCAATCCTTATCGAACGTGCACACCGAGACACCCGTTCGTCGGTTGAGAACCTAACTGCAACAATCGAAACGTATTTTGATATCGCTAAGCTTGAAGCTCATGAATCACTTCAAGATACAAGCATCTCAGAAATTGGGGCGTGGAATGAAAATTATATTGCAAGTCCGTTCATTGCGAGATTTACGGCAATCAAGTTTGATGATAATTGCCTCAGCCGCACACAGCTTCTAAATGAATCAGACGTCACAGAAATTCGCGTTCAAACTTTAAACAAGCTCTGGAGTCTACTGCCCGAAATGTCTCTTAAACTATTTGGACTGGAAGTGGACAAGAAATATACAACTTCTTTTTCGATGGGTGATCTGATCGACTTTAAGACCAATAGAGCTGGCTTCCTCGGCGGAATGAAAACAGGATCCGTAGTTGCACATTTTTATATTCTTTTCGGTTGGTTTTATCCTGCAACAATCTTCGTTTTGTTGTTTCTTGTCTTTCTATTACTTCAAACTTTGGCAACGCCGAGCAGTATTGGAGTTCAATACAATTATACTAATTTTTCGATGCTCTTAGGTTTTCTTTTGTTTTTAGACTTAAGTGTGGAAGGACTTCACGTCTATGCTGCGTGGTTGTTGCGAGGCGTCTGGGAGAGAGTGCTTTTGTTTGGATGCTACTTGGTTTTGGTAAATTTGATTCTCAAGTCCCTTAAACGAAACCTCCGACATACAGAACCTGTCTCAGGAACTCGTACTCATGCAATACTTTAATGCTAGACTGTTTCGGCGCGTAAGAATAGTGCTAAGCTTCGTAGGCGACTGCCCATGACTCAACTGTTGATTTTCGAAACTCATCCAGTGCAGTATCGGGCGCCAGTTTTTCGAGAACTCCAACATCTTTTACCAAAAAGTTTTGAGGTTATTTTCGCAAGTGACTTTTCAGTTCGTGGGTATTTGGACCGCGAATTTGGTCAAACATTTGCATGGAATACTCCGTTGCTAGAAGGTTACCCGTTTCGAATTCTAGGAAATGATCAAACGGGTGGAATTCATCGTTGGTCGGGCCTTTCGGGAAAGGGAATAGAAAGACTGTTTGTGCAAACCAATCCATCTGCTGTGCTGCTTCACTCATTCGGATATCGCTTTTGTTGGTCGGCATTTTGGCATGCGAAACTTCGCGGTATTCCGATTTGGATTAGAATGGAAACGCAAGATAATGCAGGAAAAAGAGGGCGAATTAAGGGCGTCATCAGATCTACGGTGTATAGGACCGTTTATAAATCCGTAAGTCTTTTTTTTGCAATCGGCCAAGCTAATCGACGCCACTACCTAACTCACGGAACGCCAGAATCGCGTATCCGCGATGCACACTATTGCACGGTTAATTCCGTCATTACTTTTACGGCAACGGAAAAAAGTCAGAAGCGATTGGGAATGCGTTCCGAGCTTGGAATACAGTCAGAAGAGACACTCATCGGGTTTTTCGGAAAGCTCATTCCGAAAAAGGATCCATTCATCATCCTTGAAGCCTGGAGAAAACTCTCTTGTGAACAGCGTTCCAGAACAAAAATAATGTTCGTAGGATCAGGAGAATTGGAAAAGCAATTGAGGGCCTTGGCAGATCAACATGCAATCCCCGCGATATTTATTGGATTTGTGAATCAAGCTGAGTTGATGCCGTATTATTTGGCCACAGACATTTTGGTTTTACCATCACGCAGAATGGGTGAAACTTGGGGTCTTGTTGTAAACGAGGCACTTGACGCCGGATGCTCTGTTGCAATATCGGATGCCGTAGGTTGTAGTATGGATTTCGGTGATTGGGAAAGAGTTCGTGTCTTTCCCGAGGGGAATACTCGGGCACTTACGACGGCAATTGCTGCGCTGAGGGAATACCATCGAGATTTCAGTTGGGCGACAGCGCGGATGTTGAACTATTCCGTTGGATCTGCAGCAGCTAGTATCGCTGCCGAAATAGCGTTATTGAAAAAGTAGTCGCATATTGCTCGATGAGTGCAGGCAGTTTCTGGGGATTAGAAATCAAACAATAATGCATAATCGCAATAATCTTCCATAGCCGATGATGACTGTAGTACTTACGCATCCAAAGTCACTGAATTCCACGAGCATGCCACGCTTCGCGAGGATGATCGGTGAAGGAATGAAAGAAGCAGGACATGCGGTCCAATACTGGACGTCTCCGTCGATTGCTTTGCGCATTCCTTTGCCGTCACGATTCTTGAAAAAGTGGCTTGGTTACATTGATCAATTTGTAATCTATCCACACCTTCTTAGAAAACGTGTAGCGCTTGAGTCTCCGGATACTTTGTTTGTTGTTTCCGATCAGGCATTGGGCATTTGGATTCCTTACTTCGCGCACAGACCTCACGCCATTCACTGCCATGACTTCCTCGCATTGCGATCAGCTTTAGGTGAGTTTCCGGAAAACCCAACTGGTTGGACTGGAAAAAAATACCAGTCCTTGATTCAAAAGGGATTCTCAAAAGGAAGGAACTTTGTCAGCGTATCGGAGAATACTCAATCCGAGTTGCATCGTTTCCTCAATTGCAAACCGGATCGGTCGGTTGTGATCTACAACGGGCTGAATGGTGATTACAAACCAATTCCTAAGAATCAAGCGCAAGCGGATCTTTCCAATCATCTCAAGCCTGGCGATGAACGTGGATTCCTGCTGCACGTGGGTGGTGATCAATGGTACAAGAACCGATCTGGCGTTCTCAGGTTTTATCGGGCCTGGTGTGAAACGAGTTCGAAACCGCCTCTTCCACTTTGGATGGTTGGTCCGGGACCGACGAACGACCAACGTGCATTGATAAATGATTTGCCGCGTGGAGGCCGAATTCGATTCATACAAAATCTAAGCGAAACGGAGCTGCGAGCGGTTTACAATCTTGCGACGCTGTTTCTATTCCCAAGTATAGCCGAAGGGTTCGGATGGCCGATTGCCGAAGCCATGGCTTGCGGCACGCGAGTCGTAACGACAGACAAAAAGCCGATGACAGAGGTTGGCGGGAAAGCAGCAATCTATATCCCCCGACGTCCGTATAAGGACGAAGGGGAATGGGAAGCTACTTGTGCTCGTATTGTTGAAACTGCAATAGAAGCGTCTACCGAAGACGTTGCGCAAAGGATTGCAGCAGGGATCGAACAAACGAAGAAGTTCATTGCGACGGAGACGATCGCTCAATATGAGCGTTTTTATTCACAGATTTTGATTTCCGACAGCTCGAAGTCAATGACTCGATGACGCCAAGTAGTAGGATCCAACGTTCAGTTGGAGGTGTCCCGAAGTGCCTTTCCATTTAAAACTAATCGCTTAATCGCGGAGACTCAGGTTCAGCAGCCAATGTACGGATTCGTCGAATGTGTGGAGTAGTCGGTACCTTTGTAACAAAAGGGAGTGCCCAAGCATTGCCGTTAGGCTCCATCCGTCATCGTGGTCCAGACGGTCAAGGCGAGTTTCGGAGTTCCAATCAGGCTTGCTGGCTGGGGCATACGCGACTCGCAATTCTTGATCTCTCCCCGGCTGGTAACCAGCCGATGACCGATCGAACCGGTCGATACACCATCGTATATAACGGCGAAATCTATAATCACTTAGATGTTCGAAGCGAATTAGGAACACAGACCTGGCGAGGCCAATCGGACACAGAGACGCTGGTCGAAGCGTGGGCCAAGTGGGGTGCGAGTTGCCTCGAGCGCTTCCGCGGTATGTTTGCCTTTGCAATCTATGACCAGTTGGAACATTCGCTGGCCCTGGTTCGCGATCGATTCGGAATCAAACCACTGTACTTTCGCAGTACCCATAACGAGTTCCGCTTTGCATCTGAGGTTAGAGCGATCAATGATGAGGCTCATCTCGCCCTGAGCGAGAGTTCTCTTGCGACTTTCATGTCCTTCGGCCATTTGCAAGCTGACGGTTGTCTCGGTCAGGATGTGTTCAGCTTACCAGTGGGCTCCATATTGCGATTGGATAGCAATGGTGTCCAATCGATCAACCGTTGGTGGGATTTTGAAGCTGCGATAAGGTTGCCTCAAACTGACAACGAGCAATCGCCTGCAAGTGTCGTTCGTTCTCTCGTGGAATCGAGTGTTAAAGAACACTTGTTGTCCGATGTCCCCGTCGGCTGCTTTCTAAGTGGTGGTATTGATTCGTCAATCCTAGCGTTGACGGCAGCCAGGTTCATGACGGAACCACTCAAAACATTTACCGTGGGATTCGACCACGAAGCGTTCGATGAACGCAGCATCGCAAGACATGTCGCCAAGATTGCAGGTGCAGAGCATAATGAGGTGATGCTCAATGACCAACAATGCTTGGAATGGGTGGTCGAATCCGTAAAGGTCATGGATTGCCCATCGGTGGATGCGATCAATACTTACATCGTGTCCAAGGCAGTGAGTCTAGCGGGTATCAAAGTTGCAATCAGCGGCCTTGGATCGGATGAGATCTTCGGAGGATACCCAAGTTTTTCAACGGTTTCACGATTGGAATGGATTCGTTGGTTGCCCGTTTCCGCGCAAAAGAAACTCGTCCAATTCGCACCCGCCAAACTCAGTAGCAAGTTTGCGGATTGCACTAGCAATGATCCGTTTTCATTGGGGATCGCATGTCGAAGATGGATGAACACCCGAACCCTGGCGAAGTTCGGTATCAAGCAAAAGGCATTGTTTCCGAACCCATCGTTGAAACAAGCGGATTCGTATGCCAAGGTTTCGGATGCCGAGATTCATGGTTACATGGAACCGATGTTACTTCGCGATAGCGATCAGATGAGCATGGCCGTATCGCTTGAGCTTCGAGTCCCCTTCCTGGATCATCGCTTGGTTAGTTATGTCGTTGGCTTGCCGGCGAATGTCAAACAAGGAAAACCACCCAAGAAGCTGCTAATTGATGCGTTTCGAGACGTGCTGCCTGATCAAGTGTGGAATCGACCGAAGATGGGATTCACTCTCCCAATGTCGGAATGGATGCGTGGACCGCTAAAAGGTTTCGTGGAGGAAGGCCTTCGGAATTCGGCTCGATTCCTTAATGAGAGCAAGATCGCTGACATTGAAAAGAAGTTCTCGATTGGAAAAGTGCATTGGACTCGCCTTTGGAGCATTGTCGTTCTTGGGCATTATCTCAAGCGTAACTAGCTGAATGCGGGTGTTGCGCGTGATACCGAGCATGGATCCTGCCTTGGGAGGACCGTGCCAGGGAATTCGGAATTCCATACCGGCGTTAGCAACGCTAGGCTGCGAAAACGAGGTCGTTTGTTTTGATGATCCGCGTTCCGAATTTCTTAAGTTGGATAGTTTCGTCGTACATGCTTTAGGTAATGCAAGTAGCGGATGGAAGAGGAACGCAAAACTGACTCCATGGTTGATGGAGAATCTTGTCGCTTACGACGCAGTAATCATCCACGGTTTGTGGCTATATCACAGTTATGCCACAACGAAAGTGATTCAAAGGCTCAAGAAAAAATTGAACCATTCGAAAGTGCCTCGCTGTTTTGTGATGCCGCATGGGATGTTGGACCCATGGTTTCAGCGAGACAAGACGAGGCGTCTCAAGGCTTGGCGAAATTGGTTTTATTGGAAGGTGGTAGAGCATCGAGTCGTTTCGGAGGCGGATGGCGTGCTTTTTACCTGTGAGCAAGAAATGAAACTGGCGAGAGAGCCATTTCGACCCTACCGGCCAAAACGAGAATTGAATGTTGGCTATGGAATTGAAGAACCGCCCTCGTATACGGATGCAATGCGAGAAGCGTTCCAACTTACTTGTCCAGGATTGGGAGACCGTCCTTATTTATTATTCTTGAGTCGAATTCATCCCAAGAAGGGTGTCGATCTCTTGCTTAAGGCATATGCACAAATATCTGCTAAGTACCATGGTCAGGCTGCCATGCCTGCTTTAGTAATTGCTGGGCCAACAAATACTTCATATGCATATCAAATGCAACAGCTAGCTTTGGAGCTAAAGTTATTGAATCTGCAAGATCCGACGAACGACGAAAGTCAATCGTCTCAAGTTCACTTTCCGGGTATGCTGCAAGGAGATGCAAAGTGGGGGGCATTCTATGGGTGCGACGCTTTCGTTCTGCCAAGCCACCAAGAAAATTTCGGCATTGCAGTCGTCGAGGCACTGGCCTGCGGCAAGCCAGTGTTGATTTCGGACCAGGTCAATATATTTCAAGAGGTCGTTCGGGACAGAGCGGGAATGGTATGCATCGCTAGCCATACAGGCGTAACACAAATCCTGAACGATTGGGTTCTTAACAATGACCAAATTAAACCTCAGATGCGTACAAGTGCTAGAGGTTGCTTCAATGAACGGTTCCAAACATCGAAGGCTGCAATAAGTCTACATGACATTCTTGCGGTTAACATTACGTAGAGTACCTAGTGCCTACAAAATGCTACTAATATGAATCGTGACGAACAGGTAACCGTTGGAAAGGATAACTTTTCATCCATAGTGTTGAATGCGAATGCATCTTTACCACTACAAGGGGGCGCGAGTTTTTCAAGAAAAAACCGCATTTTTCGTTTCGTTTGGAACGTGGTTTGGCTCGTTTTGTGTGCGTGGACTCCTCCCCCCTTTCATCGCTTTCGCATTGCAATACTGCGAATTTTCGGCGCCAACGTGGCTTGGACTGCACATGTCTACGGGACCGCAAGGATCTGGTTTCCGCCTCACTTGACGTTGGGGGAACATTCATGCATTGGTCCGGGGGTTACGTGCTACTGCATTGCATCCATAGAATTGGCTGAGTACGCGATCGTTTCTCAGGGAAGTCATCTATGCACAGGCATGCATGATATCGATGATCCGGAATTCCAACTTACGGCGAAACCCATTCACATTCATCAAAAGGCATGGATTGCTGCGGAGGCGTTTATTGGACCTGGAGTAACGATTCACGAGCACGCTGTAATTGGTGCTCGCAGCGTTTTGTTCAAGGATGCTGAGGCCAACGGGATTTACATCGGGAACCCTGCGACGCTCTTGCGATACCGGACCGCCATCTGATTATCTCCATCAGTGGAATCAGAAGATCGAGCCTCATATAATGAACAACGACGTTCAAGTAAATTCGGGTGAAATCGCTGTAATTATTCTCACCTTCAACGAGGAGAGGCATCTTGCGCGTGCACTCAGATCTGTATCAACGATCAGCAAGCAAGTTTTTGTGATTGACTCGTATTCCACGGATCGAACACATGAGATAGCCTACAAGCATAACGCAATATTATTGCAGAATAAGTTTGTAAACCAAGCAAAGCAGTTCCGTTGGGCGCTCGACAACGCGCCCATCAGTAGCGATTGGATTTTGCGTCTCGACGCGGATGAGATTATCGAATCCGACTTGCAGGCGGAAATACTGAAACGAGTTCCCACATTGCCGTCGGACATTGTAGGAGTAAATTTCAAACGGAAGCATATTTTCATGGGTCGATGGGTACGTTTTGGTGGTCGTTACCCTCTCATAATGACACGGTTGTTTCGGCGCGGCCACGGGCGGGTTGAGGATCGCTGGATGGATGAGCACATTGTCGTCTTCGGAGGAAGTACCGTCACGTTCCAAGGCGGCTTCGCGGATCACAATCTGCACGATCTAGGCTACTTCACTGACAAGCACAATAAGTACGCAACTCGCGAGGCCATTGAGGTACTGAATCATCGCTTGACGCTATTTCCTCGCGATGAGGGAGTCACAAGTGAAAACTCTTCGAAACAAGCATCTGCGAAACGTTTCATCAAAGAAAAAATTTATAACCGCATCCCATTTACGTTGAGCTCACTCGCTTACTTCATGTACCGCTACGTTTTCCAGCTTGGTTTTCTCGATGGCCGTTCGGGATTGGTTTACCACTTCTTACAAGGCTACTGGTACCGATTTCTTGTCGGTGCCAAGATTATGGAATTCGAAAAAGCCATTGCGCATCTGACCGACAAGGACGAGATTCGGGCGGAGCTTTCGCGATTGACGGGTTACGATCTACGGTCATAAGTTTGACTGTTGTTCCGATCCAATCCATGCTGCAACTTCTTGCGAGTAATTACCCCTTCGAAAGTTCAGAATGATTGCGGCATTGTATAGAAATTGTAAGTTCGTTTGGAACCATCCAATGAATCGCAATGGGCGAATCGAGGGAATCAGCCGATTCCTGCGATGGCAGATTGCGATGCGATTGGTGCGCTCACCTATCATCTTCAGTTGGATGGATGGCGTTTTGGTGGTTGTCGCTCCCGGTGAGTCGGGCATCACTCAAAACGTCTACTGTGGGCTACATGAACATCTTGAAATGGGATTCCTGTTGCATGTCATTGGCACATCCGATCTATTTGTGGATATCGGTGCGAATGTCGGTTCCTATACCTTGCTTGCTTGCGGCGTAAAAAAAGCCAAAGGTGTCGCTTTCGAACCGGTGCCATCCACTTTCCGAAAACTCAAAACCAATCTTGCAATAAACGATCTAACTGCAACGGTTGAGTTATTGCAATGCGGCGTGGGTGCTGAAGAGGGCGAATTGAGGTTTACCTCATCCGAAAACTGCACCAACCACGTTCTGGCAGCAAATGAACAAAGCAGATCTGACTCTGTAAGCGTTCCGATTCATCGCTTAGACCATATTCTTGGTGATCGTTCTCCGACTGTGATCAAAATCGATGTCGAGGGATTCGAGTCGGCTGTCATCGACGGAGCGAAAAATGTTCTTGCACAACCATCTCTGCTTGCAGTCATCATGGAACTCAACGGAAGCGGTAGTCGCTATGGTTACGACGAAAGCGTCATCGTTGAAACGATGCGCAGTTTCGGATTCGAAACAGCAACCTACGATCCATTCAAACGAGAAATTATCATGCTCGATGGAAAGTGCCTTCTATCGGGTAACACAATCTTCGTGCGGAATATCACCGAACTCAACCTCAGGATCAAGAACGCACCACGAATTAAAATCAATTCAGTTGAGATTTAACACAGTCGTCAGTTTCCAGTCGACAGTTGACAGCAAAATAAGCCGCAGAGGCACGTGGATCACAGAGATGTTTATTTACATTGGCTCCGCGTTCTTCGTGCCTCTGTGGTTGAATCGTGACTGAGAAGGCAACAGAAATATGCAGTGGGTATTGGACTGAGTTCGGACGCTTGCTGATAGCCCCGGAACAGAACCATCCAGCAGGGCAAGCCTGCGGTATTTTTTGGTTAGGTTTCACCGGTGCTTGGTAGCTTGAAAACAGAACCATCCAGCGGGGCAAGCCTGCGGTATTTTTTGGTTAAGTTTCACCGGTGTTTGGTCGCTTGAAAACAGAACCATCCAGCAGGGCAAGCCTGCGGTATTTTTTGGTTAGGTTTCACCGATGCTTGGTAGCTTGAAAACAGAACCATCCAGCAGGGCAAGCCTGCGGTATTTTTTGGTTAAGTTTCACCGGTGTTTGGTCGCTTGAAAACAGAACGATCCAGCAGGGCAAGCCTGCGGTATTTTTTGGTTAGGTTTCACCGGTGCTTGGTCGCTTGAAAACAGAACCATCCAGCTGGGCAAACCTGCGGTATTTTTTGAGTTGCTAGTTGGCAGTGGGCAATAGAAAAAAAGTTGCGAGTGGCGAGACGCGAGAATTTATAGTTGGTGATAGACCACACGAGATCAAATTGTCTGGATTGAGGATATTGCGTGTCATCTCGAGCATGGATCCACGGTCCGGTGGACCGGCTCAGGGGATCAGGAACTCCATTCCAACTCTCGATGCACTGGGATGCGTTAACGAAGTTGCCTGCTTCGATGCACACGATTCGATGTCCGTGGGCCCGGAGAAATTCCCAATCCATTCCATGGGGAAAGCATTTGGCATCTGGGGCTGGAGTCCTCACTTGAAACCTTGGCTTCAAAAGCACTTGTGCGACTATGACGTGGTCATCGTGCATGGCATTTGGCAGTATCATTGCTATGCCGTCACCCAAGCGATAACGCGTTTGCGGGCCAATGGTGCGAAGAATATCCCCCGCGTTTTTGTCATGCCGCACGGAATGCTGGATCCGTGGTTTCAAACCGCTCTTTCGCGATACTGGAAAGCCTGGCGAAATTGGACCTACTGGAAGACGATTGAGAATCGAACCATCTCGCAAGCAGATGGTCTGCTGTTCACTTGCGAACAAGAAATGCTCCTGGCCCGGACTACCTTTCGACCTTATTCGCCTAAACAAGAACACAATGTCGGATATGGTATTGCCGAACCCCCGCGTGAATCTGCGGTACTGCAAAACGCGTTTCGAAAGGCTTGCCCTCAGTTAGCGAATCGACCTTATCTGCTCTACCTCGGTCGTATTCACGAAAAAAAGGGGATCGATCTTCTACTGAAGGTTTACGCTGGTCTGAGTGCGGAATTGGCAAACGGAACTCCAATGCCGGCACTGGTTGTCGCCGGCCCGAACGATGGGGCCTATGCCAAACAAATGCAACACCTTTGGCTTCGACTAAGTCGTACCTCCGACATCGGAGATTCTAACGATCCTCAGAATGCGCCGTCGGTTTTCTTTCCGGGCATGCTGCAAGGGGACGCGAAATGGGGTGCCATCTACGGCTGCGATGCCATGGTCCTGCCCAGCCATCAAGAGAACTTCGGCATCGCTATCGTCGAGGCTTTGGCGTGCGGTAAACCTGTCTTGATCTCCGATAAAGTCAACATCTGCCTGGAGATCGAAAAGGACGGGGCCGGATGGGTCGAAACGGATACGCTCGACGGCGTCTCGCGGCTGCTTAGGAATTGGATTGCAGCGAGCGACGATACTAGGAACGAGCTTGGACGCAATGCGATGCGGTGTTATGAAAATCGATATCGCGCGGAGGGCGCAGCGGGACGACTAGTTGAGTTGCTAGAGGCTAGCGAGTCGCGGCTTGCGATTAGGACTAGGCAACAGCCCTCACCCCCAGCCCCTCACCCGAGTAGGACGCCCTCACCCCCAGCCCCTCTCCCGAGAGGAGAGGGGAGTAAACGCACGGTAGGTGACGGGGGGGACCGGGTGACCCCAAGTGGCCCTCGGTTGTTGCATGGGATCGCGGGGATGGATCCGAGAGCCGGGGGTGTTTGTCAGGCGATTCGGACCACTATCCCCGAGCTCGCGTTGCTCGGCTGGCACAACGAAGTTGTTTGCGTCGATAGTCCCTCGTTCGATTACAAAATCACCGACCCATTCGTGTTGCATAAACTTGGGCCCAAGTTCGGTCCGGCGGCGTATAGCAAGCAGTTGTTTCCATGGCTCCGCGATAACGCTACGAAATTCGACTCTATAATCATACATGGTCTGTGGTCCTATCATAGCTATGCGATGATCCATCTATTGCATCAACTGCGCCGGTCGCATGCGAAAGACATTCCTAGAGCCTACGTGATGCCACATGGGATGCTTGACCCGTGGTTCCAGCGAGATGCTTCACGCAGGTTTAAGGCTTGGCGTAATTGGTGGTAATGGAAAGTGATCGAAAAACATGTGATCGCCAATGCCGATGGTCTTCTGTTCACTTGCCAAAAGGAAATGGAACTCGCCCGTGAACCATTTTCACCTTATCGTCCGAAGAAGGAAATCATCGTGGGTTTGGGGGTCGCCGAACCCCCTGCGGAAACCGCGGCTATGCTCGACGCATTCCATGCCTCGTGTCCCGAACTTCATGGGCGACCGTACTTGCTGTTTATCAGTCGGATTCACCCGAAGAAAGGGGTCGATCTATTGATTCAGGCTTATGCGAAATTAGTAGCGGACCATGCTGGCACATCGGAGTTGCCGGTGCTGGTGATCGCCGGGCCCAAGGATTCGGACTACGGAAAACAAATGCAACAGCTAGCTCGGGATTTGAAATTGACCGACAACTCGGGTGCATCTGTTTGTTTTCCTGGCATGTTGCAGGGGGATGCCAAGTGGGGTGCGTTCTATGGCTGCGAAGCCTTTGTCTTGCCGAGCCATCAAGAGAATTTTGGGATCGCCGTAGTCGAGGCACTTGCGTGCTGTAAACCGGTGCTCATCTCGGATCAAGTGAACATCTATCAGGAGATCGCGAACCAGTCCGCCGGGATGGTATGCACCGACACGGCCGATGGCGTGAACCAAATGGTCGCGGATTGGGTCGCGGTACCTGAACCGAAGCGGGTTGAAATGAGAAGCAATGCTCGCAACTGCTTTGTCGACCTGTTTAAGGCGAGCAACGCGGCAAAACGTCTAAGCGATGTTTTGAGAAGCGAGAAGCGAGAGGCTAGAAGCTAGAAGCTAGAGGCTAGAAGCTAGAGGCTAGCAACTAGATTCTCGCTTCTGGCTTCTCGCAACTATAAAAACATGAAACTACTATTGCATGGACTCAACTACTCGCCTGAGGAAGTGGGGATCGGGAAGTACTCGGGCGAAATGGTCGCTGACCTGGCTCGTCACGGTTACCATGTCACCGTCGTGACGACTCCGCCTTATTACCCTCAGTGGAAAATCTCGAGCGGATTCTCTGGGCTCGCTTACTCTCGCGAGGTAACTCAAGCGGTGAGTGATCATGATAAATGTTTCGAACACGTTGATGCGCCTGAGAATGTCACGAGCTCTGATGGGGATCCATCGAAACGCTTGACGCGTTGCGCTACGGGGGGCGCTGCGGGGGGCGTTACGGGGAGTGAGATGGATGGGGCGGTGGAGGTGATTCGCTGCCCGCTTTGGGTACCGCGGCAGGTGAACGCATGGAAACGGGTTTTGCATTTGGCCTCGTTTGGTTTGTCCAGTATCCCTATCGTACTTTGGAAGGCGATCACGCAACGCCCGGACGTCATCATGACCGTGGAGCCGGCTGCGTTTTGCATGCCGACGACCATTCTCGCGGCTCGGCTTTGTGGCGCTAAAGCTTGGTTGCATGTCCAGGATTTCGAAGTCGATGCCGCGTTTGACTTGGGGATTTTGAAGCAGCCGTTATTGCGTAAGTGTGTGCTTGCCGTTGAGGCCTTCTTGATGAGGCGATTTGATCGCGTGTCGAGCATCTCGCCAAAGATGGTCGAGCGGTTGTTGGAGAAAGGGGTCTCAGCGGACTGCATTCGGCTATTCCCAAATTGGGTCGATTGCGATGCAATGCAGCCGCTCGCACACGCCAGCTCCTTGCGAGCCAAATTTGGTTTGCCCGCGGGCAAGTGCATCGCGCTCTATGCGGGCAATATCGGGGCCAAGCAGGGGCTCGACATTGTGGTCGATGCGGCCAAAAAATGCGCGCATCGGAGCGATCTGCACTTTGTGATCTGTGGGCATGGAGCTGCCTTTCCATCGATCGAGGAGTCGTCGCGAGGGCTCGCGAATTTGCAGATGCTACCCGTTCAGCCGATGGAGGTGTTTAACGAGTTGATGAACGCGGCGGACATCCATCTCTTGCCACAGCGGGGCGATGCTGCTGATTTGGTCATGCCATCGAAGCTCACCGGGATGCTAGCCACAGGTCGACCCGTCGTTACGTGCGCGAGCGCGGGAACTCAAATTGAACAGGTCGTCGAAGGGCGTGGATTGGTTGTAAGCCCAGGGGATACGCAAGGATTCAGCGATGCGATTGTGAGGCTCGCCGATGACGCGGGGCTTCGAGCCCAGATGGGTGCGAGCGCCCGTGAGTATGCCGTTTGTAACTTGGGAAAGAGAACGATTTTGGATCGGTTCACCCAAGATCTGATCGGACTAGCAGGGGGAGTGAATGGGACGTTGAAAGTGTGTGACTTTCCGCCCCCAGCCTCTCTCTCGGAGATCGAGTGAAGACGAATCTAGCCTTAACCTCCTTTGAGGAGCAAAAATAAGCCTTCAGGTGCATTTTCGTGAAGCAGCTCGCCTCTGCGGTGCGGCCTATAAAAAAGGCCATATTCCCAGCAAATTTGAGGCTTTTTGTTGGAAATCGCTTGTCGAAATCCCGCACGCCAAATAGACTTGAACGGTCATCGCCAGTTTTCCGATTGCGAAAAATGTGTCGATGCTTGATGAGTTAGCGAGTGATAAAGCTCGCAGAAATCGCCCATAGATAGAAACACTCAGGAAAAAAATGTCCCAGTCATTACGATTACGATTCCGAAATGAAATTGCTGCCGTTTGTCTCGGCCTCGGAGCGTTGGCCGGATTCGGCCAATCGCAAGCGATCGCTCAATCGGTTCGAGACGTTGTTTCGGCTGCAGTCATTCCTGCCAGGGGTGTTGAGAATTCAGCGTTGGTTCAAAGCGTTTCCTTGAACGCGGACGGACAACTGGTCGGCCAAGTGGAGATACTTGGTTCGGTATCAAGTCGATTTGCACGCGGTATGAAGATCAAACTGGTGACGGTAGACGGGAAGGTTGTCGAAACGAAGCTGAACGACCGCGGCGAGTTTGTGTTCAGCAATGTTGAGCCGGGTGTTTGTTCCGTATTCGGACAATCTGAAAACGTGGTTATTTGCCAATCGTTCCGAGTCTATGCAAACGACCAACAAGGGGGTGAAGCTTTGCAACTGTTTGCGGTTTCACCAAGTTCGCCTGAAATGCAAAAAGTAATTTTTTCAAGCAGCCGACCGCAAGCGAGCAACAGGGTCACTTCGGTACTGCCGAACTCTCCAGCGTCTTATTCGGCATCGCATGGTTCGGTCGCATTGAAGAACGACGGATCATTGCAAGGCCGATTGTGGAGTGCAAACGGTGAGGTTAATGGCTCGTTGGTCAGCATCTATCAAAACGGAATGATTGTCACTCGGACTACGGCTGATTCGGCTGGCAAGTTTAGCGTAAAGATTGCTCCAGGAATCTACTCGCTAGTTGCTTCTGGAGCCGGCGGAGTTGCGGCGGTCGGATTCAAAGCCGAAGCTTCGAACCTCTCCGTTTCGAAGGCAAAAACGCCAAGAAATGTCAAGTTGGTTTCGTTACAAGGCGACATGCCTGCGACGAGTTTGGACATTGGACTCGCTCCGATTCCATCGGCTGATATGTTAGAAACCGTCGACCCAGTAGATGTGGCGTATCCGACGGATGCAATTGCAGGCGGATATGGTGGTGGTTTTGGTGGTGGAGGTGGCGGTAGTTTTGGTGGCGGCGGTAGTGTTGGTGGCGGAGCCGGCGCGGGAGGATTGGGCGGCCTTGGTTCTCTAGCTGCAATCGGTGGCTTAGTCGCTGTGGGCATCATTGCTGCAGAGAATAACAGCGACTCTCCAACAGTTGCAGTATCGCCATCAGGACAGTAGATCGTTTCTAGTCGCGAGCGGAATAAACAGTTGCTAGTCCGAAGCGGCTAGTTGCAAGATCCTAAGACCCACCGATTTCCAGGTGGGTTTTTTCGTTTTCGGGGGCATACGATTCAAGCAACTAGAAACTAGAAACTAGAAACTAGAAACTAGAAACTAGAAACTAGCAACTAGCCACTAGAGCATCTTTAAAAGTGATATAGGTTTGAACTAGGCAGATCGAGTAAGCTTTTTCCTGTCCAAATTTTACGGAGGAGATTGGAATGAAAGCTTTAAGTATGGATTTGCGATCGCGTATCATCGCTGCGGTGGAAGA